>NZ_JBFAHL010000014.1:0-285397 GCF_040654155.1 Amycolatopsis sp. NPDC050768
GTCGCGGTCGCGAGGCGGGCGGCGCGCACCGGCGGGCGGCGGCGCCTGGCCGGCGCTCGCGGGACGACCCGAGCCCGGCGGGCGGGTGCGCGGGCGGGCGGGCGGCTCGTCGCCGTCTTCGCGGCCACGGGGCGGCTTGCCGTCCTTGAGCTTCACGGCGGCGTCGGGGTCGCGTTCGCGGAAGATGCGGAAGAACCCGAACAGCAGCGTGACACCGGTGGTGATCGCCATCGTCGGGAAGCCGTTGATCAGCGGCGTGCCGATGTTGAGCAGCTTCGACAGGGTGTCGTTGCCCGAGCTGGACCCGCCGGTCAGGAGCACCACACCGGGCACCGTGACGGCCAGCACCAGCGGCGGCTGCACCATCGGTCCGAACAGAGCGCGTCTTTGCACCGCGCCCACCGCGAGCACGGCCCCCACGAAGTAGCCCGCCTTGAAAATAAAGTCGAGGCTGCCCTTGGTCTTCTCGTCGATGATGGCGCCCAGCACGGCCAGGCCGAAGCCCACGAGGACAGCTGCCCACCAAGGCAGGCCGCGCCTCTCGCCGACGACGAGACGCTCGTCCCAGGGCACGGTGGCGTCTTCGGCATCAGGATCGCTCTGGCGATCGCGTATCGCGGTCACGAGGCAACACCGTAGCCGTTACTTGTCACGATCTTGCTGCCACTGCCGAAGACCGCCCTGACCAGCCACCCGGCAGCGTGACGTGAGTTGCCGGCCGCCGGAACACGTGGTGTCTCGCGGGCCGTCGCGACGCGGACCGCACCCGGTCCGTGGTCTGGTGACCTGACCTGCGGATACAGCCCACTGGTCTGGTCCGACTCACCGTCCCGTCGGCGCTTCGACGCCAGCCGCCCCGTCGCGCACCCGCCGCGGCGGTCGTCGACGCGGAACGTTCCCGCTCCCCGGAAGCCTCACAGCGACGGAACCAAACCCGGGGCAGCGCAAATGCCCCATCGACCCCGAACCGGCCACGACCGGCACGCACCGTGACGAGTCGTGCGGCCCCAGCTGCCGCGGCCATGAGCCACGCCGGGCAGGCTGCCGCTGTCTCGGCTTGCTGCCGCCTCGGCTCCCTTGGTACGTCCGGCGCACTGCCGGGCGCGTCTTGGTAGGTGCCTGCCGCGGGTCGTGCGAGCCCAGCCGCCAGGCAACCAGCCGCGCGCACCAGACGCTGTCTGGCGTGCACTGAGCAGGCACTCACCTCGTCTTGCCGCCGGCTCAGCCGCCAGTTGCCGTGGCCCAGCGGCTACGACTGACGGCCCGGCGATGAGCTGCCGGCCGCGTCCGTCGGGGCGCTGCAGGTCGTGCGGGCGTGACCACCAGAGCCGCAGACCATCGGCCACCATCCGGCAGGGGCTGCCCGGCGAAAGGCCGCGAAGGAACCATCCTCAGCTAGCCGCCAGCTCGTCCCCCTTCCGTACCTCCGGCACCGGCGAAGGGCTCCCCGACGCGTCCGTCAGGGGTGCCACCGTCGCGCGGAAGCTCTCCAGCGCCTCCAGCTCCCGCCGTCGCGCGGAGAGGAACCGCTGCAGGTGCGTGCTCGTCAGGTTCAGCGCCTCGACCGCGTTCCCCGCCGAACGGTGCGCGGCCGCCGCCCCCGCGCGGACCTGCTCGACGTCCTCCACCAGCGCCCGGTCGCTCGCCGCGAACAGGGCGGCCGACGCCAGTACCCCGAACCCCGTGGGTCCACACAGGAACACTCGGCGGTCGATCAGCCAGCGCAGCAGCTCCGGATCGGTGTCGAGCGCGGCGACCACGGCCGCGTCGGACGGAACGAACATGATCGTGCCGTAGATCGCGTCGGCCCAGCGCTGGTAACCCTTGCCGGCGAGCTCGGCCGCGCGGGAACGGATCTGGCGCACGTGGGCGCGCAACGCGTCGAGCCGTTCCTCGGGATCGTCGGTCTCCACGGCCTCGGCCCAGATCGCCATGCTGGCCTTCGCATCGACGGGCACAGTTCGGCCGCCGCCCACGCGCAGCACCATGTCCGGCTTCGCACTGCCGCCGCCCGCCAGGTCGGTCTGCAGCGTGAAGTGCAGTTCTTCGCGCAGCCCCAACGCGCGCGCGGTCTCGACCAGCACCTGCTCACCGAGCTCGCCGCGTCCGCTGATCGACGCGAACGCCACCTCGTACCGCCGCAACGCCAGCTGCTGCTGGTCGTTCTTCGCGCGCTCGGCCGCCACGAGTCGCGCCGCCGCGTCGGCCCGGCGCATGCCGTCGCCGTAGAGCCGCCACAGCAGCGCGACCGCGACGCACAGGAGCAGCGCGAGCACGACGGCCGCGGTCGTGATCACCGTCTCCACCCGAGTCTCCTTTCCCTGCCACATCACCCGGACCGGTCGGAACGGCCGGTGCCGATCGACGCGGACATCATGGCGGACCGCACCGACAAAAACCGGCACGCTCGGTCGCGGTGCGTAGCTGACCAGCGTGTTCACCGGTTCGGTGGTCGGCGTGTCCACCAGGGCCCTGATAGGGTTCGTACACACGTTCGAGTGGCTCTCCGGCGAGTCTCCGCGGTTTCGTCGTGATCGCCTCTTACCGTGGTTGCCGTGAGACTCCTTCACACCTCCGACTGGCACGTCGGCCGCACGTTCCACGGCGCCGACCTGCTCGCCGAGCAGGAGGCCGTCCTCACCCACCTCGCCGAGCTCGTGACGAGCGAGCACGTCGACGTCGTGGTGGTGGCAGGCGACATCTACGACCGCGCGGTCCCTTCGGCCGAAGCGGTCCGAGTCGCGACCAAGGCCATGAGCCGCATCCGCCAGGCCGGTGCGCAGCTCGTGATCACGCCCGGCAACCACGACTCCGCGGCGCGGCTGGGCGCCTTCGCGGACTTCGCGGCGGCCGGCGGTCTGCACCTGCGCGCCACCATCGCCGGCCTCGCCGAACCCGTGCTGCTGAACGACGAACACGGTGACGTCGCGATCTACGGCATCCCGTACCTCGAACCCGAGCCGTCGCGCCACGCCCTCGGTGTGCCTGAAGCGCGCGGCCACACCGGCGTGCTCACCGAAGCCATGCGCCGGGTACGCGAAGACCTTGCCACGCGGCCGAAAACGCGGTCCGTAGTGCTGGCCCACGCCTTTGTCACGGGCGGCGCGAGCAGCGAATCCGAACGCACCATCGCCGTCGGCGGCGTCGAGCAGGTTCCGGGTGACGTCTTCGACGGCGTCGACTACGTCGCACTCGGCCACCTCCACGGCCCGCAGACCCTCGCCGAGCACCTTCGCTACTCCGGCAGCCCGCTGGCCTACTCGTTTTCCGAAGCACGCCAACGGAAATCGGTCTGGCTCGTCGACCTCGACGCGGCCGGGCTCGCCGAGGTCCGCCGCCACGAACTGCCCGTGCCGCGCCCGCTCGCGATGTTGCGCGGCGAGCTGCAGGAGCTGCTGGACACGCCGGAACACGAGGAATGGCGCGACCACTTCCTCTCGGTCACGGTCACCGACCGCGTGCGCCCGGTCGACGCGATGCGCCGCCTGCGCGAACGTTTTCCGTACGCCGTGCACCTCGACTGGGAGCCGGAAGGCGGGCTCGCCGGCGCGCAGCTGAAGTACGCCGACGCCGTCCGCGGGCGCACCGACATCGAGATCGCCCGCAGCTTCCTCGACGACTGCCGCGGCGCGCTCCCCACGGAAACCGAGGAACGGCTGGTGTTCCTCGCGCTCGAGGCGGCCAACCGGGCGGCGGTGGCGAAGCTGTGAGGCTGCACCTGCTGGAGGTCGAGGCGTTCGGTCCGTACGCGGGCCGCGAGGTGGTCGATTTCGACGCGCTCGGCGCGGACGGCCTCTTCCTGCTGCACGGCGACACTGGCGCCGGCAAGACCACGCTGCTCGACGCCATCGCCTTCGCGCTGTTCGGCGTGGTCCCGGGCGCGCGCGGCGACGTGAAGCGGCTGCGGTGCGACGTCGCCGCGCCCGAGCAGCTCACCGAGGTCGTGCTGGAGCTGACGGTGCAGCGCCAGCGGCTGCGGATCGTGCGCAGCCCGGAGTACCAGCGCGCCAAGAAACGCGGCGACGGGTTCACCACGCAGCAGGCGAAGGTGTCGCTGACCTGGGTCGGCGAGCCGCCCGCCGGGCTGCCGCCCGACGGGGTCATCCGGATCGACGAGGTCGCGCGCACCGTCGAACGGCTGCTGGGGATGACGGCCGCGCAGTTCTTCCAGGTCGTGTTGTTGCCGCAGGGGGAGTTCGCGAAATTCCTGCGCTCCGACACCACCGAGCGCGAGAAGCTGCTGGAGCGCCTCTTCGGCACCGAGCGGTTCTCCGACGTCGAGCGCTGGTTCGCAGACCTGCGCGCCGAACGGGGGCGGGCGGTGGAAAAGCGGCAGCAGGAGCTGCGGGAGCTCGTCGCGCGCTACGCCCAGGAAGCGCAGCAGGAGCCGCCGGAAGAAGATCAGGCGGAGTGGGTCGACGCCGTGCTCGCGGAGGTCGCCGCACGCGCCGAAGCGGCGGAAACCGAAGGGGCACAAGCACGTTCGGCCGCGACCAAGGCGGAGACCACGCTGCGGGAAGCCGAGGAGGACGCCGACCGCATCCGCCGCGTTCGCACCGCGCACACGCGCCTCGCGCAGATCGCCGAGACGGCGGCCGAGCGCGTGGAGTGGACCGAGGAGATCGCGGCGGCGCGGCGGGCGTCGGCCGTGGTGCCCGAGGTCGAGCTGCTGGAACGGCGGAGTTCAGAGCTGGGCGACGCGCAGCTCGCCGAGGCCGATCACACGCGGGCCTTGGGGGGGCTGGGTTTCGACTCTGTCGGCCTCGCGTCGGCGGACCTGCGTGAGCGCGCCGGATCGCTGCGCGAGGAGGCGGGTGTGCTCGCCGAGCTGGTCGCGGAGGCCGAGCAGCAACGCGTCGACACCGAGCGGCGAGACGAGCGGAAGGCCGCGGCCGGTGCGGCGGCCGAGCGGGTGACCAAGCTGCAGACGCGGCTGGCGGAGCTGCCGGAGCGGCTCACGGCTGTGCGGGGCGAAGCCGCGTCGGCGGCCGAAGCAGCGGCGAAGCTGGACGGTGCGAAGGCGCGGGTCGAGGAGCTGACTGTCGTTTCGCGCGCGGCCGCCGAGCTGCCGGAAGCCGTCGCGAAGGTCGGGCGCGGTGAGGCCAAGCTGCGCGAGGTCGTGGACGCGCACCAGGCGGCTCGTCAGCATCGGCTTGACCTGCGGGAACGTCGGCTGGAGGGCATGGCCGCCGAGCTGGCCGCGAGCCTGGCCGACGGCGCGCCGTGCCCGGTGTGCGGGTCGGCGGAGCACCCGGCGCCGGCACGGCACGGGGCTGAGCTCGTGGACCCCGCCGAGGAACGGGCCGCGGAGGAGTCGGAGCAGAAGGCCGGCGCGCTGCGGCAGCGCGTGGTGTCCGCGCTGGAGGAGGCGAAGGCGCGACTGGACGCGTTGCGCGAGCGGCTGGGCGAGCGGACGGCCGAGTCCGTGGCCGCGGAGCTGACGGAGGCCCGCGCGGGCGTGGGGGCGTTGTCCGAGCAGTCCGCGCGGAAGGACCAGCTCGCGCGGCAGGTCGTCAAGCTGGAGCAGGAAGCCGACCAGCTGGCGGAGCACCGGCGGCGGGCGGACCAGGCCGTCACGGAGACGCAGGCCGAGGTCCGCGCGCTGGAGGAACGGCTGGCCGAACGCTCGAAGCGGCTGCTCGAAGGGCGTGGTGAGTTCCCCGACGTCACCGCGCGCCGGCGGCATCTGCTCACGTTGGCGGGTGCGTTGGATTCCGTCGCGGAGGCGCGCACGGCAGTGGGCGGTGCGGAGTCCCGGCTCGCCGAGCAGCACGGCCTGGTCGAAATCTCCTTGCATGCCAAGGGTTTCGCCACGTCGGAAGAGATGCGCGGCGCGGTCCGTTCCGACGAGCAGGTCTCGAAGCTCGAACAAGGTCTCTCCGAAGCCGAGGCGACGGCCGCGGGGGCGCGCGAGCTGCTGGCGCAGCCCGAGCTGTTCGGCATCTCGCCCGACGACGTCGTCGAGGTCGCGCCACTGGGTGAAGTGGCGAAGGCCGCGCGCGAACGGGCGGACACGGCGTTCGCGGCACTGAAATCCGTGGCGGCACAGCACGGCGAGCTGAAGAAGCTGGCCGCGCGGATGGGCAAGGCGCTCGCGGAGTTCGAGCCCGTCCAGAAGGAATACGACGAGCTGCGCGCACTGTCTGAAGTGGTCAACGGCCGCGGCCAGAACTCGCGCAAGATGTCACTGCGGTCGTACGTGCTCGCCGCCCGGCTGGAGGAAGTCGCGCTCGCGGCCACCGCCCGCCTGCGCACCATGAGCCAGGGCCGCTACTCCTTCGTGCACTCCGACGCGGCCGGCGCACGCGGCACTCGCGGCGGCCTCGGCCTCGACGTGCTCGACGACTACTCCGGCGCCGTCCGCCCCGCGAAAACCCTGTCGGGCGGCGAATCGTTCCTCGCTTCGCTCTCGCTGGCGCTCGGCCTGGCCGACGTCGTCGCCGGCGAAACCGGCGGTACGCTGCTCGACACCCTGTTCGTCGACGAGGGTTTCGGCACCCTCGATGCCGAAACCCTCGACGTCGTGATGAACATCCTCGACGAGCTCCGCGCGGGCGGCCGGGTCGTCGGCCTCGTCTCGCACGTCGAAGAACTCCGCCAGCGCATCCCGACCCGCCTGCGCGTGCACAAGTCCCGCACCGGCTCACGGATCGAACTCCGCACGGCGTAACTCAGGGCGAGAGTTGGCCTCCGCACCGCGGCGCGGAGGGCCGTGGGGCTGAGGACGAGGAAGTTCGGCCTGCCTGCTCAGGCAGAGTCGCTCGTGAGCAGGCGGCGCCTGGCGCCCGGGCCTGGCGGAAGGTGCTGATGTGCCAGCCGGTCAAGCGAACGGCCGCATTCCGAGCCCAGGCAGCTGCCGTGGTCGCGAATGGCTGGTGGGTCGCCGGCGTAGGTCAAGCGGCCTCGTGCGTGAGCAGCCAGCGCTTCGCGTCCATGCCCCAGCGGAAGTTGCCCACCGCGCCGCCGGTGCGGACGACGCGGTGGCAGGGGACGAAGAGAGCGGCGGCGTTGCGGGCGCAGGCCGACGCGGCGGCGCGGACGGCCGTGGGGCTGCCCGAGAGCGTGGCGTACTCGGCGTAGCTCACCGCGCGGCCCGGCGGGACCTTGCGCAGCATGTCCCACGCGTGCTGGCGGAAGGCGCCGGAGCGTTGGCGGACCTTGATGTCGTCGACGGCGTCCAGTTCGCCCGCGTGGTAGCGGCGCACGGCCGTGGTGACGGGGCCGAGGTCGCGGCGCTGGGTGAGCGTGGCCGGGGACAGGGACGGGGAGATGAGCGTGGTCAGCTCGGCGACGTCGGCGGTCCAGCCGGAGGCGAGGACGGCGCCGTCGCCTGCCACCACGGCGGTGAAGGGGCCGATCTTGGTGTCCACAGTGGACCAGAAGGCGGTGCTCACGAGCGGTTCTCCTCGGGGTCGAAGACCTGCAGGTAACGGGTGGCGTACGAACTCCACGGCCGCCAGCCGCGGGCCGCGCCGGGCAGGTCGAGGCCGAAGGCGGCGGCGGAGCGGCGCACGGCGGGGTCGGTGATGAGCAGGACGTCGGGGGCGCCGAGCACGCGCATCAGGACGTAGTCGGCGTCGATGCCGAACGAGAGCAGCTCCGCCCGCAGCTCACCCGGATCCCGGCCGACGTGCGGGTCGAGACTGCCGTCCGCCAATGCCGAGGCGACCGCCTTGACGTGCGGTTTCACCTCGGCGGCGGCCACGATCTCGGGCGTGGGGAACAGCGTCGTCAGGGTGTCCATCGGCGGCTCACCGGGCGGCACCCGGGGGCCGAGCGCGGCGACGGAGGCGGCGGCCGAGCCGAGCGCGGCGCGCAGGACCAGCTCCGGCCCGTCGACCGCGCCGGGTACGCGCAGGCCCGGCACCTTCGTGACCAGCGGCGCGAGCACCGGATCCGCGCCGAGAACGCGTGCGACGGCCTCCGGATCCGCGTCGAGGTCGAGCAGCCGCCGGACGCGGGAGACCGCGCTGCCGAGGTCGCGCAGGTCGGTCAGCGCCAGGTCACAGCGGACGTGGTCGGGTTGCGGGCTCAGCCAGACCAGGCCGGGGCCGTGGGAAAGCCGCAGCGTGCGGCCGTAGCCGGTGATGCCGTCGGCGCTCTCCTCGACGGCCTCGACGCCCGGCAACGCACGCGATGCGTGGTAACGCAGCACGCCCTGTGCGTCGAACGGCGCGCGGAACGGCAGGCGCAGGCTCAGCCGCGTCGAGCCGGTTGGTTCGGCGCGGCGGCCGCGACGCAGTGAAGCCGCGCGAAGCTGCGAAGGCGTCGTCGCGAAGACCTCGCGGATCGTCTCGTTGAACTGCCGGATGCTGGAGAACCCGGCGGCGAACGCGACGTCGGTCAGCGGCAGCGCCGAGAGCTCGATGAGCAGCCGCGCGGAGTGGGCGCGGTGGGCGCGGGCGAGCGCGAGCGGGCCGGCGCCCAGCTCGGCGGTGAGGACGCGGCCGAGCTGGCGGTCCGAGTAGCCGAGCCGCCGCGCCAGGCCGGGCACGCCTTCGCGCTCGACGAAGCCGTCAGAGATCAGGCGCATGGCGCGGGCGGCCAGGTCGGCGCGGACGTTCCAGTCGGGCGAACCCGGCACGGCGTCGGGCAGGCAGCGCCGGCACGCGCGGAAGCCGCTCGCCTGGGCGGCGGCCGACGTGGGGAAGAACCGCACGTTCCGGGCCTTCGGCGTGATCGCCGGGCACGACGGGCGGCAGTAGATGCCGGTGGTGCGCACGGCCATGATGAACTGGCCGTCGAACCGCTGGTCGCGGGCGGTGACGGCCCGGTAGCAGCGCTCGGTGTCGCGCCAGAGCGGGGCGGTCTGGGTGGCCATGTGGTCGATGGTGCCAGCAGGTCGGGGGCTTGGCTGGCGGGAATCCGACACGGCGTTACCGGGTCGGCCGGGGCGTTTGCCGGGCACGTAGACTCAACTGTCGTGAGTCTGACCCTCGGTATCGTCGGCCTGCCCAACGTCGGCAAGTCCACCCTGTTCAACGCGCTGACGCGCAACGACGTGCTCGCCGCGAACTACCCGTTCGCGACGATCGAGCCCAACGTCGGCGTCGTCCCGCTGCCGGACCCGCGGCTCGACAAGCTGGCGGAGATGTACAGCTCGGAGAAGATCGTGCCGGCTGTCGTGTCCTTTGTGGACATCGCGGGCATCGTGAAGGGCGCGTCCGAGGGTGCCGGGCTGGGCAACAAGTTCCTCGCGAACATCCGCGAGGCCAACGCGATCTGCCAGGTCATCCGCGTGTTCGACGACCCGGACGTGGTCCACGTCGACGGCCGCATCGACCCGTCGAGCGACATCGAGACCATCAACACCGAGCTGATCCTCGCCGACCTGCAGACGCTCGACAAGGCCCTGCCACGCCTCGAGAAGGAGGCGCGCACCAAGAAGGAAGCGCGCCCGGCACTCGAGAACGCGCAGCGCGCCAAGGAAATCCTCGACGCGGGCCGCACGCTGTTCCAGGCGCAGAAGGAAGTGGACTTCGAGGCGCTGCGTGAGCTGAGCCTGCTGACGACGAAGCCGTTCCTGTACGTCTTCAACGCCGACGAGGGCGTGCTGACGGACTCCGGTCGCCGCGACGAGCTGGAGAAGCTTGTCGCTCCCGCCGACGCCGTCTTCCTCGACGCGAAGGTCGAATCCGAACTGCTCGAGCTCGACGACGAGGAGTCCGTGCGCGAGCTGCTGGAGTCCGTCGGCCAGGCCGAGCCGGGCCTCAACGCCCTCGCCCGCGCCGGCTTCCACACCCTCGGCCTGCAGACCTACCTCACCGCCGGCCCCAAGGAATCCCGCGCCTGGACGATCCCCAAGGGCGCCACCGCCCCCCAAGCCGCGGGCGTCATCCACACGGACTTCGAGCGCGGCTTCATCAAGGCGGAGATCGTGTCGTACGCCGATTTGATGGAGGCGGGCTCGATGGCCGCCGCGCGCGCCGCGGGGAAGGTGCGGATGGAGGGCAAGGATTATCTGATGGCGGACGGTGATGTGGTGGAGTTCAGGTTCAACGTCTGAGCTTCGCCGACCGTAATCTGGACGGGTGATCGACGAACTGGCTGCCGCACTCGAAGACCATCGTGCGACGCCATTTCCTTCTCCGGCGGTCCGTCGGGGCGCGGACTACGGCTCGGTCTGCGCGGTGATGATCGACGCCAACATCTACTTCCTCTCGAAGGCGGTGGCCGACGGGCACACGCTGCCGGATCAGCAGTGGGATTTTCTCGCGGACTGCGAGGCCAGGTTGCAGGACTCGCTGTCCGAGTTCCCCGAAGCGGGTCGGCCGTATTACGAACGCCTCCTGCGCATTGCCGATCTCGCGTTCAAGCGCATGAAGGAGCGTGCCGATGCTCGGCTTCCGTGATCTCGTGGAGTTCAACGGCTGAGCTTGAGGTGCAGACCTTCAGGCGTTGTCGTGGGCAGGGTGACTGCGAGTACGTCGAAGTGGCGTAGGTCTTTTCAGTTGTCGTGGTTCCCGCGACGGTGAAGTGGTTCAGCATTCGTTCTTCGGCAGCAGGCCCTGTTCGCACAGCCAGTCGCGCTGGGTTTCGCCGGAGGTTTTGCCGCGGCCGGGGCCGCCGGGGTCGAGGTAGCCCTGGTATTCCTTGCAGCTGGGGTTGAACTTGCGTGCGTTGACGGCTCGTTGACCGCAGCCGGGGCTGGTGTCGCGGATCCGGGGTTTGGGCGATGTCCGGGTGGTCCGTGGCGTGGAGGTCGACGTCGGCGGGGCCGTCGTAGGCGCCGGTGGGGTCGGCGAAGGTGACAGCGAGGTCGGCGAAACCGGAGCGGCAGGAGGCGCCGAGGTCGACACCGGCGCCGGCGGCGGGTCAGTGGGCCGTGCGCAGGACGCGGCAGCCAGGAACACCACGGCTGCCGCGCACGCGACGGACGAACGGTTCATGCCGAGTCGTCGGCACCGAACCGTCCGGTGTTTCGAAGGGTGAAAAGAAGGCTCAGCCCAGCAGGCCGAGCACCACCAGAACCGCCAGCGTGAACGCCGTGGCGAGCAGGGTGATCCAGGCGCGCTGGGTGGGCGAGAGGGTGGTGGGCGAGTTGTTCATCGCGTGTCCTAGCGGGGGCGGGGCGGGCGGATTCCGCTGGAATAGCGCGCTGATCAAGGGTGGTGTTACGGCCTGTGGTCGAGATCACGGTGGGCGCGGAAAGTGCGCCACAGGACCGCGCCGGCGGAGGCCACCATCAGGGTGAACGCGATGGTGCCGACGACGATTGCCTGGGTCATGAAAAGGGGTCCCTCCTCGTGGAACGTACGAAAGGGGGACGTGTCAGCCCGCGGAAGGTGTCGCGACAGTAGGGCGCGTCACACGGTGAGCGCGGCGTCGATCTGAGCGGCGAGGGCGAAGTCCTTCGAGGTGAGGCCGCCTTCCGAATGGGTGGAGAGGCGGAAGGTCACCGTGCGCCAGCGGATGTCGATGTCCGGGTGGTGGTCGGCGGCCTCGGCGAGTTCGGCGACGCGGACGACGTAGGCCACGGCGTTCGGGAAGGAAGACAGGGTCACCGAACGGGTGATCGTGGCGCCGTCGCGCTGCCAGTCGGGGACGGTGGTCAGGGCGGATGAAATCTCGGAGTCGCTCAGTAGTTGCGCCATGTGTCCAATGGTGAACCCGTTTGGGCTACGCTGCACGGTTGCCACGGGAGTCCGGTACGCCGGGCTGAGAGGCGGGTGCCCGAGACCCGCGACCGTTCGCACCTGAATCCGGATCATGCCGGCGCAGGGAGGCCTGCTCTCCTTGCTCACGGCGAAGTGCAGGAGGGCAGATGATTCCGCGGACCGCACGCACGGTGCTGGGCCTGGCCACGGTCACGGCACTGGCGAGTGCCTGCTCGCTGTCCGGCGGCAGCTCGGGCGGCGACGCCCAGCAGACCCCGACGGTCACGCTCGTCACCCACGACTCGTTCGTCGCGCCGCAGGACGTGCTCGACGCGTTCCAGCGCCAGTCCGGCATCAAGCTCAAGATCCTCAAGTCGGGCGACGCGGGGGAGCTCACCAACAAGCTGGTGCTCACCAAGGCGAACCCGATCGGCGACGTCGCGTTCGGCGTGGACAACACGTTCGCCTCGCGAGCACTGAACGAAGGCGTCTTCCAGGCGTACACGAGCCCCGAGGCCGACCGCGGGCCGCAGCGGTACTCGGTGGACCCACAGCACCGCCTGAGTGCCGTTGATGTCGGCGACGTCTGCGTCAACATCGACCCCGCGTACTTCGCGAGCAAGCACCTGCCGGAACCCAAGACGTACGACGACCTCGCCGACCCGAAGTACAAGGACCTCACCGTCGCCGAGAGCCCCGCCACGGCGTCGCCCGGGCTGGCGTTCCTGCTGGGCACCGTGGCGAAGTACGGCGAGCAGGGCTGGCACGACTACTGGGCCAAGCTCAAGGCCAACGGCGTCAAGGTCGACAGCGGCTGGGAAGAGGCCTACACGAAGGACTTCTCCGGCTCCTCGGGCAAAGGCCCGCGCCCGATCGTGGTCTCGTACGCGTCCTCGCCGGCCGCCGAGATCGGCGACGACGGCAAGCCGCGCACCAAGGCCCTGCTCGACACGTGCTTCCGCCAGATCGAGTACGCCGGCGTCCTCGCGAACACCAAGCAGGTACCGCAGGCCCAGAAGGTGGTCGACTTCCTGCTCTCGCAGCAGTTCCAGTCGACGGTCGCGGCCAACATGTACGTCTACCCGGCCCGCGAGGGCGTCGACCTGCCCGCCGGCTGGGCCGCGGCCGCGCCGCTGCCGCAGGACCCCGCGACTCTGCCCGCCGACCAGATCCAGGCCGGCCGTGAGAAGTGGATCGGTGAATGGCGCTCGCTCATGGGCGCGTAACGCAGGTGCAGACCGCGCGCACGGCGGGCCTGGCGCTGCTCGGCCTGCTGCCCGTCGCGTTCCTGGTCGTGTTTTTCGCCTGGCCGGTCGTCGCGATCCTCGGCCGCGGCTTCTCGGCGGGCGGCGTCGACACGGTCTTGGCCGACGCGCAGACTTGGCAGCTCGCCGCGTTCACGCTGGTCAGCGCCGCCGCTTCGACGGTCGTCGCCGTGGTCGCGGGGCTGCCGGTGGCGTACGTGCTCGCGCGTGTGAAGCTGCCGGGCGTCGGGCTGGCGCGCACGCTGGTGCTGGTGCCGTTCGTGCTGCCGACGGTGGTCGTCGGGCTCGCGTTCCGCGCGTTGTGGCCCGACGGTGGCGTGTTGCCGCTGGTCCTGGCCAACGCGTTTTTCAACGTCGCCGTGGTCGCCCGGACCGTCGCCGGGCTGTGGAGCTACCTCGACCCGCGGGCGACGGAGGCCGCCCGCGCGTTGGGTGCCTCGCCGTGGCGGGCCTTCCGCACGGTGACGTTGCCCGCGCTCGGTCCGGCCGTCGCGTCGGCCGCGGCGGTCGTGTTCCTGTTCTGCGCCACCAGTTTCGGCGTGGTGCTCATCCTCGGCGGCGGCCGCTACCGCACGCTCGAGACCGAGATCTACCTGCGCACGGTCGACCTGCTGGACCTCTCCGGAGCGGCCGCGCTGTCGCTCATCCAGTTCGCCGCCGTCCTCGCCGCGCTCGCACTCGGCGCGATCGCCCGAAAGCGCCGCGAGAACGCCGTGAAGCTCAAGCAGTCCGCTCCCCGGCGGCCGAGAAAAGGCGAATGGTGGACGGTCGGTGCCGCCACGGTCGTGATCGCACTGCTGATGACGCCGATCGTCGCGCTGCTGGTGGAGTCGGTGTCCACACCGGACGGGTGGAGCCTCGCCGGGTTCCGCGCCCTCGCCGGCACCGGCACGGACGACGCGCTGCAGGTCAGCGGCTGGGTCGCCGCCAAGAACTCGCTCGCCGCGGCCACCGACGCGACGCTGCTCGCGATGACCGTCGGCGTGCTGGCCAGCGTGGTGCTTGTCGCCCTGCGCCGCGCACCCGGCCGCCTCGCCCGCGGCATGGGCGAGACGATGGACGCCGCCCTCATGCTGCCGCTCGGCGTCTCCGCCGTGACGGTCGGCTTCGGTTACCTCGTGACGCTCGACGCGCTGCCCGGCGACCTGCGCACGTCACCGCTGCTCGTTCCGCTCGCGCAGGCGCTGGTGATCATCCCGCTGGTCATGCGGATGATCCTGCCGGTGCTGCGCGCCGTCGACGTGCGGCTGCGCCAGGCCGCGTCGACGCTCGGGGCTAGCCCGGCGCGCGTGTGGCGTGAGATCGACCTGCCGCTCACCGCGCGTTCGCTCGTCGCGGCTGCCGGGTTCGGCTACGTGGTGGCGCTCGGCGAGTTCGGCGCCACGAGCTTCCTCGCCCGGCCCGACGCGCCGACGTTGCCCGTGGCCGTCGCGACGCTCATCTCGCGCCCGGGCGAGCTCAACAACCAGATGGCGTACGCCGCGTGCGCGCTGCTCATGATCGTGACGGTGGCGGCCGTCGCGCTGATCGACCGGTTCGGCTCGGTTCGCGGGCACGGCACGGTGGGGGAGTTCTAGATGGCGCTCACAGTGCGGGATCTCACGGTCCACTACGGCTCGTTCGCCGCGGTGCGCGACGCGCGCCTCGACATCACCGACGGCGAGGTGCTGGCCCTGCTCGGCCCGTCCGGTTCCGGCAAGTCGACGCTGCTGCGCGCCATCACCGGCCTCGAGCCCATGACGTCCGGTTCCGTGAGCTGGGACGGCACCGACCTCGCCACCGTGCCCGTGCACCGGCGCGGGTTCGGGCTGGTGTTCCAGGACGGCCAGCTCTTCCCGCACCGCGACGTCGCCGCGAACATCGCGTTCGGCCTGCGCATGCACGGGATCCCCAAAGCGAAACACCGAGCGCGCGTCGAAGAGCTGCTGGAACTGGTGGGGCTCAAGGGATTCGAGCGTCGGCGCGTCACCGAGCTGTCGGGCGGCCAGGCCCAGCGCGTGGCCCTGGCCCGCGCCCTCGCGCCCGAACCGCGGCTGCTGCTGCTCGACGAACCGCTCTCCGGCCTCGACGCGGGGCTGCGTGAGCAGCTGGCCATCGACCTCGCGGACCTGTTGCGGCGCAGCAAAATCACCGCGCTGCTGGTCACACATGATCAAGAAGAGGCGTTCACGCTCGCCGACCGCGTGGCCGTGCTCGACGCCGGCGAGATCCGGCAAGAGGGCGCCGTGCGGTCGGTGTGGCGCAACCCGGCCGACGACGACGTCGCGAAGTTCCTCGGCGCCACGTCGTTCGTCGACGGGGTGGCCGCGGGCGGGGTCGTGCACACCGATCTCGGTGACGTCGTGCTCCCGGAGCCCGAAGACGGTCCGGTGCGGCTCGGTTTGCGGCCACATGCGTTGCGGGTGGCCGAAACCGGAGTGACCGGCGAGGTGACGGCCGCGGTGCACCGCCGGGAGCACCTCAGGCTGGTCGTGCGACTGTCCGAAAAGGACACCGTGGATGCCGTCGCCCCCGTCACGGCCGACTTGCGTGCGGGCGATCCCGTCCGGCTCGCACTGGACCCGGACGGGATCGCGATCGTCGGCTGAAACCCCTCGAACTCAGCCGTCTCGAGTGGCGAGCCGGCCGTAAGCCAGCGACAGCCCCACGATGATGTAACAAGCCGCCCGCAACGCACCTTCGGTGAGCATCGAGCCCGAGATCGGGTCGGTCAGCACTTCGGCCGGGGCCTCGGGCCAGTTGCGCGTGAGCAGGAACGGGTGCAGCCAGTCGAGCGAAGTCAGGAACCCGAGGATCGTGAACACGATGTCGCCGGCCAGCACAGAGGCGACCACGAGCATCGGGTGTTCCGTCCAGCTCGACACGGCCAGCGCGACCGCGCCGACGGCCCACAGCTGCAGCACGATCCAGCCCGCCACGAGCAGGATCCGGCCCAGCGCCGCCCCGAGCGACAACGTCGTGCCCGACAGCGTGAACAGCGATCCGGTGCCGTTGATGATCAGCCCCGTCACCACG
Source organism: Amycolatopsis sp. NPDC050768 (assembly GCF_040654155.1). Taxonomy (NCBI): domain Bacteria; kingdom Bacillati; phylum Actinomycetota; class Actinomycetes; order Pseudonocardiales; family Pseudonocardiaceae; genus Amycolatopsis; species Amycolatopsis sp. NPDC050768. The sequence goes on from NZ_JBFAHL010000014.1 coordinate 15,878, forward strand.
CCCGTGACGCACATGGCCAGCACCGCGACCACGCACACGACCGCCACGCCGATGGCCTTCACCACCAGCAGCCGGCCGCGGCTGACGGGCGCGACGAGCCATGCGCGCAACGTGCCGTGGGCGGCTTCGCCGGCGAGCGCGTCGGCGCCGGCCATGGCCGAGGCCAGCGGCAGCAGCAGGGCCAGCGTCATCGTCAGCGCGGCGATGGGCAGCACCAACGCGTTGTTCACGGCCGACGCGAGCAGTGCCGCGTCGCCGTCGGCCGGGCCGCCGTCGGGCCCGCTGTCGCCGACGAGCGTGAGGCCGATGCCGATCACGATCGGCACCACGGCCAGCAGCCCGAGCACGGCCAGCGTGCGCGGGCGCCGGAAGATCCAGCGCAGCTCGGCCGCGACGAGGCGCGGCAGCGGCACCGTGTCGTGGCCCGTGCGGCTCACGGGCGCCGTGAGTGTCGCGGTGGTCATGCTTCCCCCTCGGATTCGGAGCCGACCGACCCGTCAGAGCCTTCGGTGAGCCGCGCGAACAGGTCCTCCAGCCCGGTTCGCGCGCGAGTCGCCTCGTGCACCTCGACGCCGGCGCCCACGAGCACCTGCAGCACCCGCGGCGCGGGCGTGGCGGTGAGGTCCGCGCGGACGCCGTCGGGCGTGAGCCGCGCCCCGATCCGGTTCTCCCGCAACACTTCCACCGCGTGTTCCGCGTCGGGCGTGCGCACGAGCAGCGCCGCGTTGCCCGACTCCAGCAGCTCCGCCAGCTCGCCCTGAGCCACGACCGTGCCCGACTGCAGCACGGCGACGTGGGTGCACGTCGCCTCCACCTCGGCGAGCAGGTGCGAAGACACGAGCACGGTGCAGCCGTCGGCGTGCAGCTCGCTGATGATGCGGCGGATCTCGCGCGTGCCGGCGGGGTCGAGGCCGTTGGTCGGCTCGTCGAGGATCACCATCCGGCGCGGCACGAGCAGCGCCGCGGCGAGCCCCAGCCGTTGCTTCATGCCGAGCGAATAGCCCTTGTAGCGGCGGCGCGCGGCGACCGTGAGGCCCACGCGTTCCAGCGCCCCGTCCACGGCCGCGGGGATCGCCCCCGACGCCAGCCGCGGCTCGGCGGCCGCGAAGCGCAGCAGGTTGTCGCGCCCGGAGAGGAACGGGTGGAAGCCCGGGCCCTCCACGAGCGCGCCGACGTCGGGCAGCGCGTGCGGCGCGCCGTCGGGCATCGGCCGGCCGAGCAGCTCGACCTCGCCCTCGGTGGGCCGCACGAGGCCCAGCAGCATGCGGATCGTGGTCGTCTTGCCCGAGCCGTTGGGCCCGAGCATCCCGAGCACGGCCCCTTCGGGCACGTCGAGGTCGACGTGGTCCACCGCGACCGTGCCGCGGTAGACCTTGCGCAGCCCGCGCGTGCGCGCGGCGAGCGGGACCGCCGGGGCGGACACCTCCTGGGAGATGCCCGCCCCGGCTACCAGCGCACTGGTCGTGTCGGTCACTTCTGGCCCAGCGCCTCGTACAGCACCTGCTCCGGCACCGCACCGGCGGCGAACCGCCCGTCGTCGGTCAGCACCGCGCCGCCGACCTTGGTGGTGAACAGGTAGCCGCTGCCCCAGGTGCCGTTCACGCGCTTGGCGAAGCGGCTGAGCAGCTGCTGCGGGTCGGCGTTTCGGCCCTCGGCCCCGGAGGCGCCGGCCGGCTTCTTGCCGGACAGCGCATCGGCCGGCACCTTGCCCGTGATCACGGTGTCCCAGCCGTCACCGACGAGCTTGGTGTCCTGCTTGGCCTCGTCGGCCAGCGCCTTGGTCTGGTCGTCGACCTTCGCGGTCTTCTCCGTGACCTTGGCGCCCTGCGGCGGCGTGAAGGTGAACAGGTCGGCCGACTGCGGCGCGAACTTCACGTCGGTGAACGCCACCTGCAGCGCCGGCGCCGTGGTTCCGTTGCTCAGCACGGAAAGCCGCAGCGGCATGCGCGTCTGCGAGTCCACGGCCACGCGGATTTCGCGCAGCAGCGTGCGTTCGGTCGGCTTCGGGGTGAAGACCAGCTCGTAGGCCGGCCGGTCGGCGACGTTCGCCGTGCCGTCCACGGAGACGGTGCTGTTCTCACGCACCTTGGCCAGCAGTTCCTTGGTCGCCGTGGCCGGGTCGGCCAGCTCGCCCGCGCCCATGTCGTGCTGGGTGGCGACGTCGGCCGGGATGGTCGTCTTCGTGGCCGAGTTGTTGCTGGAGTGGTAGTCCCACACGGTGGTGCCGTCGCGGACGATCGTCTCCTGCGAAGCGCCGTTGGTCAGCGAGATCTTGGCCTTGCCGGTGCCGTCGCTGAACACGTGCGCGGAGTCGACGTTCAGCGCGCTCATCCCCGGGATCGCGCCGCCCACGGCCGGCAGGCCGAGGTCGTTGCTCACGCTGACGGTGCCGTCGAACGGACCGGGGTTGGCCGTCATCACCGACTGCACCAGGTCCTCGGCGCTGATCGCCGGCAGCTTCGGCGCGTCTCCGGCCGAAGCCGGCATCGCGACCACCACGAGCCCCCCGACCCCCAGAGCGGTGCCGACGACGGCCGCGGTGATGGCCTTCTTCTTCGGATCCATGTCGTCTCTCCCTGTGTTTCCGAGCCCCAGTGTGCTCGGCTCCCGGAACCGACGCTTCCCTCTCGAGGCTGAGATACCCCTGAATGCTCGGCCTCCGCGGCTGAGATCGCGCTGAGAGCTCGCGCACGACCTGCGCAAACCGGCCATGATGAAGTTCGTGAAACCTCGGGTGCTGGTGGTCGACGACGAGCCGGGCGTGCTCAAGGCGCTGCAACGCGGCCTGCGAGCGGAGGACATGGACGTGGTCACGGCGGCCGACGGGCCGTCCGGGCTGCGGCTGGCGCGCACCGGCGCGTTCGACGTCGTGCTGCTCGACATCATGCTGCCCGGCCTGTCGGGCTACCGCGTGCTGCAGCAGCTGCGCGCGGAGAACGTGACGACGCCGGTACTGCTCGTGTCCGCCAAGGACGGCGAGATCGACCAGGCCGACGGGCTCGACCTCGGTGCCGACGGTTACCTCGTGAAGCCGTTCTCGTTCGTCGTGCTGGTCGCGCAGGTGCGCGCGGTGCTGCGGCGCGCCGGGCCCGACGCTTCGCGCGGCACGCTGCGGCTCGGCTCGCTTGAGGTGGACCGCGCGTTGCGGCAGGTGCGCTGGGACGGCACCGAAGTGCCGCTGTCGCCGCGGGAGTTCGGGCTGCTGGAGGTGCTCGTGAGCCGCGCCGGCACGGTCGTCACGAAGGACGAGCTGCTGCGCGCGGTCTGGGGCGAGGAGCAAGCCGTGACGCGCAACCTCGTCGAGGTCTACGTCGGTTACGTGCGGCGCAAGCTCGACGCGGTCGGCGCCGGCGCGCTGCTGCGGACCGTGCGCGGCCACGGCTACCTCGCGTCCGACGCGCAGCTGGACGAGGTCATGTGATCGGCACACCGTCCTGGTGGCGGGGCCGTTCGCTGCAGGTCCGGATCACGGTGCTGGCCACCACGATCACGCTGGCCTGCCTGCTCGGACTCGCCACGCTCGCCGCCAGCCGGCTCGAACCGCTGCTCGTCGACTCCGTGGACCACGAGCTCACGGCCGCGCTCGGACCCGCGTCGGCCTCGGTCGCGGCGGGCCGGCCGCCGGCGGGCGCGGACCCGGTTTCGGTGCGGGTGCTGGACATCTCGGGCGCGCCGGTCGACGGTCAGCCGCGGCCACCGTTGAGCGGCGACGCGATCGGGCAGCTCAAGGCGGGCGTGCCCGTGCAGACGGACGGCGACCGCTGGCGAGGCCAGGTCGTGAGCGGGCCGGACGGCAGCCAGCGGCTGGTCGTCGCGGGCGCGGGCCTCGTCGGGTTCGCCGCGGCCGTGCACTCCGGTGGGTTGTGGCTGGTGATCGTCGCGCTGGTCGGCGCCGTGGTGGCGGGGCTCGCGACCTGGCTGCTGGTGCGCTTCGCGCTGCGGCCGGTGGCCCGGATGCGTGGCCTGGTGCGTTCGTTACCGCCGGGTTCGCGGCTGCCGCTGCCGACTTCGCACGACGAGCTGCGCGCGCTCGCCGAGGAGTTCAACGCGTTGCTCGCCCGACAAGAAGAAGTGAGTAGCCGGCTTCGCCGCTTCACCGGCGACGCGGCGCACGAGCTGCGTTCGCCCGTCGCGTCGATCCGCGTGCAGGCCGAGGTGGCCGTGACGAACCCGGATCCGGAGCTGGCACAGGAGACGCTCACGGACATCCTCGCCGAGGCCGAACGCCTGTCGGCCCTGCTCGACGGCCTGCTGTCGCTGGCCCGTTCCGACGCCGGCGAGGTGCCGCCCGCCGAGCCGGTGGAGCTGGTCACGGAGGTGCGGGCGGCCGTGCACCGGCTGCCGGCCGGCGCGCCCGAGGCGCGGGTGAGCGCCGCCGTCGCGCAGGCGTGGGCGCTCGCGACGCACTCGGAGGTGGAGCTGGTGCTCGACAACCTCCTGCGCAACGCCTGCCGCTACGCCACCGGCCAGATCGTGGTGTCCGTGCTCGCCTCGCGGTCGGACGTGCGCGTGGTGGTGGACGACGACGGGCCCGGCATCGCGCCCGAGCACCGCGCCAAGGTGTTCGACCGCTTCTACCGCGTGGCCGACGACCGCGCCCGCTCGTCCGGCGGAACCGGCCTGGGCCTGGCGATGGTCGCCGAGGCCGTGCGCCGGCGGGGCGGGCGCGTGCGCGTGGGGGAGTCGCCGGACGGCGGTGCGCGCTTCGAGGTCAGGTGGCGTGCGGATCGGGCCGCGGCAACCGGGTGAACGCCGTGCGGGACACTGGGCCGATGGACGGGGTCATCGTCGGGGCGGCGCTGGTGCGTGACGGGAAGTTGCTCACCCAGCAGCGGGCGTGGCCGCCGCACCACGCGGGACAGTGGGAGTTGCCGGGCGGGCGCGTCGAAGAAGGTGAGACCGACTCGTACGCGCTGGCTCGCGAGTGCCAGGAGGAGCTCGACGTCGCCGTCACGGTGGGCGGGCGCGTCGGCGACGAGGTGCCGTTGCCGGGCGGGAAGGTGCTGCGCGTGTACTCCGCCGCGCTGATCTCCCCGGGCGACGAACCGCGGGCGGTCGAGCACACGGCCTTGCGCTGGGTCGGGCCGGACGAGCTCGACGACGTCGACTGGCTGCCGGCGGATCGCGGGCTGATCCCGGCGTTGCGCGCGCTGCTGATCGGCTGACTTTCACCCACGGCCGGGGGCGGGTTTCCCTTGGGAGTCAAGGAAAACCCGCCCGAGCTCTTCAGTCGGCGCCGATGAGGCGAAGCGCCGAGGACAGCCGGTGGTCGCCGCGTTCGGCGGCGCGGATGGCGCCCGCCTTGCGGACGCGTTCGAGCTCCGCCGTGTCGGCGAGCAGGGCCATCGTGCGTTCACGAACCGGGCGCAGCTCTTCGATCACGGCGTCGGCGACGGCGTCCTTGAGCACACCGTAGGACGGGTACTCGTCGGCCAGCCGGTTCGGATCGCGGCCGGTGCAGGCGGCGAGGATGTCCAGCAGGTTCGCGATGCCCGGCCGGCTTTCCGGCGCGTACGCCGGCACGGACCCGCCGTCGGTGCGTGCGCGACGGATCTTGCGGCGCACCTGGTCCGGCTCGTCGAGCACGAAGACCACGCCCGCGGCGTCGTGCGCGGACTTGGACATCTTGCGCGTCGGCTCGGCCAGGTCCTTCACGCGCGCACCTGTGGGCGGCAGCACGGCCCGCGGCACGGTGAACACCTCGCCGTAGGTCGAGTTGAACCGCTTGGCCAGCGCGCGGGCGAGCTCCACGTGCTGGCTCTGGTCCTCGCCGACCGGCACGTCGGACGCGCCTTGCAGCAGGATGTCCGCGGCCATCAGCACGGGGTAGGTGAGCAGGCTCAGCCGGACGCCGGCCTGGCCTTTCGCCTTCTCCTTGAACTGGATCATCCGCGCGGCCTCGCCGTAGGAGCAGGTGCACTCGAGGATCCACGTCAGCGCGCCCAGCTCCTTCGCGATGTCGGACTGCACGAACACACGCTCGGGGTCCACGCCTGTCGCCACCATCACGGCCAGCTGCTCCGTCGCCAGGGCGCGCAGCTTCGCGGGGTTGTGCGCGGTGGTCATCGCGTGCAGATCGGAGACGAAGAACAGGTCGTCCGGCTCGCTGTCGGACGCGAAGCGGCGCAACGCGCCTAGGTGGTTGCCGAGGTGCACGTGGCCGGACGGGGTGATGCCGGATAACTGGACCACTGGGGTTCCTCTCCTGGGTGTGTGCCCCGGGAGGAGACCCGCCTGACAAGCGAGAAGGCCGCCCACCGGGGCGGCCTTCGCTGGAGTTCAGCGCAGAGCAACGGGGCCGCCGGAGGGCGGCCACCACTGGGTGCTGTGCGCGAACATGGTGAACACCTTAGAACACTTGCGGGTGCCGTGGCGCGGAACCGGGTTTACCGTCGAGACATGTTCGTCGTCTTGCTCACCTACACCGCGCCCATCGAGGAGATCGACCTGGCGCTGCCGGACCACGCCGAGTGGCTCGGCAAGCAGTACGACCACGGTCATTTCCTGGCCTCCGGCCGCCAAAACCCGCGCACGGGCGGCGTCATCATCACGCGCCCGATGGCTCGCGGGAAGCTCGACGCCATCCTGGCCACGGACCCCTTCGCGACGCAGCACCTCGCGCACTACGAGGTGATCGAGTTCTCACCGACGAAGACGGCACCCGAGTTGCGCCTGGTCAACGAGGCCGTGGCGCACTGATCAGGGTGTTCGGCGGCAGGAGATTTCGGTCACTCTGAACCGGGGCGAACGGGCCGTCGCGGGGAGAAGCCGGGCCGCGAACGGCGGGTGAAGCCTCTCGGAACACTTGCCGCTGCGAAAGTGGCGCTCAAGCCGCTTTCGCGAGGTCCGTTTTCGCCTTCTTCAACGCGAGCACCGGACACTTCTTGCACCTCGAGGACGACCGGCAGCACTTCTTCTTCACCTTGCCGGCCTTCATCAGCTTGCGGACGACCCCAGCAGGGGTGTCCGGCTGCTTCTTGTCCTTTTTGCCCACGGTGGGCTCCCACGTCCTCGGCGGCACTTCCTGAGGTTCAGGTTAGGTGAGCCTAACCGATCATGGGGCGTGGCGGTCCTCACACTTCGGCAACAGGTATCCTTATGAAGTCCGCGTGTGGCCAAAGCCGGTCACGATGCCGGTTGAGGTGGCGAAGCCGTTTTTGGCAGAGGTCACCGCTCCGCCCGCGACGCGGCCACCCACCCGCCTTCGTAGTTCAGGAGTCTTCGCGTGCCCGCAGCCAGCGCCACCGCAGTCGAAACCGGCCGCGCGTCCGGCAAGACCCGGCCCGACCTGCGCAACGTCGCCATCGTCGCACACGTCGACCACGGCAAGACGACCCTGGTCGACGCCATGCTCAGGCAGTCCGGCGCCTTCGCCGAACGCGCCGAGCTCGTCGACCGCGTCATGGACTCCGGTGAGCTCGAACGCGAAAAGGGCATCACCATCCTCGCGAAGAACACCTCCATCCACCGCCAAACGCCCGACGGCCAGGTCACGATCAACGTGATCGACACCCCGGGCCACGCCGACTTCGGCGGCGAGGTCGAGCGCGGCCTGGCGATGGTCGACGGCGTGGTGCTGCTCGTCGACGCGAGTGAGGGCCCGCTGCCGCAGACCCGCTTCGTGCTCCGCAAGACCCTCGAGGCCGGCCTGCCGGTGATCCTGGTCGTGAACAAGACCGACCGGCCGGACGCCCGCATCTCCGAGGTCGTCGAGGAGACCCACGACCTGCTGCTCGAGCTCGCGAGCGACATCGAGGACGCCGACCACGACGCGATCCTCGACCTGCCCGTCGTCTACGCCTCCGCGCGCGCCGGCAAGGCCGGCCTCGAGCAGCCCGCCGACGGTGAGGTCCCCGACAGCGAGAACCTCGACCCGCTGTTCGACACGCTGCTCCAGCACGTTCCGCCGCCCGCGGCCGACCTCGACGCGCCGCTGCAGGCGCTGGTCACCAACCTCGACGCGTCCAACTTCCTCGGCCGCATCGCGCTGATCCGCATCCACGCCGGCAAGCTGCGCAAGGGCCAGACCGTGGCCTGGATGCGTGAGGACGGCTCGGTGCAGAACGTGCGTATCTCCGAGCTGCTCGTCACCGAGGCGCTCACCCGCGTGCCCGCCCTCGAGGCCAGCGCCGGCGAGCTCGTGGCCATCGCGGGTATCCCCGACATCACGATCGGCGACACGCTGGCCGACGCCGAGACCCCGGTGGCGCTGCCCCGGATCACCGTCGACGAGCCCGCGATCTCGATGACCATCGGCGTGAACACCTCGCCGCTGGCGGGGCGCAACGGCGGCGACAAGGTCACCGCGCGCCTGGTCAAGGCGCGTCTTGACCAGGAGCTGATCGGTAACGTCTCGATCCGCGTGCTGCCGACCGAGCGCCCCGACACCTGGGAGGTCCAGGGTCGTGGCGAGCTGGCGCTGGCCATCCTCGTCGAGCAGATGCGGCGCGAGGGCTTCGAGCTCACCGTCGGCAAGCCGCAGGTGGTCACCCGCGTCATCGACGGCAAGCTGCACGAGCCGTTCGAGCGCCTGTCGATCGACTCGCCGGAAGAGCACCTCGGCGCGATCACGCAGCTCCTGGCCTCGCGCAAGGGCCGCATGGAGCACATGGGCGGGCACGGTTCCGGCCGCCTGAAGCTCGAGTACGTGCTGCCGGCACGTGGCCTCATCGGCTTCCGCACCGACTTCCTCACCGAGACCCGCGGCACCGGCATCGCGAACCACGTGTTCGAGGGTTACTTCCCGTGGGCGGGTGAGATCCGCACCCGCCACAGCGGCTCGTTGGTCGCCGACCGCACCGGCCCCGTCACCGCGTACGCGATGATCCAGCTGGCCGACCGCGGCACCTTCTTCGTCGAGCCGGGCGCCGAGGTATACGAGGGCATGGTTGTGGGCGAGAACCCGCGCTTCGAAGACCTCGACATCAACATCACCAAGGAGAAGAAGCTGACCAACATGCGTCAGTCCTCCGCCGACGTGATGGAGACGCTGGCCCGCCCGCGCAAGATGGGCCTGGAAGAGGCCCTGGAGTTCTGCTCGGTCGACGAGTGCGTCGAGGTCGCGCCGGAGGTCGTCCGCGTCCGCAAGGTCACGCTGGACATCGGCACCCGCGCCAAGGAGCGTTCGCGCGCCAAGAGCCGCGAAAACGGCTGACGGTTTTTCTCGAAGGGCGCCTCTCCCCTCGCCGGGGCGGGGCGCCCTTCGGCGTTCACGGGCGGGTCGCGCGCCGGTCACGATGCCGCGCCGCTGATCACGAACGGGAACCAGGCGGGGTTCCCGCACGTCCACCGGTTGGCGGTATCCACTCCGGTGTCGGCCGGTCCGGCCGGATGTGGGAATCTCGGTGCCGAGCAGCCTCCGGCGTGGCAGCATGTCGGCTCGGACCGCGGGAAATCGGGAGGGTACGCGTGCGGATGGGACGCAAGGCGGCGCCGGTGCTGGCGCTCGCGGGGGCGCTCCTCGCCGCGTGCTCGAACACGCCACCGCCTCCGGTGGTGACCTCGGCGCCGACGTCGAGCACCCCGGCGCAGCCCACGGCGTCGCAGATCGTGGTGGGCGTCGACGACGTGGTGGGCGGCTACAACCCCCACACGCTCGCGGACTCGTCCACGGTCACCTCGGCGCTGTCGCAGCTGCTGCTGCCCTCGGTGTTCCGCCAGTCCGACGACGGCAAGCGCACGCTCGACAAGACGCTGATGACCTCGGCCGAGGTCGTGTCGCAGATGCCGTTCACGGTGAAGTACGAGATCCGCCCCGAGGCCTCCTGGTCCGACGGCGCGCCGATCGCCACCGAGGACTTCACCTACCTCGCCGACGCCATGAAGTCGCAGCCCGGCGTGATCGAGCCCGCCGGCTATCGGCTCATCAGCGACATCGAGTCGCGCGACGGTGGCAAGGGCGTCGAGGTCACCTTCAGCAAGCCGTACCCGGCCTGGCAGACGCTGTTCGACAACCTGCTCCCGCAGCACCTGCTCAAGGACTCACCGGGCGGCTGGCAGGCCGCGCTGGCGACGAGCTTCCCGGCCGTGGCGGGACCGTTCGCGATCAAGACCATCGACACCGCCCGCGGCGAGGTGACGCTGCAGCGCAACGACCGCTATTGGGACAAGCCCGCGGCCGTCGACACGCTGATCCTGCGCCGCTCCGACCCGTCGGGCATCGCGACCGCGCTGCGCAGCGGCAACGACCAGTTCTCCCTCACCCGCACCGACGCCAACGGCCTGCAGCTGCTCAACGACCTCGGCTCCGCCGTGAAGCTCACGACGCTGCCGCGGCCCATGGAGGCCACCGTCCTGCTGCGGCCCGTGAGCGCGGTGCTGTCGGACAAGCAGGTACGCCAGGGCGTCGCGGCCCTGCTCGACCGCGGCAAGCTCATCACGGCGGGGGCCATGGGCGGCCCCGCCGCCGCGCTGAAGGCCGACGCGCAGGTCATCCCGCCCACCGGCGCCGGCTACGCGCCCACGATCCCGGCCGGCCCGCCCGCCACACCGGACTTGGCGAAGGCCGAGGGCTACTTCAAGGCCGCCGGCTACACCAAGGAAGCCGGCGTGTGGCGCAAGGGCACCAAGACGTTGTCGCTGGTCATCGCGTCGCCGGGCGAAGAGGAGCCCTACGCGTCGATCGCGAAGGAGCTCTCGGACGAGCTCATCGCGGGCGGCGTGCAGGTCAACACCATCAACCCCGAGCCGCGTGACCTGTTCTCGACGCTGCTCGCCATGCCCGTGCTCAACGGCCAGCAGCAGGCCGGCCCCGACGCCAACGGCAACGTCGGCGTCGACATCGCCGTGGTCGGGCAGCCCGTCGGCGGAGACCCGGCCACGGTGCTCGCGTCCACCTTCGGCTGCGCCCCCGACCAGGCCACGCCGGACCCGACCAAGGCCATCGTGCCCGCCAACTCGGCCGGCCTGTGCGACGAAAGCCGCCAGGCCTCGATCGACTCGGCCCTCACCGGCTCGACGACGCTGGCGGACGCGCTGAAGACGCTGGAACCCGATCTCTGGTCGGCCAACGTGGTGATCCCGCTCTTCCAGGAAGCCGAGACCCTGGCCATCGGCAAGGGCATCTCGGGCCTGACGCCGGGGCCGCCGATGCTGGGGCCCTTCGGCTCCGCGGTGAACTGGACGCGCGGCACGAGCTGAGCACGCTTGTCGGCCGCCGGTCAGCGCAGCCGGTCCGCGATCTGCTGGAGGCCTTGCCGGATCAGCTGCCCGTACTCGTCGTCGCCGAGCGCGCTGATCGTCGCTTGCGCTTCGCGCAGGTGCTCACGGGCTCGGTCGAGGTCGCCGAGCTTGCGGTGGCATTCGGCCAAGTTGAGGTGCAACGACGGAGACAACCCGGCCGCAGACAGCGTCAGTCCGGCCTCCGCCATGCGGGCGTCGGTCAGCTGCCCGGCGGCCGCCAGCGCGCGCTCGTCCCAGAGCAGTTCCTGCCGGACGTCGTCCTGCACGTCGGCCATCGAGTGCGCGAGCGTGCACCGGTGCAGCGGATCCCCTTGCACACCACCGATTTCGGCCCAGATCTCGCCGAACACCCGGCGCGCGCCTTCCCGGTCGCCGCTGTGACCGAGCCGCACCGCCTCGCCGATCCGGGTGAGCGTGGGGTCCGTGATCACGGGTTACTCCTTTGCCTCACAACGAAAACGCCCCGGCGCGCGCAAGCGGCACCGGGGCGTTTCTCGTCAAGACGGGCTCAGATCAACTGCAGGCTCTCCGCGAAGTGGCACGCCGTCGGGTGGCCCTGGCCGTGGTCGACCAGCAGCGGCTCCTCGGTGCTGCACTTCTTGCGGCCCGCGTCGTCGATCTCGTTGGCGAACTTCGGGCAGCGGGTGCGGAAACGGCAGCCCGAGGGCGGATTGGCCGGGCTGGGCACGTCGCCGGTGATGACGATGCGCTGGCGGGTGCGTTCCTTGCGCGGGTCCGGCACCGGGATCGCCGAGATCAGCGCCTGGGTGTACGGGTGCGTCGGGCTGGTGAAGAGGTCCTCGGAGGCCGCGGTCTCCACGATCTTGCCGAGATACATCACCGCGATGCGGTCGGACACGTGACGCACGACGGACAGGTCGTGGGACACGAACAGGTACGACAGCCCGAACTCTGCCTGCAGGTCCTTCAACAGGTTGAGCACACCGGCCTGGATCGACACGTCAAGCGCCGACACCGGTTCGTCGAGCACCAGCACCTTCGGCTTGAGCGCGAGCGCGCGGGCGATGCCGATGCGCTGGCGCTGGCCGCCGGAGAACTCGTGCGGGAACCGGTTGCCGTGCTCCGGGCGCAGACCGACGGTCTTCATCAGGTCGCGGACCTGCTGGCGGCCGCCGTTGTCGTAGAGGCCGTGGATGCGCAGCGGTTCGGCGATGATCTCGTTCACCGGCAGCCGCGGGTCCACCGACGCGTACGGGTCCTGGAACACGATCTGCATGTCGCGGCGCAGGCGCTGCAGCTCGCGCTTCGACATCTTCGCCAGGTCGCGGCCTTCGTAGGTGACCTTGCCGTCGGTCAGCGGCTGCAAGGCCAGCGCGATGCGGGCAGTGGTCGACTTGCCGCAGCCCGACTCGCCGACGAGCGCGAGCGTCTCGTGCGGGTAGATGTCGAACGACACGCCCGACACGGCCTGAACCGCTCCCGTCGTGCGGCGGATGACTCCGCCGCCGCGGATCGGGAAGTGCTTGACCAGGTTCTGCGCGGAGAGGACGGGCGTCCGGGGCGCCGTGGTCTCGCTCATCAGATCGTCTCCGTGTCGATCGCGGCGTCGACGGTGACCGGGACGGCTGCCGTGTCGGCCGAGGTGGGGCTGAACAGCTCGGCCGGGTCACGGCCGATGACCTGCTCGGTGAAGTGGCAGGCCGCGAACTGCGAGCCGGGGCCCGCCACCAGGGGCGGTTCCTCTTTATCGCAGATGTCCTGCGAGATCGGGCACCGCGGGCTGAACGGGCAGCCCGGCGGCATGTTCTGCGTGGCCGGCGGCGAGCCGGTGATCGGCGTGAGCCGTTCGGTCTTCACGTCGAGGCGGGGCAGGCTGCCCAGCAGGCCCAGCGTGTACGGCATCCGCGGTGTGTAGAAGATCTCGTCGACGGTGCCGGACTCGACCACCTTGCCGGCGTACATCACGTGCACGCGGTCGGCCTGGCCGGCGATCACGCCGAGGTCGTGCGTGATCAGCACCATCGCCGCACCCGTCTCCTTCTGCGCCGCTTGCAGCGCTTCGAGGATCTGGGCCTGCACGGTCACGTCGAGCGCCGTGGTGGGCTCGTCGGCGATGATGACGTCCGGGTTGTTGGCCATGGCGATCGCGATGACCACGCGCTGGCGCATACCACCGGACAGCTGGTGCGGGTACTCGTCCGCGCGCTGCTTCGGGTTCGGGATGCGGACCAGGTCGAGCAGGTCGATCGCCTGCTTCTTGGCCACGTCCTTGCGCACGTTGTGGTGCGCGGTGATCGCCTCGGCGATCTGGTCGCCCACGGTGTACACGGGGTTCAGCGAGGTCATCGGGTCCTGGAAGACCATCGCGATGCCCTTGCCGCGGACCTTGTTGAGCTCTTTCTCGCTGGCCTTCAGCAGCTCGACGCCGCCGAAGCGGATGGAGCCGGAGATCCTGGCGGTGCGCGGCAGGAGACCCATCACGGCCATCGACGTCACGGACTTGCCGGAGCCGGACTCGCCGACGATCCCGAGCACCTCGCCGCGCTGCAGGTGGTAGCTCACGCCGCGCACGGCGTTGACCACGCCGTCGTCGGTCGGGAACTGGACGGTCAGGTCCTCCACCACGAGGACGGGGTCGCCGCCACGGGTGTCGTACTCGGTCATGCGCGCACCTTCGTCTGCTGGGGGTCGAACGCGTCGCGCAGGCCGTCCCCGATGAAGTTGATCGTCAGCGCGATCAGGATGATGAACACGCCCGGGAAGTAGAACAGCCACGGGCGGGTGTCGACAGCCGTCTGCGCGTTGCTGACGAGCAGGCCGAGTGACGTGTCGGGCGGCTGCACGCCGAAGCCGATGAACGACAGCGCGGTCTCGAGCAGGATGCCGATCGACACCAGGATCGTCAGGTTCACGATGATCGCGCCGAGGGCGTTGGGCACCAGGTGCCGGAAGATGATCCGCGCGTCACTCGCGCCGAGCGCCTTCGACGCTTCGACGAACTCCTTCTCGCGAAGCGACAGCACGACACCGCGGGCGACACGGGAGACGTAGGCCCAGTACAGGCCGGCGATGACCACCGCGATCAGCCACCACGTGCCACCGACCTGGTGGGCGAGCACCGCGGCGACTGCGAGCAGCGGCAGGGTGAGGATCAGGTCGGCGATGCGCATCAGGACCGTGTCGATCCAGCCGCGGTAGTACCCGGCGATCGAGCCCCAGATGGTGCCGACGATCGTCGCGAAGATCGCGATGAGCACGGAGATCTGCAGCGAGATCTGCGTCCCGCGCATCACCTGGGCCAGCGTGTCGTGGCCGACGGCGTCGGTGCCGAACGGGTGCGTGCCCGACGGCGGCGCGGAGTTGTCCTCGGAGATGTAACCAGGGGTGAACTTCCACACGAGCGGGCCGATGTAGGCGAACAGGACGATCAGGATGAACACGACGAGGCTGATCATCGCCAGCCGGTGCTGCAGGAAGCGCTTGAAGACAACCTGAGCCTGGCTGCGCTCCTTGACCGTGAACTCGCGTTCGGGAACCGTGTCGGGCTTTGTCGCGACGTCGAGGCGGGAGTCCGCGCCGGTCGGTAGTTCTTCGGTCGTCGATTCGTCACGCATAGCGGATCCTCGGGTCGAGCAGGCCGTAGAGCAGGTCGGCGATGAGGTTGAGCAGGATGATGAACGTGGCGGCGATGAGCAGCCACGCCTCCACGGCGTAGACGTCGCTCTGCCGGATGGCGTTCAGCAGGAACGTGCCTGCGCCCTGCCATTGGAACACGGTCTCGGTCACCACGGCACCGCCGAGGATCGCGCCGACGTCCAGCGCGGTCACTGTCGTCAGCGGGATGAGCGCGTTGCGCAGCGCGTGCCGGCGGGTCACCGTCCAGCGGGGCAGACCCTTCGCACGGGCGAGGCGCACGTAGTCGGAGTTGAGGACCTCGAGCATCGACGCGCGCTGGAAGCGGCTCCAGGCCGCGTAGCTCGTCAGCGCGAGCGAGATGGTCGGCAGGATCAGGTGGCCGGCGACGTCGCCGAGCTGTGCCCCGAACCCGTCGGGTGTGATCACCGACGAGGAGCCGATCGTGTAGAAGATCTGGTCGCCCACGGAGGTGTTGATCCCGATGCCGATCTGCTTCAGCACGATGGCGAACCAGAACGAGGGCATCGACAGGAACAGGAAGCCGAAGAAGGTCGCGGTGTAGTCGAACTTCGAGTACTGGCGGGCCGCGCTGATCACGCCGATGACCACGGCGAGGATCAGGGCCACGATCATGGCCAGCGCGATCAGGCGCAGGGTCACGCCGAAGCGGACGAAGACCTCGTGGCCGATGTTCAGGTTCGACTGCACCGACGGGCCGAAGTCACCGCTGAAGACCCCGGTGATCCAGTGCCAGTACCGCTCGAAGATCGGCTGGTCGAGGTGCAGGCGGATCCGCTCGAGCTCGATCGTCTGAGGGGGCGGGGGCGGGTTTCTCTGGATCAGATAGCTCAACGGGTTGGCCGAGAGCGACACCATCACGAAGACGAGGAACGTCGACAAGATGAGGATCGGCACCGAGACGAAGAGCCGGCGCAGTGCGAAGGCAAGCATGGAGGTCTTCCTGCTCTGGTGGTTCTGCCGTGGCCCGCCGCTTGTGGTGGCAGGGCCGAGGCGACGAGAGAGGCAAATCTGGAGTTCGGGATGAAGCGGACTTGACGGTTCGGACATGCGGTGAGGGGCCGGCTGTGTGCCGGCCCCTCACCGGTTGTCCTGCGCGAATCTACCCGCGAATCTACCGGGTGGTGATCACTTGCGGAGGCCCCACTCCGCCATGTTGTAGACCGGGGCGTCGAGCGTCGAGTTGTTGCGGATGTTCCCGATCTTGTCGGACGACGCGATGAAGGTCGGCTTCTGGTACAGCGGAAGCACGTACGCGTCGTCGGACATGATCTGGTCGGCCTGGTTCAGCAGGTCCGTGGCCTTGGCCTGGTCGGTCTCGGCGTTGGCCTCGGCGATCAGGCTGTCGACCTGCGGGTTGGAGTACTTGCCGTAGTTGCTGCCCTGACCGGTGACCCAGTTCTGGACGGCGCCCGCGAACGGGAACGGCGAGGACACCCAGGCGAACACGATGATGTCGTAGTCGCCCTTGGTGGTGGTGTCACCGAGGTCGTCGGTCGGCGAGACGTTCACGGTGATGCCCAGCTGCTTGGCAGCCGCGGCGAACAGCTCGCACTCGTCCTGGCGGATCTGGTTGCCGACGGTGTAGCGGATGCGGTACGGGCCGACGTTCTTGCCCGACGGGTCCTGCAGCTGCGTGCCGTTGAGCTTGTAACCGGCGTCCGTGAGCAGCTTCTTCGCCTTGTCGATGTCACCGGTGCCCTGGCCGGTCGACGAGACGACGTCCTTGAAGCCCGACTGCTGCGGCATGAAGTTGTGGTTGTTCAGCGGCTCGACCTTGTTGGTGAACTGGCCGACCGTCTTCGCGATCATGTCCTTGCGGTTGATCGCCGTGAACATCGCCTGACGCAGCGCCTTGTTGTCGAGACCCGGCGACTTCAGGTTGAAGTCGAAGTGCTCCCAGGTCAGGCCGAGGCCGATGTAGGAGGAGATGTTCGGCATGTTCTTGACCTGGTTCACGAGGTCGACCTGCGGCTGCGGGTAGATGACCTGGACCTCGTTGTTCTGCAGAGCGGTCGGCTCCTGCGTGGCGTCGGTGATGACGCGGAAGATCACGCTCGACAGCAGCGGCTTGGTGCCCCAGTACTTGTCGTTCGGAACCTCGGTCACCGACTGGTTGTTCACGAACTTCGAGATCTTGAACGGGCCGCCGGACCAGGTCGGGACGGTGTCGCCGAACCACTTGTACGACGAGGCGAGGCCGGCCGGGGTGGCGGTGTCACCGTGCTGGGCGGCCAGGTGCGCCGGGTACATCGCGCCCGAAGAGCTCCACAGCTGGCGCCAGTCGGTGAACGGCTTGGAGAAGGTGGCGGTCACCGTCTTGCCGTTGTCCGAGCCGACGACCGAGGAGACCTGGTCGTAACCGGAGGTCGAGGCCGGGGCGCAGTCGGGGCAGTCCTTGCCGTTCTGGACCTTCCAGTTGTAGATGAAGTCGTCGGCCGACAGCGGCGTGCCGTCGTCCCAGGACGCCTTCGGGTTGAGCTTGTAGACGACCACCTGCGGGTTGGTGCTGGTGACGTCCGCGGACTCCACGAAGTCCTTGTTCAGGACCGGCTTGAGGTCCGGCGTCGCGTAGAAGGTGTAGGGCAGGATGCCCTTGGTGACCATGCCCGTTTCGAAAACGTTGCCCTCGGCCGAGGTCACGTTCCAGTTCGGGATGTTCTTCTCGATGGCGTACGTGACGTCGCCGCCCTGCTGCAGCTGGTCAGCCTGGACCGAGTTGCAGCTGTTCGGGTTCTTGTCGCAGTCGGCGAATGCCTGCCCGGTCTGCACCGCGCTGTTGCCGCCGCCGCCACCGCCACACGCGGAGAGCAGAAGGGCCGCACCCGCGACGAAGGCACCGAGCTTCGCGGCGCGCGACCTTGTCGTCACTAACATTCATTCTCCTTGCTCGACGCCGTCGCGGGTTTGCGAGGCGACCTCTTCCTGACCGCGAGCTTCGATGTAATCGAGTTAGCTCACCGTAGTCGTGCAACCTAGGCAGTGGACAGCCGTCAAAACTATCGATCCGGACACTCTGAGTGAGATTGTGATGGAACAGCAATCTCGTCTTGCCTATCTCCACCACGGGTTCTGCGGTTGATCGACTACTCACGGTAGCTAATCTTCGATCATCGCGGTCCTCGTCCGGGGACGGCCACGGCTCGGTGGGTCATTCGGCTCGGGGGACAATAACCGACGCCATCCTCTTTGAGGACCCCGCGAATGGACTAGTCACACAGCCGTGACAAACCGGAAGTGACAAGGAATTAACCTGATCTCGTGAACGGTGGCGACCGTTTACCGGAGTGCGGGCCGGAGGGCGTGTCCCACCCTTTCCGGGGCGGTCCCGCGGGGTGGGCGGAACCCCTGCCGCGGAACGTTCCGGGATCGGGAACGGCGGGTCCCCGGCCCCGCGGCCGGAGTTCATTAACCTGGTGCCGTGATCCGAAAGCTCCTGCTCGTCCACGCGCACCCCGACGACGAGACCATCACGACCGGCGGCGCCATCGCCCGGTACGCCGCCGAGGGCGCCGAGGTCTCGGTGGTCACGTGCACTCTCGGCGAGGAAGGCGAGATCGTGCCGCCGCGGTTGGCGCTGCTGGCCTCGGACGCCGCGGACCAGCTCGGCGGCTACCGCTCGGGCGAGCTCGCGGCCGCCTGCGCCGCCCTCGGCGTGACGCGCCACGAGTACCTCGGCGGGATGGGCCGCTGGCGCGACTCGGGCATGGCGGGCACGCCGGCGGCCGAGCACCCGCGCGCGTTCGCCGGCGGCAGCCTCGACGAGCAGGCCGCCCAGCTGGCCGAGCTGCTCGACGAGGTGGCACCCCAGGTCGTGGTCACCTACGACTCCTTCGGCGGCTATGGCCACCCCGACCACATCCGCGCCCACGACGTCACCATGGCGGCGGCACCGCGCGCGGCCTCGGTCGAGCGCGTCTTCCACGTGGTGCACTCCCGGGCCGCGGTCGACGCGGGGCTCGCGCGGCTGCGCGCGAATGGCGGCTCACCCTTCCGGGTACCCGAAGACGACGAGCTCCCCGGCACCGCGGATGAGAAGGTCACGACCGTGCTCGACACCTCGGCCCACCTCCCGGCGAAGATCGCGGCCCTGCGCGCCCACGAGACGCAGCTGACGGTCGTCGACGGAGAGATCGTGCACTTCGCCCTCACCAACGACATCGCACAGCCGATCCCGCCCGCCGAGCACTTCGTGCTCGCCCACGGCGACGCGGCCGGCGCGGACACCGACCTGTTCGGAGGGCTGTGACGTGCCGGCCCCGCTGAGCCTCGATCAGCGCTTGATGCTGGTGGTGCTGTGCCTGGACGCGCTGCTGCTGGCGCTGATTGAAGTGTTCTTCCTGCCGCTGCGCGTCGGCACGCTTGGGGAGGTGCCGCTGCCGCTGACGGTGCTCGTCGGCGTGGTCACCACGCCGTGGCTGGTGCTGACGACCGCGAAGCTCGTGCGCCCAGGGTTGTCGTGGGTGCCGCTCGTGGTGTGGGTGGTCGTGGTGTTCGTCATCGGCTTGGCCGGACCCGGCGGCGATCTCGTGCTCGTTCAGGACTGGCGGGCGATCCTGCTGCTCGGCGCGAGCGCGCTGCCGGCGGCGCTCGTGCTCGGCGGCGGGCTCGGCCGCGCGGCCTCGGCGAAGGGCAAGCTCCGTGGCTGAGCCCATTTCGGACCGTCAGGTCGTGGCGGTGCTGCGTCCGTTCGTCCGGGCCTGCGCGCCGATGCTCGACGCGCTGCGCGAGTCGGACCCGTTCGGCCTGCGGGCGCGGGCCCGCAAGACCGAGGCGGCCGAGGAGTTCGGCGACGACGGTTTCAAAGAGAAGGTGCTCGGCGCGCTCACGTCGGTGAAGGTCCCCGGCACCGCCGCGTGGGCCCGCATGGACATCGACGAGCGCTGCGGCTGGTGGGTCAACCGGGTCGGCCGGTTCACGGCGGCGCTCACCTCGATCCCGGGCCTTGGCGGCGCGCTCGCCGACCGGCTGCCGGTGCAGGACACGCTCGGCGCGGCGTCACAGGGGCTGCTGCTGTGCGCCATCGCGGGGGAGTACGGCGTGACCGACGTCGGCAGCCGGGTGCGGCTGATCGCGTCGGTGCTGTTCGAACGAGACATCGACCCGGTGCTCGCCGCGGGCAAGCCGGCCGACGAGTCCGCAGAGGACAGTGCGGCCGCGCAGCTCACCGAAGAACTGACGGAATCCGAACGCGCCCACGGCAAGGTGACGGTGAAGGCCGTCGCCGGGACACTGTGGCGGCTCGGCCGGTCACTGTGGGGGATCACCGACGAGCTGGAGAAGCGCCCGCGAGGCCGCTTCTACCACCGGGCGCTCGGGCTGGTTCCGGTGGTCGGCGCGGCGGGCGACTACCTCGGCGAGCGCTGGGGGCTCAAGCAGATCTGGAAGCGCGCGCACGGGTGGCTGATGGCCAACTCGCACTGGGCTTCTTTTTCTTGAGCTCAACCGCCTGAACCCTGAGCCGGACCGCGGCCGTCAGCGCCAGAAGAGGAACGCCGACTGCCCGAACTGCGCGGCCAGGCCGCTGCCGCCGAACGCGTCGAAGATCAGGCCCGCGACGTACCAGAGCGCGTCGGACAGCGGGCGGAACGCGAAGAACAACGCGAAGAGCACCAGCGGCGCCCACGGCCGCACGCGTGCGCCGAACGCCCGCGCCTGCGGTGAAAGGTACGGCTCGATCGCGCCCCAGCCGTCGAGGCCGGGGATGGGCAGGATGTTGATCAGGAACGTCATCACCTGCAGCAGCGCCAGGTAGGACAGACCGAAGAACAGGCCGGTCGACATCGGCACCAGCGCCACCACGAGGCACAGCGCGGCGCCCACCCCGAGGTTCGACAGCGGGCCGGCGAGCGAGACCCACGACGACGTCGCGCGGTTGCGCAGCGCGCCGCGGTTGATCCACACCGCGCCGCCGGGCAACGGGATGCCGCCGATGAGGAGGAAGATCAGCGGGAGCAGGATCGACAGGACGGGGTCGGTGTAGCGCCGCACGTCCAGGGTGAGGTAGCCCTTCTGGGCGACCCCGGCGTCGCCGCCGCGATAGGCCACGAAGGCGTGGCCGAACTCGTGCAGGGTCAGCGAAGCGATCCATCCGCCGGCCACGAGGAGTACGACACCGGTGACGTAGAGCGGGTCCTTGTCACCCGTCAGACTCAGTGAATCACCGTACGCGGCCAGGATTCCGCCGAGGACGGCGACCGCGAGGATGCCGATGAAGACCGGGCTGGGCCGCACTGCTGATCTCTGCACTCCACCAGTCTTCCGTATGCCCGGTGTGAAGTCTTCGGCGTGTCCCCTTGCGCAACGCGCGAGAGGTATCCCCCGAACTCGCTACTCCGCTTGACCTGACCGCACTACACGGGTGTAATCACAGTGATGTCATTCGCTGTCGAGAGGGGACAGCGGATGACGTTTCACCACCGCCAGCCTGGGGAGTGCGTAGGAGCGAGGAGGCGGACGTGCGGTTGGAAGCGGAAGGCTCGAGGACCGACTCGAGGCCTGAAAAGAGGGAGTGGGGGCACGTCGTGGGTTGGGGCGAGAACCCTGAGCAGGAGCTGGGGGATCTGACCGACCTCTTCGATGCCACCGAGGAGGAACAGGATTGGCAGGAGCGCGCCTTGTGCGCGCAGACGGACCCCGAGGCGTTCTTCCCCGAGAAGGGCGGCTCGACCCGCGAAGCCAAGCGGATCTGCCTCGGCTGCGAGGTCAAGGACGAGTGCCTGGAGTACGCCCTGGCGCATGACGAGCGCTTCGGCATCTGGGGTGGTCTGTCCGAACGCGAGCGGCGGAAGCTGAAAAAGCGAGCGATCTAACGCTTGCTCGGGGGTGCGGTGTGTTCGCGGAAAGCGCGAACCACGTCGCGCGTCAGTGTCTTCTGGGGGTGCAACCCCCAGACCCCGCCCGAGGGCAAGCCCCCGGACCCCCGACTGTGGTCGCCTTTCGAGTTCGGCGTGTGCTGCGGGCTTGACTGGTTTTGCGAGGGGTGAGGTGGGTCCGTGCGCGGCACGGGCCCTCTCGCTTTCGTGGCGTTTTTGCTGGTATAGCACCGGATTAGGCTGGCGGGCGCCCGCGTGTGGCCGGGTTGCGCCCGACGTGGGGCAAGTTCGCGACCACGGTTTTCGATCTTCGGCGAAACTTCGAGGTTTGGGCGCGCAACCGCGTGGGTAGCCAGGCGTCAATGGAGTGTGCGTGGGGAACTTGCCGCTGTGGCGGGGTTTCGGCGCGGATCAATCCCAGCCTGGCGGTGGGGATCGAAGTGGGCGACGACGGTAGTTGTGCCGTCGTCGTGTGTCGCATGTGGTCGGTGCGTCCCGAGGCGTGGACGCGTGTGGTGGAGACGTCAGTGTGATCCACACGGCGTTCGGCGCGAAACGTTCGACGCCGCGACGGCGAAAAGGTGGGTGCGGGTCCGGCGCCGCGTGCGCGGGTCAAGCCGTAGGGTGACCGCACCCGCCCGCAGCCTGACCAGGAGTGGTTGTTGACCCGCACCGTCGCACCGTCGCTCGTGAGGACGCTGCCCGTTCTGGCCATTGTGGTCTGTCACGACGGCGAAGAGTGGCTGCCGCTGGCGCTTTCTTCCTTGCGGCGCAGCACGGTCCGGCCGCGGCACGTGCTCGCGGTCGACACCGGGTCCACCGACTTGACCGCGAAGCTGCTCGCCGAGGCGGCCGAGCCCGGCGGGGTCGCGGCGGGGCCCGATTCGCAGCCGGTGCTGTCCGGCGTCATCACTCTTTCGAGTGAAATTGGCTTCGCTGCGGCGATCGCGGCCGCCGTGGCCCACGCGGTGGAACGGTGGGGCGACCCGGGTGCGTGGCTGTGGCTGCTGCACGACGACTGCGCGCCCGAACCCGACTGCCTCGAGGAGCTCCTGCAGGCCGCCGAAGCGGCGCCGTCGGCGAAGGTGCTCGGGCCGCTCGGGCTCGACTGGGCCGAGCCACGCCTGATCGTGGAGGCGGGGCTGTCCACGGACGCGTCCGGACACCGCCAGCAGATGGCCGCGCCCGGCGACGAGCCCGGTGAGGTGCTCGCCGTGCCGAGCGCGGGATCGTTGGTGCAGCGCGAACTCTGGGACGCCCTCGGCGGCTTCGACGAGGACTTCTCCTTGCTGCGCGAGGATCTCGACTTCGGCTGGCGCGCCAACGCCACCGGCGCGCTCGTGCTCTCGGTGCCCGCGGCCCGCGTCCGCCACGCACGCGCCCTCTCGACCGGCCGGCGCGCGCCCGACGCGGCGGGCCGCTCGCTCGCGGCCGTGAACCGCGCGCACGGGCTGCGCGTGTTCCTCGTGAACTGCTCGCCGTTCTCGTTCTGGTTCGGACTCGTCCGGCTGCCCCTGCTCCTGCTGCTGCGCGTGCTCGTTTTCTTCGTCCTGAGGCGCGCTCCCGAAGCGCGCGCAGAACTCTCCGCGCTCGCCTACCTCACGGGCGGCCGCGGAAAACTCCGGGCAGCGCGGGCGAACCGGCGGGAATCACCGCGTCCCGGCACGGTGCGGGGATTGTTCGTCGGCCGGTACACGCGGCTGCGCAACGCCCTACGCGCCGGCGTCGTCGGGCTCGTGCGCCGTGGCGTCGAGAGCGACGTCGCGCTCGGCACGGTCCCCGAAGGCCTCACCGAGGAGCCGGCCTGGATCGCGCCGGAAGCGCTCGGCGCCGCCGATCGCCGGCCCGTCGGACCCGAAGCTTTGCCCGCAGGAGCCTTGCGCGGCTTGAGTTCCCGTGGTTCGGGGTTGCGCCGGCCGGGCACGGGCACGGTCGTGGCCGTCGCCGTGCCGCCGGAACAAGACACAGCGCTGGAACAAGACACAGCGCCGGAACGCGAGGAAGTGCCGGAGGAAACCGTCGTCGAGCCCGGCGACGGCCCGAAGCCCTCACCCACACCGCGACCGGCGCCGGCCCGTGAACCCGGACTCGTCTTCGTCGAGGTGAACCGCCGCCGAGTGCTGGCCGCGACGATCTTCGCCCCGCCCGTGGTCCTCGTCGTGGTGCTGACGGCCCTGGCCTTCGTGGTCAACCGCGGCCGCCTCGGTCTGGACCTCTCCGGCGGCGGGCTGCTGCCCGTCGGCGGTCTCGGCGATATCTGGTCCACCTACCTCGCGCCGTGGCACGCGGTCGCGGGCGGCACCGGCGCGCCCGCCCCCGCGACGCTGCCCGTGCTCGGCACCATCGGCGCGATCTTCGCGCCCCTGGGCGGCCCGGCCGCGCTCGTGGCGATCCTGCTCATCGGCGACATCCCGCTCGCCGCGCTGAGCGCGTACGCGGCCACGCGCAAGCTGCCCGTGCGCCGCTGGGTGCGCGCGGTCGTCGCGGCGACGTACGCGCTGCTGCCCGCCGCCACCGCGTCGGTCGCGCAGGGGCGCCTCGACGTCGTGGTGGTCCACCTCGTGCTGCCGCTCGTCGTCGCCGGGATCGCGCGGTTGCTCACGCGCCCCGGCACACGCTGGCTGCACGTGTCGGCGCTCTCGGCCTTCGGCGTCGCGGTGCTCGGCGCGTTCTCGCCGCTCGCGCACGCCCTCGCGCTCGTGGGCCTGTTGCTCGGCTTCGTGGTCCTGCCGGCGCCGACGGGGCTCGCGCGCCGCGCGGCGTCGGTCGGGATCGTGGTGATCCTGCCGCTCGTGCTGCTCCTGCCGTGGCCGACGGTGCTGCTCAAATACCCCGAACTGCTCCTGCACGGTCTCGGCGGTCCCGCCGCGCCCGCGTCCGGCGCGGACCTGGCCGGGCTGACGCCGGGTGGCCCGGGTGCGTGGCCCATCGGTGTCGGGGTGCTGGCGGCCACGCTCGTCGCGCTCGTGGTCCGGCCGACGAAGCAGGTGGCCGGCGGCCTCGCACTCGCCGTGCTCGGTGTCGCCGCGGTGGTGCTCGTGCGGCAGGTTCCGGTGACACCGATGCAGGGCGGTCCCGCCGCCACCGGCTACACGGGCGTGCCGCTGCTGGTCGTCGGCGCCGGGCTGCTGTGGGCGGTCCTCGCGACCTGGCAACGCGGCGGCTCGGCGAGTGTGCCCGCGCCGTGGCTGCCCAAGGTCGCGGGTGTCGCCGGGGTGGTGGTGCTGATCGCGTTGGGCGTCAGCGCCGTCGGCACCGGCCACAACGGCCCGCTCACCGCCCAGCCGCGCCCCGCCCTCGCGCCCGAGGTGGCCGCCGACCTCGTCGGCAGCGGCCGCGCGGTGCTCGACCTGGGTCAGCTCACCCGGCAGACCGGCGGCCGGCTCGCCGTCTTCGGCGACGACCAGCTCGCCCCGACCCCGGGCACGCCCGAGCGGCTCGCGAACTGGCGCCGCGACCTGCTCACGGGCGACGCCAACGCGGTCAAATCAGCCGTCGCGGCGGCCGCGGTGTCCGGCGTCGAGTACGTGATCCTCCCGCCCGGCAGCAATCCGCAGGCCCTCGTCTCGCTCGCCGGTGAACTCGTCGCGCCGGCGGCTCCGATGTCCGACGGCCGGCCCGTGGTGAGGCTCCTGCCGAAGGCCGGTGAGGTCACGCTGATCTCCCCGGAGCTGGCCAAGGCGGCCGTCACAGGCGGCGGCGCGCCCGGCGCGTCGCCCGGGGTCTCACCCGTGGACGCGCGGCTGCCCGACGTCCGCGTGCGCGCCTCCGACGGCCCGACCGGCCGGCTGCTGGTGCTGGCCGCCGAGCAGGAGGCCGGCTGGACGGCGAGCGTGAACGGCAAGGCCGTGCCGATCGTGCCCGCGTGGGGTCACCAGGTCGCGGTGTCGATCCCGCCGCAGTCATCGGAGGTTTCGCTCGCGTTCCCGGGCACCGAGCGCGGCCTGCTGCTGCTCGCCCAGCTCGCCGCGGTGCTCTTCACTGCGCTCACCGCGGTGCCCTCACGCCGCCGCGCCCCTCGCCCCTGAACCGAGCCGCCGTGCAGCAGAGCCGGGAGGTCGGGCAGCGGAACCGGACCATCTACGACGGGGCACCAGCCCCCACCGACTCAATCGCCTTCGATCACGTCCGGTTCGACGCCGAGGTAGCCCGCGACCTGCTCCACCAGCACGTCGTGCACGAGCTCCGCCAGCTCACCCGGGTCCTTGGCGCGCGCCTCGAGCGGCCGCCGGTAGAGCACGATCCGCGCGCGAGTCGGCAGCCCCGCTCGGTCGACCCCGGCCGGGACCAGGCGTGACAAGGGCACGGAGCCGTCGTGGAGCACGCCTTCGGCCGGCGCGCGGCCGTCCGGGCGGACCTCGGGGACCTCGTCCACCGCCACGTCGAGCTTGGTCAGCTCGTGGCGCCAGCGCGCTTCGATCGGTTCGAGCGCGTCGAGCACGAGCGCGTCGAACTTCTCCGCCCGGCTCGCGGCGGCGGGCAGGGACGCGGGGTAGAGCGCTCCGCGCAGGCCCCGGCCGTGCCGGTCCCTCCGCATTCGCTGCCGCTGTCGGTAATCACGAGCCGTTGCCACCGCGCAAGTCTATGCGGTCGCCGGGGTCACGCGCGTGTCGCCGGGGCCCCCTTGCGGCGACGCGCTATCGTTCTGGATCGTGCGGAGCGTACGGAAATGTTCGCGAACGGGTTGTCCAGAGCCCGCTGTCGCCACGCTCACGTATGCGTACAGCGATTCCACCGCCGTCGTCGGTCCCCTCGCCACCGCCTCTGAGCCGCATTCGTACGACCTGTGCGAGGCCCACGCGCTGCGGCTGACCGTGCCGAAGGGCTGGGAAGTCGTGCGCCACGAGGGCACGTTCGCCACTCCTGAGCAGTCGGCCGACGAGCTGACCGCGCTGGCCGAGGCCGTCCGCGAGGCGGGCCGCTCGGACCGGCCGGCGCCGCCGCCCGAGCCGGAGGGCCCGTCCGGCAGGCGCGGCCACCTCCGCGTGCTCCCCGGGCGCGCCTGAGCACCGCTCCCGCCGGTAGGCTTTCCGCGCGGCGCGACCGGCGCCGCGACGAGAAACTGACGGCGGGGAGACGGCGTGCCAGATCTTTCGGGCATCGTGAAGGCCTACGACATCCGCGGCGTGGTCGGCGAACAGCTCGACGCGTCACTGGTACGCGACTTCGGTGCCGCGTTCGCGCTGCTCATCAAGGCCGAGTCGCCCTCGGTGGTGATCGGCCACGACATGCGTGACTCGTCCCCGCAGCTGTCGGCGGCGTTCGCCGAAGGCGTGACCTCGCAGGGTCTCGACGTCGTGTCGATCGGCCTGTGCAGCACGGACGAGCTGTACTTCGCCTCCGGCTCGCTGAACATGCCGGGCGCGATGTTCACCGCCAGCCACAACCCCGCGAAGTACAACGGCATCAAGATGTGCCGCGCGGGCGCCAGCCCCGTCGGGCAGGACACCGGGCTCACGGAGATCCGCGACACCGTCGAGCAGGGCGTGCCCGAGTTCGAGGGCAAGACCGGCAGCGTGAGCGAGCGCGACGTGCTGGGCGACTACGCCGCCTACCTGCGCAACCTCGTCGACCTCACGCACTCGCGGCCGCTGAAGATCGTGGTCGATGCCGGCAACGGCATGGGCGGCCACACCGTGCCCACGGTCTTCGCCGGGCTGCCGATCGAGATCGTGCCGATGTACTTCGAGCTCGACGGCACCTTCCCGAACCACGAGGCCAACCCGCTGGACCCGGCCAACATCGTCGACCTGCAGGCCAAGGTCCGCGAGGTCGGCGCCGACGCCGGCGTGGCCTTCGACGGCGACGCCGACCGCTGCTTCGTGGTCGACGAGCGCGGCGAGCCCGTTTCGCCGAGCGCGATCACGGCGCTGGTCGCCGTGCGCGAACTGGCCAAGGAGCCGGGCGGCACGGTCATCCACAACCTGATCACGTCGAAGGGCGTGCCGGAGATCGTCTCCGAGCACGGCGGCAAGCCCATGCGCACGCGCGTGGGCCACTCGTTCATCAAGGCGGAGATGGCCCGCACCGGCGCGATCTTCGGCGGCGAGCACTCGGCGCACTACTATTTCCGCGACTTCTGGCGCGCCGACACCGGCATGCTGGCCGCGCTGCACGTGCTCGCGGCGCTGGGCGAGCAGGACGGCCCGCTGTCCGCGCTCACGCAGGACTTCTCGCGCTACGCGGCCTCGGGTGAGATCAACTCGACCGTGTCCGACCAGGTCGCGCGCATGCTCGCCGTGAAGGACGCGTATGCGGACAAGTCGGGCGTCGAGATCGACGAGCTCGACGGCCTGACCGTGCAGCTCCCGGGCGGCGCGTGGTTCAACCTGCGCCCGTCGAACACCGAGCCGCTGCTGCGGCTCAACGTCGAGGCCGCCGACCGCGCCGCCGTCGAGGCGCTGACCGACGATGTACTGGCAATTGTCCGAGGCTGAGCAAGCCACGCTGATGGGGACCGACCGAGGCGAACTGTGTCCGGAAGGTGCCGTTGCGACCCACCTACGCGTGGTATGGAGGAACCATGGCCATCACGCTTGACGCCCAGCTGCTCGAGATCCTCGCGTGCCCGTCGCCGGATCACGCACCGCTGCGTCCCGGCACGCCGGGCGACGCGGATGCCGAAGCGCTGACCTGTACCGAGTGCGGCCGGGTGTACCCGGTCCGTGACGGGATTCCCGTGCTGCTTCTCGACGAAGCGGTACTCAGTGGTGACCACACTCCCGGTGAGCCGGATGACAGCCATGCCGACAGTGCTTGACGATTCGCTGCTCGACGACCCCGCGCGCCTGGCCGAGGCCGACAGCGGGGGGCTGCTGCGTGCCGCCGCCATGGCCGGGGCGCAGGTGCGGGCCACCGCCGAGGCCGCGGCCGAGCTGGAGCTGAGCGACCGGCTCGACCTGGGGCGCCCGCGTTCGCTGGTGCTCATCGACCGGCCCGGGGTCAGCCGCACGCTCACGCGCCTGCTGGCTGCGCTGCTCGCGCCCGCGTGCCCGGTGCCGGTGGTGGTGGCCGAGACGGTGCCGTCGTGGATCGGTGCGCTCGACGTGGTCTTCGCGCACACCGACGACGCCGGTGACCGCGAGCTGGCCGCGTCGCTGGAGCGCGCGGCCCGCTTCGGCGCGACGGTGGTGCTCTCCGCGCCGGCCGAGGGCCCCGTCGCCGCTTCGGTGGCCGGCAAGGGCGTGCTGCTCGCGCCGCGCATCCTCGTGCCGCCCGAGCTCGCGTTCCCGCGCGGGCTCGCGGCCGGGCTGCTCACGGCCAATGCGCTGGGCCTGCTGGTGGCCGACGTCCGGACGCTGGCCGACCAGCTCGACCTCGAGGCCGAGAAGGACTACCTCGCGCGCGAGTCGTTCGCGAACCCGGCCAAGGCGCTCGCGCTGAGGGTCGCCGACCGCGTGCCGCTGCTGTGGGGTCTCGACCCCGTGGCGGTGGCCGTCGCCGAGCACGCGGCGCACGCTTTCGGGGCTCACGCGGGCATGGTGTGCGACGCGGAGGACTACCGGCAGGCGCTCGCGCGGCCCGCTCTTCGCCGATTGGTGCAATCGGGCGGCCAAGAGCGTGACATCTTCGCCGATCCGGACGACTCACCCGGTGGAACCGCCACGAGGGTGCTGTTGCTCTCGGTGCGGACCGGGCCCGCCGCCGAGGCGGCCCGCTTCCAGGCCGAGGAGTTCCTCCCGGACGTGGACGTGATCGCCCCCGCGGAGGAGTTCGAAGCGGACGAGATCGTCCGGGCCGCGGTGCTCGCGCTGCGGTTCGAGCTCGCCGCGGTGTACCTCGGGCTCGCGGCGGGCCGCATCGGTGGCGCCGGGAGGTATGAGCCGGCCACCGCTTGACGGCTCACGGGATCAGGGGGAGGAAGTGCGGACGGGCGCCGTGGGGACGGCACCGCCTGCACGACATCGGCTCCGGCCGATGGGAAGGATTGGGAGTTGAGGTGACAGTGGAGCTGTTGCGCAACGCCGTACGGCCCTACGCGTGGGGATCGCGCACCGCGATCCCGAAGCTGCAGGGACGTCCGGTGCCGGCGCCGCACCCCGAGGCCGAGCTGTGGATGGGTGCCCACCCGGGCGACCCGTCCCGCGTGCTCGCCCCGGACGGCACCGAACGGAGCCTGCTGGAGCTCGTGGACGCCGATCCGGTCGGCCAGCTCGGCGAACGCTGCGCGAAGCGCTGGGGCGGCCGCCTGCCGTTCCTGCTGAAGATCCTGGCGGCCGAGGAGCCGCTGTCGATGCAGGCGCACCCGTCGGCCGCACAGGCCGCCGAGGGGCACGAACGCGAGGAGCGCCTCGGCATCCCGCGCGACGCGCCCAACCGCAACTACCCGGACCCGACCGCGAAACCCGAGCTCGTCTGCGCGCTCACGGAGTTCCACGCGCTGGCCGGGTTCCGCGACCCGCAGCGCACGGTGAAACTGCTCAAGGCCGTCGAGACGCCGGGGCTGGCGAAGTACACCGGACTGCTCGAAGCCCAGCCGGACCCGGCGGGGCTGCGTGCGCTGTTCACCACGTGGATCACGCTGCCGCAGGCCTCGCTCGACGAGCTGCTGCCCGAGGTCCTCGACGCGTGCGTGCGCCACATCGCCGACCACGGCGAGTTCGGCGTGGAGTGCCGGACCATCCTGGAGCTGGGCGAAGCGCACCCGCGTGACGCCGGCGTGCTGGCCGCGCTGCTGCTCAACCGCCTCACGCTGCGCGCGGGCGAGGCGATCTACCTGCCGGCCGGCAACCTGCACCTCTACCTGTCCGGCACCGCCGTGGAGATCCTGGCCAACTCCGACAACATCCTGCGCTGCGGCCTCACGCCCAAGCACGTGGACGTGCCGGAGCTGCTGCGTGTGGTCGACTTCGCGTGCGGCGAGATGCCGGTGCAGCAAGGCGAATGCGCGGGTCAGCGCATGGCCGTCTACCACACGGACGCGCCGGAGTTCGAGCTTTCGCGCGTGCGCTGGGAGGCCGACGACGACACCGAGCTCGTGGTCGACTGCACCGGCCCGCAGATCCTGCTCTGCACCGACGGCGACCTGCTTGTGACGGCCGACGACGGGGAGCAGGTCGAGCTGCTGCGCGGCCAGTCGGTGTGGCTCCCCGCGGCCGACCCGGCCGTCTCGGTTCGCCCGCTCGCGGGCCGGCCGGCCCAGCTGTTCCGCGCCACCGCCGGGACCTGCGAAGACTGAGTTCCGACGTTCCGTGAAGGGCACCTCGAGGGACTCCGGGTCCCGCAAGGTGCCCTTCACGGTTCGCGGGGTTCGAGCACAAAACGTTCACGTGGCCGAAGCGACGGCGTGATGATCGGTCCTCTAGGCTCCCGATCGGGCATTTCGGGAATCCATTGCGCAACAGGCAGGGGAGCACGCCGTGTCAGCAGGTGGCGGTACCAAGGCGATCATCGCGGCGCTCGCGGCCAACGCCGGGATCGCGGTGGCGAAGTTCGTCGGGTTCCTGGTCACGGGCTCGTCGTCGATGCTGGCGGAGTCGGTGCACTCGCTGGCCGACACGTCCAACCAGGGCCTGCTGCTGCTCGGGCAGAAGACGTCGCGCCGGCGCGCCACGAAGGAACACCCCTTCGGTTTCGGCCGGGAGCGGTACTTCTACTCGTTCATCGTCGCGCTGATGCTGTTCACGCTCGGTTCCGCGTTCGCGCTGTACGAGGGCATCCACAAGATCATCGAGCCCGAGCCGCTGGAATCGCCGATCGTGGCCGTGATCATCCTGCTGGTCGCGATCTGCCTGGAGGGCTACAGCTTCTACACCGCCATCGGCGAGTCGCGGAAGATCAAGGGCAACGCCGGCTGGTGGCGTTTCATCCGCCAGGCCAAGGAACCCGAGCTGCCGGTCGTGCTGCTGGAGGACACGGGCGCGCTCATCGGTCTGGTGTTCGCACTGCTCGGCGTCGGCCTGTCCACGCTCACCGGCCACCCGGTGTGGGACGGCATCGGGACCGTGATGATCGGCCTGCTGCTGGGCGTGATCGCGGTGATCCTCATCGTCGAGATGAAAAGCCTGCTCATCGGCGAGGGCGCGACCGACACCGATCTGGAGAAGATCGTCGACGAGCTGGCCGCCGGCAAGGTCGAGCGCGTGATCCACATCCGCACGCAGTACCTCGGCCCCGACGAGCTGCTCGTGGCCGCCAAGCTCGCGCTGGTGCCCGGGCTGGACACGTCCGAGGTCGCACTGGCCATCGACGACGCCGAGGCCCGCGTGCGCGCGAAGGTCCCCGTCGCATCGCTCATCTACCTCGAACCGGACCTCGACCGCGACGCGCGGTGATCAACTTCCACCGCGCCACTCCGGGTATGCCGCGTTAGGGTGATTCACCCAGTTTTGACGCAGGTCATCCGAGGAGGTCGCGGTGCCCGGGCACGGTTTGTGGCGCACGAAGTCGATCGAGCAGTCCATGGCGGACACCGACGAGCCCGATACCAAGCTCCGAAGAAACCTGGGCGCTTGGGATCTGACCGTGTTCGGCGTCGCGGTCGTCATCGGCGCGGGCATCTTCACGCTCACCGCGCGTACGGCGGGTGACTTCTCCGGCCCGTCAGTGTCGGTCGCGTTCGTGTGCGCCGCGATCGCGTGCGCGCTGGCGGCGCTGTGTTACGCCGAGTTCGCCTCGACCGTGCCGGTCGCGGGCAGCGCCTACACCTTCTCCTACGCCACGTTCGGCGAGTTCATGGCGTGGATCATCGGCTGGGACCTGATCCTGGAGCTGGCCGTCGGCGCGGCCGCCGTGTCGAAGGGCTGGTCGGTCTACCTCGAGACGGTGCTCGGCTACCTGTTCGGCGAGGGCGCCAAGACCACGTTCGACCTCGGCTGGGTCACCATCGACTGGGGTGCGCTCGTGGTCGTGGTCGCGCTGACGACGCTGCTGGCCATCGGTACGAAGCTGTCTTCGCGGTTCTCCATGGTGATCACGGGGATCAAGGTCGCCGTGGTGCTGTTCGTGATCATCCTCGGCGTCTTCTACATCAAGGGCGCGAACTACACGCCGTTCATCCCGGAGGCCAAGCCCGGCGGCCCGGGCGACAGTGGGGTCGACCAGTCGCTGTTCTCGGTGATCCTGGGTGGCGGCGGCAGCGTGTTCGGCATCTTCGGTCTGCTGGCCGGTGCGTCGCTGGTGTTCTTCGCGTTCATCGGGTTCGACATCGTGGCCACCACCGCGGAGGAGACGCGCAACCCGCAGAAGTCCGTGCCGCGCGGCATCTTCGGCTCGCTGGCCATCGTCACGGTGCTGTACGTGGCCGTGTCGCTCGTGGTCGTCGGCATGGTGCCCTACACCGACCTGGCGACCGAGGCGGGCGACGGCAGCCACAAGACGCTCGCCACGGCCTTCTCCGTCAACGGCGTCGACTGGGCCGCGAACATCATCTCCGTCGGCGCGCTGGCGGGCCTCACGACCGTGGTGATGGTGCTGATGCTCGGCCAGGTGCGGATCATCTTCGCGATGTCGCGCGACGGCCTCATGCCGCGCGGGCTGGCCAATACCGGCGGCCACGGCACCCCGAAGCGCGCGACGCTGCTCGTCGGCGGCCTGGTGGCCGTGGCGGCCACGTTCTTCCCGGCCGACAAGCTCGAGGAGATGGTGAACGTCGGCACGCTGTTCGCGTTCATCCTCGTGTCCGCGGGTGTGCTGGTGCTGCGCCGGACGCGACCGGACCTGCCGCGCGCGTTCCGCGTGCCGGCGGTGCCGCTGATCCCGATCCTGGCGATCCTCGCGTGCCTGTGGCTGATGCTGAATCTGACGGTGCTGACCTGGCTGCGGTTCATCGTCTGGATGGTCCTCGGGGTCGTCATCTACTTCGTCTACAGCCGGCGCCACTCGCTGCTCGGCAAGCGGATCGCCTCGGGTGAGGAACCGGCCGCGAAGTCCGCTTCGTCGGAATCTTCGGCGCCTACAGAGGACTGAACCACTGCTCGTCACGGCCCGTCGTCCCGCTCGGGGCGGCGGGCCTTTTCGCGCTCCTGACCTGGGGATTCGCCGGGGCGCGCGAAGGTTGCGTGGGGTTGCCGAGTTGTCACCTAAGTCAGAATGATCACGAGAAGGTCACCTCCGCGTCTCGGTTTGGATCACGCTCTCGAACGCAGGGTGAGCGGGTGAGCCGTTTGCGATACCGTCCGCTTCGGCTTCCCTCTGACGGGTTAATCACTCGTGTGTGATTCATACGGTAAGTGGTTTCGATCCTCACTGGGAGTGCACTGATCTTCGCTGTATATCCCCCGTTCGGTACAGGAGTTCTCTGAATGCCCACCATCACCAGACTGCGTGCGGGTTTCACGGTCACCGCGGTGGCCGGACTCGCCCTGCTGGGCACCGCGACGTCCGCCCTCGCGTGCACCTCCGACGACGGCCGCGCGAACCCGATCCAGGGCCACGCCCCCGACTGCTCCCAGATCAAGGGTGTCAGCGGCAAGAAGCTCGACCAGGGTGACTTCACGTTCACCGGCGGCGAGAAGAGCAAGTCGCTCAACATCACCGCCACCAAGGAAGGCGTCAAGGTCGAGGCGCTGGTCGTCGCCGGCGGCGACGACGGCTACGCGGTGTACGTCCCGGGCAAGAAGAACCTGACCCAGGACCTGCCCTGGAACAACCTCATCGCGCCGCACAACTACAACGGCAGCCAGCCGAAGATCGACAGCTGGTACGCCTGCGGCACCAAGACCGCGCCGGAGACGACGCAGCCGACCAAGCCGGCGGAGACCCCGACCACACAGCCGACCGAGGCCTCGTCGGTCCCGACCACGTCGCACGCCCCGACTGAGGCCCCGACCAGCACCACCGCTGTCGCCGCCGCCCCGGCCGGCAACGAGACCGGTGGCACCGGCGGCCAGCTCGCCAACACGGGCTTCGACAACGCGTGGCTGTTCTACATCGCCGCGGCGCTGCTCGTCGTCGGTGGTGGCCTGCTCGCGCTGCTGAAGTTCCGTCGCCGCAGCGCCAACTGATCTGCTTTTCGGGTTCCTGAAGCCGGAGGGGATCCTCGCCCGTTTGCCCACGGGTGGGGATCCCCTCCGGTCTTTTTGTTACAGGGGCAAGGGTTTTCAACGCGGGCGCGGCAGGTCGCCGAACAGTGAGCCCTGCTCGCCGAGCAGCCGCGAGCGTCCGTTCGGGCGGCCGAGCCCCGCGGCCATCGCCAGCGCCTGGTCCCATTCGGCGTCGGCCAGGTAGTCGGTGTGCTTGAGTACGCCCGGGGCCCAGCGGTGGCGGCCGTCGGGCGCGCGCAGCGGGTCGGGCAGCCAGTGGTCGCCGCCGAGCACGAGCACGCCGGACTCCTCGGGCGTCGCTTCGAGCGCGCCCGAGCCGCCTTCGGGCAGGTACCCGTCGCCGATGAGGTGGCGGCCGGAGACGTTGTGCCGCCAGGTTGTGACGCCGCCGCCGAAGATGTCCGTGCCGCGGCACAGTGCGCGCCAGCGGCCGTCGAGGTCGCCGAACAGCGTCGCGAGCGAATCCTGCGGCAGCACCGCGGGGAACGCGCGCTGGTAACCCCACTGCAGGGGCGACCCCGCGGTGAGCAGGCCGACGCGGTCGCGTTCCTCGGGCGTCAGCTCCGTGAACAGGCGCGCGGCCGTGAGCACGGTGAGCAGGCTGCCGAGGTTCTGTCCGGACAGGACCACGCGCGTCCCCGGTTCGGTGAGGTGTTCCTTCACGCGTTCGGCCAGTTCGGGCACGACCTTCAGCGCGTAACACGGCGGCACGGTCGGGTGCGCCGCGCGCGGCCAGAACGACACGAGGTCCGACAGCGCGCCGAGGTGCCGGTTGCGTTCCGGTGTGCGCGCAGCGGAGTAGACCACCCGCAGCAGGCCCGCCGCGAACGCGCCGAGCGCGAACACGCCGACGGCCGACACCGGTGTGAACCACGCGGGCCGCAGGTCGAAGCCGAAGCGCACGACCAGCAACGCGAGCCCGGCGACGCCGAGCCCGATGGCCACGATCATCGCCAGCTGGTGCAGGTGCCGGCGTTCCCACGCAGATCGGGCCCACGCGCGAGCTGCGACCTCCTCCTGCTTCGCGTCGGGCTGCACCAGCTCGACCAGCGCCGGGATCCCGCGGCGACGCCGGCGCAGCGGCACCGCGATCGCGTATCCGGCCACGGCGAGCACCGCGATCAACGCGAGCCCGGCGCCCCACAGCACGGTGATCAGCTCGTAGGTGTCGGGCAGCCGCAGCCCGCTCGTGCCCAGCAGCCGCCGGACGGCGATGCCCAGCCCGGCGCCGAAGCCACCGCCGAGCAAGCCCGCGAGAGTGACGACGGGAGCCGCCGCCCAGCCGCCGAGCCACGGACGCAGCCGTTTCGGCCGCGTCTTCCAGGTCGTTCGCGCGAGCAGCGCCATCGGCACGAGGGCCAGTGCGAACAGGACGGTGATCGCGACCAGCGCCGCGCCGAGTCCTTCGACCATGCCGTCGGTGCCGCGCAGGCCTCCATGCGCGGGCAGCGGCGCGGCGAGCACGGCCGCGAAAACCACCAGCGCCGCGGCGAAGGTCATCAGCGTGCGCCGGGCGATGCGTCCGGGGTCGCTCCCGATCGCCGCGCCGACGATCACCGCGACCACCAGCCCCAGCCCGCAGATCCAGCCGATCAACCGGGGCACGTCGTCGGGCACGTTCAGTGGTCCGCCGAGCAGCAGCAACGCGACGCAGGCCAGGGCCGCGACCGTGTGCGTCGCGGACATCCCGGGTGCCTCCGGGTCGGCGAGCAGCTGCAGCGGCGAGCCGCGCCGGGCGCGCGGTTCAGGAGCCTTGACCTGCCAGTTCGACGACGAGATCCGGTGCAGCAAGAGGATCACCGCGAACAGCACGGCGACGCCGATCGTCAGCCGCGCCGGGTCCGAGCGCAGCCACGACGGCACCCACAGCAGGCAACCGCTGCCCGGCGCGAGGCACTGTGTGGCGAACAGGTCGAGCGCGGTCGCGGCGACCTGCCCGATCAGCAGCATCGTGAGCAGCACGGCGACCACACGCAGCAACCCACGGCACAGCCCGCCGAGCCACCGGGCGCGGTGCACCGGCGGCAGCATCCAGAACGCGACGTTGGCCAGCGAGAACGGGAACAGCAGCGCCCACGTGGCCTTGGCGGCGCCGCCCGAGGTCATGCGGCTCCACAGGTATCCTTCGAGCGTGCGTGGGATGGACCGGCCCAGCGCGGGCACCATCGGACCGGGGGCCGGGCGCCGCAGCCGGTCCGCCGGGCGCACGACCCTGCCGATCCCGTCGCCGGCGACGTCGACGGTGGCCACGGCGTCCAGCAGCGTCTCGCCGCTCGTGCCCGCGAGTCCGGCCACCCTGAGCTCGACGATGCGGGTGTCGGGGCCGGGCAGCGGGGCGGGCACGGTAAGGGTCTCCTAAGCCGGTCGGGGGCACGTCAAGCCGACAACGGTACTGTTCAGATGCCATCAATCCTTGGAGGAACCGCACTATGACCCCCGAAAGCGTTGCCAAGCGGCACGACACCCGGGGCGGCATCGAGTTCGCCGTCGCCGACCTCGAGGCCGCCGAGTTCGGCCGCAAGGAGATCCGCCTCGCCGAGCACGAGATGCCGGGCCTGATGTCGCTGCGCCGTGAGTACGCCGAGGTCTACCCCCTGCGGGGCGCGCGGGTCTCCGGGTCGCTGCACATGACCGTGCAGACCGCTGTCCTCATCGAGACGCTGGTGGCGCTGGGTGCTGAGGTCCGCTGGGCCTCGTGCAACATCTTCTCCACGCAGGACCACGCGGCCGCCGCCGTGGTCGTCGGCCCGCACGGCACCACCGAGGAGCCCAAGGGCGTACCGGTGTTCGCCTGGAAGGGCGAGTCGCTGGAGGAGTACTGGTGGTGCACCGAGAAGATGCTCACCTGGGACGGCGAGGGTCCGAACATGATCCTCGACGACGGCGGTGACGCCACCATGCTCGTGCACAAGGGCACCGAGTACGAAAAGGCCGGCGTCGTGCCGCCCGCCGACGAGGACGACTCGGACGAGTGGAAGGTCTTCCTGGAGCTGGTCCGCGCGTCCGTCGCTGCCGACAACTCCAAGTGGACCACCATCGGCGCGGGCATCCGCGGCGTCACCGAGGAGACCACCACCGGCGTGCTGCGGCTCTACCAGCTGGCCGCCGCGGGTGAGCTGCTCTTCCCGGCGATCAACGTGAACGACGCCGTGACCAAGTCGAAGTTCGACAACCGCTACGGCATCCGCCACTCGCTGATCGACGGCATCAACCGCGGCACCGACGTGCTCATCGGCGGCAAGGTGGCCGTGGTCTGCGGTTACGGCGACGTCGGCAAGGGCGCGGCCGAGTCGCTGCGCGGCCAGGGCGCGCGCGTGATCGTCACCGAGATCGACCCGATCTGCGCGCTGCAGGCGGCGATGGACGGCTACCAGGTCAAGACGCTGGAGAACGTCCTGCCCGAGGCCGACATCGTGATCACCACCACCGGCAACAAGAACGTGGTGATGGTCGAGCACATGGCGAAGATGAAGCACCAGGCGATCGTCGGCAACATCGGCCACTTCGACAACGAGCTCGACATGGCCGGCCTCGCGCGCTACCCGGGCATCCACCGGATCAACATCAAGCCGCAGGTCGACGAGTGGGTGTTCCCCAACGGCAACACGATCATCGTGCTGTCCGAGGGCCGGCTGCTCAATCTCGGCAACGCGACCGGGCACCCGTCGTTCGTGATGTCCAACAGCTTCTCGAACCAGGTCATCGCGCAGATCGAGCTGTTCACCAAGCACGAGGAGTACGACAAGGAGGTGTTCCGCCTCCCCAAGAAGCTCGACGAGAAGGTGGCGCGCATCCATCTCCAGGCGCTGGGCGGCGAGCTGACCAAGCTCACCAAGGAGCAGGCGGAGTACATCGACGTGGACGTGGAAGGCCCGTTCAAGGCGGATCACTACCGCTACTGAGCGTTCAGCACAGCCGAAGCGGCGCCCGGAGTGTTTCCGGGTGCCGCTTCGGTGTTCCGGGAGCGCCGGCCATCCATAGTGGACGCCCGGCTGGTTCGGACCACCCCGTAGTGCACTCCGGTTCCCCGATCGATGACAAGTCCACGACGCCCGATGTGCCCGAAGATCCGCTTCGGTTCTGCCTCCTGGG
Organism: Amycolatopsis sp. NPDC050768; assembly: GCF_040654155.1. Taxonomy (NCBI): domain Bacteria; kingdom Bacillati; phylum Actinomycetota; class Actinomycetes; order Pseudonocardiales; family Pseudonocardiaceae; genus Amycolatopsis; species Amycolatopsis sp. NPDC050768. Next base: position 54,564 of record NZ_JBFAHL010000014.1, read on the forward strand.
CTCCGGCCTCTTCGCGTCCGGACCCGTCCGGAGCCCTCCCGTGGTTCCTTCGAAGAGGAGCGGCCGCGTACGGCGGCCGGGGGATTGTCGAAGTGAAGGGGATCTGCCTTGTCCGCAGGAGAAGTGGGCCGAAGAGGGGTACTCGCCGGAGGGCTGGCCGCGGTGGCGGCGGGGGCGATGAGCACCCCCGCGTTCGCCGAGGGGACCACGACCACGCCGGTGAACGAACGGCTCAAGGGCTACAGCTATCCGCTCAGCGCCCGCGGGGTGGCCAACCTCGCGCCGACGCCGCCGTGGCACTACGTGGGTGACGTGGTCGGCGTCGAGTTCTGGACCACGCCGGCTGCGGCGGCCGCGTCGCTGCCGACCGGTCTGGACCCGGACCCGACGAGCTCCGGGCACGGCTACGCACTGTTCATCGACTGGCAGTTTTCCGCCAGTGACAACGAGTACCTCGACCCGGTGCGCAGCCAGTACAGCGAGTTCCTCGTGCTGCTCGACGCCGTGCACAAGGGTTCGCCCGTGGCGTGGTGCCCGTTCATCTACGTGGACAACGACGAGGCTCTGGCCCGTGGCTGGATCCAGGGCTTCCCGAAGAAGATCGGGGCCGTGCACCAGACCCGCGCGTTCGGCGTGCCGAGCCAGGCCGGCCCGGTGGTCGGCCCCGGCGGCCGGTTCGGTGCCACGCTGTCGTCGAACGGCCGGCAGCTGGCCGAAGCGCGCGTGACGCTCGAGAAGACCGCGCCGACCATCCCGGCGCTGGGGCGGCCGATCGTGAACCTGCGCTACTTCCCGCGGCTCACGGCCGGGCAGCAGCAGAACCCCGCCGTGCACGAGCTGACGCAGTCCGTTTTGGACACTCCGCAGGTGGCCGGTACGTGGACCGGCACCGGTGAGCTGTCGTTCTTCCCGGCGCAGGCCGAGGAGCTGGCCGACCTGGCGCCGCAGCGCACCGGCGCGGGCTTCCGCGGCTCGTTGTCCTACAGCGTCACGGATCTGATCGTCCTCTGACGCGGTGGCGGCCGGGTCGCCCGCGCGGCGCCCGGCCGCTCAGAGCCGTTCGTCCCGCATCACCTCGAGGTTGTGGAACACCGGCGGTCCGTCGCACAGCTTGCCGATCCGCTCGGCGAACTTCGCGGTCTCCGGCAGCTCCGAGTTCCGCATCGCCTCTTCGTACGACGGGAACTCGACGAACTCCATGTACGTCCCGGGGTTGTCGCGGTCGCTCATCACCACCGCGTGGGTGGCCGTGCGACTGCCCTGCGTCGCGGTTTTCCACTCGTCCATGAGCTCGTTCAGCTCGTCCGGGTGTGAGGTCTTGAACTCGATGACTTGTACGAAACTCATATCCGGCTCCCGGTGAGGCTGCCCCGAAAACTCATCGTGCGCGCGGCACCGGGGCCCGTCAACGCAGGTCGGGGGCCCCGTTGTTCACCGGTCGCCTCAGTTCCACTCGACGGCGATGCCGGCCAGCCCCGGTCCCGCGTCGCGGAAATAGCCGCTCGTCACGCCGCCCGTGTCGAGCGGGAGCTCTTCGGCCTCGACAGGCAGGGCGTCGTCGCGCGCGCGGACCTGGCGGGTGCAGCGCGCGGGCATCGCGGTGGGCGCGAACTGCAGCTGCAGCAGGTAGCTCGCGGCCTGGTCGCGCAGCATGCGGTAGTAGCCGGGGAACAACGCGCTGGAGTCGTCGCGCACCTCGAAGCAGAAGACGTGGATGTCACCTTCGCCGAGTTTGCGGTCGAAGAGCAGCTCGGTCGCCATCGTCTCGCCGCCGGGGTGGCGCCGGATCCGCCCGACGCGGCAGCCCTCGGCGGTGATCAGCTCGACGTCGTCGATCTTGCAGCCGGGGTCGCCGTTGTACACGGTCACGTAGCGGTCGGGGCCGTGCCGCCGTGCGCGCGTGACCAAGCGCGTGCGGATGCTGACCTGGCGGCGGCGCTCGTCGACCGTGATGCGGTCGTGGACCGAGAGCAGTTCCAGGTCGGCGTTGGAGTGGTTCGACGAGGGCAGCACGCCCAGGTCGGCGAGCAGCTGGTCGACGATCGAGCCCATGTCGCCCGAGCGCAGGTCGTGGAACGACACCGCGGCCTGGTGGCCGCGCGGGCGGGAGGTGCGCGGGCCGATCAGCACCACCAGCGAGTCGGACGGCAGCTGCAGCACCGACTCCAGAGCGCGCACGGCCGGCAACGCTTTGGGTACCTCGGGCTGGCGCAGCCCCCGCTGCCAGTAGCTGAGCGTCGACTGTCCAATCTGGACGCCGCGCAGCGCCAGGTGGGCGCGCAGGCGGGCCAGCGACAGTCCGCGGAGCGAGATGGCCGTGCGCAGGGCGTGGTGGAACTCGCCGGTGCGCAACGCGTCGGCCAGCTCCGCGGGCAGATCGCCCGAGCCACGGCGAACAGGTTCGATGATCAGTGCGCCTTCCCCGTCTCGAGACACCGCTTGTCCCTTCACCAGACCAGTGTGGAGATCACTGCGTGCGCCGGCCGTGAACACCGCGGAACGTTCACGTTAGCAGCGCACGGTAGCCGCTCCGACCCCCGTTCGGGGTGGTTGGCCACGCAAGGGTGCCCATTCCGTGTTCCAGGACTGACCCGGAACGCGTTGATCACCGGAAGAGCATCTTGCTCCGCGTGACCGCACTGTTCACCGTTGTGACGACCGAGGGTCACGTCGTGGGGGTGGGGAGGTCCATGCCGGTGTTCGCCGAGCAGTTACACGTCACCACCCGGGCGGCCGTCCACCGTGGCCGGGTCCGGATCGAGAGAGTACGCACCACAGGCCGGGTCCTGGCCCTCGTGGTGCTCGTCGGCATGGCGTTGCTGACGTCGGCACCGGGCGCGAGCGCGGCGCAGCCCTCCGGCGTCGGCAACGCCCACCTCGTTCCGCAGTCGGCCTCCGGTGAGGCGCACGGCGTCCGCCTCGTCGCCGACGTCCTGCCGCGCGGCGACACCCCGCCGCCCGAGGACCACGACTCGGGCTGGCTGCCGCTGCTCATCCTCGCGGGCCTGCTGCTCACCGGCGGCGGGGGCTACCTGCTGCACGCGCGGCGCGAGGCCGCCTAAGGCGTACCGGCCGGCCCGGCGGTGCCGTCCCTCCCGCCGGGCCGCCGGTCGACCACCGTCTCGTCCGGGGCCACGGCCACGGCGTCGAGCGCCGCGTGCAGGTACGGGATCAGGCCTTCGGCGTCGGGCCCGGTGAACACGGTCGAACCGAGCAGCATGCGGTTGAGCAGCATCCCGGCGCAGATGGCGATCAGCAGTGCCGAGCGGCCGGTCGCGTCGGTTCCGGGGAGCGCGTCGGCGAGCCGGCTCTGGTAGTTGCGCTCGATGCTCTCGCGCATGATCGCCGCCGCGCGCGGGTTGGCGACCGAGCGCAGGGTCAGCAGCAGCCCGTCGGACGCGTGCTGGTCGTCGCCGGTCAGCAGGGCGCGCGCCGCCTCGGCGTTGAGGTCGGGCGTCATCATCATCGACTTCTCGAACGCGGCCTCCACGACTTCGGCGAAGAGTCCTTCCTTCGAGCCGAAGTACTTGCCGATCAGCCGCGCGTCCACCTCGGCCGCGCCGGCGATCTCGCGGACGCCGGCGCCGTCGTAGCCGTGCTCGGTGAACGCCTTGCGGGCGGCGTTCAGGATCGCCGCGCGCGTGGCCACGGGGTCCCGGCGCTTCGGCGTCGAATCAGGGCTCATGGTCGCCAGCGTACGAGCCCGGGCCCCGGCTCCGGGACAAGTGCGGGTTGCTAAGTCCGCAGTCGTGGACTTATGGTGTCCACAGGTGCGGACTTGACCGCACCGACGAGGTTTACCACCGCGACTAAGGATTCCTTCCATGCCTGCATCCCAGGGCCCCCTTCCCCAGCGCCGGCTCGGCTCCACCGGTCCCGTCGTCGGCGCCATCGGCTACGGCGCGATGGGCTTCGCGCGCCCGTACGGGCAGTCCGAGGACCACGCCACCGACGACACGGCCGACGCCCTCATCGGCCGCGCGCTGGACCTCGGCGTCACGCTGATCGACACGTCCGACCGGTACGGCGCCAGTGAGGAGATCATCGGCAAGGCGATCGTCGGCCGCCGCGAGAAGGTGGTGCTGGCGACCAAGTTCGGCATCGTCGAGGGCCCGACCGCGGACACGCGACCGGTGATCAACGGCCGTCCCGAGTACGTGCGCGAGCGCATCGAGCACTCGCTGCGGATGCTCGGCACCGACCACGTCGACCTGTACTACCAGCACCGCGTGGACCCGGACACGCCCATCGAAGAGACCGTCGGCGCGATGGCCGAGCTCGTGGCGGAGGGCAAGGTGCGCTACCTCGGCCTGAGCGAGGCCGCGCCCGACACGATCCGCCGCGCGCACGCCGTGCACCCGATCACCGCCGTGCAGACCGAGTGGTCGCTGTGGTCGCGCGACATCGAGGACGAGGTGTTCCCGCTGTGCCGCGAGCTCGGCATCAGCGTCGTCCCGTACAGCCCGCTGGGCCGCGGGATGCTGACGGGCAAGCTCACTTCGTTCGACGACCTGCCGGCGAACGACTACCGGCGAAAGATGCCGCGGTTCGCACGGGAGGTGTTCGAGGCCAACCTCGCCGCCGTGGAGACCGTTCGCGACATCGCCGCGGCCCACGACGCCGCGCCCGGCCAGGTCGCGCTCGCGTGGCTGCTCGCGCAGGCGCCGGACGTGGTCCCGATCCCGGGCACGCTGCACGTCGGCCGGCTGGCGGAGAACGCCGGCGGCGCGTCGCTGGAGCTCGCCGGCGACGAGCTGAAGCGGCTCGACGCGCTGACGGTCACCGGTGAGCGCGAGGTCGCACTGGACCACAACTGGTCCTACGGCGTCACCCCGCCGATGTCCCGGTAGCGGCTGTCCTAGGGTGAGCCCCGTGGGGCGACTGGTCGTGATCGAAGGTCTGGACGGTGCCGGCAAGCGCACCCTCGCGGACGGGCTCACCGCTGAGCTGCAGCGCGGGGGCGCGCGGGTCGGCAGCCTGGCGTTCCCGCGTTACGGCCGCAGCATCCACGCGGACCTCGTGCGCGAGGCCCTGCACCGCGGTCACGGCGACCTCGCCGACTCCGTCTACGGCATGGCCCTGCTCTACGCCCTCGACCGCAGCGGCGCGGCAGACGAGATCCGTGCGCTGCTGGCGGACAACGACGTCGTGCTGCTCGACCGCTACGTGGCGTCCAACGCCGCGTACGCAGCCGCACGCTTGCGGGAGAACGCCGACGGCGACGTCGTGCGCTGGGTGTGGGGCATCGAGGTCGACCGCTTCGCGCTCCCGCGGCCCGACGCGCACCTGCTGCTGCGGGTGTCCCCGGAGGTCGCCGCCGAACGCGCTGTCCGCCGGGCCGCCGCGGACAGCGAGCGCGCGCGGGACGCGTTCGAATCCGACGACGCCCTGCAGCAGCGCTGCGCCGCCGTGTACGACGAGCTGGCCGCGGCCGGCTGGCTCGCGCCGTGGCATGTGCTCGACGGCGTGGCCGGTGTCGACTTGCCGATGCTGGCCAAGTCGCTGCTGTCCTGAGCGGTCAGCGTTCGTCGAAGCGCGCGGGTTCGAATCGTGCCGGGTCGAAGAGGGCGATCGGGTGCGTCGTGCTCCCGTCGACGATCAGATCGGCCACGATCTCCCCGACCACGGGCACGAACTTGAAGCCGTGCCCCGAAAACCCGCACGCCACGACCACACGCGGGTGTGCCGGGTGCCGCGCGATCACGAAGTCCTCGTCGGGCGTGTTCGTGTACAGGCAGGTCGCGGCACGGCGGAACGCGCCCAGCGCCGGCAACCGCGAGCCGACGAGATCGGTGACGGCGCGCACCTCGTCGTCGTGCACGCGGCGGTCGATCGTGTCGGCGGTGCACGGCGTGCCGGCGAGGTGCGAAGCCACCTTCACGCCCTGCGGTGAGTGCGCGGGAAAGCCGTAGAACTGTTCGCCCTGCTCGGTTTCCCACAGGTACACCGGGTGCCGCTCGGCCGCGAACGCCGCCGCGTCCGCCGGTTCGAACCAGTACTGCACCTGCCGCTGCACCTCGAAGTCCACGCCGAGGTCGGCCAGCAGCGACGGCGCCCACGCGCCGGGGCACAGCACCAGCCGCGAAGCCGTGTAGTAGCTCGACGCCGTCCCCACGCGCACGCCCGACTCCGACGTGCTCCACGTGAACACCTGCTCCTCGTGGTGCAGCTCGGCGCCGTGGCGCGCGGCGAGCTGCAGGTGCGCGGCGACGCTGCCCTCCGGCGACACGAACCCGGCGCCCGGCTCGTAGAGCGCCACCTCGTCGTCGCGCGGGGCCATCGTGGGGAAACGGCGGCGGATCTCCGGCGCGTCGAGCAGCTCGTGCGGGATGTCGAACTTCTCGGCCGAGAGCACACTGCCGGTGATCGTGCGCGAGTCCGGCGACCCGGCCATCAGCCCGCCGCAGCGCGTGAACAGGTGCCGGCCGGTGTCGCGTTCGACCTCGTCCCACAGCTCGTGCGCGCGCAGCAGCAACGGCACGTAGTCGGGGCCTTCGAGGTAGGCCTGGCGCGTGATGCGCGAACCGCCGTGGCTGGAGCCGAGGTTGTGCACGGGCGCGAACTGGTCGATGCCGATCACCCGTTGCCCGCGCTGCGCGAGCCGGTACGCCGCGGCGCTGCCCATGCCGCCGAGGCCGATCACGATCACGTCGTAGTGCGTCAAGCGGTTCTCCTCGTCCGTTCCGCCGAATCGGCCACCACCGCGGACACTCGTTCGCCGAAGTATTCGATCTCCACCGGTGTACCAGGTTTCGCGCATTCGATGGGCAACCATGCGTACGCGAGGTTCTCCCCGACGGTGTGGCCGCGCGCCGCGCTCGTCACGTAGCCCGCCGGATGGCCCTCGAAGTACACGGGTTCCTTGCCCCGCACCAGATCCTCGGTGACCAGGGACGTCAGCGCGCGCCCGACGGTGGTGGCCGACCGGCCGAGCAAGGCGTCGCGGCCGAGGAAGTAGCCCTTGTCCATCCGCACGGCGAACCCGAGCCCGGCCTCGTACGGATCGTGCTCCGCGGTGAAGTCGACGCCCCACGTGCGGCGGCCGTCCTCCAGCCGCAGGCTCGTGAGAGCCTCGTGCCCGGCCGCGACGATCCCGTGCGGTTGCCCGGCTTCCCACAGGGTGTCCCAGAGCAGCCGGCCGAGGTCCGCGCTGGTGTGCAGCTCCCAGTCGGGTTCGTAGGGCGAGCGCAGCGCGAGCACCGGCACGTTGCCGACGTACGTGTCCAAGGCGCCTTCGTCTACTGTGGACAGTGCCGGGAGAACCTGCGGCACGAGCGGTCCCCGCAGGCCGAGGCAGCACGTGCCGCCGGTGGTTTCGTGGATCTGCACCGTGCCGTCGCCGGGCAGGTGGCGGCGCAGCCAGTCGACGTCGAGTGCACTGTTCGCCCCGACGTGGAACCGGTCGGCGTCCAGACACGCCACCGTGAGATCACTGCGAACACCGCCGTCTTCGCCGAGCAGCAACGTGTACGTGACCGCGCCCGGAGCGTGGCCGATCTGGTTGGTGGTCATCGTCTGCAGGAACGGCAGCGCACCCGGTCCGGTGACCTCCAGCCGGGTCGCCGGGGTCAGGTCGAACACCGCCACCCGTTCGCGCGCGACGATCGCCTCGGCACCCGCTGTCCGCGCTTCGGCTGACGGCACGCGGGAGAGCTCAGGCAAGGTTTCATTGGCGGAGAACCAAACCGGGCGCTCCCAGCCGCCGGTTTCCGCGAAGCACGCACCCAAGGCGACGTGCCGCTCGTAGAACGGCGAAGTGCGCAACGGCCGCCGCGGCTCGTCGTGCCGAGTCCCCGCGAACGTCCGGATCGCGCGTTCCCGAACGTGGTCCGGCGCGAGTTGCACCCGCTCGAACCGGGCGAGATCGCTCGTGTGCAGGTCGAGCCGGGGCTGTCCGTCGACGAGCCAGCGCGCCACCTCACGCGCGACGCCGGCGGTATGCGAGAAGGCCACGGCCTCGGCGATCCAGAAACCGTCGAGGTCCAGGTGCTCGCCGACCAGCGGCCTGCCGTCCGGGGTGGCCGCGACCAGGCTGGTCACGCCGTGTTCGACTTTGGCGTCGCCCAGCGCGGGCAGCAGGCGCGCGGCCTCGGCCCAGGGCTGCTCGAAGTCGGCCCGGGCAAACGGCTCGGCCGTGCGGGGCGCGGCGTGGCCGATGCCGAGGCGGTCGACGTGCTCGCGCACGGTCAGCCCGCCGTGGCGCAGGACCGGCTTGCCCGCCTCGGTGAAGTCATCGTTGTCACCGGCGAGCGAGGGCAGCGCAGTGGTGCGCGCGTAGTGCTGCGCCACGGGCACGAGCGGCACGGTGAGGTCCACGAGTCGTCCGATCTCCGGCGCGCCCACACCCGCGCACGAGACCACCACGTCGGCGCGGAAGCGATCGGTCCCGGTGACCACGCCGGTCACGCGCCCGGCACTGCGTTCGACGGCCGTAACCCGTTGTCCCGTCAGGAAACGCGCTCCGCGTCCGGTCGCCCGGCGGGCCTGCGCCTCGGCCGCGCGCCGGGGTTTCGCCAGGCCGTCGCCCGGGGTGTGGAGCCCGCCGAGCACCTTCGCCGCGTCGAGCAGCGGGTGCAGTTCGGCGCACTCGGCCGGCGAGCGCAGGTAGCTGCGCACGCCCCACGACGTGGCCCAGCCGTGGCGCCGCTTGAGCTCGGCGAGCCGCTCCGGCGTGATCGCGAGCTCCAGGCCGCCGACGGGCTGGAAGCACCAGCCGCCGTCGAGCGTGAGCGCGCTGTACTTGGCCACGGTGTACTGGGCGAACCGCGTCAGCGTGCGGTCGGGATCGGTCTGGAACACCAGGCCCGGCGCGTCGGCGCTCGCCGGTCGGCCCTGGTCCAGCACCGTGACGTCGGTCCAGCCGCGTTCGGTGAGCTCGTCGGCCAGCGCGCAGCCGAGCAGCCCGGCCCCGATGACGACCACTCGCGGTCGGGCTGCCATCGCGGTACCTCCTGGCCGGGGTTCACCGGGCGCGCCGAACGACCCGCCGGGCACGGGCCAGGTTGCGGATGGGGGTGTGTGTTCCGTCTTCTGCAACAAAGTGCGGGATCGCGGGGGTACGTGTCAAGACTGCGCGCGGAAGGGGTTTTTCGCTTGCGCCCAGGCAGGTGAAGCCCGTAACGCGAACGTCGGCAGAGGCGATCCGACGCCGGGGGAGTATCAGCTGGCGTAGTAGCCCAGTTGCGCCGAAAGTTCTTTCGCCGCTTCGGTCATCGGCCGCACGATCTGCTTGATCCGCTGCTTCGACAGCCGGTACGACGGCCCCGAGGCGCTCATCGCCGCCACGACCTCGCCGCCCGGGCCGTGGATCGGCACCGCGACCGCGTGCATGCCGAGCTCCAGCTCCTCGAAGCAGGCTGCGTAGCCGTCCTCGGCCACGCGCTCGACCTCCGACTCGAGCTCGTCGGGGTCCACGGTCGTGCGCGGCGTGTACTGCTCGAGGCCGTGGCCGAGCACGCGCTTGCGGTCGGCCTCGGTCATCGCGGCCAGCAGCACCTTGCCGCTGGAGGTCGCGTGCAGCGGGGTGCGCTGCCCGGTCCAGTTCTGCGTGGTGATGGCGGCCGCGCCGCGGGCCTGGCTGATGTTGATGGCCACGCCGTCGTCGGCGATCGCGATGTTCACGGTCTCGCCCAGCTCCTCGGCCAGGGCCTGGCAGGTCTGGCGGCCGAGTTTCGCGAGGTCCATGCGGCCGGTGGCCGCGCCGGCGAGGCGGACGATGCCGAAGCCGATCGCGTACTTCCCGCGCTCGCCCAGCTGCTCGACAAGCCCGTGCTGTTCCAGGACACTCAGCAGTCGGGACGCCGTCGACTTGTGCACCCCGAGCTCACCGGCGATCTCCGTGATCCCCGACTCCCCGTTGCGCGCGAGCAATTCCAGCACGTAAATCGCGCGGTCGACCGACTGAACTTGGCTTCCCGTTGCGTTGCCCGAGTCCTGGTTCCGCATAGCGCAACACTAACGGCTGGGCGGCGATCTGTTCGGCTGAGCGGGCGAATCCCTTGACGACGGGGGCACCCGGGCTGTTGCGCACAGTGCACATCGACGCGTCATGCGCAACATTCACGAACCGCTCCTGGTTCCCGTGACCCGTTTCCCGGAGGCTTCCCGATGATCCGTGCCTGCGCCGTCGCCGACCTGCCCGAGGGTGAGTCCCTCCGCATCGACGGCCCGACCCCGATTGCCGTCTTCCACACCGCCACCGGCTTCTACGCCATCGACGACACCTGCACCCACCAGGACGCCTCGCTCGCCGACGGCTGGTTCGAAGGCTGTTTCGTGGAGTGCCCGCTGCACGCGGCCCAGTTCGACCTGCGCACCGGCGCGCCGACATGCCTGCCGGCGAAGAGCCCCGTCCGCACCTACGCCGTGGTGGTCACCGACGGCGTGGTGTTCGTCGACGCGCCGGTGCCGGCGGTCGTCGGCGAGGGCAGCGCCCAGTTCACCGCCTAGCTCTTCCCACCCGAGGCCCGTGGGGGTTCCCGAGCGCGTGCCCGGGAGCCTTCACGGGCCGTCCAACACCTGCTCGGGAGCGCCCGGATGGAGCAATCTCAGCTCGCGATCTTGATCTTTCTGGTGGTCAAACGCGCGGGTCGTGCTCGACGGCGGCGCAAGTAGTGCGAACATGTGCTCATGAAGGCACGTGTCTTGGTGGTCGACGACGACCCTGCGCTGGCGGAGATGCTCACCATCGTGCTCCGCGGTGAGGGGTTCGACACCGCGGTGGTCGCGGACGGTTCGCGTGCGCTGCCGGCGCTGCGCGAGCTCAAACCGGACCTGGTCCTGCTGGACCTGATGCTGCCCGGCATGAACGGGATCGACGTCTGCAAAGCGATCCGCGCCGAGTCCGGCGTGCCGATCGTGATGCTGACCGCCAAGAGCGACACCGTCGACATAGTGCTGGGCCTGGAGTCCGGCGCCGACGACTACGTGGTCAAGCCGTTCAAGCCGAAGGAGCTCGTCGCCCGCGTGCGCGCCCGCCTGCGCCGCACTGAGGCCGAGCCCGCCGAGTCGCTGACCATCGGCGACCTGGCGATCGACGTGCCGGGCCACGAGGTCACCCGCGAGGGCAAGGCCATCCCGCTCACGCCGCTGGAGTTCGACCTGCTCGTGGCGCTGGCCCGCAAGCCGCGCCAGGTCTTCACCCGCGAAGTGCTGCTGGAGCAGGTGTGGGGCTACCGCCACGCGGCGGACACGCGGCTGGTCAACGTGCACGTCCAGCGTCTGCGGTCGAAGGTCGAGAAGGACCCGGAGCACCCCGAGGTGGTGTTGACGGTGCGCGGCGTCGGTTACAAGGCCGGCCCGCCGTGATGAGGCGATGACCGCTTCCGCGGCAGCCGGCCCACCCGCCGGGACGAAGAGTCACCCGAAGGTGGGACGGCTGACCGCTTTCGCCCGAGCCACGATGCGCTTCGTGCGGCGCCTCGTGGTCTTGGCGCGCCGCCGAGTGGTGGCGTTCAACGAGCTGTGGCGCCACTCGCTGCAGTTCCGCGTGACGATCTCGACGCTCGCGCTGTCGGCCGCCGTGGTTTTCGTGCTGGGCATGGTGCTGCAGAACCAGATCACCGAGCGCCTGCTCGACACGAAGCGCAAGGCCGCCGTCGAGCAGACGCAGGCACTGGCCGACACCGCGGCGCGCGAGCTGGTGGGCGTCGGCGGCGAGTCGCCCGACGCGCTGCACACGCGGCTCGAGAACGCGTTGAAAAAGATCTCCACGACGTCGGCGTCGCCCGCGGGGTCCACGGCGGGCACGTTCGAGCCGGTGCTCGCGAGCGTCGGGCGTGATCAGTCGGACGCCGACCCGGTGTTCGTGGGTCCGTTCACGTCGGTGCCGGTGCGGCTGCGCCAGTTCGTCGAGGGCGGCAACCTCGCACGCGTCGAGCACACCGTCTCCGAGAACAACGCCAACACCACCTACCTCATCGTGGGCACGCCGCTGAGCTCGGTGGCGAGCCCGCTGCAGCTGTACTTGCTGTTCCCGCTGACCAGCGAGCAGAACACCGTGTCGACCGTGCAGAACACGCTGCTCGTGGGCGGGCTGGTGCTGCTGCTGTTGCTGGCCGGCATCACGAACCTGGTGGTCCGGCAGGTGGTGCGGCCCGTCCGCCAGGCCGCCGCGGCGGCCGAGCAGTTCGCGGGCGGGGACCTGGAGCAGCGCCTCGCCGTGGTCGGGGAAGACGACCTGGCGAAGCTCGCCGTGTCGTACAACGGCATGGCCGCGAGCATCCAGCGCCAGATCCGCCAGCTCGAGGAGTTCGGCGGGCTGCAGCGCCGGTTCACCTCCGACGTCTCGCACGAGCTGCGCACCCCGCTCACCACGGTCCGCATGGCCGCCGACGTGCTGCACGCGTCTCGCGAGCAGTTCCCCGCCGGCCTCGCGCGGTCCACAGAGCTGCTGGTCGACGAGCTCGACCGCTTCGAGGCGCTGCTCGGCGACCTGCTGGAAATCAGCCGGCTCGACGCCGGTGTCGAAGAGCTGTCGGCCGAGTACATCGACGTGCGGCCCATCGCCACGCGCGCGGTCGAGCAGGTGCGCGTGATCGCCGGGACCGCGGGCAGCTCGGTCGAGCTGATCCTGCCCGAGGAGGACGCCTCCGCCGAGGTCGACGCCCGGCGCGTGGAGCGGATCCTGCGCAACCTGCTGGGCAACGCCGTCGACCACAGCGAGGGCAAACCGGTGCAGCTCACCGTCGCCGTGAACGAGACGGCGGTGGCCATCACCGTGCGCGACCGCGGCGTGGGCCTGCGCTCGGGCGAAGCCGACCTCGTGTTCAACCGGTTCTGGCGAGCCGACCCGTCGCGCAACCGGCGCACCGGCGGCACCGGCCTGGGCCTGGCAATCAGCCAGGAGGACGCGCGGCTGCACGGCGGCGTCCTCGACGCGTGGGGCGAGCTGGGCCAGGGCGCCTGCTTCCGGCTCTTGCTGCCCCGGCACCAGAACGTGCCGATCGAGGAGAACCCGCTGCGCCTGCCGCCACCCGACGCCACGGCGGAGATCACGCTGTCGCCGTCGTCGGTGCTCGAGGTGCAGCCCGCGCCCGACGCGATCCTCGCCGACCGCGACGCCGAGCGGAACTCCGACCGCGAGGAGGTCGGCAGGTGAGACGCGTTCTCGCCGCGCTGGCGTGTCTGCTGCTGCTCGCCGGCTGCGCCAACGTGCCGCTCGAGTCGCAGCCGCTGGTCGTGTCCGTGGACTCGACGCCGCCGCTGGCCAACGACGCGCCGGAACCGAGAAACGACATCGACCCGCTCTCGCTGGTGCGGGAGTTCATCCGGAACAACGGCGACCCGCGCTCCAACAACGCGGCCGCGCGCGCGTACCTCGACGGCCAGCAGCGCAGCACGTGGAAACCCGGCCGTGCGATCACGATCATCGACAACACGTTCAGCACCGTCTACGAAACGCCGCCCCCGTCGCCGTCCACCTCGACGCCGCCGGACCCGAACGTGCGCAACGTGGGGCTGCGCGGGTTCACCCTCGGCACGCTGAGCGCCGACAGCGCGTTCATCCCCGGCTCCGGCCCGGCCGAGCAGACGATCCAGGTGCGCAAGCAGGCGAACGGGCAGTGGCGGATCTCCAGCGCGCCGCCCACGCTTTTCGTGACTGACGACGACTTCGAGGCGAACTACAACCGCGTCGCCGTGAGCTTCTACTCGCCCGACTCCGGCGCCTTCGTGCCCGACCTGCGTTACGTGCCGGCGAAACCGCAGTCGGGCCTGCCCGGGCGGGTGATGGACCTGATCCTGCAGGGGCCGTCGGCCGGGCTGGCCGGGGCCGTGAAGAACCTGCTGGGCGACCAGGTCGCGCTCGACACCAACGTCAAGAACAGCGACGACGGCTCACTGCTCGTGCAGCTCTCGGGGCTCACCGGGGCGAGCCCGGAGACGAGAACGCTGATCGCGGCGCAGATCATGCTGTCGATGCAGGCCGTCACGTCCACGCGCGTCCGGCTGCTCGCCGACGGCCAGCCGCTTGTGCGCGGCCACGAGTACTGGCGCAGCAGCGACGTTCCGTCCTACAGCGCCGCCTCGTCGCCGAGCGCCGACCTGCTGGGCCTGATGACGGTCGACGGGCGCATCCGCTCGCTCGGCGACGGCGCGCCGGTGGCGGGGCCGGCCGGCAACGGCGGGTACGCCGTGGTCAGCGCCGCGCAGTCGATCGACGGCAAGCGGCTCGCGGTGGTGGAGCGCAGCGGCGACCGCGTGCAGCTGCGCGTCGGCGACCTCGGCCGCGACCTGCCGCTGGTGGACCTCTCCGGCGGTTCGCTGAGCCGCCCGACCTGGCGGCCGGCGCCGAGCGAGGCCGGTCCGTCGGGTGAGGTGTGGACGGTGGTGGACCACTCGATCGTCGCCCGCATGGTCCTCGACCCGACCGGGCACTGGCTGCGCCAGAGCGTGAACGCCAACGACCTGCTCGCGCTCGGCACCGACATCGACGCCCTGCGCCTGTCGCGCGACGGCGCCCGCGTGGCCGCGATCGTCAACGGCCAGCTCGTGGTCGCGGCGGTCGTGCGCAACGGCGACACGGTGACGCTGCGGGAGCCGCGCGTGCTCCAGCCGGGTGATCTCTCGGACGTCGTGGACCTCGACTGGGGTTCGACGGCGGACTCGCTGGTGGTCGTCACGTCGTCCAGTTCCCAGCCCGTGCAGCGTGTTTCCGTGGACGGGCGCCGGATGGACGCGTTCAACGGCTCGAACCTGACCGCGCCGGTCACGGCGGTCACGGCGGCGCCCAACCGGCCCATCGTGGTGGCCGACCCGGGCGGGCTGTGGAACGCCACCGAACTGGGTGAGGTCTGGCGGCCCCAGGCCCACACGATGCTCAACGCGACGCCGTTCTACCCGGGCTGACGAGGGTTTTCCGCTCGTTTTCGCCCGGCGGGACTCGAGAGCGCCGAAACTGTCGGTGCCCGGGTGCACACTGCGAGTCATGGTTCTCGATCTGCTCGTCCCCGCCCGTTGCGCCGGCTGTGGTGCCCGGGGTGTCCCGTGCTGCGCGGAGTGTTCGCGGGTGTGGGGGTCACTCACGGAGGTGGTCCGCGCGCCGCTGACCGGTCTCGCGCCCGCGTACGCGCTGGCCCGCTACCAGGGCGTCGCCAAGCGCGTCCTGATCGCCTACAAGGAGCGCGGGCGCCGCGATGTCGCGCCGGCACTCGGCCGGGTGCTTGCGTCCGCGCTGACCGCCTTGCCTCGCGCCGATGCTCCCCGCGCGGGCCCGCGCCGCGAGGGACACTCACTCGGTGGACCTTCGTTCGGTGAACCGACCTTCGTCGGGTCTTCGGGCACCGGTCTCCGCCTCGAAAAGCCCGTCGTCTCCAGGGATTCCACCGTCCCCAGGAATGGCACAGCCGCCGGGGATTCCGCGCGCGCCGGGCCGTGGTGCCTCGTCCCGGCACCGAGCCGTCGCTCGGCTTCACGCCTCCGTGGTGGCCCGCACGTGCAGCGTCTCGCCGAGGCCGCTGCGCGCTGTCTCGCCCAGACGGGCGCCGAGGCCTTCGTCGCGCCCGCTCTCGCGCTGAAGGGCGCCCGTGACGCCGTGGGTCTCAACCGGGCGGAGCGCGTCGCCAACCTGGCCGGGCGGTTGCGGTTCGTGCCCGCGGGCCGGCCACCGCCGGGCAGCCGGGTCGTGGTGCTCGACGACGTGGTCACCACGGGTGCCACGGCGGCCGCGTGCGTGCGAGTACTCGCCGACGCCGGGGTCGCCGTGTCGGCTGTGGTCGCGTTGCTCGCCGCAGGGTGAGCAGACGTCACCTACACGAGTGATGTCAACAGGGAACGCGACGCAACGGCCGCCCGTTGTCGGGACATGAGGGTCTGGCTCGGAATCACGCGGGCGGCCGAACACTCCACCGGGGTGGCGGCTGTGGCGCGGCGGGCCGTGACTCTCGGCTTCCGGGCTCCCGCGCCGTTGCGCCGTACGCGTGAAAATGCATCGCTCGCGTTCGACCGTCAGGGGCGGGATTTCGGGCTGCGCACGGGCGTTTCGCTGCGCGCCGTAACGGGTTCCCGAATCGTGACATCCCCCGGCCCGGGGGCTGTTGCGAGCGGCGTGATGAAGCTAACGTGCTCCGCTATCAGCAATCCCCGCAGGCAGGGAGGTGTGCAGCCCATGTCCCTGGCGCCGGAGGCGCGCTGAGTCCGCGCTCGAGCATCCGCCACGAGACGTCGTGACCGGCCATCGAGTTCTTCTCAGCCCGCCAGATCCGGGCTCCGTCCCCGCACTACCGGCGCCGTGTGAACACACAACAGCTCGCAGACATCTCAGCGAGGGAGGTCGTGTATGGACATCGTCGTAAAGGGCCGCAACGTGGAGGTGCCCGACCACTACCGGGCACTCGTCAGCGAAAAGCTGGCCCGTCTTGAGCGCTACGACAAGAAGGTCATCCGGTACGACGTGGAGTTGTTCCACGAGCCGAACCGCCGGCAGGCGAAGAGCTGCCAGCGCGTCGAGATCACCGGAAAGGGCCGCGGTCCGGCCGTGCGCGCCGAAGCGTGCGCCGCGGACTTCTACGCAGCGCTCGACTCCGCCGTCACGAAGCTGGAGAACCGGCTGAGGCGAACACACGACCGGAGGCGCGTGCACTACGGGCGCAGCCGCCCGGAGTCGGTCGCCGAGGCGACCTCGATGGCGATGGCCGGCGGATCGCCGGACGCCGTCGCCCGTCCCACCGCGAGCACGGCAGTGCTGGAGGCACCCGCCGCTGACACGGCCGAACCGATCACCGATGGTTTCGCGGCCGTCAGCTCCGGTGAGATCACCCTGCCCCAGCAGAAACGCTGGGAAGACGACGATCTGGGCTACCAGCCCGGCCGCGTCGTCCGCGAGAAGAACCACAACGCGGACCCCATGTCGGTGGACCAGGCTCTCTACGAGATGGAGCTGGTCGGTCACGACTTCTACCTGTTCAACGACTCCGAGTCCGGGCGGCCGAGCGTCGTGTACCGGCGGAAGGGTTTCGATTACGGCGTGATCCGGCTCGGCGGCTGAGCCCGCCAAGCCGGCGCGGCCGGAGGGGGAGCCGGCCGGTGCCACGGGTGGCCCGCACGCGAGCGCGTGCGGGCCACCCGCGTGCCGGGAGTAGCGTGCGAAGGGGCCTCTCGTGACCTTCTGCGAGCACGTGCGTGCGCGGACCACTGTGTGTTCCCTACGATGTGGTGAGACGGCGGCGCCGCACTACGAGTGCGCGCCGTGCCCACAAGCCCGGGACCGGCTCGGGTGCGATCATGATCAGCTAGTGAGGTCGACCGGATGGTGCTGAACCGCCTGCTCCGCGCGGGTGAGGGCAAGATGGTGAAGCGGCTGCGCAACATCGCCGATCACGTCAACACCCTCGAAGACGACGTGAAGGACCTGTCGGACGCCGAACTGCAGGCGAAGACCGGCGAGTTCAAAGAGCGGTACGGCAAGGGGGAGACGCTCGACGAGCTGCTCCCCGAGGCTTACGCGGTCGCCCGCGAGGCTGCCAAGCGGGTGCTCGGCCAGCGGCCCTACGACGTGCAGATCATGGGCGGCGCGGCGCTGCACCTCGGCCAGGTCGCCGAGATGAAGACCGGTGAGGGCAAGACCCTCACCTGCGTGCTCGCGGCGTACCTCAACGCGCTGTCGGGCGAGGGCGTGCACGTCGTCACCACCAACGACTACCTCGCCAAGCGCGACGCCGAGTGGATGGGCCGCATCCACCGCTTCCTCGGGCTCGAGGTCGGGGTGATCCTCGCCGAGCAGGACCCGCAGGAGCGCCGCCGGCACTACGAAGCCGACGTCACCTACGGCACGAACAACGAGTTCGGCTTCGACTACCTGCGCGACAACATGACGTGGTCGCTCGACGAGTGCGTGCAGCGCGGGCACAACTACGCGATCGTGGACGAGGTCGACTCGATCCTCATCGACGAGGCGCGCACGCCGCTGATCATCTCGGGCCCGGCGGACCAGTCGTCGCGGTGGTACACGGAGTTCGCCCGCCTCGGGCCGCTGATGCAGGGCATCGACACCACCACGATGGGCTCGCGCGAGCGCGTCGAGAAGGCCAACCTGATCAACTCGAAGTACCACTACGAGATCGACGTGCGCAAGCGCACCGTGGCGGTCACCGAGAAGGGCGTGCGGTTCGTCGAGGACCAGCTCGGCATCGAGAACCTCTACGAGGCCGCGAACACGCCGCTGGTCGGCTACCTGAACAACGCGTTGAAGGCCAAGGAGCTCTACAACAAGGACAAGGACTACATCGTCCGCGACGGCGAAGTCACGATCGTCGACGAGTTCACGGGCCGCATCCTGGTGGGCCGCCGCTACAACGAGGGCATGCACCAGGCGATCGAGGCCAAGGAGAAGGTCGAGATCAAGGCCGAGAACCAGACGCTGGCCACGATCACGCTGCAGAACTACTTCCGGCTGTACAACAAGCTTTCGGGCATGACCGGTACGGCCGAGACCGAGGCCGCGGAGTTCCACCAGACCTACAAGCTGGGTGTGGTGCCGATCCCGACGAACCGGCCGATGGTGCGCGCCGACCGCGCCGACCTGATCTACAAGACCGAGCAGGCCAAGTTCGAGGCCGTCGCCGAGGACATCGCCGAGCGGCACGAGAAGGGCCAGCCGGTGCTGGTCGGCACCACGAGCGTCGAGAAGTCCGAGCACCTCTCGAAGCTGCTGCTGAAGCTGGGCGTGCCCCACGAGGTGCTGAACGCGAAGTACCACGGCCGGGAGGCGCTGATCGTCGCGCAGGCCGGCAAGGTCGGCGCGGTCACCGTCGCCACGAACATGGCCGGTCGCGGTACCGACATCGTGCTGGGCGGCAACCCGGACATCATCGCCGACCAGGTGCTGCGCGAGCGCGGGCTCGACCCGGTGGACAACTCCGAGGAGTACGAGGCCGCGTGGCCGAAGGTGCTCGAGGAGATCAAGACCGGTGCCAAGGAAGAGGCCGAGCAGGTCCGCGAGGCCGGTGGTCTCTACGTGCTCGGCACCGAGCGCCACGAGTCGCGCCGCATCGACAACCAGCTGCGCGGTCGTTCCGGCCGTCAGGGCGACCCGGGCGAGTCCCGGTTCTACCTGTCGCTGGGCGACGACCTCATGCGCCGGTTCAACGCCGTGATGGTCGAGCGCGTGATGACCACGATGCGCCTGCCCGACGACGTGCCGATCGAGCACAAGATGGTCTCCAAGGCCATCAAGAGCGCGCAGACGCAGGTCGAGCAGCTCAACATGGAGACGCGCAAGAACGTCCTCAAGTACGACGAGGTCATGAACGAGCAGCGCAAGGTGATCTACGCCGAGCGCCACCGCGTGCTCGAGGGCGAGGACCTGCGCGAGCAGATCGAGCACATGAGCGTGGACGTCGTCGGTGCGTACGTCGACGGAGCCACCTCCGAGGGCTACGCCGAGGACTGGGACCACGAGCAGCTGTGGACCGCCCTCAAGACGCTCTACCCCGTCGGCCTGAACTGGGACGACCTGGTGGAGAACGGCGACCTCGACGCCGAAGGCCTGCGCGAGGCGCTGGTCAACGACGCGATCGACGCGTACGACAAGCGCGAGGCGGAGATCGACGAGCTGGTGGGCGAGGAGGGCGCGATGCGCCGCCTCGAGCGCCAGGTGATGCTGACCGTGCTGGACCGCAAGTGGCGCGAGCACCTCTACGAGATGGACTACCTCAAGGAGGGCATCGGCATGCGGGCGCTCGCTCAGCGCGACCCGCTGATCGAGTACCAGCGCGAGGGCTTCGACATGTTCCGCGCGATGCTCGAATCGCTGAAGGAGGAGGCCGTCGGCTTCCTGTTCAACCTCCAGGTCGAACGCAGCGAGCCGGAACCCGCGCCGCAGCTGGACCCGTCGGCGCTGCCCGCAGGGATCACGTCGGCCACGGGCGCCGCGGCCGCTTCCTTCGGCGACGACGGCGGCCGCCACTCACGCCCGACCCCGCCCCAACCGCCCACGACCGACACCGAGTCGGTGCCGTCGGCCTTGCGTGGCAAGGGCGTCGGCGGCGGTGTCCAATCCGGACTGACCATGTCCGGCCCCGCCGAGGGCGGTGGCGTTGAGTCCCATTCGGACAGCGCCGACTCCGACGGCGCCGGCGCGGGCAACACGCGACGCGAACGCCGCGCCGCCGAGCGCGCACAGGCGAAGAAGGGCAAGAAGGGCCCGCGTCGCTGACGCAGGTTTTTCCGGGGCGGGTCGCATTCGTGCGGCCCGCCCTTTTTGTGTGCTGCGCCCGGGGTCGCGTTCAGGCGGCGAAGGACACCCCCTGTTGTTGACGCGGTTCTTCGAAGGGCGGGTCGCTGAGTGCCTTCACGTGACGGGATCCGCCGACGCGCCTAACGTGGTCAGTGGTGCCGTCGAGGGGGAGAGCCGTGGCTGACCTGGAAACCTTCACGCAGATGTTCGCGCCCGAGTACAAAGCGGACCCGTACCCGCTGTACCGCAAGTGGCGTGAGGCCGAGCCCGTCGCCGAGATCGCGCCGGGGTTCCTCGTGGTGAGCGGCCTGGCGGAGGCGACGGAGGTTGTGCGTGATCCCGCGTTCGGGCACCCCCAGCCCGAGGTCCTTGACCCGGCCGCCCGCCACCCGGACGACCTGGTCGACGCCGAGGGCCGCCCGGTGGTGTCGTTCCTCGGTCTCAACCCGCCGGACCACACGCGCCTGCGCCGGCTCGTGTCGAAGGCCTTCACGCCGCGGATGGTCGAGCGCCTGCGCCCGCGCGTTGAGGACATCACCGCGCGCCTGATCTCCGACCTGATCGACGCCGGTTCGGCCGACCTGATGACCGCGCTGGCCGCGCCGCTGCCGGTCGAGGTCATCAGCGAGATGCTCGGCGTCCCGATGGCCGACCGGTCGCGCTTCGCCGAGTGGTCGCACGCGCTGGCCCGCGCGCTCGACCCGGCGTTCCTCGTCGCCGACTCCGTGCTCGAAGAAGCGGGCGACGCCGGCCGCGAGTTCAACGCCTACTTCCGCGAACTGGCCGCGGAACGCCGCCGCAACCCCGGTGAGGAC
Organism: Amycolatopsis sp. NPDC050768; assembly: GCF_040654155.1. Taxonomy (NCBI): domain Bacteria; kingdom Bacillati; phylum Actinomycetota; class Actinomycetes; order Pseudonocardiales; family Pseudonocardiaceae; genus Amycolatopsis; species Amycolatopsis sp. NPDC050768. The sequence continues at coordinate 75,552 of NZ_JBFAHL010000014.1, forward strand.
CTCCTGTCGGACCTCGTCGCCGTCACCGATCAGGGCGACAAGCTCACCGAAGCCGAGCTCCTGGTCACGCTCACTCTCCTGCTCGTCGCCGGCCACGAGACCACCACCAACCTCATCGGCAACGGAGTTCTGGCCCTGCTCGGCACCGAAGCCGGCCTTCGCTCCCTCGGCGACGACGGCGCCCTCGCGCCCAACGCCGTCGAAGAAGTCCTGCGCCACGACTCCCCGGTGCAGCTCACCAGCCGCGTCGCCCTGCAGCCCACGCGCGTCGGCACCACCGACGTCGCCCCCGGCGCCCAGGCGATCGTCCTCATCGGCGCCGCCAACCGCGACCCCGCGACCCACCCGGACCCGGACACCTTCGACCCCACCCGCGAGCCCTCCCGCCACCTCGCCTTCGGCCAGGGCATCCACTTCTGCCTCGGTTCACCCCTGGCCCGCCTCGAAGGCCAGACCGCCCTGCGCGAACTCGCCGTCCGCACCCCGGCGCTGCACCTGGCCGGCCCCCCGACCTGGAACCCGACCATCACCATGCGCGGCCTGTCCCAGCTCCCGGTGGCGATCGGCTGACGCCGTGACCCGCTGTTTGGGACACCCGTCCCATCAAGCAGCCGACGGACGCGCCGGTACCGCACGCGCTGGACCCAGACGTGGCGCCAGCAAGTGGAACCGCGTACAAACCCACCCCGTCCGCGTCCGCTCGAACCGCGCGGCCAGAGCGAGCACCCGAGGACCGTTCCGAATGGTCGTCGCGGCCTCCAGCGCAAGATCCGTCGGGTGACACAGGTGCAGCGTCCCGACCCGATGCCGCGTGCTCGGCAGGCGGCTGTGCGTCAGAAGCCGCGCGAACAGGGCCGGGTCGACGAGGTTCTGCACCTGCGCCGCGGCGCGGCGGCCGCCGAGGACTTCGAGGATGGCGTTGAGGCGGCCGGTGAGCTGGCGTTCGCTCGGGGGTCCCAGGAGCTGAACCACGTTGTGCCCCGTGGGTGGCAGGTCGCGGACCGGCGGGCGGTGCCGCGTGACGTGGCGGACAGGGCGGGGCCGGGCTGCGGGCTCGCTGCCCGCGAGGCCCCGGAGGCGGTGGGTCGTCATGTGTTCCTCCCCTGAAACGCGGACGATCCGCTGCAGGTAGTGCCCGGACAAAGCCGAAACCGGGACCGTCTGCGCCTGATCCGGCGAAATCCGCGAATCCGCCCATTCCGATCTGCAAGATGCGCTACGCCCGTTGCCGCGCACGCGGATCGCTAGGGTGAGCCCGTGCTCAAAGGCTTGCTGGTCGACTACGCCGGCGTCCTCACCGACCCCGACGCCCACCTGCTCTACGACTACCTGCGCGCCATCCGCTCCGGCGGCACGCGCACCGGCCTGGTCTCCAACGCGCCCGGTGCCACGCCGGCCGTCCGCCACGAGCTGGCCGACTACTTCGACACGCTGGTCTTCTCCGGCGAGGTCGGCGTGGCCAAACCCGATCGCGAGATCTACCTCGTGGCCGCCGAACGCCTCGGCCTCGCCGCCGCCACCTGCGCGTTCGTGGACGACGCCGCCCGCAACGTCCGCGGCGCCGCCGAGGCGGGCATGGTCGCCATCCACCACGTCACGATGGAGAACACCCTCGGAGAGCTGGCCGCTCTGTTCAGCTAGACCGTCGCACCAGCTCGAACGACAGCACCGCGGCCGCCGCCGAGACGTTGAGCGACTCGACGTCGCCGGGCATCGGAATGGAGACCCACTCGGTCACCAGCTCGGCCACGGCCGCGCCCACGCCTTCCGTCTCCCCGCCCAGCACGAACGCCGCCCGCTGAGGCAGCGAAACGTCGAACACCGTCGACTTGCCCGACGCACTCAGCGCGTACAGGCCATACCCGGCGTCTGTCAGCATTTCCGCCGCCTCACGAGCGCTGCCGCACCGCAGCACCGGCGCGCGGAACGCCACGCCGGCCGAAGCCTTGACCACCATCGGGTCCAACGCGGCCACCCCCCGCCGCGGCACGATCACACCTTCCAGACCGGCGGCGGTGGCCGTGCGAAGGATCATGCCGACGTTCGCGGGCGTCGTGATGCCGTCGAGCAGCAGGACCCGCGCGGGCGGGCGGCGGTCGTCCAGCGCGGCGGCGAGCGAGCGCATCCGCGGCGCGACGACGTCGGCCAGCACACCCTGGTCCTGCTTGCCGTTGCCGGCCAGCACCTTCACGCGGTGGGCGCTCGCGCGCTGCACCGGCACCCCGGCGTCCTTCGCGGCGCGCTGGATCTCGACCGCGGCCGGGCCGCGGGCGGTGTCGGCGAGGATGACCTTGTCCACCTGCAGGCCGTCGTCGGCCAGCGCTTCGAGCACCGGCTTGCGCCCGTAGACGGTCAGGAACCGGTCCTTCGGAGAAACCTCCGCCTCATCACCCACGCCGGTCAGTCTCGCACTGTGTAAGGATCGGCTCATGCCCGACCGCCTGTCCGCGCTCGACGCCTCGTTCCTGTACGTCGAGGACCACGCGACCCCGATGCACGTCGGCGGCGTGGCCATCTTCGAGCGCCCGCGCGGCGGGCTCGACTACGCGCAGGTGCTCGACCTCGTCGGCTCGCGCCTGCCGTTCCTGCCGCGCTACCGCCAGCGCGTGCTCGACGTCCCCGGCCACCTCGCCCGGCCCGTGTGGGTGGACGACGTCGACTTCGACCTCAACTACCACGTCCGCCGCTCCGCGCTGCCCCAGCCGGGCACCGACGAGCAGCTGTTCGACCTGGTCGCGCGCCTGATGTCGCGCCGGCTCGCGCCCGAACGCCCGCTGTGGGAGGCCTACTTCGTCGAGGGTCTCGTCGGCGACCGCGTGGCGCTGGTGACGAAGACGCACCAGTCCGTTGTGGACGGTATCGGCACCATCGACCTCGGCCAGCTCATCCTCGACGACGCCCCGGCGCCGCCCGAGCCGTACGAGGACACCTGGACACCGCGCCGCGAGCCGAGCCGCGCGCAGCTGATGATCGACGCCGTGAGCGAGGCCGTGCAACGCCCGGGTGAGCTGGTCGAGAACGTCCGCTCCGCCGCCAACGACGCGTGGGCGTCGGTCGGCAAGGTCGCCGAGACGCTGGGAGAGGTGGCGTCCACGCTGCGCACCGTCGTCAACCCGGCGCCGCAGGGCCCGCTCAACGTGCGTGTCTCCGGCGGCCGGCTGTTCTCCGTGGTGCGCACGCGGCTGGAGGACTACCGGAAGGTCCGCGCTGAGCACGGCGGGACCGTCAACGACGTGATTCTCACCGCGATCACCGGCGCGCTGCGCGAGTGGCTCCTTTCGCGCGGGGTGAACCTCACGTCCACGGCCACCGTGCGCGCGCTGGTGCCCCTGGCCGTGCGCGACGAGGACACGGCCGAGTACTCCACACCGGCGCTCGTCGGCAACCAGGTGGCGGCCTACCTCGTCGACCTGCCGGTGGGCGAGCCGAACCCCGTGCTGCGGCTGCAGCACGTCGGCCACGCGATGAGCGCGCACCTCGACTCCGGCCGTTCCGTCGCCGCGCGCGGGCTGCTGAAGGTAAGCGGCTTCGCCCCGGCGACGCTGCATTCGCTCGGCGCGCGGGCCGGCGGTTCGCTGTCGGGCCGGATTTTCAACCTCATGATCACCAACTCGCCGGGGCCGCAGGAACCGGTGTACGCGGGTGAGGCGAAACTGATCGAAATGTTCCCCGTGATGCCGCTGATGCGCACCCAGGCGCTGGCGATCGGGGTCACGTCCTACCGCGGCGGTGTCTACTTCGGACTCAACGGCGACCGCAAGGCCGCGTTCGACGTCGACCTGCTCGGCGGGATGATCGAAGAAGCGTTGGAAGAGCTGAAGGGTGCGCACTGGTGAGGGTCTACATTCCGGCGACGATCGCGATGCTTCGCGAACTCGAGTCGAACGGCGAGTTCCGGGCCCGCAGCGGCACGGCGTTCGCGCTGACGCCAGGGCTGCGCGAGGCGTACGTGAGCGGCTCCGACGAAGAGCTGGAGTACGCCGCGTTGCTGGACGCCGCCCGCGCGTCGCTTCGCCTGATCAACGCGGAGGAAAAGGGCGAGCCCCGCCGCGCCGTCGTCTCGGCCGACGTGGACAACGTGACGTTGCGCGCGGACCTCGACGCCGCCGTCGTCCGCCTCGACGGCCCTGTCGCGCTCAGCCGGATCGCCGCGATCCACGTGGACTCCGCCGAAGCCGCCGACGCCGTCTCCGCGGCCGCCGCCGTGATCGACGCCGCCGACCTTGGCGACGAGGACGCCGAGTTCGTGCTGGGTGATGCGGAGGATCATGAGCTGGCTTGGTATGCGCCGCAGGAGCTGCCGTTCTTGCTGGAGCTGATGTAGTCCCCGTTTTTGTCGGACCCGGCTGGCAGAGTTCGGACTCGTGACCGAACTCGACTTCTGGCAGCTCATCGACTCCTCCCACGCCGACGTGGCCGCCCGCGCCGGCGAGCTGCTCGCGGCCCGCTCGCGCGCGGAAATCGTTGCCGCGCACAGGGTTTTGGGCGGACTCCTCACGGAGTCCTACCGCAGTCCTCTGTGGGCCGCCGCGTACGTCGTCAACGGCGGCTGCTCCGACGACGGCTTCGATTACTTCCGCGGCTGGCTCCTCACCCAGGGCCGCGAGGTCTTCACCCGCGCCCTCGCCGACCCCGACTCGCTGGCCGACGTGCCGGCCGTCCGCGCCGCCGCCGCCGAGGGCGAGGAGCTGGAGTGCGAAGAGATCCTGTACTTCACCGCAGCGGCCTATCTCTCGGCTACCGGGGAACCACTTCCTGAGGACCCGCCCGTCTCGCTGCCGCCGCTGGACCCGGACTTCGACGTCGAGGACCCGGATTCGGCTCGGGAACGGCTGCCGCGGTTGTCCGCGCTGTTCGCCGCCTGAACCGGGGCTAGCGGCGGCCGAGACCGTCGATCATCAACCCCACCGTGAAGTCGAACCGATCGTGGCCTTCGCCGGCCGTGAGTTCCGTGGCGTGGCGCGTCGTGTGGGGGAACGTCTCGGCGGGCAGGGCGGTGAGGCGGCGGCGGAGTTCGTCGCGGTCGAGGACCCAGGCGGTGTCGTCGCGGGTTGAGCGTTGGCGGGCGATGGAGAGCTCCAGGCAGTAGGACGCGACGTACAGCAGGAGCGCGTCGATGGCCCACGCGGCGGTCTGCGGCGCAACGCCGCCCGTGAGCAGGATCGCGAGCATGCCTTCGTTGACGCGCACGGCTTCCAGGTCGGTGGGGACCATGGCGAACGCGGCGCTGGAGATGCCGGGGTAGCGCAGGTATTGGTCGCGCAGCTGCTCGCACACGCTGCGGATCTGGTCGCGCCACTCCTCGGCGGAAGGCCAGGGCAGCGCGAGCTCGGAGCACAGCCGTCCGATGAGCAGCTCGCCGAGGTCGGCCTTGTTGACCACGTGGTTGTAGAGCGACGCGGGTCCGGTGTCGAGGGCGTCGGCCAGGCGCCGCATGGTCAGGGCCTCGTAGCCCTCCCGGGCGATCACGTCCAGGGCCGTGTCGACGACCTGTTCCACGATCGGGGTCTTGCGACGGCGCCGCGGTCGGGTGTCGGCCTGGAGGTTCGGCGGCTGGTGGCGCGCCGCGCGTCGCTCTCGCGGGTTCACGAGGGCCAGCCTAGCTTGACACGAACAACGTTCGTAAGTAGAACATTGTTCGTGTCTGACGAACGCGTAGACGTGACCGTGGTCGGTGCCGGGCCGGTGGGCCTCGTGCTCGCCGCCGAGCTGGCCTTGTCCGGAGCAAAAGTGCAGGTGCTGGAGCGGCTGACCGAGCCGGACGAGGCAGTGAAGGCCGGCGCGATCAACGTGCCGACGGCCGAGGCCCTCGACCGCCGCGGCCTGCTGCCGGCGGCCGAGCAGGTGCAGCGGGAGCTGCTGGGGCAGGTGGGGTCGTTCGCGCGCCTGGTCGAGAAACGGGAAGGCCCGCGGTTCACCGGCCACTTCGCGGGCATGGTGCTCGACGCCGACCTCGTCGACTGGTCCGATCCCGACCTCGCCGCCCACACCGCCGTCGACGGTGCGCGGTTGGTGCCGCAGCGCGAGCTGGAGGCGCTGCTGGCCGAGCACGTCGCGCGGCTCGGCGTGCCGGTGCGGCGCGGGGTGGAGGTCACGTCGCTCGAAGACACCGACGCCGGCGTGCTCGTCGGAACCACGGCCGGCCCGGTGCGCACGGCGTGGCTGGTCGGCTGCGATGGCGGGCACAGCGCCGTCCGCCGCCTCGCCGGCATCGACTTTCCCGGCACCGCCCCCGAGCTCACCGGGCGCCTGGCCGTCGCCGACATCGCCGACCCGGAGAAGCTCGCCGACAGCTGGGCCTGGTCGGCCGCGGGTGCCTATCGCCGCGGCCCGCAGCCCGGCCGCGTGACCACCGTCGAGTTCGACGGCGGCCCCGCCGATCGCACGGCGCCCGTCACCCTGGAGGAGGTGCAGAGCAGCCTGCGCCGCGTCTCCGGCACCGACGTCACCCTCACCGCCCTGCGCGGCACCGCCACCCGCTGGACCGACAACACCCGCCAGGCCGCCACCTACCGCTCCGGCCGCGTCTTCCTCGCCGGCGACGCCGCCCACGTCCACCCGCCCTTCGGCGGCCAGGGCCTCAATCTCGGTGTCGGCGACGCGATGAACCTGGGCTGGAAACTGGGCGCCGTCATCGCCGGCTGGGCTCCCGACGGACTGCTGACCACCTACGACGCCGAACGCCGCCCCCTCGGCACCTGGGTCCTGGACTGGACGCGCGCCCAGATCGGCGTCCTGCGCGGCGACCCCAAGTCGGCCGCGCTGCGCACCGTCGTCGCCGATCTGCTCGCCACCCCCGACGGCGCCACCCACGCCGTCAAGAAGATCTCCGGCGTGACCCAGCGCCTCGACCTGCCTGGCGACCACCCACTGATCGGCCGCTACGCCCCGGACGTGTGGCTGTCCGACGGCTCCCGCCTCGCCGACCACACCCACTCGGGCGGGTTCGTCCTGCTCGACCGCACTCCCGACGGCGCTTTCGCGGCTCTCGCCGCCCCGTGGTCCACCCGCGTCACCGTCGTCCCCGACGCCCCCACGACCCCGACCGGCCTCCTGCTCCGCCCGGACGGCGTCGTCGCCTGGGCCACGGTCACCCCCGACCCCGCCGATCTCGCGACGGTCCTGCACCAGTGGGCCGGCGCGCCCTCACCCGAACCCGCGCAGGTGGGCTGAACCACCGCCTGCGTCAGCCACCGATGAGCGTGCCGATCTGGTCGGCTGCCGGGGCCGTGACGTTCACCGGCGAGCCCCACGCCGAGTAGCGCGCTGTGATGCGGGCGCTGCCCTGGCCGCCTGAGCCGCGCAGGATGGGCGACAGGTCGAGGACCAGCTGCAGGGGCCGGTTGTCCTCGTCGAGCCACAGGTCGAGGGGGACCTTCGTGCCACCGAGCTGCGCGTCGGCCGGGAGGCCCGCGGGCAGCTCGGCGCCGAGGTGGGCCAAGTCGACGTCGACGCGGTAGTGGGAGGCGTCGGTGCCGTCGAGGGTGGTCGCGTCGCTGGCAGTGAGGGTGCCCGCGGTGCGGACCTGTTCGAGCGTGCGCGCGGGGTCGTTCTGCTCGGCGAGCTGTGCGAGGCTGCCGCCGAGGACCTGGGAGAATGGGTCGCTGCCGTCGGGCGAGACCTTCACCCAGGGTTTGCGGCCGGTCACCTGGTCGAGGGCGCTCGGGCGGACCTTCGCGTACAGCGTCTGCGCGACCAGGCGCAGCTCCAGCGGCTCGCCGACGTAGTCCGTGGTCATCTGCAGCGCCGTCCCGCCGGGGCCGAACACGGCCTCACCCTGACCGTGGGACACGAGCGCACCCGCGGCGACATCGGTGGTGAACTTCGCGGAGTGACCGGCGTTCGTCGCCGCGACGGCCGCGTCGGCCAGGGCACGCGCGTCGGAGAACCGCTCGGGCGAAGCCGAACACCCGCCGATCACGAGCAGCGCGGCGCACGCCAAAGCCGTCCTGCGCATCCGGAAAACCCCGTCCTGACCGGCGGAAAGAGACCCTACAAAAGCACAGACGGCTCCGAAGACCCGTTCGGGGGAAGTGGAATTACCCGTAGTAGCGCGAAGGGCGCCCCGACGGTTGTCGAGGCGCCCTTCGGGTCAAGCAGCGAGCGGTCAGCCGCCCATGTGCTTCGCGATCTCGCCCAGGTCCGCGACCTGGTCGGCCGGCGGCGCGGTGACCTCGACCGGAGCGCCCCAATCGCTGTACTTGACGACGATCTTGCCGGAGCCCGCGGCCGAGGCCGGCACGCCCATCGCCTTCATCATTTCGCTCTCGTCCATCGTGATCTGGAGCGGGAGCTGGTCCTTGTTGACCCAGAGCTCGGCCGGCATCTTGATGTCCTTGCCCTTGAGCAATTCCTTGACCTGGGCCTGGGACTCGGCCGGAACACTGGCCAGCATCTTGTCGATCGACTTGGCGATGTCGATCTCGAACTTGTAGTGGTTCACCGGCTGGCCGTCCAGCGTGGTCTGGTCGGAGCTGACGATCCGGCCGGCCTCGCTGATCTGGTCGAGGATCTTCGTCGGGTCACTCTGCTCGGAAGCCTGCGACATGCTCCCGGCGAGGGCCTTCGAAATCGGGTCGTTCGCGTCGGGCGAGATCTTGACCCACGGCTTGTCGGTGCCCATCTGCGAGGCCTCAGACGCCGGGAGTTTCATGTACATCGTCTTGTCGATGAGCCGGATCTCGCTCTGCTCACCGTCGGTGGTCATCGTCATCGACATCTTCAAGTTGGCCGGGTCGTAGGACATGAGTCCCTCGGCGGTCACGTTCTTTCCGCCGACCGACATGGTCATCGACATCTTCGACGACTTCGACTTCGCGGTGCCCTGCTTGGACGCCTTCGCCAGCTCAAGCACGTTCGCGAACGGCGAGGCGATCCCCGAGGAGGCCTTGTCGCCCGCCGGCGCCGCGGTCCCGTTCTCAGACTTCGAACCACAGCCGGTCAGCACGAGCGCCAGCGCGGCACCCGCGGCGACGACGAAAGTGGTTTTGCGCATGCAATCCCCCTAGGAAGGTCATTACTCCACCCGCAGTATCGCTGGATCGGGGCAACAGTTACGCCCTTTCGATCACGATTTGGGTAATCAATCACCCGTTGTGTCGTCCACCTGCGGAGTAATCATGGGACGCACGGTGACCGTCGCCGGTTCCCGCTGAAGTCATCGGGTCGCGACGGGAAGCTCCTCGAGTCCGCGCATCAGTGTCGAGAACCGCCACCGCGCCGGATCGGCACCGTCGGCGAGCCGAAGCGCCGGGAACCGTTCGATGAGCGCGCCGAGCGCGATCGCTCCCTCCAACCGGGCGAGCGGCGCGCCGAGACAGTGGTGGATGCCGTGCCCGAACGCCAGGTGCCCACCGACCGGTCGGGTCACGTCGAGCTCATCGGGATCCGCGAACCGCTCGCCGTCGCGGTTCGCGGAAAGCAGCGACACGGAGAGGAACTCGTTCGCCGGGATCTCGATGCCACCGACCGTGATCGGGGCGGTGGTGAACCGCGTGGTTGCGATGTGGACCGGTCCGTCGTAGCGCAGGAGCTCCTCGATGGCGTTCGGCACGAGCGACGGGTCGGCCCGCAGTGCCGCGAGCTGCGCGGGGGCACGCAGCAGCGCGAGCGTGCCGTTGGCGATGAGGCTGACCGTGGTGTCGTGCCCCGCGATCACGAGCAGCTCGGCCATGGTGACGAGCTCCTGCTCCGACAGGCGGTCGCCGCTGTCGGTCACGGCGACCAGGTCGGACAGCAGGTCTTCGGCCGGCTCGGCCCGCTTGGCTGTGACGAGGTCACGCAGGTAGGCCAGGAACAGCTCGGACGCCTCGACGAGCCGCTGGTCACCGGCCGACGTGATCACCTCGACCCAGGAGCCGAACTTCTCGCGGTCGGTTTCGGGCACGCCCAGCAGCTCGCAGATGACGATCATCGGCAGCGGCGCTGCGAAGCTCGCGACCAGGTCGACCCGATCCTGTCCGGCCATCGCGTCGAGCAGCTCGGCGGTCACGCTCTCGATCCGCGGCCGCAGGCGCGCGATCGCGCGGGTCGTGAACACCTTCGCGACGAGCCGCCGCAGCCGTGTGTGGTCCGGCGGGTCGCTGTTGAGCATGTGGTCTTCGAGCAGCCGGAAGGCGGGGGACAGCATCGCGAACGACGGGCCGTGCCGCTCGGCGATGATCTGGGCGCGCCTGCCCTCGTCCTTGTGGACGTCCGGGCTGGTCAGGACCTGCTTGACGTCCTCGTACCTGGTGACGAGCCACGACCGCATTCCCCGCGGCGTCTGCACCAGCCGGACGGGTGCTTCGATCCGCAGCTTCGCTTCGATCTCGTGGGGATTCTGGACGTACTCGATGTCGAGGGGGTAGGCCTCGGGGTCGGTCGGCACGGGCGGCGGCTCCTTGTGGTGGGGATTCCCACCCCATCGGCTCCGCGCGCGGTTGCCAACCTCCGGCCGCCGTCAGCGCCCGTTTTTCCCGTGATCAAGAGTCACTCCGCGCCACCCGCGCGTGAAACGAGCAGCCGACGCAGCGACGCCAGCCGCTCGGCGCTTGCGCGACCTTCGGTGACGACGGCGTCGAGCGCGCAGTCCGGGTCCTCCGGCGGGCCGAGGTGGCCGCAGTTCGTGGGGCACTCCTCGGCGGCCTCGGCGAACTCCTCGAAGGCGTTCACGATGTCGTCGGCGGTCACGTGCGCCAGCCCGAACGACCGCACGCCCGGCGTGTCGATCACCCAGCCGCGGCCCGCGAGGGGCAGCGGCAGCGCGACGGCCGCCACGGACGTGTGGCGTCCCTTGCCGACGGAGCTGACGACGCCCGTGGCGAGCTCGGCGTCGGGCACCAGGCGGTTGACCAGCGTGGACTTGCCGACGCCGGAGTGCCCGACCAACGCGGACACGCGCCCTTCGAGGCGCTCGGCCAGGCCTTCGGGCTTCTCGTCGTGGCGCGTGACGATGGCCGGCACGTCGAGGCCCGCGTAGCTCGCGAGCAGCTCGTCGGGGCTGGCCAGGTCGGCTTTCGTGAGGCAGAGGACGGGCTCGAGCCCGCCCGCGTAGCAGGCGACCAGACAGCGGTCGATGAACCCGGTCCGCGGCGGGGGATCGGCGAGCGACGTGACGATCAGCAGCTGGGCGGCGTTCGCGACGACCACGCGCTCGTACGGGTCGGTGTCGTCGGCGGTCCGGCGCAGCACGCTGGTGCGCTCGTCGACGCGGACGATGCGTGCGAGCGTGTCCTGCAGGCCCGAGACGTCGCCGACCAGGGCGACCATGTCCCCGACGACCACGGAGACGCGCCCCATCTCGCGGGCGCGCATGGCCGTGACCACGCGTTCGGGGTCGGCGTCCACGGCGCACGTCCAGCGGCCGCGGTCCTTGCCGATCACCATGGCGGTGACGGCATCGGCGTGCTCGGGCCGGCGTTTGGTCCGGGGCCTGGTGCCCTTGCCGGGGCGAACCCGCACGTCGGATTCGTCCAGCTTGCTCCAGTCGCCTCTCGCCAAACCGCCCACCGTCCTCCCGCTCGTCCTGCCTGGTCGAAATGATCCCATGCCGGTCGCGCCCGGCCCGGCCTGCGTGTAACGATGGCGTCTTGAGAGGTGCGAGGAGGCTGGCATGTGCGGCCGTTACGCGGCGACGAAGGACCCGGCGAAGCTGATCGACGAGTTCGCCGCGGTCGATTTGACCGAGGGTGCCGCGCGCGAGGACTACAACGTCGCGCCGACCAAGAACGTCGTCACCGTGGTCCAGCGCCACCCCCGCGACGCCGAGGGGCAGGTGCTCGAGGACGAGCCCGCCGAGCGGTCGCTGCGGATCATGAAGTGGGGCCTCGTGCCGTTCTGGGCGAAGGACCCCTCCGTCGGCTCGCGCATGATCAACACGCGCGCGGAGACGGCGGCTGAAAAGCCGGCCTTCAAACGCGCTTTGAAGTCGCGTCGCTGCCTGGTCCCGGCCGACGGCTGGTTCGAATGGCGCCGCACGGGCAAGGAGAAGGAGCCGTTCTACATGACGGATCCTTCCGGCTCGTCGCTCGCGTTCGGCGGGATCTGGGAGAGCTGGCGCCCGAAGGACGGCTCGTCGGACGAGCAGCCCTTGATCACGTTCTCCATCATCACGACCGACGCCGAGGGCCAGCTGCGGGGCATCCACGACCGCATGCCGCTGATCGTCCCGGGCGAGCACTGGGACGGCTGGCTCGACCCGGACCAGTCCTCCGTGGACGGTCTGCTCGTGCCCACGCCGCCGGACTTCGTCGAGTCGCTCGAGCTGCGCCCGATTTCCACGCTGGTCAACAACGTCCGCAACAACGGCCCCCAGCTGCTCACGCGCGCCGAGCCCGCCGCCTCGGAAACCCTGTTCGACGCGCCATGACCACCCTCGAGATCGACACTCCCCACGGCCCCGCGCGCGCCGAGCTCCACTGCGCCAAGGACGGCGCCGCCGTGCTCCTGCTCGGTCACGGCGCGGGTGGCGGCATCGGGGCCAAGGACCTGGTGGCGGTCGCGCGGGCCGCGAAGGCCGCCGGGGTGCACGTGGCTTTGGTGGAGCAGCCGTACCGGGTGGCGGGGCGCCGGGCGCCCGCACCGGCGAATCAGCTGGACACGGCTTGGCTGGCTGTGGCGGACGAGTTGTCGGCGCACTTCGACGACCTGCCGTTGGTCTTCGGCGGCCGTTCCTCGGGCGCGCGGGTTGCCTGCCGGACAGCTTCGGCCGGCCAGGCTGTGGCGGTGTTGTGCCTGGCGTTTCCCGAGCACCCGCCCGGCCGGCCGGAAAAGACGCGGCAACCGGAGCTCGATGCGGTGGAAGTGCCGACCCTGGTGGTGCAGGGCGAGCGCGACCCGTTCGGCCGCCCTTCGGCGGGGCCGCACCACGAGGTTGTGATGGTCTCGGGGGACCACACCTTGTCGGCCGACTTGGACGCGGTGTCGCGCGCGGCGGCGGAGTGGTTGGGGCGAGTGCTGAGGCCGCACCTCTGAGTGGTCAGGCGCCCTCGGTCCAGAACTGGTTGACGCGCGCGATCGCTTCCTCGCGGCTCATCGCGGCGACCTCGGCGTCGGGGATGCCGACCTGGTGGATCAGCGTGTGCACGACTTGTGCCGGCACGCCGGCCTCGGCCACCGGACGCGCGATGGATCGTTCCGGGACCACATCGTCCTGCACGCACGCCCAGAAATCGGCTTCGGTCACACAGAGCTGGTCACGCAGGATCGCGCGCCACATCTGCGGTCCGTAGGTCGACCGGTTCGGCGGGCGGGAAATCCTCGTCCGCAGCACGCGCCCGTCGGGCAGGTGCAGCTCGTAGGTCACGTGGTGCGTGACGGAGCGCCCCCGCGCATCCCGCACCAGTTGCCATCCCTCGGCTCGGCAGAACGCGTCGTGATCCGCCCGGGTCGGTGCCGGGCACATCATCGGCTGCTGTTCACCAGCCAAGCCTGCAGGTCCACGTCGCTGCTGAGCTCGATCAGCTGGACCAGACCCCAGTTGTCCCGGTGGTTCGGCGCGTCGCGCAGGTGGTCCTGCCAATCGTCCGCGTACTCCCGCAGCGCCCCCACCATGTCGGCGACGGCGTCGTCGAAAGTCTCGGCATCGGCCGCCACCGGAAGCCCGGGGATGAACACCGACCACCCGCCGGTCTCGGACACCACCTCGGCGCGCGAGGGGACAACGGACGTCAGGAAGTGTCGCAGGCGCTCCACGTCCACGACCGCCACCGTGTCGTTGTCGCGGCGCATCGTGGCCACGCGACCCTGTCCGGCGGCGTCGAAGAGGCTCTTCAGGTTCTTGCGGGCTTCACTCGAGCTTTCGTAGTGGACCGAGGTGCTCACTTCCGCTCCCTCCCGAGCCGCGTGGTGAATCGACGGCGCGCGTCAGCCGCAGCTCGCCTTGGGGGACCAGTATGCGGAGGTACCTCAAGTACGTCAAGTACATCAGGTACCTGGAGTACTGGCGACTTCGTCGCGGCGGCAGGACTTCGGCCGCGTCTGCGGGTAGTTGTCCACACGCTTCCCCCAGTTGTGGACAGCTAGGCGTGCACAGTGCTCAGCCGGCGATCGAAGCCACCACAGCCCCCGTCAACCGCACCAGGTCCCCAGGCGCCAGCTCCACCTCGAGCCCCCGCCGCCCGGCCGAGCAGTAGACCGTCGCGAACCCCGAAGCCGACTCGTCCACCACCACCGGCAGACGGCTCCGGTGCCCCAGGGGCGAAATCCCCCCGAGCACATACCCGGTTGCCCGCTGGGCACCTGCCGGATCGGCCATCCGCGCCTTCTTGCCCCCGGCCGCGGCGGCCAGCGCCTTGAGGTCCAGAGACCCCGTGACCGGCACCACGCCCACCGTCAGCTTGCCGTCGACGTCCGCCACCAGTGTCTTGAAGACGCGCGCCGCCTCCAGGCCCAGGGCCTCGACCGCCTCCAGGCCGTACGACTCGGCCCGCGAGTCGTGGTCGTACGAGTGCAGCGTGTGCGCCACCTTGTGTTTCGTGAGCAGCGCCGTCGCCGGTGTTCCCTTGCCCGCCATGGGATCGGAGTCTACGAAGGCGTCGGGAATGGACGCCCGCCACGTTCTGTTGAAAGAAACGTGACCACGACGCTTACCACTGCCCGCCCTCGTAGGCGCAGCACCGAGCAGGGCCTTCCGAGCCCCCGCGTAAACTCGGCGTTGCCGTATGCGCAGAAGCGCATCGACGCCGAACGGGAAGGGAACGGTTTGCCGAGCACCCCGAACACCGCGCCGGAGACGGCGGCCGACGAGTTGGAGCTGGCGGAGCGCTTCGAACGCGACGCGATGCCCCTGCTCGATCAGCTGTACTCGGCCGCGATGCGGATGACGCGGAACCCCTCCGACGCCGAGGACCTGGTCCAGGAGACCTACCTCAAGGCATACGCGGCGTTCGCCTCCTTCAAGGCCGGCACGAACCTCAAGGCGTGGATGTACCGCATCCTCACCAACACCTACATCAACGGCTACCGCAAGCGTCAGCGGCAGCCGGTGCAGCAGCCCACCGAGGAGATCACCGACTGGCAGATCGCCAAGGCGGAGAGTCACACCTCCAGCGGGCTGCGCTCGGCCGAGGTCGAGGCGATGGACAACCTCCCCGACGCCGACGTGAAGCAGGCGCTGCAGAAGCTGCCCGAAGAGTTCCGGCTGGCCGTCTACCTGGCGGACGTCGAGGGCTTCGCGTACAAGGAGATCGCCGAGATCATGGACACGCCCATCGGCACCGTGATGTCCCGTCTGCACCGCGGTCGCGCCCAGCTGCGCGACCTGCTGGCCGACGTCGCGCGCGAGCGCGGCTTCATCCGCGGTGACCGCGAGGAGGTGGCGAAGCGATGAGCACGGGTGACGCGCCGGGGACCGAGGACAAGGTCCGCTGCGAAGAGGCGCTTTCGGAGATCTACCTGCTCCTCGACAAGGAGTGCAGCCCCCTGCGCGACGCCGAGCTGCGCCGCCACATCGAGGACTGCCCGCCGTGCCTCGAGGAGTACGGCATCGACGAGCAGATCAAGGAGCTGCTGCATCGCAAGTGCGGCGGTGACTTGGCGCCGGCGGAGCTGAAGAGCCGCCTGCGCGCCTCGATCCGCCAGACCGTCGCCACGCGCGGCGGCGTGACGGTCGAGCGCACCGAGATCACCGTCGAGCAGCGCACCGGCGAGTAACACCCGAGCTCACGCTTTTCCGGGATTTCCGACGACGACGGCCCCCGTACCAGTGGTGCGGGGGCCGTGTCGCGTCCGGACGCCGGAATCAGGCGTTGGGCTTCTTGCCGTGGTTCGCGCCGTTCTTCTTGCGGTCGCGACGCTTACGGGCGCGCTTCGACATGCTTCACTCCTCGTATTCACGCGGGATGGCCCGGGTGCGGGGTGCCGGAGCACCTGCCGGGCTCGGGTCAACCGCTCCAGTGTGTCATGCGTGCCCCGGCTCACCTGCGGCGCCCGTGCTGATCGGCGTCCGCTCTGGTTTGATGGGCGGATGACCGGAGGAACCGCGCACCACGCACTCGTGGTCGTCGAGTAGCTCGTGTCCACCCTTTCCGACCTGCTCGCCGAGAACACCGGTCTCCCCGGTGAGGCCGCCGACCATCTGCAGACCGTCGTCGCGGAGTGGCAGCTGCTGGCCGATCTGTCGTTCGCCGATTTCCTGCTGTGGGTCCCCGTCGCGAGGGACCTGCAGCCCGAGGGCGGCGATTTCGTGTGCGTCGCACACGCCCGGCCCACCACGGCGCCCACCGCGCACCCCGAGGATGTCGTCGGCACGCGGTTCACCGTCGCCGAGCACCCGGAGCTGGCGAAGGCCGTGCGCGAGCGGAAGATCGGCCGCGAGGAAGACCCGCACTGGTACCGCGACCTGCCGATGCGCCGCGAAGCCGTGCCGGTGAGCTTCGGCGGCGAGGTGATCGCCGTGCTCAGCCGCGAGACGAACCTGGCCGCGCCGCGCGTGCCGAGCCCGCTGGAGATCGCGTATCTGGGCAGCGCGGGCGACCTGTGCCAGATGATCGTCGACGGCACGTTCCCGCCCCCGGGCGGCAACCAGGCCGACACCCACACCAGCCCCCGCGTCGGCGACGGCCTCATCCGCCTCGACCCGAGCGGCACCGTCGTGTTCGCCAGCCCCAACGGCCTGTCCGCCTACCACCGCATGGGCCACGAGTCCGACCTGGTGGGGCAGCGGCTGGCGCCGTTGACGCGGTCGCTGATCCGCGACCCGTTCGACGCCACCGAGGTCTCGCACCGCATCATCGAGGCCCTCGACGGCAAGCCCTCCACCCGCACGGAGGCCGATTCCCGCCGCGGCGCCGTGGTGCTGTTCCGTGCGCTGCCGCTGCGCCCGTCGGGTCAGGCGGCCGGCGCGCTCGTGCTGGTCCGCGACGTCACCGAGGTCAAGCGCCGCGACCGCGCCCTGCTGTCCAAGGACGCGACGATCCGCGAGATCCACCACCGCGTGAAGAACAACCTGCAGACCGTCGCGGCGCTGCTGCGGCTGCAGTCGCGCCGCACCACGAGCGAAGAGGCCCGCCTCGCGCTCGGCGAGTCCGTGCGGCGCGTCTCGTCGATCGCGATGGTCCACGAGGCCCTGTCGATCTCCGTCGACGAGCGCGTGGACCTCGACAAGCTGCTCGACAACGTCCTGCCGATGGTCGGCGAGGTCGCCACCGCGGAGTCGCAGGTGGGGCTCACGCGCAAGGGCTCGTTCGGCATCGTCATCGCCGAGATCGCGACGCCGCTGGTCATGGTGCTCACGGAGCTCGTGCAGAACGCCATCGAGCACGCGTTCCCGCAGGGCCGCCCGGGCAAGGTCGAGATCATCGTGGAACGCTCGGCGCGCTGGCTCGACGTCCTCATCCGGGACAACGGCCGCGGCCTGCCTTCGGGCTTCTCGCTGGAACGCAGCGACGGCCTCGGCCTGCAGATCGTGCGCACGCTGGTGGAGTCGGAACTGCGCGGGTCCCTGTCGCTGCGCAAGGTGCGCACGGATTCCACCGGCGCGCGCGTGCCGGGCACCGAGGCCGCGCTGCGCATCCCCCTCTCCCGCCGGCTCTAACGCCAGTACTCGACGCGCTGCCCGTCGGTGTCGGCCACGAAGACGACCGCGTCAGCGCCGTCGATCTGGGCCGGGCTCAGCGGGAGGTGGCCGGGCAGGATCGGCTCGCCCGTGCCGGTCGACGCGGGCAGCGCGCCGCGCAGGGCTTGCGCTGGGAACAGCGAGCGACGGGTGGTGGCCGCGGCCAGCTCGCCCTGGAGCGTGCCGGGTTCCGCGTGGGGGTTGGCGTCGGCGGCGACGAAGACGTAGCGCTCGCCCAGCGTCAACGCGACGAGCGCGCCCGCGCTGCCCCACGTCGCCTCCTCCGGGCCCATCTGCAGGGTGGACGGCACGCGCTGCAGGTGCACGTTGTGCGCGAACACCAGGCTCGGCCCGCGGTCCCGCTCCTGCGAGAGCATCGCGAGCAGGTTGTCGGCCATCATCTCGGCGCGCAGGCTGAGCAGGGTCCCGAACCGATCGGGCGCGGCGAAGGCCATCGCCGCGTGGTAGCGGAGCAGACTCACGGCGGTGCGTGCGTACGCGGCGGCGAGCGCGTAGCCGGGGGGATCGGCGGGCTGGAGCACGGGCGCCGCGCGGTGGAGGGCGCTCGCGAGGTCGTCGGCGACGATGCGCAACGCGCGGGCGCGGTCGGAGCCGCCGATCGACGCGGCCGCGTCGTACATGGCCTGCTCGTTCGTCCAGTCGTCGTCTTCGCCGAGCAACGAATCCAGGTCGTGGATCGAGGCCGGACACAACGCTGTGGGCAGGTAGTCGATCACGGCGGTCAGCGCGCGCCGCGGGCTGGGCGCGGAGGTGGTCTCCGTCGGCGCGTCGAAGCCGTGGAACCGCACCTGATCCTCGGGCGCGCGGCCGGCGTTGTGCTCGCGCAGCCACTCGACGAGTTCTCGGTTGCCCGGCACGCGACCGAACCAGTGGCTGAAGCCGGTTTTCAGCACCTCGTCGAGGTCACCGGCGCCGCCGGTCACGTAGTCGTTGACGATGGACGCGGCGAAAACGTCGGTCTCCAGCGAGATCGACCGGTAGCCCCGCTCGACGAGGTGGGCGAGAAGTTCGTTGCGCAGCAAGGGAAACGCTCGGATCCCGTGCGTCGGCTCGCCGAGGGCGAGCAGCGCGGGCCGGGCCTGGGCGAGCAGCTCGTCGACGGTGCGGCCCAGGCTCGCCGCGTCGCCGATTTCGCGGCCGGCCCCGCGCAGGGTGGTGGCAGTGGACATGGAAAACCCCTTCCAGAGAAACCTGTCCTCGACCGTATCGTTGAAGAATCGAGTGAAACTTCGATGCGAACCACCTGCAGTTCAAGGCCGAAAGCCTCAAACGGAGGTTCACCCTGCGACCCATCGACCTCGCGCGGGAGCACGGGTTGTCCGCCCAAGCGGTCCGCAATTACGACGACGCCGGCGTGCTCCCGCCGACCGGACGCAGCGACAGCGGCTACCGCCGCTACACGCCGCTGCACGCGCAGGGCCTGCGCGCCTTCCTAGCGTTGCGCGCGGGCCACGGGCACCAGCCGGCAGTGGAGATCATGCGCTCGATCCACCGCGGTGACACCGAATCCGCCTACCGGCTCATCGACGCCGCGCATGTCGCTCTGCTCGCCGAACGCGACACCCGCACTGAAGTCGCGGCGGCCCTGGGCACCCTGTCCACGGCGCCGGCACCGTTGCAAGGCCCGCCGCTGACCGTCGGCGAGCTCGCGCGACGGCTCGACGTGCACCCGGCGACGCTGCGCGCCTGGGAAACCGAGGGCATCCTGCGTCCTGAACGAAATCGGGCCACCGGTTATCGCGAATACGGCCCGGACTGCGTGCGTGACGCCGAGATCGCCCGGCAGCTCCGCCGTGGCGGTTACCTGTTGCGCCAGGTCGCGCAGTTCCTCGAATCACTGCGCGAGGCGGGCGGGGCCGACGCGTTGAGCGCCTTCCTCGACGCCTGGCAGCATCGGCTCACCGCCCGCAGCCGCGCCCTGCTCGCCGGCGCCGCCCAGCTCGACGCCTACCTCACCTTGCGCGATTCGGTCACGCCTGGCTGAGCTCGACCACCGGGAACTCGACGCGTTCCGGAGCGCGCCCGGCCTGCAGCATCCACGCCTCTCCAGTGCCCTCACCCGAGGCGATCGTCGCGACCGCGGACGCGATTTCCGCCGGAGAAGCCACGGCCAAGCCGTTCGCCACGAGCGTGTCCTTGAGCCCGCCGATCATCCGCGTCTCCACGAACCCCGGGCACACGGCGTTGAGCGTGATCCCCGAATCGGCACAGGCCGGGGCCAGTGACCGCACCAGGCCGATGATCGCGTGCTTGCTCGCCGAGTACACCGGGTCGAACGTGGCCGGCGAGATGCCGGCGAGGCTGGACGTCACCACGATCGCGCCACCGCCATGAGCCCGCAGCGCCGGGACGGCGGCGCGCAGGCCGAACATCGTGCCGTCGACGTTCACCGCCAACGTGCGGCGATAACGCTCCAGGTCGAAGTCGTCGAGGCCGCCCGCGCCGCCGGTGCCGGCGTTGAGGTGCACGACGTCGAGCCCGCCGTACTCGGCCACCGCCGCGGCCACGGCGGCCTCGTTGTCCTCGGGCCGCGTGACGTCGGTGCGCACGAACAGGCCCCCGACCTCGGCGGCGACCTCCGCGCCGGCAGCCTCGTCGACGTCGGCCACCACCACCCGGGCGCCCTCGGCCGCGAAGTGCCGCGCCACGGCGGCACCGATGCCGCTCGAACCTCCGGTGATCAGAACGACGGTCATGCAGGTGATTCCTCTCCGACTTCGGCCGCGATGGCGGCGATGACACTCTTGCGACGGGCGTAGACCCGCGTGGCGACCTCGAGCGCGAGGTACACGGCCACGTACTGCAGCCCGCTGATCAGCGGCACCCGGTCCACGGACAGCGTGTAGGCCAGCACCACGCGCACCCCGGCGTCGAGCACGAGCACCACACCCCACATCGCGGTGGTCACGCGCAGCACGTGGCGGTAGGTGGGCGACCCGAGCCAGTTGCGCTCCATGCGGTCGCGCGCCTCCTGGCCGAGGAACGACCGCAGCACCTGGTACAGGAACGGTGTCCGCAGCAGCGTCGCCAGCATCCAGAGCCCGGCGGCCGCGGTCATCCAGCCGTCCTTGGCCAGCAGGAACCGCGGGCTGCCGGACAGGAACGACGTCGCGACGCTCAGCACCAGGATGCTCAACGTGAACACCGCGAGCGTGTCCACGCGTCGCTTCGTGACCACCGTCTGCACGGCGCGCACGGCCGGCGGGACGACACCCGCCAGCAGCGCCAGCCACTGGTTGACGCCCAGCGCGCGCAGGCCGTAGAAGAGCGCGGCCGGGGCGACGAGGTTGATGGCGAGGTTGACGATCAGCTCCCGGCGCAGTTCCGGGGGAGTGGTGGGCTTTTCGGGAGGGGCGAGCGTGGTCGTCATCGGACCTCGATCCGCTGACGGTCGCGGTGGCGCCAGGTCTTGGCGAGCACGGCGACGGTGACGGCAGCCAGGACGACCAGGGCGAGCCAGCCGATCCAGCTGCCGGTCTCGGCGAAGCCGCTGCCGAGCGCGGGATCGAGTACGCGCGCCTCGAAGAACAGGTACGCGAGCGGTCCCGTCGCCGCGAGGATGAGCACGGTGCCGGCGACGGCCGTCGCGGGCGTCCAGCGGCCCAGTCGCAGGTTCGCCACCGCCAGTGCGAGCGAAAGCACCAGCACGACAACGAAGAACGGCACCCAGAACCCCCACAACGCGGGGTCGAGAACCGGCACCCGCGCGCCGGAAGCCGTTGTCACGAGCGTGGCCGAACGCTGCACGAACAGCGCCACCACCAGCAGGACCGCCAGCACGATGCCGCTGCCGACTTCGTTCCACGTGGTGGTCGCCGTGGCGTCGGAGAACGGGAGCTGGTCGGGTTTCCAGTCCTCGTCGGGTTCGCCGGGGCCGCGCTCGCTGCCGAAGCGCTCGACGAGTACATAAAGGACAGTGATCGCGACGAGCAGGTACATCGCGACGGTCAACGTGGCGCCCAGCGGCGAAAAGATCGCCGCCGCAACGTTTTCGCCGCGCACCCAGTGCCCGATCCCGTTCACGACGTAGGTGATGGGCAGGACGGTCGCGCTCAGCAGGCGCACCGCCCGGGCGTAGTCCGGGTAGGTGGCCGGCCCGATCAGCGCGGTCGCCTTGTCGGCGTACCGCGTCGCCAGTTGCGCCGGGTCGCCGAGCTCGGCCAGCGCCGCGTACTCGGCCTGGCCCGGGCTCTCCCCGAGCGAGACCCGTGCGTCGACGTCGTCGGCGATCGCGGCCCGCAGCTCGCGGTCGATCTCGCCGCGGTGCTTGCCCGAGACATGCCGCACGGCGGCGGCCACATATCGGTCGGTGAGTGTGGTGCTCATGGTTGTTCCCCCAGTTCGGTGTCTTCTTCGGTCTTCGTCTCCGGGTCCGCTTCGGTGTCCAGCAGGCTCAGCGCGGTGTCGATGGCGCGCCACTCCTTCTGCAGTTCCCGCGCGAGCCGTAGCCCGTCGCGGCTGGTGCGGTAGAACTTCCGCGGCCGGGTGCCCGAGGTGTCCCACTCGCTGGTCAGCAGCCCTTGACCCTCAAGGCGGCGCAACAGCGGGTACAGCGTGTTGGCCGGCGCGGGCACCCCCGCGCGCTCCAGTGCGTCGAGCAGTCCGTAGCCGTACCCGGGCTTCTGCAGCGCCAGCAGGCTCGCCAGCACGACCGTCCCTCGCCACAGCTCCTGCCGATGCGCGTCCAGCAAGTCGGTGTCTTTCACGCTTGCCACGATAGTGTGTGAGACACAGTATCGTCAAATGGCAATGCTGTGCGAGGCGGCAGGGTGTGCGAGAGGGGGGGTCACGCAGGCTTGGGTCGCGTCGCGTTCAGGAGTCGTTCGGCAAACGTTCAACCGACGGGTAGCCGTTCATCGGGAACGCGGCCGGCGGAGCGAGCTCACGACGGCGGCAAGGCGCGTCAAACGCGAAAGATCTTCTACCCCAGGGCAATCGGCCGCGGAGGTCGGTCCACAACGGACGGCCGGCGGGCGACTGGGTCGGCGGCACGGAAGAGGGCGACGCCGAAAGAACCCCGGACACGCCGAAGGGCCGGTACCGAACGAATCGGTACCGGCCCTCACGACGTTCCGCGGGAGGACTTGTTCAGTCCTGGTGAGGTGCAGTGCACCCGGGTGCGGGTGGTTTCACCTCGGTTGTTACGCTTAAACCGGATGGGTATCGCCCCAAGTCGCAGGCGGACGGGACAAAGAAAAGCCCCTGCGACGAATCCAGTTCAGGGTTGTGGTGCTTCTGAGCCTTCAGGCTCAGGCGATGGTACGCGTGCCGATCTGCGTACGGCGGCGCTTGAGCGCGCGTCGCTCGTCCTCGCTCATGCCGCCCCACACGCCGGCGTCCTGGCCGCTGGCAAGAGCCCAGGCCAAGCAGTCGGAAGCGACGGTGCAGCGGTGGCACACGGCCTTCGCCTCGGAGACCTGCAGCAGAGCCGGACCGCTGGTTCCCACCGGGAAGAACAGCTCGGGGTCCTCGTCTCGGCAGGACGCGTCGTGG
This sequence comes from Amycolatopsis sp. NPDC050768, assembly GCF_040654155.1. Classification (NCBI taxonomy): domain Bacteria; kingdom Bacillati; phylum Actinomycetota; class Actinomycetes; order Pseudonocardiales; family Pseudonocardiaceae; genus Amycolatopsis; species Amycolatopsis sp. NPDC050768. The sequence continues at coordinate 98,602 of NZ_JBFAHL010000014.1, forward strand.
CGCCAGTCCATGTTCGTGAGCTCCTTCATAGTGGCGCGGGAAGGCCGCGCCACAGTCGTCATGGCGGTCGTGTTTTTGGGTGCTTGTGAATGCTTTCACGAAGCACCGCGTTCGACAAGGGTTTCCCGAAGATCGGTGAGTCAGCTCACCCGGCCGAGCGACGCCTCTGACCTGCGGTTTCTGTCCGAAACAGACCGCCCGGCGGAAGCGCGATGCGGTGAGCGGAGGTTCTGGGTCGACGAGCGGCAAGATGCACTTTGCCGCAGGCGATCAGTGGTCGCACCGTCACACGATTACTGTGAGTGCATCCTGCACGCTGTGGAATTCCACCCGCGTCCGCTGCCCGACGAGGTCCCCGTCGACCTGGAAGTTCACCGGTTCAGCTGCGTCGATGCGGATCATCGGCACGTCGTCGCGGCGCATCAGACGACGCCCGTGCTGGTCGCTCTTCGTGAGCAAAGCTTGGCGTACATGCGTGAACACGGTGGGCAACCGCAGACCGTTCAACGCGAACAGGCCCAATCCTGTCTCGAACGAGCAACCCGAGTTGAGGTGGACGGCGCGATCACCCAGGTAGGTCCACGGATCGGTGTTGGACACGAACGCGGTCACCACCTCGGCGGGTTCCTCGCCCGGGATCCGCACGGTCAGGGCGGGCCGGCCCATCGGCGGCCGGAAGTAGGAGCCCACTGAAGCGCGTAGATAGAGAGCGGCGCTCGTTTCCTTGCCCCGCCGCTTCGCCACGCGGCCCACCACGTCGGCGTCCCAGCCGAGCCCGGCGTTGAAGGTGAACCAGTGCCCGTCGGCGAGCCCGAGCCCGATGCGACGGCGCCGGTCGTTCTCCAGCGCGATCAGCAGCTGGTGCGTGGCTTCGACGGGATCCACGGGAAGGCCGAGGGCGCGCGCGAACACGTTGGCCGAGCCGCCGGGCACCACGCCGAGCATCGGGACGCACCCGAGCCGGCCCGGGTCGCCGGTGGAGTCCGCGAGGAGACCGTTGACGACCTCGTTGACCGTACCGTCGCCGCCGTGGGCCACGACCAGGTCGAAACCGTCGCGGGCCGCCGAGCGCGCCACGGCCATCGCGTGGCCGCGGTAGTCCGTCTCGACGACGTCGAGCTTCACCTGGCTGGCCAGCGCGTGCGCCAGCACATCCCGGCCACCGGCGGTGGTCGAGGTGGCCTGGGGGTTCACGACGAGGATGGCGCGCACTTCCCCACCGTAGGTGACGTTCGCCCGGGTGGAGAACCTTCGACGGCACAAGGTGACGCGAAGCTCAACACGGGGAACGGCGCTCCAGATGCACCGAAGGAGTGCGCCAGTACTGCGTCCGGTGACCCTGTGGCGGGCGATCCTCCCTTGCGTACGGCGAACATCCGCTCGTCGTGACAAGTGCACCCGGGCCGACCGCCCGCTCATCGACGACAACCCCGATTTTCACGTGCCCGGCGCCCCGCGAAAACGGCCGACCGGGTGGCATACGATCGAAACCGCTCACCCACCGTGACCCGTGCAGGTCGGGTCGCTGTGCTCCCGCAAAGCAGCTTGGAAGGCCGCACCCGTGTCGCTCGACGAGAACCAGCCGCCCACCCCGTTCGAGGTCCGGCTGGCCGGGATCCTCACCGCGCTGCCCGGTCTCGGGCTCCTGGTGCTGGGCGTCGTGATCCTCGTGCGCGGCCTGCAGGAACCTTCTCAGCCGGGCAACAACATCTGGGCCGAGTTCGGCACCTACGCGGTGCTGGCGATCGCGTTCCTGGCCGCCTCGGCGGGGCTGGTCCTCGGCCGGCAGTGGGCGCGCTCGCCCGGTGTCGTGGTCGCGCTGCTGCTCATGGGCATCGGCTGGTATGTGCTCGGCCCGTCCGGCCAGCCGGCCTGGGGTGTGCCGATCGGCGTGTGCGGCCTCGCGGCGCTCGTGCTGCTCTTCCGCCGCCCGGCCCGCGCGTGGGCGCTCGGCCTGCGCGAAGGCGAGACGGAGGAAGAAGCAGCCGAACGCGGTGGCCTCGCCGGGCGCCGCGAGGAACGCGAGCGCCACGACGAGGATTGACGGGCCTGGCTGCGTCAGCTTTCGGAGGCCAGCGCCTTCAGCGGCGCGTCCGTGAGCCGGTAGGTGGTCCACTCGTCCTGCGGCAGCGCACCGAGTGCCCGGTAGAACCCGACGGCCGGGTTCCAGTTCAGCACTGCCCACTCCAGCCGCTGGTAACCCTGCTCGACGCACTCGGCGGCCAGCGCCGCGAGCAGCGCCTTGCCCAGCCCCGAGCCACGCAGCTCGGCGCGCACGAACAGGTCTTCCAGGTAGATGCCGTGCGTGCCGCGCCAGGTCGAGAAGCTCAGGAACCACAACGCGAACCCGGCGACCCGGCCGTCGACTTCCGCGACGTGGCCGAACAACGCCGGCGCGGGGCCGAACAACGCTTTGTGCAGTTGCGGCGCTTCGAGGTGGCATTCGTCCGGCGCGCGCTCGAACTCGGCGAGCGCGTAGACCAGTTCCACCACGGCGTCGACGTCTTCGGGCCGGATCCGCCGGATGCGGGGGTCGGGCAAGCGCTCAGCCTTCCAGTGCGGGCAGCAGGTTCAGGTGCTCGACCTGGGGCTCGCCGCGTTCGTCGCCCAGCACGGCGATGCCGGCCGGGTCCAGTCCGAAGTGGACACCCGCGGTGGACGACAGGCGCACCCAGCGCGCCACCAGCACGCGGCTGAAGTGCCCGTGGCCCACCAGGACCACGTCGCCGTTGTCGATTTCGCGGCGTGCCCGATCGAGGACCTTGTCGGCGCGCGCGGCGACGTCGGCGGCGCTCTCGCCGCCGGGGATCGCGTGCGTCCACACGGTCCAGCCCGGGTCCGTTTCGCGGATCACGGGCGTGGTCAGGCCTTCGTACTCGCCGTAGTCCCACTCGGCGAGGTCTTCGGTGAGTTCGTCCACGCGCAGGCCGGCGAGCTCGGCCGTGCGCTTCGCGCGTTCGCGCGGGCTCGAGATCACGAGCTTGGGGCCGCCAAGCAGGGTGCGCAGGGTGCCGCCCGCCGCGCGCGCCTGGTCCTCACCCGCCGCCGTGAGCGGGATGTCGGTGCGTCCGGTGTGCCTGCCGTTGACGGACCACTCGGTCTGGCCGTGTCTGAGGAGGAAAAGCCGATGTGCCACGAGCCCGAATATAGCCCCGCTCCCGTTTGTGGGCAGGTCGCGTACTGTGTTTACCTACTGACGAGTAGGTAGATGGGGAGGTTCCGATGGGCACGAGCCCGACGTTCGCGCTGTGGCGCCGGCTGGCCGGCAAACCGGGCGGTAAGCAGCTGTTTTCCGCGGCGATGTGCCTGCGCGTGCCCTATTTCGCCGACCGTGCTGCCGTCGGTGCGGCAGCTGTGTCCGGGGCACTGTTCGGTCACCGCGCCGAAGTGGTGGGGTGTCCACAACCACATCCGGACCTTTCACGCGATCGCCGCGTGCAACCTCGCGGAGATCGCGATGGGCATGCTCGCGGAGGCGACCGTGCCGCCGTCGCACCGCTGGCTGCCCAAGGGGATGGACGTGCGGCGCCACCGTGAACACGCCCCTGCCCGGGTATTCGCCCGCCGTGATCATCGGGACCGGTTACGGCGCCGCGGCCACCGCGTTGCGCCTCGGCGAGGCCGGTGTGCCCACGCTGATGCTCGAAATGGGGCAGCTATGGCACGATCCCGGGCCTGACGGCAAGGTTTTCTGCGAGATGCTGAACCCCGACCAGCGCTCGATGTGGTTCAAGAACCGCACGCAGGCGCCGCTCGCGTCGTTCCTGTGGCTCGACATCGCCAACCACGACATCAAGCCGTATGCCGGGGTGCTCGACCGCGTGAACTACGGCGACATGTCCGTGTACCTCGGCCGCGGCGTCGGCGGCGGCTCGCTGGTCAACGGCGCGATGGCCGTGACGCCGAAACGTTCGTACTTCGAGGAAATTCTGCCGCGCGTGGACGCCGACGAGATGTACGAAATGTACTTCCCGCGCGCGCGGGCCGGGCTCGGCGTGAACTCCGTGGACGAGCAGTGGTTCGAGACCTGCCGCTCCTACCAATACGCGCGCGTTTCGCGGAAAGCCGCGCAGAAAGCCGCGCAGAAAGCCGGTTTCACGACGACTTTCGTGCCCAGCGTTTACGACTTCTCATACTTGGAGCAGGAAGAGGCCGGCACCGTCGAACGCTCCGCGCTCGCGTCGGAAGTGATCTACGGCAACAACCACGGAAAGCGTTCGCTCGACAAGTCCTACCTCGCGGCCGCGCTGGGCACCGGGCACGTGACGGTCCAGACGCTGCACGAGGTCCGCGAAATCATCCAGCAGCCCGACGGCGCGTACACGCTGGTGGTGCGCGAAATCGACCAGTACGGCGCGGTCGTGGCCACCAAGCGCGTGAGCACGAAGCACCTCTTCCTCGGCGCCGGCAGTGTCGGTTCCACCGAACTGTTGTTGCGGGCAAGGGAAACCGGCCGCCTGCCGGACCTGCCTGACGCCGTGGGCCAGGGCTGGGGCACCAACGGCAACGTGATGCTCGGGCGCGCCAACCACGTCTGGGACACCACGGGCAGCCTGCAGTCCGGCATGCCCGCGCTCGGCATCGACAACTGGAACGACCCCGTGCACCCGGTCTTCGCGGAGATCGCGCCCGTGCCGGCCGGGCTCGAGACGTGGGTGAGCCTGTACCTGGCGATCACGAAGAACCCGGAACGTGGGCACTTCACCTACGATGTGGCTTCGGATTCGGCGAAACTGCAGTGGACCGCCTCGCAAGGCCAGCCGTCGATCGATGCGGTGAAGGCGATGTTCGACAAGATCAACGCGGCCAACGTCACCATCTACCGCTACGACCTCTTCGGCGACACCCGCCCGTTCGCGAACCGGTTCACCTATCACCCCCTCGGCGGCCTCGTCCTCGGCGACGCGACGGACGACTACGGGCGCGTGAAGGGCTACCGCAACCTCTACGTGACGGACGGCTCGCTCATCCCGGGCAGCACGGGCGTGAACCCGTTCGTCACGATCACGGCCCTGGCCGAGCGCAACGTCGAACGGGTGCTGGCGGAGGACGTGCTGGTCTGAGCTCTCATGTCCCGAGCTCGGCCAGCGCGGACACGAACCCACCGGTCCGCTCGCCGAGCCCGCCGAAGAACCGTGCGTCTGCGTCTTCGACGTCGTGCAACGCTTTCGCGACGAGCGCCGAGCCGGCTTCGGTGAGCTGCACCCGCTTCGCGCGCGCGTCGGCCGGATCGTCGGCGCGCGTGAGCAGGCCGCGGTCCGCGAGCTTGCGCACGACCTGGCTGGTCATCATCGTGTCGGTGCCGGCCTGCTCGGCGAGCTGCCGCTGCGTGGGCGGCTCGCCGGAGCGCGTGAGCCACCACGTGGTGGTGAGCAGCACGAACTGGACGTGCGTGAGGTCGTGCGGCGCCAGCGCGGCACGCATCACGCGTTGCCAGGCCAGCGTGACGCGCCACAGCAGGAAGCCGGGGCTCTCGTCGGGACCGGGCAGGCGGGACTCCAGAGCGGTCATGCCCGCAAGGATGCCTCGGCCAGCCGTGCCAGCGCGCGCACGGCGTCCGGGGTGTCCTCGGTGACGGCCGGGCCCAGCTCCGGTGGTCCGTCCACCGTCACGCGGTAGACGATGCGCGTGCCGTCTTCGGCGTCCTCCAGCCAGTGCTCGAAGACGAGCGTGGCGTCGGGCAGCCGGGTCTCGTCGGTGAACCCGCGGCCATCGTCGACGGCGGTGAGCGTGAACGGGATCGGCGGCTGGTCCGGCATCGTCATGGTGCCGCTGGTGCCCGCCTCGAACGGGCCGTCCAGCACGACTTCCCGCAGGCCCGCGTCCCATTCGGGCCAGCGCGACGTGTCCGTCCACAGTGGCCAGACGGCGGACGCGGGCGCGGTGGTGGTCTCGGTGTGCTCGTACTCGTATAGTGCCATGCGGGCATACTATATGCGCGCATATTAAAGGCGCAACAGCGAGAACCGGCCGTGGGTCGGCCGGAACTCAGTGGTGAGCTGAGCGCAGCTTCTCGTAATAGGCCGTGCAATCCGCGTACGACGGCAGCAGCCCCTGTGCCTCGGCCTCCGCCAGCGTCGGGGCGGAACCGTCCTTTTCGGACACGATCGGCGTCAGATCGGCGGGCCACGGCAGGTCGAGCGCGGGGTCGAGCGGGCTGATGCCGTGCTCGCCCGACGGGTTGTACGGCTCGGAGCACAGGTACGCCATCGCCGTGTTGTCCTCGAGCGCCACGAACGCGTGGCCCAGGCCCTCGGCGACGTACACGGCGCGGAAGTCCTTGGCGTCGAGCAGGACGGAGTCCCACTGGCCGAAGGTGGGGGAGCCGGTGCGCACGTCGACGATCACGTCGAGCAGGGAACCGGCGGGGCAGTAGACGTATTTCGCCTGGCCCGGCGGTACGTCGGCGAAGTGCACGCCGCGGATGGTGCCGCGGCGGGAGACGCTGTGGTTGGTCTGGCCCATGCGCATCGGGTGCCCGGTGGCGCTCAGCAGCGCCTCTTCCTGGAACGGCGCCACGAAGAGTCCGCGCTCGTCGTGGAACGCGCGGGGGGTGAACTCGTAGGCGTCGGCGACCTTCAGTGGGCGGAATTGCATGCGCTCACCTTATCGAGTGCCGCGCGGCGCGAAATGCGGGTGGCCGCGGTCCGTCGTGGTCACTGAATCGGTTCGGAACCATTCAACAAAACCGGACGGACGTCTTGGGAATAGGGGATTTTCGGCGGTTTTCCTCGGGAAGTCCACTGAATCTGTGACATGAGCCGCACCGAGGGTCCGCCTCCGGAGGGGCTCCTGTCATGATTGGGAGACCGCAGCGTCCGCGGCCATCAGCCACACCCCACGGATCGGATGGCCGCTGTGACGCCTCGCCGACAGGCCGGCGCTACCGCGCTGGGCTGCCGTCCGGAGGACAAGTTCCAAGGGTGCGCGGGTGCGCCTTCGCCCGCTGCCAGTGGTCCCCCGCTCGCAGTCCCAGGAGTAATTCAGTGACGCAGATCCACCCCGCGAGTTCCGCGATCGCCGAGGGGCGAACGCCGGAAACGACGACAGGAACCCCGATGACCGACCAGGCCAGCACCGCCGCCACCGCCGCGCCGGTGACGGACGCCGAGATCTTCGCCGGGCACGAGGGCGGCAAGCTCTCCGTGGCGGCCACCCGGCCCATCTCCGACCCGCGCGACCTCTCGATCGCCTACACGCCCGGCGTGGCGAAGGTGAGCCGCGCGATCGCCGAGGACGCCGCCCAGGCGAAGCGGTACACCTGGGCCGACCGTCTCGTGGTGGTCGTCAGCGACGGCACGGCGGTGCTCGGCCTCGGCGACATCGGCGCGAGCGCGTCGTTGCCCGTCATGGAGGGCAAGTCGGTGCTGTTCAAGACGTTCGGCGGCCTCGACTCGATTCCGCTGGTGCTCGACACCACCGATGTCGACGAGATCGTGGAGACGCTGGTGCGCCTTCGCCCGTCGTTCGGCGCGGTGAACCTGGAGGACGTCTCGGCGCCGCGGTGCTTCGAGCTCGAGGACAAGCTCAAGGCCGCGCTCGACTGCCCGGTCATGCACGACGACCAGCACGGCACCGCGATCGTCACGCTCGCTGCGCTGCGCGGGGCGAACCTGGTGCTGGACCGCGCGATCGCCGACCAGCGCGTGGTCATCTCGGGTGCGGGCGCGGCGGGGGTGGCCTGCGCGAAGATCCTGCAGGAGGCCGGTGTCGGCGACGTCACGGTGCTCGACTCGCGCGGCATCATCCACTCGGGACGCGAGGGTCTGAACCCGATCAAGCAGCAGCTGGCCACGACCACCAACTCCTCCGGTCTCACCGGCGGTCTCGAAGCCGCGCTGAAGGGCGCCGACGTGTTCCTCGGCCTGTCCAGCGCGACGATCGACCCCGAGCTGCTCGGCTCGATGGCCGACGACCCGATCGTGTTCGCACTGTCCAATCCGGACCCGGAGGTGCACCCGGCCGACGCGGCGCGCTACGCGGCGATCGTCGCCACCGGGCGCAGCGACTTCCCGAACCAGATCAACAACGTCCTGGCGTTCCCCGGCGTCTTCCGCGGCGCCCTCGACGCCGGTGCGCGCGCGATCACCGAGAACATGAAGCTGGCCGCGGCCGACGCCATCGTCTCCGTCGCGACCGACGACCTCGGCCCCGACCGCATCGTGCCGAGCCCGCTCGACCCGCGCGTCGCCCCTGAGGTCGCGGCGGCCGTCGCCAAGGCCGCGGTGGCCGACGGTGTGACCGGCTGAGTTCTTCCTGCCGAAAAGGGGCTCCTCTATGGTGAGGAGCCCCTTTTTTGGACTCGCCGGTCCATTTTTTCCGGGCCATGCTGAGGTGATGAAGATCGAACTCGGTCAGTACGGCATCTTCCAGATCGGCGCCCTGACCACTCCCGACATGGCCAAGGAGATCGAGGCGCTCGGCTTCACCACGCTGTGGGTGGCGGCCATGCCCGTCGACCTGGCGGGCATCGACGAGCTGCTCGAGGCGACGTCGACGCTCGTCGTCGCCACGGGCATCCTCAACATCTGGTATGGCGACCCGGCCACCGCCGCTGCCGCGTACCACCGGATCAGCACGCGGTTCCCCGGCCGGTTCTGGCTCGGGCTCGGTGTGGGGCACCGCGAGCAGACGCAGCAGTTCGCCAAGCCGCTGGCGGCGACCAAGGCGTACCTCGACGGCCTCGACGCCGCGGGCGTGCCCGTGGAAGGCCGCGGTCTCGCCGCGCTGGGCCCGAAGATGCTCGAGCTCGCGGCTTCGCGCACGGGTGGGGCCGTGCCGTACCTCGTGACGCCCGAGCACACGCGGCTCGCCCGTGAGGCCCTCGGTCCCTCGCTCCTGCTGGCGCCCGAGCAGAAGGTGCTGCTGGACCCGGACCCGGCGCGGGCGCGCGAGACGGCCCGGCCGCGGGTCACGGCGGCGTACCTCAAGCTGGCCAACTACACCAACAGCCTGCGCCGCCTGGGCTTCACCGACGAGGACCTCTCGGGGGACGGCAGCGACCGGCTGCTCGACTCCCTCGTGGCGCACGGCGACGCGGCCACCATCTCGGCCCGCCTCGGCGAGCATTTGGCGGCAGGCGCGAACCACGTCGCGATCCAGGTGATCACCGGCGCGACCGTCGAGCATCCCGACTTCCCCGGGATCGAGCTGCCGAGCTACGACGACGAGATCCTGGCCGTCTACCGGGCGCTGGCGGCCGAGCTCTTCTGACGCTCTGGACTTGCCGGTCCATTTTTCTGTCGCCACGCTGGGGGCATGACGATCGACCTCGGCGCCTACGGCGTCTGGCAACCGGCCGCTCTGACCACCCCGGCGATGGCGAAGGAGATCGAGCAGCTCGGCTTCTCCACGTTGTGGGCCGCCGGCCCACCAACCGACCTCGCGGGCCTCGACGAACTCCTCGAAGCCACCTCGACGCTCGTGGTCGGCACGAGCATCCTCAACATCTGGCACGGTGACCCCGCCGTCGCCGCGAAGGCGTACCACCGGCTGGTTTCGCGGTTCCCCGGCCGGTTCTGGCTCGGCATCGGCGCGGGTCACCCGGAGCAGACGCGGGAGTTCACCAAGCCGCTCGCCGCGATGAAGAGCTACCTCGACGGCCTCGACGAGGGCGGCGTTCCGGTGGAGGGCCGCGCGATCGCCGCGCTGGGGCCGAAGATGCTGGAGCTCACGGCTTCGCGCGCGGGCGGGTCGGTGCCCTACCTCGTGCCGCCGTCGCACACGCGGCTTTCGCGTGCGGCGCTCGGCCCTTCCGCGCTGCTGGCGCCCGAGCAGAAGGTGGTGCTCGACACGGACCCGGCTCGCGCCCGTGACACGGCGCGGCCGCGCATCAAACACCCGTACCTGGGCCTCACCAACTACACCAGCAACCTGCGTCGATTGGGTTTCACCGACGAAGACCTGACCGGCGACGGCAGCGACCGCCTCATCGACGCCGTCGTCGCCCACGGCGACGCGGCCGCTATCGCCGGGCAGCTCGGCGAACACCACAATCAGGGCGCGAACCATGTCGCCATCCAGGTGATCACCACCCGCCACGCCACCCACCCGGCCATTCCGGACGTCGAACTGCAGGTCTACGACGACGAGGTCTTCAGTGTCTACAAGGCACTGGCCGCGGAACTGTTCTGAGCCACTGCGGTCCCCGGCTTCAGCGCAGCAGTTCCACCAGCCGGTGCCGCGGCACGTCGACCAGCCGGAGGTCCACCAGCTCGCCCGGCACGTCGAGCGCGACGTTCGCCAGCCGCGCGTGCGCCCGGGTCAGGACCTCCGACGGGTCGTCGACCATGTCCGCGGTGACCACGGCGTGGCGGTTGTCCGGCGTGCTGCGCAGGAACCGCAGGCGGTACTTGCCGGCCATGAGGTCGGTGAGTGCCGCCTGCGAGGCCGCGTCGGCGAGGTCCGGGTGGTTGTTGGGCACGAGCAGGGCCAGGCGGCGGGCGTTGGTGCCGAGCAGGGTGCGCAGCAGCCACGGGCCGGGGTCCGCGGTGAGGTCCATGGCGACGGCGTCACCCTCGGGCGCGGACATCGACCAGTCGACGGGCCGGGTTTCCAGGGCCAGACCGCCTTCGGAGGCGATGTCGCGCAACGCGGACAGCAGCGTCGGTTTCGTGCCGGTGGCCTCCACGGACTGCGGCCCGTGGGTGTAGATGGCCGACTTTCCCTTGCCCCGGCCCGTTTTGCGGGCCTTCGCGGTGGGCTGGCAGACGTAGAGGTCGGCGGCGGCGCCGATGGCCTGGGCGCCGTCGTAGCGGTTGAAGTCGGGCAGGATCGCTTCGAACGTGAGCCCGAGCGTCGCCAGCGAACGCTGCACCTGGGCTCCGAGTGCGGGGTGGCGGGGGCTGTAGCCGTAGGCCAGCAGGATGCGGCCCTCGGTCGGCTCGCGCAGCGCCTGCACGGCGCGAGCGGCGAACAGCCCCATGCCGTCCGGGGTGTAGGGCGGATCACTGAAGACGAGGTCCGCGCGGCCCGTCACGGCGGGCGGCAGGCCGACCCGCAGGTCGGCGTGCGCGGTGGCGACCTTCCGGTCGCTGGTGGAGTCCAGGTAGGACAGAACGCGCTCGTCGAGGTCCACCACGGTCAGCTCGGCCTCGGGGCACACGGCGTGCACGGCCAGCGAGGTCAGGTCGTGGTCGCCGAGGAAGAGCAGGCGGGAGCGGCGCAGGTCGTAGCGGGCGTTGAGCCACAAAGCACGCCGCAGCACCGTCTCGGGCGTCGCCTGCACGTGGTCGAGAGCGGCGAGCGGCGCCGGCACACCGGCGACCCAGCCGGAAATCGACGCGAGCAGCTCGGAATGCGCGGCCACGGCGCCGTCGAGCGGATCGGGCAACCGCGGCAAGCGGTACGCCTCGTACTCGGGCAGCGCGGCGGGTGCGATCCGGATACCTGCGGCGGAACGCTCCAAATCACGCTCCAGCGCGGCCAGCACGTCCTCGACACTGCGCCGGGGCGCCGCGGCCAGGCGCACCAGGTCGGCCAGCTCGCGGGGACCCGTGCGGAGCAGGTCGATCACCTCGTACAGCGGGCGTACGCCGGCGCCGTGCGCGGTCAAGAGGTCGTCGAGAGCGGTCACGAGCGCCCAGCCTACTGTGCTGCTCGTTACCAATCCGGCCACAGCCACGGCGGGAATGGTCGTCAGACGCGGTCACGTCCGGTTGGGTACCCGCCTTCTTTTGGCCGGATCGGTAAGGGGCCACAGTGCGGGAAAGGCTGCCAAGGCCCGCCGAGTGGGCTACGGTCGATCTGCATCTGACGTGGGGAGAAGTCCGTGACGATCGAGTTCCGCGATGTGACCAAACGCTATCCGGACGGCACGGTGGCGGTGAACGGACTCTCGCTCACCGTCGACGACGGCACCATCACCGTGCTCGTCGGCCCTTCGGGCTGCGGAAAGACCACGTCGCTGCGCATGATCAACCGCATGGTGGAGCCCACGTCGGGTGCCGTGCTGCTCGACGGCAAGGACGTGAGCGAGGGCGACCCCGCGCTGCTGCGCCGCGGCATCGGCTACGTGATCCAGCACGCCGGCCTCTTTCCACACAGGACGGTGCTCGACAACATCGCGACCGTGCCGCTGCTGTCCGGCTGGGACAAGCGCAAGGCCCGCGCCCGCGCGGCCGAGCTGCTGGAGACCGTCGGCCTGCCGAAGGAGCTGGGCAAGCGGTATCCGGCTCAGCTCTCGGGCGGCCAGCAGCAGCGCGTGGGCGTGGCCCGGGCGCTCGCGGGCGACTCGCCGGTGCTGCTGATGGACGAGCCGTTCTCGGCGGTCGACCCGATCGTGCGTGAGGAGCTGCAGGACGAGCTGTTGCGGCTGCAGTCGCAGCTGGGCAAGACCATCGTGTTCGTCACGCACGACATCGACGAGGCGGTGCGGCTCGGTGACAAGATCGCGGTGCTGCGCGTGGGCGGCGTGCTCGCCCAGTACGGCACCCCGTCCGACGTGCTGCGCCACCCGGTGGACGACTTCGTGGCGTCGTTCGTCGGCCGCGACCGCGGCTACCGCGGTCTGTCCTTCGTGTCCGCCAGCGGCGTCGAGGTGTCCCCTGCGGACGTCGTGGAGCTCGGCACGAAGGTGCCGGAGCCGTCGAAGAACTGGCTGCTCGTCGTGAACTCCGACAAGCAACCCCGCGGCTGGCTGCCGCCGAACTCCACTGTGGACGGTGAGCTCGCCGAGGGCGACATCGTGGCCGGCGGATCCCTCTACGTGCAGGGCACGCCGATCCGCGGCGCGCTCGACGCCGCCCTGTCGTCGCCCGCCAGCCTCGGCGTGGTCGTGGACGAGGAACACCGCGTGATCGGCACGGTCGTGGCCCACCAAGTCCTGGACGTGATCGAGGCCACTCCGCAGGCGTCTTGATGGGCGGCTTCTTCGACGAGCTCGGGCGCTACCTGGGCAGCGCGAACAACCGCGGCGAGATCCTCGGTGACCTGGGCGAGCACATCTACCTCGCGCTGGTGCCGCTGGTGATCGGGATCGTGCTCGCCATCGTGCTGGGCTGGCTCGGGCACCGCTGGCAGCCGGTGCGCAGTGTGCTGCTGGTGGTGGCGAACCTGCTGTACACGATCCCGTCGCTGGCGCTGTTCGTGGTGATCCCGGGCCTGATCGGGTCGAAGATCCTCGACAGCATCAACGTGATCGTCGCGCTCACGATCTACACCACGGCGCTGCTCGTACGCCCGGTGCTGGACGCGCTCGAGGCCGTGCCGTCGCACATCATCGCCGCCGCCACGGCCATCGGCTACCGGGCGCCGCGGCGCTTCCTCGGCGTGGAGCTGCCGCTTTCGGTGCCGGTGCTCGCCGCGGGCGTGCGCGTGGCGTCGGTGAGCAACATCAGCCTCGTGAGCGTCGGCGCGCTGATCGGCACCGGCGGGCTGGGCGTGCTGTTCACCGACGGCTTCCAGCGCGAGTACTTCTCGCCGATCGTGGTCGGCATCGTGCTCACGCTGCTGCTGGCGCTGGTCGTCGACGTGGTGCTCGTGCAGCTGCGCAACGTCCTGACCCCGTGGGAGCGCGCCGGCCGTGCACCCGTGCTCGCGGAGGCGACCGCGTGAACGTCTTCGACTGGTTCACCACCGCAGCCAACTGGCAGGGCCCGGACGGCATCGCCACGCGCTTGGGCGAGCACATCGGGTACGTGCTGCTGGCGCTGGTCATCGCCGTCGTGATCGCGTTCCCTCTCGGCCTGTGGGTCGGGCACACCGGCCGCGGCGCCGTGGTGCTGGTGGGCGCGGGCAACGCGATCCGCGCACTGCCGACGCTGGGGCTCGTCACGTTCCTGTTCCTGCTCTTCACCGAGAGCACCACGGCCACGATCATCGGCCTCGTGGTGCTGGCGATCCCGCCTGTGCTGGCCGGCACGTACGCGGGCCTGCAGGCGGCCGAGCACGACGTGGTCGACGCCGCCGAGGGCATCGGCATGACCGGCTGGCAGCAACTGTGGAAGGTCGAGCTGCCGATCGCGTTGCCGCTGGTGCTGGGCGGGATCCGCAACGCCGTGCTGCAGCTGATCGCGACGGCGGCGGTCGCCGCGTACGTCGGCCTCGGCGGCCTCGGCCGGTTCCTGCTCGACGGGCTGGCCATCCTCGACTACACGGAGGTCGTCGCGGGCGCCATCCTCACGGCGCTGCTGGCGATCGCGTTCGACCTGGTGCTCGCCGCGGTGCAGCGCGCACTCGTGCCGGAGGGCGTCCGACTCGCCGCGCAGGCGACCACCGGCTCGGCCGCGGCGGCGGGAGGTGTGGCGTGAGGCGCTGGGGTCTGGTTTTCGCTTCTGCCGTCTTGGTTTTGGCCGGCTGCGGCAACCCGCTCGCCGGCGGCGGCGAGGGCGGCACGACGGGCGACATCATCATCGGCGCGTCCGACGTCGGCGAAAGCCTCCTGCTGGCCCAGATCTACGCCGGCGCGCTACGCGACGCCGGCGCCCAGAACGTGACGGTGCGCCCGCCGGTCGGCAGCCGCGAGGTCGTGGTGAAGGCCCTGCAGGACAAGTCCCTTTCAGTGGTGCCCGACTACAGCGGCAACCTCCTGCGCTACTTCGACAAGGACACACAGGCGACCACTTCGGACGATGTGTACGCGCAGCTCAAGCAGAAGCTGCCGGCCGGGTTCGAGGTCCTCGAACAGGCTCCGGCTCAGGACAAGGACTTGCTCGTGGTGCGCCCCGAACTGGCGGCCTCCGGCGTCCGCACGTTCTCGGACCTGGGCCGGCGCTGCGGCGAGCTGGTGATGGGCGGGCCGGGCCAGTGGAGCAGCCGGTGGAAGGACCGCATCGAACAGCTGTACGGCTGCTCCTTCAAGGAGATCCGCACCACCGACACCGGCGGCCCCGTCACCGTGGCCGCGCTGAAGTCCGGCGAGGTCCAGGTGGCCGACCTGTTCAGCACGTCGTCGACGATCAAGTCCAACGGCTTCGTCCCGCTGGACGACGACAAGAACATGTTCCCGGCGCAGAACATCGTGCCGCTCGTCGCCCGCGGGACTCTGTCACCGGCCGAGGTCGCCGCCCTGAACCGCGTCTCGGCCGCCCTGACGACCGACCAGCTGACCGAGCTGAACGTCCAGTTCACCGACGAGAAGCGCAACCCGCTGGACGTCGCCGACGACTTCCTGGCGCGCAACCACCTGAAGGCTTGAGCCGTCAGCGGAACTCGTGCACGACCTCGATCACCGATGAGGTGCCGGTTGAACTCCTCCAGCTCCTCGGCCGGCACCCACAGCTCGAGGATCGTCTCGCCGCCCACCTGCTGCACCGGGTAGCGCTCCACGAACGCCGTCTCCACCTCGAACCGCGTGACGAACCCGGCGCCGTCGTGGCGGACGTTCCAGTCCCTCGCGATGCGCACCGCGTAGTCCTCGTTGAGCACCGGGTAGAAGATCGGCTGCTCCGGCAACCGCGGCGGCCACGCGCGCCACCGGAGCTCCCGCACGAGCTCCAGCTCCACCGGTCCGGTGGGTCGCCAGAGGATGGTCATCGGCTTCCCTTCACAGTCGTTCGAACGCGGGCGCGTACCGGAAGGCGCCCCGGTTTTCCGGTTTGTACGCGGTCAGCGTGCGGGCCTGGAAGTGCTGAGCCCACTCGGGCACCGGCGGTGTGATGCCCAGCCGCTCGGCCGGCACGAACTCGAACCTGCGGTAGTACCCCGGATCGCCCAGCAGGACCACGAGTGCGAACCCGAGCGCATCGGCGGCCGCGAGCGTCGCGTGCACGAGCGCCGACCCCGCCCCGCGGCGCTGAACCTCCGGCAGCACCCCGAGCGGCCCGAAGCCCAGCGCGGATTTCGGATCGTCCCCGAGCAAAGCCGGGCTCGAGCACGCGTGGCCTGCGACCTCGCCGTTGTGCTCGGCGACCAGCGACAACGCGGGGATGAGGTCCCCGTCCGCCCGCAGTCCGTCGACGAGCACGGCCTCGGGCACCGTGGTGAGCCCGGGCTGCGCGAACGCGGCCGTGTGCACGGCGCGGATCGCGGTCTCGTCGCCGCGAACGGCTTGGCGGATCAGCATGGGGGTGAATTCTTCCTGGCCGCGCGTGCACGGGTAAAACTCTTTTCCGCTCACGCGAATGGTCCGAACAGCGCAACGCGGTGAAAACCTCCGAGGCGACTCTTCTTCCTGCGAGCAGGGCCGCGCACCTAGCCTCAGGCCAACTGGTGCTCGCGCTGGTCGAGGAGGGACGAACTGTGCGCAAATCTCGGGGAACAGTGACCAGAAGCCTGACGATCCTGGGGAGTGTCGCCTCGATCGCGACCGTCACCGTGTTCGGGAGCGGCGTGGCGGCCGCGCAGGAGGGCGCGATCGTCGGTGCGGGTGGTGCCGGTGCGGTGAAGGACAGCTACCTCGTGGTGCTCAAGGACGGCGCCTCGGTGGAGTCGACGGCGAAGAACGTCACCGGCCGCCACGGCGGCTCGGTCGAGCGCACGTTCTCGAAGGCGCTGCGCGGCTTTGCCGGCACGATGTCCGAGACGCAGGCCAAGCGCACCGCCGCCGACCCCGCTGTGTCCTTTGTGGAGCAGAACCGCGTGGTCCACGTCATGACGGACCAGCCGGACCCGCCGTCGTGGGGCCTCGACCGGGTGGACCAGCGTGAACTGCCGCTGGACGCGGACTACAGCTACAGCACGACGGCGGCCGACGTGCACGCGTACGTGATCGACACCGGGATCAACCTCACCCACTCCGAGTTCGACGGTCGCGCCGTCTCCGGGTACGACTTTGTGGACAACGATTCCGACGCCACCGACTGCTACGGCCACGGCACCCACGTGGCCGGCACGATCGGCGGCACGACCTACGGCGTGGCGAAGGAAGTCAGCCTGACGGCGGTCCGCGTGCTCGACTGCACCGGCAGCGGCACGCTCGACCAGGTCGTCGCCGGCATCGACTGGGTCACCGAGAACGCCGAGCTGCCGGCCGTGGCGAACATGAGCCTCGGCGGCCCCGTGTCCACTGTGGTGGACGAGGCCGTGCAGCGCTCGATCGCCGCGGGTGTCACGTATGGCATCGCGGGCGGCAACTCCTACGGCGGCAGTGCGTGTGACGCCTCGCCCGCCCGCGTACCCGAGGCGATCACCGTCGGCGCCACCACGGACACCGACGCCAGGTCCGCCTTCTCCAACACCGGCTCGTGCCTCGACCTCTTCGCGCCGGGGTCCGACATCACGTCCGCCTGGATCGGCAGCGACACCGCGACCAACACCATCAGCGGCACGTCGATGGCGACTCCACACGTGGTCGGCGCCGCCGCGCTGTACCTGGCGGACCACCCGTCGGCCACACCCGAAGAGGTCCGCGACGCGCTGGTCGACGCGGGGACGAAGGACGAGATCACCGACGCGGGCACGGAGTCGCCGAACGTTCTGGTGTACTCCGGTACCGACGGCACCGGCGACCCTGATTGACGTGTTGCCTGCCGGGGTCAACCCTTCGACGTGGCAGCAGAAACCTCTGACTCACGTCGCGTAAGCACCAACGGCCCATCCTCCGTGACGGCCACCGTGTGCTCGGAATGCGCCGTCCGGGAGCCGTCGGCCGAGCGGATCGTCCAGCCGTCGGGGTCGTACACGATGCGGTCCGTCGTGCGCGCGAACCAAGGCTCCAGCGCGAGCGTCAGACCCGGGCGCAGTTTCAAGCCGCGCCCCGCCGTGCCCTTGTTCGAGACGTGCAGGTCCTCGTGCATGGTGCGGCCGATGCCGTGGCCGCCGAACTCCGTGTTGACCGGGTAGCCATGAGAGCCGGCCACCGCGTAGATCGCCGCGGAGATGTCGCCAAGGCGGTTGCCTGGCAGAGCCGCCGAAATCGCCGCCTCCAGCGCTTCCTCCGTGGCCCGGATGATCCGCAGGTCCTCCTCGGCCGGAGCCCCGACGATGACCGTGCGCGCCGAGTCGGCGACCCAGCCGTCGATGCTGACCGCGAGGTCCGCGGTGAGCACGTCGCCGTCGCGTAGTACGTAGTCGTGAGGCAGGCCGTGCAGGACCGCGTCGTTGACCGAAAGGCAGATGACGTTGCGGAACGGCCCCTCGCCGAACGAAGGCGCGTAGTCCCAGTAGCACGACTCCGCCCCGCGCCGCTTGATCATGCCGCGCGCGTGGTGCTCGAGGTCCAGCAGGTTGACGCCCACGTCGGCGAGCCGGCCGACCTCGGTGAGGACCTCCGCGACGAAGCGGCCGGTCACGTGCATGCGGTCGATCTCCGCAGGCGTCTTCAGTTCGATCACGAAAAACCTCGCAGCACAAAAGGTATAGTTATACCGCCACCTTAACACTGGCCGGTATAGAAATACCACCAAACGGCCGGAGGCCACCACGGGCGAACCGTGGTGGCCTCCGGAGAAAACCAGCGATCAGTCGAACGCCTTCGCGATCAGCGCCTTCTGCTCCACCTCGTGCACCTTCGACGAACCCGCCGACGGCGCGGCCATCGGGCGGCGCGAGACGACCTGCAGGCCGGCGAAGACCTCCGGGAACTTCCGCGGCAGGTTGAGACCGAAGAACGGCCACGCGCCCTGGTTCTCCGGCTCCTCCTGGACCCACGCGATCTGCGTCGCGTTGCTGTAGCGCTCGATGGCGGCGAGCAACTTGCGCCTCGGCAGCGGGTAGTACTGCTCGATGCGCACGATCGCGACGTCGTTCGCCTCGCGCTTGTTGCGCTCGGCCACCAGCTCCCAGTAGAGCTTGCCCGAGGTCAGCAGCACCTTGCGGACGCCGTCGGGGTTCTGGGTGGTGTCGTCGATGACGGACATGAACCGGCTCTGGCCGGTGAAGTCGTCGACCGCCGACGTCGCGGCCTTGTTGCGCAGCATCGACTTCGGCGTGAAGACCACCAGCGGACGCTGGATGCCGTCGAGGGCGTGGCGGCGCAGCAGGTGGAAGTAGTTCGCCGGGGTCGACGGCACGGCGACGGTCATCGAGCCCTCGGCGCACAGCGAGAGGAAGCGCTCGATGCGCCCGGACGTGTGGTCCGGGCCCTGGCCCTCGTGGCCGTGCGGCAGCAGCAGCACGACGTCGGAGCGCTGGCCCCACTTGGCCTCGCCCGAGGAGATGTACTCGTCGATCACGGTCTGCGCGCCGTTGACGAAGTCACCGAACTGCGCTTCCCACATGACCAGCGACTCGGGGTTCGCCACGGCGTAGCCGTACTCGAAGCCGACGGCCGCGTACTCCGACAGCGCCGAGTCGTAGATCATCACGCGGCCCTGGCCCTCGGCCAGGTTCTGCAGCGGCGAGTACTCCTGGCCGGTCTTGCGGTCGATGAACACCGAGTGCCGCTGCGTGAACGTGCCGCGGCGCGAGTCCTGGCCGGACAGTCGCACCAGGCGGCCCTCCATCGCCAGGGAGCCGAACGCGAGCAGCTCGCCGAACGCCCAGTCGACGTCGCCTTCGCGCGACATCTTGTGGCGGCGCTCCATGACCGGCTTCACGCGCGGGTGCGGGGTGAAGCCCTCGGGGACGTTGACGAACGCGTCGCCGATCCGCTCCACGACCTCCTGCGAGACGGCAGTGGTGACCTTCGCCGGCACCTGCTGCTCTTCCTCGACCGAGGGGCTCGCCTTCGCCGGGTGCTTCTCGAGCTCGCGCACCTCGTTGAAGACGTGCTCCAGCTGGCTGGAGAAGTCGCGCAGCGCGGCTTCGGCCTCTTCGACGGAGATGTCCCCGCGGCCGATCAGCGACTCGGTGTAGGTCTTCCGGACCGAGCGCTTGGTGTCGATGATGTCGTACATCGCCGGCTGCGTCATCGAGGGGTCGTCGCCCTCGTTGTGGCCGCGGCGGCGGTAGCAGATCAGGTCGATGACCACGTCCTTGTGGAACGCCTGGCGGTACTCCACGGCCAGCTTGGCCACCCAGTGGGCGGCTTCCGGGTCGTCGCCGTTCACGTGGAAGATCGGCGAGCCGATCATCTTCGCGACGTCGGTGGCGTACTGCGACGAGCGCGAGTGCTCCGGCGCGGTGGTGAAGCCGACCTGGTTGTTCACGATCACGTGCACGGTGCCGCCGGTGCGGTAGCCGCGCAGCAGCGCGAGGTTCAGGGTCTCGGCCACGACACCCTGGCCCGCGAAGGCCGCGTCGCCGTGCATCAGGACGGGCAGTACCGAGTAGCCGCCGGTAGCACTGTCGCCCTTGTCGAGGATGTCCTGCTTGGCGCGGACGATGCCCTCGAGCACCGGGTCGACCGTCTCGAGGTGCGACGGGTTCGAGGCCAGCGACACCTTCGTCTCGCCGTCGCCGAACATCCGGAAGTACTTGCCCTCGGCGCCGAGGTGGTACTTCACGTCGCCGGAGCCGTGGGCCTGGCCCGGGTCGAGGTTGCCCTCGAACTCCTGGAAGATCTGGCTGATCGGCTTGCCGACGATATTGGCCAGCACGTTGAGGCGGCCGCGGTGCGGCATGCCGATCACGACCTCGTCGAGCTCGTGCTCGGCGGCCTTGTCCAGCAGCGTGTCGAGCAGCGGGATCGCCGTCTCGCCGCCTTCCAGCGAGAAGCGCTTCTGGCCGACGTACTTCGTCTGCAGGAAGGTCTCGAACGCCTCGGCGGCGTTGAGCTTCGACAGCACGTACTTCTGGACGGTGGAGTCCGGCTTCTCGTGCGGGATCTCCACGCGGTCCTGGATCCAGCGCCGCTCCTCGGGGTCGAGGATGTGCGTGTACTCGATGCCGACGGTGCGGCAGTACGAGTTGCGCAGCACGCCCAGGATGTCGCGCAGGGTCATGCGCTCCTGGCCGGAGAAGCCGCCGACCGGGAACTCGCGGTCGAGGTCCCAGAGGGTGAGGCCGTGGGAGATGACGTCGAGGTCGACGTGGCTGCGCTGGCGGTAGTTAAGCGGGTCCGTGTCGGCCATCAGGTGGCCGCGCGTGCGGAACGCGTCGATCAGCTCGATCACGCGGGCGGTCTTGTCGACCGG
Source organism: Amycolatopsis sp. NPDC050768 (assembly GCF_040654155.1). NCBI lineage: Bacteria > Bacillati > Actinomycetota > Actinomycetes > Pseudonocardiales > Pseudonocardiaceae > Amycolatopsis > Amycolatopsis sp. NPDC050768. Next base: position 119,496 of record NZ_JBFAHL010000014.1, read on the forward strand.
GCCCTCGGGGATGTCGGCGACCCAGCGGATCGGCTCGTACGGCAGGCGCAGGCTGGTGAAGACGTCGTCGTAGAAGCCGTCGCCGCCGAGCAGCAGCTCGTGGATGCGCTTGAGGTACTCGCCCGACTCGGCGCCCTGGATGATGCGGTGGTCGTAGGTGGACGTCAGCGTCATGATCTTGCTGACGGCCAGGTCGACCAGCGTCTTCTCGCTCGTGCCCTCGAACGCCGCCGGGTACTGCATGGCGCCGACGCCGATGATCGCGCCCTGGCCGGCCGACAGGCGCGGCACCGAGTGGTTGGTGCCGATGCCGCCCGGGTTGGTCAGCGAGATGGTGGTGCCGGCGAAGTCGTCGGCGGTGAGCTTGTTGTTGCGGGCCTTCTTGATCACGTCCTCGTAGGCCTGCCAGAACTGCAGGAACGACATGTCCTCGACACCCTTGACCGAGGCCACGACGAGGGTGCGCGCACCCTCCTTGCCCTTCATGTCGATGGCGAGGCCGAAGTTCACGTGTTCCGGCGTGACCGAGAACGGCTTCCCGTCGATCAGCTGGTAGTGCCGGTTCATGTTCGGGAAGTCCTTCAGCGCCCGCACCATGGCGTAGCCGATGAGGTGCGTGAAGGAGATCTTGCCGCCGCGGGTGCGGTTGAGGTGGTTGTTGATGACGATGCGGTTGTCCGCCATCAGCTTCGCCGGGACGGCGCGCACGCTGGTCGCGGTGGGCACCGTCAGCGACGCGTCCATGTTCTTCGCGATCGCCGCGGCAGCGCCGCGCAGCTGCTTGGTCTCCGGCTCTTCCTTCGCCGCCGGCGTGGCGGCGGGCGCCTTCTCGGCGGCCTTCGGAGCCGGCTTCGCGGGCGCGCTCTTCGGGGCCGGGGCCGGCGCGGGGGCCGCGGCCGGCTTGGTCGGCGCCGTCTGCCGGGCGGCCGACTCGGCGTTCTGGACCGCCTTGGCGGACGGTTCGGTCGCGTGGCCGTTTCCGCTGGCCGCAGTGGTGGCCGCGCTCTGGCGCGCACTGTCGGCCTTCGCCTGTGCCGTCTGCGTCGGCTTGAAGTCTGCGAAGAAGTCGTGCCAGGCGGCATCGACTGAGGAAGGGTCCGCGAGGAACTGGTCGTACATTTCCTCGACCAGCCACTCGTTAGGGCCGAACTGTGACGCAGGGCTGCTGCTGGACACGGCTTGGGCTCGCCTCTATCCGTCTCGATCTTGTCTGTGCTAATGCGTCTACCAGGCTAACCCCCTCTGTGACGGCCGTGTGATGGAACCGCCCTCTGTGAGGCCTGGCGCACTAGGGGATCGATCACTGACTCGATCAAGTGTCCCGAGGAGCGGACGTTTGAGGTAGAGGAGATTCGCCGGTCACGACCATTTCGGGCAACGTTGGTGCCTCCTTCGCCGAGGCGCCCGCACGCGTTCACGCCCACCCGGTGCACTGTCGGAAGGATGCGGCCCACGTCGGCTGTGCGGCCGCCCTGGCGCTCCGAGGTGGTGCAGCACGATGTGGCTCGTCGAATGTCCCTCGTTCTGGGACCAGGGGCTCATCCGCCCCCTGGTCGTCGAGAACGGCAAGGTCGTCCTCATGTGCGACTCCTGCGGTGTGGTCTGGCACACCCCCGCCGGCATCGACGACTTCGAGCACGTCGCACCCTGCGAACCCGACTGGTCCATCGACCAGGACAGCCACGTCCGCCCGGGCACGGTCCGCTGGGCCTCCGAGGCGGAGGTCACGTCGGCCGGGTGGGGCGAGCTGGCCTGGCGTGAGCTGCCCTAATTCTCTTCGGTCGCGTTCTCCTTGGTCGCATCCACGGCCTCGGCCAACTCGGCGGACAACGGGTACGGCGGCTCGGCCGGCAGCAGCGCCCGCGCTTCGGTGACGCGTCCGTTCGCGAGGTGCTCACGGATGGCGCGCATGACCGGCGTGACGTCGGTGACCGCGGTGATCCACTCGCCCACGTACCGGTCCACGGCCTCGCCGCTCAGCCCGAGCTGGATCGAGCGGTGCGGCAGCGGCCGGTGGTGCACGTCGCGCTCGGGGTCCCACTGCACGCGGACCGGGCTGGTCCGCATCGCGGCCTTCCACGCTGCCTCGTCGCGGTGCACCCGCGGGTCGAAGTGGCTCAGCGCCGCGTGGGCGAGCACCCAGGCGAAGCCCTCGCGCGTCAGGTCCAACGCCAGCGCGCGCTCCTGGCCGGGCTTGGTCGCCCATCCGCAGCGGTAGCCCATCCACGTGAACGACGGCTTGATCCACGTCATCCGCTCCCGCTTGAACGGCGCCACGAACGTGCCCGCCGCCAGCGCCGCGTCGGCGATCTCCGGTGAGTACGCCTGGTAGACGCGGATCGTCCGGTCGTCGTGGCGCGCGCGGATCTGATGGGCCGGGACCCTGGCCTCTTCGAATACCGTCTCTTCGAACACCCTCCTGATTCTCGTGTCGTGCGCCGGTGCCTGGCGAAGGCTTTTCCGCCGACGTCAGCCGAGGGACCACAAGCGGGCGTAGTGGCCGCCGGCCGCCAGGAGTTCGGCGTGGGTGCCCTGTTCGATGATGCGGCCGTGGGCGAGGACGACGATGCGGTCGGCCTTCGCGGCGGTGGCCAGGCGGTGCGCGACGACGAAGGTGGTGCGGCGGCGCGCGAGGTGTTCGGTGGCGCGCAGGACGGCCGCCTCGGTGGAGGGGTCGAGGGCGGCGGTGGCCTCGTCGAGCAGCAGGACGTCGGGGTTCACGAGCTCGGCGCGGGCGAGCGCGACGAGCTGGCGCTGGCCGGCGGACAGCGACCGGCCGCGTTCGCCGACGGGCTGGAGGAAGCCGGCGGGCAGGGCGGCGACGCCGTCGAGCGCGCCGACCGAGCGGACGGCCGCCTCGACCTCCGCGTCGGTCGCGCCGGGGCGGCCGTAGCGGACGTTGTCGGCGACGGTGCCGGAGAACAGGTGCGCCTCCTGCGGCACGACGCCCATGCGGGCGCGCAGGCCGGCCAGGTCGTACTCGCGGACGTCGACGCCGTCGATCAGCACCGCGCCGCCCGTGGCGTCGTAGTAGCGCGCCACCAGCTTCACCGCCGTGGACTTGCCCGCGCCCGTCGCGCCGACCAGCGCCACGGTCTCGCCTGGCGCCACGTCCAGCGACAGCTTCTCCAGCGCCGGCTGCTCGGCGCCCGTGTAGGAGAAGTCGACGTCCTTGAACGTCACCTCGCCGCTCAGGTGCTCCGGCAGCGCGATCGGGTGCGCGGCGGGCGGCACCGACGTCGGCGTGCGCAGCAGGTCGCCGATGCGGGCCAGGCCGACGGCCGCCTGCTGGTAGCCGTCGAACACCGCCGACAGCTGCTGGATCGGCGAGAAGAACTGTTGCAGGTACAGCAGGAACCCGAGCAGCACGCCCGCCTCCAGCGTGCCCGCGGCCACGCGGTTGGCGCCGACCACGAGCACCGTGGTGGTCGCCAGGTCCGACATCAGCGCCACCAGCGGGAAGTACGTGGCGACGTAGCGCTGCGCCCGCAGCCGCGAGCGCCGGTACGCGTCGCTGCGCGAAGCGAACGCCTCCGCCGAACGCTCTTCGCGCGTGTACGCCTGGGCGACCCGCAGACCGCTCACGTTCTCCTGCAGGTCGGCGTTGACCACGCTGACCTTCTCGCGCGCTTCGGAATACGCGCGCGAAGCGACCCTTCGGAAGATCACCGTCGACACCAGCAGAATGGGCAGCAGGGCAAGCGCGTACAACGCCAGTGACGCGTCGGTGACCAGCAGCGCGACGGTGATGCCCACCAGCGTCAGCACGCTCACCACGGCGGTGGCGAGGCCGGTCTGCAGGAACGTGGACAACGCGTCGACGTCCGTGGTCATCCGGGTCATGATCTTCCCGGACAGCTCACGCTCGTAGTAGTCGAGCCCGAGCCGCTGCAGGTGCGCGTAGCTGCGCACGCGCAGCGAGTACAGCACCGTCTCGCCGACGCGCGCGGTGAGCCGCGTCTGGCCGCGCACCACGAACCAGTCGGCCGCGACCACGAGCGCGCCGATGCCCGCCATCAGCCAGATCACGCTGACGACACCCGGCTGCACGCCGTGGTCCACCCCTCGCTGGTACAGCGCGGGCAGCGCCAGCGACGCCAGCGCGTCGGCCGCCACCAGCGCGATCACCGCGACCAGCGGCCACCGCACGGGCCGCAGCAGCCGCGAAAGCCGGAACCCCGGGTCGGCGGCTGTGATGTCCACATCGGACAGTCGTGGCCGGTCGTCGGCGGGCGGCAGCTTGCGCACGCCCTCCAGCAGCTCCGGCGTCGGCGGTACGTCGGCTCCCGCACCGCCGCCCCCGACGAAACCGGTTCCACCGCCCGGTGTGCCCCCGCGTGCGGCGGCGGCTTCGGCGAGCGCGTCGACCTCGTCGCGGTCGTCGCGTGGCCACAACACCGGCGTGACGCCGCTGGCGTCGGGCTCGAGGCCCTCGCAGCGGTGCGGCTTCTCGACGTCGTCGCCTGGGCCCGCCACGAGTTCGCGGAACAGCGGGCAGCGCGCCTGCAGCTCCTCCTCCGTGCCGACGTCGACGACCTTGCCCTGGTCGAGCACGGCGATCCGGTCGGCGAGCTGCAGCGTGGAACGGCGGTGCGCGATGAGCAAGGTGGTGCGCGAGGCCGTGACCGAGCGCAGCGTGTCGTGGATCGCGGCCTCGGTGACGGTGTCGATCGCCGACGTCGCGTCGTCCAGGATCAGCACGCGCGGGTCGGTCATCAGCGCCCGCGCGAGGCCCAGGCGCTGGCGCTGCCCGCCCGAGAGCGTGAGGCCGCGCTCGCCGACCTCCGTGTCGTAGCCGTGGGGCAGGGCGCGGATGAACTCGTCGGCCTCGGCCGCGCGCGCCGCCGCGTACACCTCTTCATCGCTCGCGTCGGGCCGCCCGTAGGCGATGTTGTCGCGCACCGACGAGGAGAACAGGAACGCCTCCTCGAACACCACGCCGATCGCCTGCCGCAGCTGTTTGAGCGGAACATCGCGCACGTCGAGGCCGCCGATGCGGACCACGCCGGCGTGCGCGTCGTAGAACCGCGGCAGCAGGAGCGAGATCGTCGACTTGCCCGATCCCGCCGTGCCGACGAGCGCGAGCGTCTCGCCGGGCCGAGCAGTGAGCGTGAGGCCGTCGAGCACCGGCTCGCTGCGGGTGTAGCCGAACTTCACGTCTTCCAGCTCGACGCCGAGCGGGCCCTCGGGCAGCGGCCGCGCGTCGGGGCGGTCCACCACGTCGGGCTGTGCGTCGATGAGCTCGTACACGCGCTCGGCGCCCGCGCGCGTGAGCTGCGCCTGCACCACCAGGCCGGACAGCATCCGTGCGGGCCCGATCAGCGTGGCGAGGTAGGTGGCGAACGCGAGGAAAGTGCCGAGGCTGATCTGGCCGTTCAACGCCAGGACGCCGCCGATCGCGAGCACCGCGACCTGACCCGCGGCCGGCAGCGCGGTGGTCGTGGCCGTGGGCACCGCGGACAGCCTGGCCGCGCGCAGCCGCTCGGCGAACAACCGCCGCGCCGTGCGTTCCAGCCGCGAGACCTCACGCGACTCCTGGCCGAAGCCCTTCACCACGCGCACGCCGGTGACGGTCTCCTCCACCTGCTGCGCCACGTCGGCCGCGCGCTGCTGCGCCGACCACGTGGCCGGGAAGAGCCGTTTGCGGCTCAACGTGACGATGATGCCGACGGCCGGCGCCACCACCAGCGCGATCAGCGTGAGCAGCGGCGACATCCACAGCATCGCCCCCAGCGCGAGCAGGGCGAAGATCACCGACCCCGCCGACAGCGGCACCTGCATCAGCAGCCCGGTCACGAGCTGCAGGTCGGAGATCGCCCGCGAGACCACCTGGCCGGTGCGCAGCGCGTCCTGCTTGCCGCCGTCGAGCCGCGAGACGGAGCCGAACACGCGGTTGCGCAGGTCGTGTTGCACGTCGAGCGCGAGCCGGCCGCCGACGTAGCGGCGCAGGAACGCTGAGCCGAACGCCACCACCTGCAGCGTGACCAGCGCGGCCGCGATGCCGCCGAGGCCCGCGGTGTGCCCGGCCACCGCGTCGTCGACAGCTGCGCGCACGAGCAGCGGGCTCGCCGCCTGCACGCCCACGGACAGGATCGCCGCGGCCATCGCGAGCACGACGACGCCCCGGTGCTCCCAGCACGCGGCCGAGAGCCGTCGGACCCAGCCAACGGGAGGAGCCGGCGTCTCAGCAGCCGGGCGGTCTTGACGCGCACGCGTCGCAGTGGTGGTCACGTTCTCAATCTAGGCACGGGGACCGACTTTTTATTCCGCTTTGAAGGGGTGACGGGTCCCTTCACCCCTTCAGCCGCCGCCGCACGACCGCGGGTCGGCAAAGAAAAGCGCTTGTGCCGCAACACATCGCGGCCCACCTCAACCACACTGGGTCGGTCACCGATCGCACCGCGGGGCTCCGGGGGCTCGGCCCCCGGGCAATACATCGCGCCGTCCAGGGGAGCACGAAGTGCGAACAGGAAGGGGAAGAAGGGGCGACCCGCTCAACCAGCCTGGGGGTCACTGGGAGCGGGCCGCCGAGTACCAGCTTAGGTAATAAGTGGCGAGTTCGCTCCTCGGGGTCTTCAACGAACATCGATTACTTCTTCACAGAGTGAGCCCGCAACCGGTGAAGAAGCACGTTCAGGATCATGAAACCCCTCGTCACGGGCACTTCGATCGCCGAATGGGTACCGCTGAACGGGACGCGCAGCGTGACGAACGTCGCTCCGGCCAGGGGCTCCTCTTCGGTCGCCGCGCGGTGCCCGAAAGAAACACGAGGGGCCCCCGCTGGTTCGCGGAGGCCCATCGAGGCGCCAGGTGGTTCGGAAAGGTCACGCCAGGGCGGTCGCCAGGGGCGTGTGCGGCAGGCCGTGCGCGGTGGCGACGGGCTCGTTGGTGAGGGCGCCGTCGTGGGTGTTGAGGCCCCTGGCGAGCGACGCGTCGGCGTTCAGGGCCGCGTGCCAGCCGCGCTCGGCGAGCTGCACGGCGTAGGGCAGCGTCACGTTGGTGAGACCGTAGGTCGAGGTCCGCGGGACCGCGCCCGGCATGTTGGCGACGCAGTAGAACACCGACTCGTGGACGCGGTAGGTCGGGTCGTCGTGCGTGGTCGGGCGCGAGTCGGCGAAGCAGCCGCCCTGGTCGATGGCGATGTCGACCAGCACCGAGCCCGGCTTCATGCGCGAGACGAGGTCGTTGGAGACCAGCTTCGGGGCCTTCGCACCCGGCACGAGCACGGCGCCGATCACGAGGTCGGCCTCCAGCACGGACTCCTCGACCGACAGGCGGTTGGAGGTGACCGTGCGGATGCGGCCGCCGAAGTCGTTGTCGATCTGGCGCAGGCGGTCGACGTTCGTGTCCAGGATCTCGACGTCCGAGCCCAGGCCCAGTGCCACGCGGGCGGCGTTGATGCCCGCGACTCCGCCGCCGATCACCACGACCCGCGCCGGGTGCACGCCGGGGATGCCGCCGGGCAGCACGCCGCGGCCGCCGCTCGGCTTCATCAGGGAGTACGCGCCCACCTGCGGCGCCAGCCGGCCGGCGACCTCGGACATCGGTGCGAGCAGGGGCAGGGCGCCAGTGGCCGTCTGCACCGTCTCGTACGCGATCGCAGTGGTGCCCGCCGCCAGCAGGGCGTCGGTCAGGGGCCGGTCGGCCGCGATGTGGAGGTAGGTGAACAGCACCAGGTCCTTGCGCAGCCGCGGGTATTCCGCGGCGATGGGCTCCTTCACCTTGAGCACCACTTCGCCCTCGGCCCACGTCTCGTCGGCGGTGGCGAGCACCTTCGCGCCGGCGGCCACGTACTCCTCGTCGCTGATCGACGAACCCACCCCGGCGCCGGTCTCGACGAACACGTCGTGACCACGCCCCACCAGCTCGTGCACGCCGGCCGGGGTCAGGGCGACCCGGTACTCGTGCTTCTTGATCTCACGGGGAACGGCGATACGCACGGCGGCCTCCAGGCGGCGGATTGGTTCGAGGTGCTGCCACTCACGGTGATGCACCCGGACGGCGGTGTCATCATGCGCGCAGAACAGTTCTTTCGCCATTTCATGGTGCCACGGGCACAAATAGCTTGACCTCGACCGCGCTCGAGGTTGTTGGCTGTCGCACCTGGTCATGGAGGAGGGCGTGCATGCGTGCGGTGTGGTTGAGGGAGTTCGGCGGACCCGAGGTGCTGGTGGCGGGGGAGGCGCCCGACCCGGTCCCGGGGCCGGGCCAGGTGCTGGTCGAGGTGGCGTTCGTGAACGTGACGTTCGTGGAGACGCAGTTCCGGGCGTCAGGCTTCGGCCCTTCCGCGGCGGAGCTGCCGATGATCCCCGGCAACGGCGTCGGCGGCGTGATCAGCAAGGTCGGCGACGGCGTTGACCTGGCGCTCGTGGGCCGGCGGGTGGTGACGTCGACCGGCGGCAGCGGCGGCTACGCCCAGCGCGCGGTGGTCGACGCGGCCCTGGTCTTCCCGGTGCCCGACGCACTTTCGCTCGACGCCGCGGTCGCGTTGCTCGCCGACGGCCGGACGGCCACCGGGCTCGTCCACACCGCGGCAGTGGCGCCGGGCGACCGCGTGCTCGTCGAGGCTGCCGCCGGTGGCGTCGGCAGCCTGCTGGTGCAGCTCGCGAAGGCGGCCGGCGCCATCGTCGTCGCGGCGGCCGGCAGCGCTGAAAAACTCGCGCGCGCCAGGGAACTCGGCGCGGACGTGGCGGTGGACTACACGGCTGCCGACTGGGCTTCGGTGGTCGGACCGCTCGACGTGGTCTTCGACGGGGTGGGCGGTTCCATCGGCACGACGGCGTTTTCCCTGCTGCGTCCCGGCGGCCGCATGGCGGTGTACGGACTCGCGAGCGGCGCGTGGGCAGAAGTGTCCGAAGAGGACGCTCGCGTTCGCGGCGTCACGGTGATCCGCTCCCTCGGCGACGCGGCCGCGCTGCGTGCCTTCACGGTGTCCGCCCTCCACGCGGCTTCGTCCGGCCACCTCACTCCTGTGATCGGGCAACGGTTTCCGCTCGCAGCGGCCGCCGACGCGCACGCGGCGATGGAAGCGCGCGGCACTTTTGGCAAGACGCTGCTGGTCGCGTGACACCCTTCGACGTCGACGAGTTCCTCGCGCAGCCGCTCACCGCACGCGTCGCCACTGACGGTCCCACCGTGCGCCCGACCTGGTACCTCTGGGAGGACCACACGTTCTGGATCCTCAGCGGCCCGTGGTCCCACCTGCCCGCCCACGTCCGCGCTTCGCCACGGCTCGCCCTGACGGTCGACGTTTGCGACCTCGCGACCGGCCTGGTGCGCCAGGTCGTCGCGAGCGGTCCCGCGGCGGTCGTGGCTTTCGACGTGCCTCGCGGGCGGCGGAAGCTGGTGCGGTACCTAGGGCCTGACGAGCAGCGGTGGGATCCGCGATTCCGGGCCTACCTGAACGAGGCCGAGCGCGGCACGGTCTGGGTTCATCTGACGCCGGAAACCCTTCGTGCGAAAGACCTTTCCTACGAAGTCAACGCCGCTGCAGAGCCGCCAGCTGTATAAGCAAAGCCAGCCGCACATCGGGGTCGTAGCGTTCGATGCGAGACGCGTCGGGCCTGGTTCAGCGCATTGCGCCAGACCCCGGCCCCACCAGACAGGCCCCCACCCTCCACCGGGGAGACGTCCCTGTTCCATCCTATCGCCACCAGGCCTCGAAAAACGGCTGCAGCGCAATCTGTGGACAACTCCGCCGAAGACGACCTCCCGGTGGACAACCAGACAACCAAACCCGCCAATTGGCTGTCCCGAACGGTCCCGCGGAGGTCTTGGCGTTCGACGTGCCGCGCGGGCAGCGGAAACTGGTGCGGTACCCAGGGCCTGACGAGCAGCGGTCGGCCCCGCGATTCCTACCTGAACGAGACCAAACGCGGCACCGTCTGAATCCGACTGACGCCGGAAACCCTTCGCAGGAAAGACCTCTCGAAAGTCAACTCCACCGCAGAGCCACCAGCTGCGTAAGCAAAGCCAGCCGCACATCAGGATCATCCAGATCGAGCGGCACGAGGTCCAGCAGGCGTTTCATGCGGTACCGCAACGTGTTCGGGTGGATGCGCAGCTCCGCGGCGGCCGCGCGGGGGTCGCCGGGGTGGCGGAGCCATTCGTAGAGCGTGTCGACGTAGCCGGCTTTTGTGGTTTCGTCGTGGGCGCGCAGCAGGCCGAGCGGGCCGAGGTCCGCGACGCGCGCGGTGGCCGAGCCCGTGGCGGCGCGGTGCAGCACCAGCGAAGTCCAGGCGTCCTCGTACGCGACGACGCGTCCCTCGACCAAGCCGGCGCGCAGCAGGCCCAGTGCTTCGTCGGCCTGCGTGCGAGAAGTAGCCAGCGCGGAGACGGCCACGGGGGCGCCGGCGGCGGCGCGGGGGATACCGCCGCGGCGGGAGGCGGGTTGCGCGGCCAGTGCGTCGCGCAGTTCGGCCCAGGCGCCGCCGTCGGGGACCACCGCGTAGAGCAGGCCGCCGAGTTCAGTGGCGACGGGGCGGCGGCCGATGCCCTGGGAGATGCGTTCGAGTAGCGCCAGGCGCAGGCCCTCGGCGTCGCGGCCGTCGCCGCCGGTGACCTCGATCGCGACGACGCGGTGGGGCTCGTCGGACAGGTCCAGCTCGGCCACCACGCGCCGCTGGCCGGGGTGGCCTTCGAGGACGGCCCGCAGCAGTTCGGCCGACGCGCGGCGCTGCGCGTCCGTGTGCGCGCGGCGCCGAAGCAGGTGCAGCGCGACCACCGGTGCCGCGTCGGCGAAGGCGGCCGCGCGTTCTTCGGAAACCGGCCCCGCGACGACGGCCCACATCGACCCCAGCAGCTCGCCGCCCATCCGGATGGGCACGATCAGCCGTGGCAGCGTGCCGTCGCGCTGGGCGGGCACGAAGATCGTCTGCCGCCCGCGCGAGAGCTCGCGGAACACGCCGCGCGAACGGAACCGCGCGAGCACGTCGTCGGGGATCCGGCGGCCCATGATCGTGGCGACGCGCGCGGGGTCGGTGAGGTCCTGGCGCGCGGAGTAGGCGAGCACGCGCGAGTTCGTGTCCTCGATGGTCACGGGCGCGTCGACCACGGACGCCACCGCGTCGGCGAGCCGGAACAGATCGCCTGAACCGGGGTCGCCGCCGTCCTCGAGGGACTCCGATTCGTCGCCGAGCGCGTCGAGGACCGTGCGCAGCAGCCACACGAGCTGGGCCCACGACGTCGCAGAGTGGACCTGGATGAGCGCGATTCCGGCGGATTTCGCCGCGCGGCGCACGGTGGGTTTGGCCGCCAGCGGTGGTTTCAGCAGGACCGCGGCGGCGCCCTGCGCGGCGCTCACGCGCAGCAGTTCGGCCGCGTCGGCCGGATCCACCGTGGCGACGCCCAGCACGAGGTCGCCCGCCGCGATGCCCGTGGGCACGCCGGGCTCGGCGATCACCACGTCGCCCGCCGCCGGGCAGTCGTCGGGCAGCTGGAGCGCGTGGAGCAACGTCGGCCCCACCCGGTCGACCACGCTGCGCACCGAGACCACGTGATACATCCTCGCCGAGACGCGTTCGCGGCGCTCGGCGCGGGTAGCCTTCGACGGAACCGGGCAGCCGCCGGAGAGGATGACGATGGCCATCGTGGGTGTGGGCAAGGTCGTCGTCGGCGTCGAGGACCAGGCGCGGGCGAAGGCGTTCTGGGCGGACACCGTCGGGTTCACCGTGACCACCGACGTGCCCTACGACGACCAGGGCAACCGCTGGATCGAGGTCACCGCGCCCGACGGCACGATCCTGGTGCTGAGCGCGGCGCCGGAGGACCGGCGGCACTTCGAGGGCCGCGACGAGCTGCCGACGTCGAACGTCTTCTTCCACGCCGACGACATCGTGAATACCTGCCAAGAGCTGTCGGAGCGAGGCGTGGATTTCCCCGCGAAGCCCCAGCGGCAGCCGTGGGGCTGGTGGGCGATGTTCACCGACTCCGAGGGCAACCGGTTCGCGCTGCAACAGCGTGACTGAGTCCGTTATGGACGGTCACCCGAACGGGCGCGCGCGGGCACCCGCTCGGGTGATCGACTTGCACGGTAGGTTGACGGAGTACTCCCAGCCCGTGGGAGCCCTTGGGTGGGCCGTTCAGGGGAGCTAGCTTCGTCCGAGGAGCCGATCCCTTTGAGCCGCAAGGAGAAACTGATGCCGGAAGACACCTCGGCCTGGTCCTTCGAGACCAAGCAGATCCACGCCGGCGCGGCACCGGACCCAGCGACCGGCGCCCGCGCGACGCCGATCTACCAGACCACGTCGTACGTCTTCCGCGACACGCAGCACGGTGCAGACCTGTTCAGCCTGGCCGAGCCCGGCAACATCTACACGCGCATCATGAACCCGACGCAGGACGTGCTGGAGCAGCGCCTGGCCGCTCTCGAAGGCGGCGTCGCGGCGCTCGCGTTCGCCTCCGGCTCGGCGGCCACCACCGCGGCGATCCTCACGCTGGCCGGCGCGGGCGACCACTTCGTGTCCAGCCCGTCGCTGTATGGCGGCACCTACAACCTGTTCCACTACACGCTGCCGAAGCTCGGCATCGAGGTCACGTTCGTCGACGACCAGGACGACCCCGAGCAGTGGCGCGCGGCCGTGCGGCCCAACACGAAGGCGTTCTTCGCCGAGACGTTGGCCAACCCGGGCAGCAACGTGCTCGACATCCGCACTGTCGCCGACGTCGCCCACGAGTCCGGCGTACCGCTGATCGTCGACAACACCGTGCCCACGCCGTTTCTGCTGCGCCCGATCGAGCACGGCGCCGACGTCGTCGTGCACTCGGCCACGAAGTACCTCGGCGGCCACGGCACCACGGTGGCGGGCGTGCTCGTGGATGGCGGCACGTTCGACTTCGGCAAGGACCCGTCGCGCTTCCCGGGCTTCTCCGAGCCCGATCCGAGCTACCACGGTCTCAAGTACTGGGAAGCTCTCGGCCCCGGCGCGTACGCGGCGAAGGCGCGCGTGCAGATCCTGCGTGACACCGGCGCGGCCATCTCGCCGCTCAACAGCTTCCTGATCCTGCAGGGCATCGAGACGCTGTCGCTGCGGCTCGAGCGCCACGTCGCGAACGCGCAAGCGCTTGCGGAGTGGCTGGAGCAGCGCGACGAGGTCGAGACCGTGTACTACGCCGGTCTCCCGTCGAGCAAGTTCTACGCGGCCGCGCAGAAGTACCTGCCGCGCGGCGCGGGCGCGGTGCTGTCGTTCGACCTGCGCGGCGGCGTCGAGGCCGGCCGCAAGTTCGTGGACGGCACGGAGCTGCACAGCCAACTGGTGAACATCGGCGACGTGCGCAGCCTGATCGTGCACCCGGCGTCGACCACGCACAGCCAGCTCAACCCCGAGGAGCAGCTCACGAGCGGCGTCACGCCGGGCCTGGTGCGGCTCGCCGTGGGGCTCGAGGGCATCGAGGACCTCAAGGCCGACCTCGAGGCGGGCTTCCGCGCCGCCAAGGCGGAACTGTGACGGATTCCGGTGCGCATCCCCTGCCCGTCACCGGTGCGTGGCGGGCAGGGGACCCACCCGGCAGGCGGCAGTGGTTCACCGGTCCCGGCGCGCTGTCGCTGGAGGCAGGTGGGTCGCTGCCGTCCTACACCCTCGCGTACGAGACGTGGGGCACGCTCAATTCCGACGGTTCCAACGCGGTCCTCGTCGAGCACGCCCTGACCGGCGACAGTCACCTCGCCGGCCCCGCCGAGCCCGGCCACCCCAGCGCGGGCTGGTGGGACGGCCTCGTCGGGCCCGGCAAGGCACTGGACACGGACTCGCTGTTCGTGGTGGCGCCCAACGTGCTCGGCGGCTGCCAGGGCTCCACGGGCCCGTCGTCCCCCGATCCCGACGGTCGGGTTTACGGCAGCCGCTTCCCGGCCGTCACCGTGCGGGACCAGGTGGCGACCGAGGCGGCGCTCGCCGACGCGCTCGGCATCGACCGCTGGGCAGGCGTCGTCGGCGGCTCGATGGGCGGCATGCGGGCCCTCGAATGGGCGGTAACTTTGCCCGATCGGGTGGCGTCCGTCCTGGTTCTCGCTTCGACGGCCCGCGCGTCGGCCGAGCAGATCGCCTGGGCCGCGCCGCAGCTGCACGCCATCCGCTCCGACCCGGGCTGGCACGGCGGTGACTACTACTCGCTGGCGCCGGGCGAGGGCCCGCACGCCGGTCTCGGCGTTGCCCGCCGGATCGCCCACGTGACCTACCGCAGCGAACCCGAACTGGCGCAACGCTTCGACCGCCGGCCGCAGGGTTCGGAGGACCCGCTTCGCCGCGGCCGCTTCGCCGTGGAGTCCTATTTGGACCACCACGCCGACAAGCTGGTGCGCCGCTTCGACGCGGGCTCTTACGTGGTCCTCACGGAGTCCATGAACACCCACGACGTGGGCCGTGACCGTGGTGGGGTGGGTTCGGCTCTGTCCCGGGTCCGGGCGCGGACCGTGGTCGCCGGCGTGGACAGCGACCGGCTTTATCCGCTGTACCAGTCGGTGGAGATCGCGGAGGGCGTCGGTGGTGAGGCGGCGGTGGTTTCGTCGCCGTATGGGCATGATTCGTTTTTGATCGAGACCGGGCAGATCGCGGCTTTGGTGAAGTCCTTGCTGGGTTGACCGGGTGTGGGGCGGCGATCCGAGGCACGCTGGGGTGGTGGACGACGCCTTCACCTCACGCTTGGAGATCACCTACGGTCCGGCTGAACTAGTCGACCCGGTTGGGTCGGTTGGCTTCGCCGGTGGGCTCGGGGCCGAGCCTGGCCCGCCGGTCTCCCTGGACCTGCACCCGATTCTGCGCGACTTCGCCCACTCCACCGACTCCGCTTCACACCAGGCTTGGCTGACCGGCCTCACCTGGACCGCCCACCTTCGCGACTCGATGGTCACCGTCACCGTCACCGGCTCCGTCCCGGACGGCAGTTCCGTCGGCTTCGGGATCCCGGACGGACCCGCAGCCTCCCGCCTGGCCGCCGCCGCGGACCGCCTGCAGGACTTCGTGGTCGAGCACCTCCGCATCGGCCTGCCGCCGGTCCCCGGCACCGCCCGCCCGGCCCACGCCCTCCTCCACGACGGCGAGGCACTGTGGGCCGACGACCGCACGCCCTGGTCCTGCCTGATCGGCTCCTACCTGTGACACATCGGCGCACCCGTGCCGCGATGCACCAGCCGTACGGACCTCTCGCGCCACGGCAGATGCTCACTCGCCAGGACACCGGCGCTCGGGTGGGGCCGTCTGGCCGAGCCGGCAAGGTTCAGAACGCTCGCTCGCCAGGACACCTGCGCTCGGGTGGGGCCGTCTGCCCGAGCCGGCAAGGTTCAGGCCTCGGCACGGCTGCCGCGATGCAGGTGGCAAGGTTCGGGCCGCGGCGGGGCTGTCGGCTGGTTCGCTCGCGCCCGGGCGAAATCCTCGCGTTGCGAGACACCTATCCACCCATCGCTCCGGTACAACCCCCGCGCGACGGCAGAGCCCACCCTCCCCAAGGGGGCCGCCCATGATCCATTCTATCGGCGCCCGGCGACAAAACCCTGTGCTCAGCCGGAGTTGTCCACAGTGCGCCGTGCCCAGCCCAAGTTGTTCACAGCACTCTTTAGTGGACCGCGACGCACCACCTCGATGAGCCGAGGTCGATGCCGCCGCGGCGAACAAGCCGCGCGCCGGTGAGTCGGGCCATCCTCAGCGAGCCGCGAAACGCAGTTGATCAGACCGACAGCAAAAACGCACAACCCGGTGAACCGGACACCCCGACTCCGACCGCAGCCGATCACAGCAACCACAACAAGAAAGGGGCGCCCCACCAAGGGACGCCCCTTCCGTATCACCAAAAACCGCAGATCAGCCGATCGCCGACGTCAACGGGTTGTAGTACCCGCCACGCTGCCCAGCCGCCGTCGGGTGGTAGGACTCGTCCACCGGCCAGGTGAGGCTGTGGAGGTAGTCGCTGGCCGACGAGCAGATGTTGTGCCCCACGAAAGCCGAGCGCACGTCCACGAACTGGGCACCCGCGGCCGCGGCGCGGGAAGCCAGCACCGAGGCCAGTGTGTCCGCGCCGGAGTTGATCGCGGAGCGCTTCGTGTCGCTCAGGCCGACGCTGCAAGAGCCCGGCACGGTGTAGAAGCGCGGGTACGACAGCACCACGAGCTTCGCGTTGGGCGCCTTGGACTTCACGGCGCGGTAGACGTTGTCGAGCAGGCCCGGGAGGGTGTTCTGCACGTAGGTCTTGGCGGTGTTGACCCGGGCGGTGCAGGTCGAGTCGCTGTTGAGGGTGCAGGTGGTGATCACGTCGGTGAAGCCCGCGTCGTTGCCGCCCACGGTCAGGGTGACCAGGGAGGCGCCCGAGGGCATCGAGTTGATCTGGTTGAGCACGTCGCCGGTCTTCGCGCCCGAGCACGCGAGGAAGGTGAACGACGTGCCGGCGTGGGCGTTGGCCCACAGTTGGCCGTAGGCGTTGGCGCTGCGTTTGCAGCTGCCCGAGCTGCCGTAGCTCCCGGCGCCCACCCCGGAGGAGTAGGAGTCGCCGAGCGCGACGTAGCTGGTGGCGGCGTTGGCGGTGCTCACCAGGCCGAGTGAAGCGAGAACAGCGACCCCCAGGGCCGCACACATCCGGAGGAACGTACGTGAGGTGGGACGAGCGGCTTCAGCCATGGTCACTCCAGTCGTGACGGTTCGACGAGAAGAACAAATACCAGGTGGAATCCCCACCCGGCACCCCAGAAATCCCAGGTGACCCCACTTGGCTCACGCACTAAGTAGGGCCGGAAGTTAGCGGTCGCTAACCCGCCGCCCTACTATGAGCGGATGCCGGCGAACCTCACCCCACTCGTGAACGGCGAGAAGGCGAACAGGCGTGAACAGATCATGGCCGCGGCCGCCGAACTGTTCGCCCACCACGGCTTCCACGGTGTCGGGATCGACGACATCGGCGCGGCCGTCGGCATCTCGGGCCCGGCGCTCTACCGCCACTTCCGCAGCAAGGACGCCATCCTCGGCGAGATGCTGAACTCGATCAGCCACTACCTGCTCGAAGGCGGCACCGACCGCGCCGAGACGGGCGGCACGCCGCTCGAGCTCCTCGAAGCGCTGGTGCGCTTCCACGTCGGCTTCGCGCTCGATCACCCGGCGCTGATCACCGTGCAGGAACGTAACCTCGCGAATCTCACCGACAGTGACCGCAAGCAGGTGCGCGCGCTTCAGCGGCAGTACGTCGAGGTGTGGGTGCGCGCGATCCGCGACGCGATCCCTGGCCTCGAAGAGCGCGAAGCCCGCTCGGCGGCACACGCCGTGTTCGGCTTGATCAACTCGACGCCGTACAACCGCCATCTCGGTGACGCAGAGCTGTCCGAGCTGCTGTGCCGGCTCGCTCTGGGCGCACTTTCCGCAGCGGGCTGATCACCCGGATTCGGGGTATCCCCACGGAAGCCGGTGCTGGTGTTTGATAGGCACGTGACCCCGGACCGGAGCGAGGACGAGCAGCGGCTCGTGGAGAAGGCGCAGCGCGCGCTCGTCGCCATCAGCCTCGGCGAGGACGCCGAGGCGCTCGAAGAGGTCACCCCGTCGTCCGACGAGCCGCAGGCGCGCTCGGACGAGACGAAGGAGCTCATGCTGCTGCTGTTCGGCGAGTGCAGCGCCATGGTGTCCACGCTCGGTGACGGCGGCACGGCCCCTGTGAAGGTCCAGGTCTTCGACGAGGACGGCGAAGAGGTCTCCATCGACCAGGCCGACCCACCCGTGCGCACCGCCGTGCGCACGCTGCTCGCCGAAGTGCACGGCAACACCGCCGCCGCGCGCGAGCAGGTGGAGATCGCGTTGGCCAACGCCGCGCCCAACGAGGTCGACAGCCTCGTGCTCCAAGCGCTGCGCTGGACGATCCGGCTGTCGGTCGAATGCCTCGACCGCGATCTCCCCGTCGCCGACTGGATCTCCGACGCCGTCACCGACTGAGTCGCGGGTCCCGGACAAACGCCCGCCGCGCTGGCAGGATCACGGCCATGGAACGCGTGCTCGGCATCGGCGGCTACTTCATCCGCGCTGCGGACCCGGCGGCCCTGGGCGCCTGGTACCGCGACTGCCTCGGCCTCGACGCCGACGAGAACGGGGTGTGGCAGCAACAACCCGGCCCCACCGTCTTCGCGCCGTTCGAGGCCGGCACCGACTACTTCGGCTCGAAGTCGCAGCAGACCATGCTCAACTTCCGCGTCCTCGATCTCGACGCCATGCTCGCCCAGCTGCGCGACAAAGGCGCCGAAGTGGCCGAGGAGACGCAGCAGATGGACGGCGTCGGCCGCTTCGGCTGGGTCACCGACCCTGAGGGCAACCGCATCGAGCTGTGGCAGTCGGCCTGACGCCGGCCACGGTCAGCGGGAGACAGCCAAGGATGACGACGTCCGGAACCTCGACCGTCGCTGTGGTCGGCCCGGGAGCGATCGGGACGACCATCGCGGCCGCACTCCACCAGGTCGGACGCACGCCCCGGCTGTGCGGCCGCACCGCTCGAGACCGGCTCGAGCTGCACGCACCGGCCGGTCACCTCGTGGTGCCCGGCCCGGTCCAGGTCGACGTCACCCAGGACGTGACCCCGGTCGACCTCGTTTTCCTGGCAGTCAAGGCGACGCAGGTCGAGGCGGCAGCGCCCTGGCTGGCCGCGCTGTGCCGAGCGGACACGATCGTCTGCGTTCTCCAGAACGGGGTCGAGCAGGAAACTGTCGTCGCGGAACACACCCGCCTCGGCCGGGTGCTGCCCAGTGTCGTGTGGTTCCCGGCGCAGACCCGGGCCGACGGGTCGGTGTGGCTGCGCGCCCAGGCCCGCTTGACGGTGCCGGACACCGAGCCGGGCCGTGCGGTGTCCGAGGCGCTGGCCGGGAGCTTGTGCACCGTCGAGGCAGCGGCCGATTTCCGCTCGTTGGCCTGGCGCAAGCTCATGCAGAACGCGCTCGCGGGGCTCATGGCCCTCACCGGCCGGCGGGCCGGCATGTTCACACGGGCCGATATCGCCGAGCTCGGGCTCGCCTACCTGCGGGAGTGTCTCGCCGTGGCCCGGGCCGAGGGTGCCAACCTCGATGACGAGGTGCCCCGGGAAATCATCGATACGTTCCGGGCCTATCCGGCGGACATGGGCACGTCGATTCTGGCTGATCGGGAAGCCGGCCGGCCGCTGGAATGGGACGTCCGCAACGGGGTTGTGCTGCGCCGCGGGCGCCACCACGGCATCCCGACACCCGTCAGCGACGTCGTGGTTCCACTGCTCGCAGCCACCGGCGACGGGCCGGGATGACGCGGGTGTGAGCCCCCGGACCCTGGCTGGACACTCCGGTTAGCGGTCGCTAACATCCGAAGGTGAGTTAACGACCGCTAACGTCTGGATCACGGACGTCTTGGATCACCAACGTCTCGACGGGGAGTCATGGACACGCCGGTACTGAGCAGTTCCGCGGATCCGCGCAGCGACGCGTTCGCCCGCAGCGTCACCTCGCACGGCGAGCTCGTCGAGGACCTGCGCAAGCGCCTGGACGCCGCCCGCCTCGGCGGTCCCGAGAAGTCCCGTGTCCGGCATGTCGAACGCGGCAAGCTGCTGCCGCGCGACCGCGTCGACACGTTGCTGGACCCGGGTTCGCCGTTCCTTGAGCTCTCGCCGCTCGCGGCCAACGGCCTCTACGACGACGAGGCACCGAGCGCCGGGATCATCACCGGCGTCGGGCGAGTCTCCGGGCGTGAGTGCGTGATCGTGGCCAACGACGCCACCGTCAAAGGTGGCACGTACTACCCGCTGACGGTCAAGAAGCACCTGCGCGCCCAGGAAGTGGCGCTGCACAACAACCTCCCGTGCATCTACCTCGTCGACTCCGGCGGCGCGTTCCTGCCGCGCCAGGACGACGTGTTCCCCGACCGCGAGCACTTCGGGCGCATCTTCTACAACCAGGCCACCATGTCCGCGCGCGGCATCCCGCAGATCGCGGCCGTGCTCGGCTCGTGCACGGCGGGCGGCGCGTACGTGCCGGCCATGAGCGACGAAGCGGTGATCGTCCGCAACCAGGGCACGATCTTCCTCGGCGGCCCGCCGCTGGTGAAGGCGGCGACCGGTGAGGTCGTCACGGCCGAAGAGCTGGGCGGCGGCGACGTGCACTCGCGCCAGTCCGGCGTCACCGACCACCTCGCCGACGACGACGCCCACGCGCTGCGCATCGTCCGCGACATCGTCTCCACACTCGGCCCGCGCACGCCGCGGCCGTGGGACGTGCGGCCCGTCGAGGAGCCGGCGGCAGACCCGCGCGAGCTCTACGGTGTGGTGCCCACCGATTCGCGCACCCCGTACGACGTGCGCGAGGTGATCGCGCGCGTGGTCGACGGCAGCCGGTTCTCCGAGTTCAAGAAGGAATACGGCGCCACGCTCGTCACCGGCTTCGCGCACATCCACGGCCACCCGGTGGGCATCATCGCCAACAACGGCGTGCTGTTCGCCGAGTCGGCCATGAAGGGCGCGCACTTCATCGAACTGTGCGACCGCCGCTCGATTCCCTTGGTGTTCCTGCAGAACATCACCGGCTTCATGGTCGGCAAGGCGTATGAGGCCGGCGGCATCGCGAAGCACGGCGCGAAAATGGTCACGGCCGTCGCGTGTGCGCGGGTACCGAAGTTCACCGTGATCATCGGCGGCTCGTTCGGCGCCGGCAACTACTCGATGTGCGGCCGGGCGTACTCGCCGCGGTTCCTGTGGATGTGGCCCAACGCGCGGATCTCCGTGATGGGCGGCGAGCAGGCGGCTTCGGTGCTGTCCACGGTCCGCCGCGACGCGATCGAAGCCCGCGGCGGCGAGTGGTCGGCCGAGGACGAGGACGCGTTCAAGGCGCCGATCCGCGACCAGTACGAGCACCAGGGCAGCCCGTACTACTCCACCGCGCGGCTGTGGGACGACGGCGTGATCGACCCGGCGGACACCCGCACGGTGCTCGGGCTCGCGCTGTCGGCCGCGGCCAACGCGCCCCTGCCCGAGGTCAACTACGGCGTTTTCCGGATGTGATGAGCGTGTCTGACGGTTCTTTGTTCACCACGGTCCTGGTCGCCAACCGAGGCGAGATCGCGGTCCGCGTGATCCGCTCGCTGCGGGAGCTGGGCATCCGCTCGGTCGCGGTCTACAGCGACGCGGACGCCGACGCCAAGCACGTGCGCGAGGCCGACACCGCGGTGCGCCTCGGCCCGGCCGAGGCGGCGAAAAGCTATTTGTCGATACCGGCCATCGTCGCTGCGGCCCAGGTGACGGGCGCGCAGGCCGTGCACCCGGGTTACGGCTTCCTCGCCGAGAACGCCGCGTTCGCGCGTGCCTGTGAAGAGGCCGGTCTGGTGTTCATCGGCCCGCCCGTCGCCGCGATCGAGCAGATGGGCGACAAGATCCGCGCCAAGGCCACGGTGTCCGCGGCCGGCGTGCCCGTCGTCCGCGGAGTGTCCGATATGGACATTCCCGAGGGCGGGTTCGCCGAGGCGGTGGCAGGGGTGGGTTACCCGGTGCTGCTGAAGCCGTCCGCGGGCGGTGGCGGCAAGGGCATGCGGCTCGTGCACGAGGAGTCGGAGCTCGCCGCCGCGATCGAGTCCGCTCGCCGCGAGGCCCGGGGTTCGTTCGGCGACGACACACTGCTAGTGGAGCGGTTCGTCACCACGCCGCGCCACATCGAGATCCAGGTGCTGGCCGACAAGCACGGCAACGTCCTGCACCTCGGCGAACGCGAGTGCAGCCTGCAGCGGCGGCACCAGAAGATCATCGAAGAGGCCCCGTCGGTGCTGCTCGACGAGGCCACGCGCCAGAAGATGGGCGCCGCCGCGGCCGAGGCCGCGCGGTCCGTGGGCTACGTCGGCGCGGGCACCGTCGAGTTCATCATGTCGGCGCACGACGCGGACGAGTTCTTCTTCATGGAGATGAACACGCGGCTGCAGGTGGAGCACCCCGTCACGGAGATGGTGACCGGGCTCGACCTCGTGGCGTGGCAGGTCCGCGTGGCCGCAGGTGAGCCGCTGACGGTGAAGCAGGAGGACGTGCGTCTCGAAGGCCACGCCGTCGAAGCCCGCGTGTACGCGGAGGATCCCGCGCGCGGCTTCATTCCGACCGGCGGCACGGTGCTCGCCGTGCACGAGCCGTCGGGCGACGGCGTGCGCGTGGACTCGTGGATGACCGAGGGCGCGGTGGTCGGGTCGAACTACGACCCGATGCTGGCCAAGGTGATCGCTTACGGCCCCAACCGCACGGCGGCGTTGCGCAAGCTCGACCGCGCGTTGGCGGACACGGCGTTGCTGGGTCTGGGCACGAACATCGCGTTCCTGCGCGCCCTGCTCGCCGACGAGGACGTGCGCGCGGGCCGGCTCGACACGGAGCTGGTGGACCGGCGGCTGTCGTCGCTGGTGTCGTCGGAGGTGCCCGAAGGGTTCTTCGTGGCGGCGGCGCTCGACCGGTTGCTTTCGTTGCAACCCCAGGGTTCCGTGGTGGACCCGTGGGACGTGCCCACCGGGTGGCGCATCGGCGGCGGAGGCGGGGTCACGTTCCGCCTGCGCGTCGGCGAGGTCCAGGCCGTGGTGCGGGTGACGGGGCCCGTTTTCAAGGCCACCGTGCAGGTCGACGACAACGAACCGGTCGAGGCCACCGCAGCCCGCGTCGGCGACGTGCTGGAAGTTCGACGCGACAGCGGGATCGAGCGCTACCGCCGCGCCGACGGTCCACAACGGACGGTCTGGCTCGCGCGCGACGGCTTCGGTTTCGCGTTCGCGGACCAGGAAGTGCGGCTGGCGGCGCGTGGTGAAGCCGCGGGCGCCGGGCCGGTGAAGAGCCCGATGCCGGGCACGGTCCTGGTGGTCAAGGTCGCCCAGGGCGACGTGGTCGCGGCCGGCACACCGTTGCTGGTCGTGGAAGCGATGAAGATGGAACACACCGTGACCGCGCCGATCGACGGCGTGGTGAGCGAGCTTTCGGCGCGCGCGGGCCAGCAGGTGGCGTTGGACGAAAGCCTGGCCGTGGTGAGCCCGAGCGAGGAGCAACGATGATCGACTTCCGGCTGGACGAAGAGTACGAGGCGCTGCGCAAGACGGTCGAGGACTTCGCGCACAACGAGGTCGCGCCGGTGATCGGGCCGATGTACGAGAAGGAACAGTTCCCGTACGAGCTCGTCGCCAAGATGGGGGAGATGGGCCTGTTCGGCCTGCCGTTCGCCGAGGAGTTCGGCGGCATGGGCGGCGACTACTTCGCGCTGTGCCTGGCGTTGGAGGAGCTGGCGCGGGTCGACTCGTCGGTCGCGATCACGCTGGAGGCCGGCGTTTCCCTCGGCGCGATGCCGATCTACCGCTTCGGCACGCAGGAGCAGAAGAAAACCTGGCTGCCCGCCCTGTGCTCCGGCGAGGCCCTCGGCGGCTTCGGCCTCACGGAACCGGGCGGCGGTTCGGACGCCGGCGCCACGCGCACCCGGGCCAAGCTCGACGGCGACCAGTGGGTGATCAACGGCAGCAAGGCGTTCATCACCAACTCCGGCACCGACATCACGCGGCTGGTCACCGTCACGGCGGTCACCGACGTGATGGAGAACGGCCGCAAGGAGATCTCCGCGATCCTCGTGCCCTCGGGCACGCCGGGCTTCGCCGTGGCGCCCAAGTACTCCAAGGTCGGCTGGAACTGCTCGGACACGCACGAGCTGTCCTTTGCGGACGTTCGCGTGCCGGCGGAGAACCTCGTCGGCATCCGCGGCCGCGGCTACGCGCAGTTCCTGTCCATTCTGGACGAAGGCCGGGTCGCGATCGCCGCCTTGAGTGTGGGTCTGGCCCAGGGCTGCGTCGACGAGTGCCTCAAGTACGCGAAGGATCGCGTCGCCTTCGGCCACCGGATCGGCGAGTACCAGGCGATCCAGTTCAAGATCGCCGACATGGAGGTGCGCACCCACACCGCGCGCCTCGCGTATTACCAGGCGGCGTCGAAGATGCTGCGCGGCGAACCCTTCAAGAAGGAAGCGTCCATCGCGAAGCTCGTCGCCTCCGACGCCGCCATGGACAACGCCCGCGACGCCACCCAGATCTACGGCGGCTACGGCTTCATGAACGAATACCCGGTCAGCCGCTTCTACCGTGACGCGAAGATCCTGGAGATCGGCGAGGGGACGAGCGAGGTGCAGCGGATGCTCATCGCTCGCCACCTCGGCGTCGCGGGCTAGTACGTCAGCTCGCGGTCAGCACGAAGAACAGGAAGCTCGGGCTGATCGTGAGCAGGCGGTAGTCCTCGGGCCACAGCTCGCGAGCCTCTGGCGCGGGCATGGGTTCGCTGATCACGGAGATCTCGAAGCCCGCCGCGGTGAAGGCGGCGGTCATTGCGTGCAGCGGCCGCATCCAGAACGACATCGGGATGGTCTGGCTGCCGAACGTCCACTCTTCGGTCCAGTTGTACGTCTCGAAGTAGTTGGTCTTGATGCCTTCCATGCGCTGCAGGGCGTGGATCGCGAAGGGGTGGTCGACCGAGATCAGCAGGCGGCCGCCCGGCTTGAGGATGCGCCGCAGCTCGGTGAGCGAAGGGCCCCAGTCCTCCAGGTAATGCAGCACGAGGGACGCGATTATGTCGTCGAACGCGTTGTCGGTGTAGGGCAACGGTTCGGCCAGATCGGCGACGCGCAGGTCGGCTTCGGGCCCGAGCCGGCGGCGGGCCAGCTCCAGCATGCCGGCGCTGAGGTCGAACCCGGACATGATCGCGCCGCGATCGCGCAGCGCCTCGGACAGCGGGCCGGCGCCGCAGCCGGCGTCGAGAATCCGTCTTCCGGTGACGTCGCCGGCGAGCTCCAGCATCGCGGGCTGCTCGTAGTAGGCGTTCTGGATGCCGCTCTCGTTCTGAGCCGCGTACGCCTCGGCGAAGCTGTTGTAGTCGTTGGCCGGCAGTGTCTGATTGTCCGGAGTCATGCGATCGATCATGGCAGAAAACGCCGGACTGCCGGTCGATCCCCTTTCACCATAACCCGGGTGGCAAGCCGGAAACATCGGCCCGCGGGGCGATGTTTCGGCACCGCCGAATGATTACTGTGGTCGGCATGCCTGAGGAACAAGCACTGAACGTCGGCCCGTCCGGAATCGAGCTGGCGTACGAACGCTTCGGTGACCCCGGAATGCCGCCGGTCGTGCTGATCATGGGCGGTGGCGCGCAGATGATCAACTGGCCTGAGGAGTTCTGCCGGGAACTGGTGGACCGCGGCCTGCACGTGATCCGCTTCGACAACCGCGACTCCGGCCGGTCCACGCATTTCGACGACGCGCCCGTGCCGGATTTCCCGGCCGTTCTCGCGGGGGATTTCGCGACGGCGTCCTACACGCTGTCGGACCTCGCGGGTGACACGGTAGGGCTGCTTGATCTGCTCGGGCTGGAGAGCGCACACCTCGTCGGAGCGTCGCTCGGCGGGATGATCGCGCAGATGGTCGCCATCGAGCACCCCGATCGGGTGCGGACGCTGACGTCCATCATGTCCACGACCGGCGCCCCGGGTGTGGGTGCGCCCGACCCGTCGATCTTGGCCGAGATGGGACAGCCGCCGAGCGAGCGGGAGGCGTTCGTGGCGTGGCAGGTGCGAGCGTCGCGGATCACCGGGTCGCCGGGGTTCGAGTTCGACGAAGCTGCCGTCGCCGAGCGAGCGGGGCGGACGTTCGACCGGGGCTACCCCGCACTGGGCATGCCGCGGCAAGCCGTCGCCGTGGTGGCGTCGGGCGACCGCACGGACCGGCTGCGAGGGCTGGACGTGCCCACCCTGGTCATCCACGGCGACGCCGACCGCATGTGCGACCTCAGCGGCGGCCGCGCAACGGCGGACGCGATTCCCGGGGCGGAGCTCGTGGTGGTGCCCGGCATGGGGCACAGCCTGCCGCGCGAGTTGTGGGCGGACTTCGCGACGCGGATCGCGGCGCTGGTCAAGACACGATGACCGCGGCCAGCGCGGCGGGTGCGGTGCGCTGGGCGAAGTGCTGCTGGTCGTCGAGCACGCGCACCTCCGCACCCAGCCGGGCGGCGTAGCGGCGCACCCCGTCAACCATGCGGGTCGGGCTGGCGCCACCCAGCACGAACCGCGCCGGCACGGAGACCTCGGGTAACCCCGCCTCGACGATCGCCGCGTCGTACGCAGTGGTGTGCGCGAGCGCGAGATCTTCTTGCCACTGCGGGGTTTCCCGCATCGACGCGACCACGTCGGCATCCGGAGCCGGGGCGCTGGCGCCTGACCGACACCGCATGGACCGCCAGCGGCGACGAGACTCCGGCCGCCGTCGCCGAACGCTTCCGCGGCCGCCTCGCCGCGGCGACGGGCGCCCGGCCGCGAGTGCGGATCCGCGACTGGATCAAACCGTTCACCATCCAGCAACGCGCGGTCCCCACCATGCAGTCCGGCCGCTGCTTCGTCGCGGGCGACGCCGCCCACGTCCACAGCCCGGCCGGCGGTCAGGGCATGAACACCGGGCTGCAGGACGCGTTCAACCTGGGCTGGAAACTGGCGGCCGCCTGTGCGGGAGACGCCGGCGCGGCCCTGCTGGACACGTACTCGCTCGAACGCGTCCCGGTCGGCTCCGCACTGCTCGACGCCACCGCGATGATCACCGACTACGTGATGCACGGCGACCTCTCCGATCAGTCCGGAGTGGACAGTGCGGGCCGCGAGATCATCGGCCGTACTCAGGCGCTCGCGTCGCGCTATGCCGACAGCCCGCTCACCTCGCCCGGTCCCGGAACTCCGGCGCCCGGCGAGCGCGTCACCCGCGTCGGCCCTTCGGCTGCGAAGACGCCCGGCTGGCGCGATTTTCTCGACCGGCTGCGTGATCCGCGCTGGCTGCTCGGGCACCGCGCCACGGCGAGTCCCGCGGCGCCCGGGCTGACCGGATGCCCCGTGGCCGATCCGGTGGCCGAGGACCTGCAACTCGGCGACGGCTGGCTGCTCGTGCGTCCTGACGGCTACATCGCCGCCCGCGGTACGAACGGGACCCCGGTGCGATTCGGGTACGCCGGCGGTTAGTCGATCGCCACTTCCGCCTCGATCTCCACCGGAATGCCGAACGGCAGCTCGGCGAGGCCGACCGCCGAGCGCGCGTGGTCACCCGCGTCCGCGCCCCACAGCTGCACGATGAGGTCGGAAAAACCGTTGACCACGGCTGGAGTGCGGGCGAACCCGGGCGCGGTGTTGACCATGCCGAACACGTGCAGCCACGCCGTGACACGGTCGAGGTCGCCGAGCGCGCGCTTCAGTGAGGTGAGCACCGCGAGCGCGGTCAGGCGGGCGGCCGCATACGCCTGTTCCTCGGTGACCTCGGCGCCGACCTTGCCGAACGGGCCGGCGAGGGACCCGTCGGGTAGCAACGGGCCGTGGCCTGAAACGAAAGCGCGGTCGCGGAAGACGCGGACCCACGGAAACGAGAGCGTGACGCCGGGCGGCGGGTTCATCGGCTCCGGCAGCTGCAGGCCGAGCTCGGCCAGGCGGTTTTCGATGTGCACGACGGGAGCGTACGGGCTGGGATAGTAATACCGGTATAGTTATCCGCATGGTGGAGCTGAAGACCGCGACCGAGCTCGCGGTGATGCGGGAGGCGGGCCGCGTGGTGGCCCAGACGCTGGTTGCGGTGCGGGAGGCCGCGGACATCGGCGTTTCGCTGGCCGAGCTGGACGCCGTCGCCGCTAAGGTGATGGCCGACGCCGGCGCGAAGCCGTCGTTCCTCGGCTACCACCCGAACTGGGCGCCGACGCCGTACCCGGGCGTGATCTGCGCCAGCGTCAACGACGCCGTCGTCCACGGCATCCCCGGCCGGTACCGGCTACGCGACGGCGACCTGCTGAGCATCGACTGCGGCGCGTCCATCGACGGCTGGCACGGCGACGCCGCGGTGAGCTTCGTCGTCGGCGCAGCGGACTCGGCCGACCTCGCCTTGATCGCCGCGACGGAAAAGGCGCTCGCGGCAGGCATCGCGGCCGCGCGGCCCGGCGCGAAGATGGGCGACATTTCGGCCGCCATCGCCTCGATCGGCCGCGCGTCGGGTTACGGCGTCACCGAAGACCACGGCGGCCACGGCATCGGCCGCGCGATGCACGAGGACCCGCCGGTGCCCAACGACGGCCGCCCCGGTCGCGGCCCGCGCCTGCGGCCCGGCCTGGTCCTCGCCCTCGAGCCCATGTTCACCCGCGGCGGCCTCGACGACTACCGGCACGCCGACGACGGCTGGACCGTCCACACCACCGACGGCACCCGCGCGTCGCACTCGGAGCACACCGTCGCGATCACCGAGGCCGGGCCGCTGGTCCTGACACTGCCCTAGGGGTACAACGTCGAGGATGGGGACTTTCACGATCCGCCCAGGCGAACCCGGCGACGCCGACACGTTGCTGCGCTTCTTCGACGAGGCGGTCGAGTGGCTGGTCGCGCGCGGCAGCGCCGGTCAGTGGGGTGATCAGCCGTGGAGCGGCATTCCGCACCGGGCCTCGCGCGTGGCCGACATGGCGACGGAGCCGGGTCTCGGCATCGCCGAGGTCGACGGTGAGCCCGCGGGGGCGTTGATCGTCCGCGAGGAATGCCCGAAGTACGTGCCGCCGGCCGGGGAGCGGGAGCTGTACATCGGGCTGCTCATCACGTCGCGCCGGTTCGCGGGTCACCGGGTGGGCGCGCGGCTGCTGGAGCACTCGCTGGAGGAAGCCCGGAAACGCGGCATCGGCCTCGTGCGCGTCGACTGCTGGGCCGGCGGCGACGGTGAGCTGCAGCGCTACTACGAGGGCCAGGGCTTCACGCCGACGGTCCGCTTCGACGTCGACGGCTGGATCGGTCAGGTCTTCGAGCGACGCCTCTGATCGGGGCAGTCGGCTGGCGCTCGGCGACGCGCCGGGGCACGATATTGACACGACGCCAACAGTGCCCCGAAGCAAGAGGAGCCAGCCATGGCCAAGCAGCCGCGAACGCTGTCCGGAAAGGTCATCGTCATCACCGGTAGCGCGCAGGGCATCGGGGCCGCAACGGCCACCGCGCTCAAGCGGCTCGGCGCGCGGGTGGTGCTGGGCGACCTCGACCACGTCCGCGCGGAGAAGACGGCCGGTGAGCTGGGGCCGGAGGCCGTCGCGCTGGCGCTGGACGTGACCGACACGAAAGCGTTCACCGAGTTCCTCGACGAGGTCGAGCGCCAGGTCGGGCCCATCGACGTGCTGATCAACAACGCCGGCATCATGCCGCTGGCGCCGCTCGACGAGGAGGACGACGCGGCGACGCGGCGGATGCTGGAGATCAATCTGCACGCGGTCATCCACGGCACGCGCGAAGCCGTGAAGCGGATGAAGCCGCGGCGGACCGGGCACATCGTGAACATCGCTTCGATGGCCGGGAAGTCCGGGTTCCCGGGCGCGGCCACGTACTGCGCGACCAAGCACGCCGTGGTCGGGCTGTCGGAGGCGGTGCACCTCGAGCTGCGCGGTACGGGCGTGTCGGTGTCGTGCGTGATGCCGGCGGTGGTGCGCACGGAGCTGGCGTCCGGGCTCGGCGAGGCGAAGTTCATCAAGTCCGTGGGGCCCGAAGACGTCGCGGCGGCGATCGCGGATGCCCTGAAATACCCGAAGTTCGATGTTTTCGTGCCGAAATCCCTGGATTTCACGGGCCGGATCACGCGGCTGTTCCCGCGCGCGTTCGGCGAATGGTTCGTGCGCGCGCTCGGCGGTGATCAGCTGCTGGCGTCGGCCGCGCATTCTCGGGCGCGGGCGGAATACGAGTCCCGCGCTGCTCAGAGCGCTCCGGCGGCCGACGCGGGGAACTAGGGTTCCCGGTCACCGAACACTGTCCGAAATGGACGTGCTTGCCGGGTGCTTGCAAGTGTGGCGGTGTTGATGCCACCCCCGGCCACGGGCAAGATTGCCTCCGAGAGGTCGAGCTCAGGAGGCACACATGGTTTCACCCACGGCACGGCTGGCCGCAGCGGCGTCGAACGTCGTGGGGAAGGTGCTGCACGGCGGCGTCGCCGACCTGCGCCCGATGCCCCGGGTGCTCATCGACCAGGGCCCGAACCGCTCGCTGTACCGGATGACCCACAGCGGCGCGCCGGTGTCGGGGCCGCCGATCCTGCTCGTGCCGCCGCTGGCCGCGCCCGCGCTGTGCTTCGACCTGCGCCGCGGCTGCAGCCTGATCGAGCACCTGGTGGAGGCCGGGCGCAACGTCTACCTCGTCGACTACGGCAACGTCGCGTTCTCCGACCGGCGCCTCGGCATCGAGCACTGGATCGACGAGGTGCTGCCGCGCGCGATCCGCAAGGTCAGTGAGGACGCGGGCGGCGAGGGCGTGCACCTGGTGTC
The DNA here is from genome assembly GCF_040654155.1 of Amycolatopsis sp. NPDC050768. Taxonomy (NCBI): domain Bacteria; kingdom Bacillati; phylum Actinomycetota; class Actinomycetes; order Pseudonocardiales; family Pseudonocardiaceae; genus Amycolatopsis; species Amycolatopsis sp. NPDC050768. The sequence continues at coordinate 149,745 of NZ_JBFAHL010000014.1, forward strand.
GTGGTCGCTGGGCGGGATCTTCTCGCTGCTGGTGAACGCCGACCAGCCCGAGCTGCCGATCGAGTCCGTCACCGCCATCGCGTCGCCGGTCGACTTCGCGGCGATCCCGATCGTGGCGCCGTTCCGCCCGCTCGTCGACCTCACCGGCGGCCACCTGCTCACGCCGATCTACCGCGCGTTCGGCGGCGCACCGTCCTATTTGGTCACCCGCGTGTTCCGCGCGACGGGCATCAGCAAGGAGATCACGAAGCCCATCGCGATCCTCTCGCACCTCGACGACCGCGACTACCTCGCGCAGATCGAGGCCGTGGACCACTTCATGGACAACATGTACGCCTACCCGGGCCGCACGTTCGGGCAGCTCTACCACCGGCTCTTCCGCACCAACGACCTCGCCGAGGGCACCGTCGACCTCAACGGGCGCAAGATCAGCCTGTCGGACGTGAAGGCTCCGGTACTCGTCGTCGCGGGTGAGAACGACACGATCGCCCCGCAGGCTTCGGTGGAACGCGTGGTGCGGCTGCTGGAAAACGCGCCGGAAGTGCGCTTCCGCACCGCGCCCGGCGGCCACCTCGGCGTGCTGACCGGGCGAAAAGCGCGGGGCACCACGTGGACTTATCTGGACGAATTCCTCGACGATCGCATCTGACGGCAAAAAAGGGGCACCGGCTGGAACCGGTGCCCCTTTTTCGTCGGCTCAGACCGCCGGCGCCTGACCGTTGCGAGCGGTGATCCAATCACGCACTTCACGCTGCAGCAGACCACGCAGGGCGAGGGCTGCGAACACCAGCGGCAAAACGCCGGAAAAGCCGCTGCTGATCAGCGTGACGATGCCGTTGATGATGATCACGGCCTCGACCACGATGGCGGTCACGAACGCCCACTGCTTGCCTTGCGGGAGCACGATCGCGCAGGCGGCAAGAGCGATCGCCATCACGATGTTGATCACCACGATCACCAGCAGCACCCCGGCGAAACCCCCGGCGGAGGCGCCCGCGACGGCCCCGATCAGGATCGAGCCGAGCACGCTGAAGGCGACCTGGATCCACATGAAGATCCGCGCCTGTCCCAGGCCCTTGGGTGGGCCGTACTCCCCAGGATTCGTCATGCCGGGAAGGTTAAGGCAAACGGGTCGAAATCGATCGGCAGGAGATCAATCCGATATTCTGCTCGTAAGCCGCGAATTTTGGGTTGGGTTGGGGAAAAACTCACATAAGCGCGGTGAGTGCCTTTTCGAATGCGTCGAGGGCGCCGAGTGCGTCGCTGTAGCAGTTGGGCAGGAAGTAGACCGAGCCGTAGAGGTGGTTGGCCTTCGTGGCGGGCAGCGTGGTGAAAGCCGTCTGGTCGAACAGTTCCGGGCCGAGGTTGGCGGGCTTGTCGGCGGTGGTGGAGTAGTAGAAGATCGCGTCGGCGTCGCGCAGGTCTTCGATGAGCTCGTAGGAAACGGTCTGCTGCTGCACCGCCTTGGTCGACGCCGTGGCGAACTGCACGCCGGCGTCGGCGAGGATGCCGCCGATGGGGGATTTCGGGCCGTAGACCCAGAACTGGCCCTGGTCGAAGCCGCCCTGGATGATGCCCCAGTGGACGCGGGCGAGCACGTCGGCGTGGTCGCGCTTGATCGCGGCGGTGCGGTCGGTGTAGCGCTGCTGCAGGCCCTGCAGCGCGTTGCCGAGGCCGAGCGCTTCGGCGCTCGCGTCGCTCATGTCGCGCCACGGGACCTTCGAGTTGTTGAACGGCAGGATCACCGTCGGGGCGATCTGCTTGAGCTGCTCGTAGGGCGGCTTGGCGCCGTCGATGCCGAGGATGAGGTCGGGCTTGAGCGTCGCGACCTTCTCGAGGTTGATCGAACCACCGACGGTGCCCTTGGAGATTTTCGTGATCGGCCGCCACTTCTCCACGAACTGCGGCTCCACGTACTGCTCACCCGCGCTGTACACCCCGACCGGCGTCCGCCCGAGATCGAACGCGGCGCCCATCGTGAAGCTGTCGAGCGTCACCACCCGCTGCGCCTGCTCGGGAACGTCCACGGGACCGTTCACAGTGGACACCCGGCGCGTCTTCGATCGCGGTCGCGGCGGATCTCGGGCGCTCCAGGAGCATCGTCGTCATGCCGCGGATGTTAGCTTAGGCTTCCCTTTGTTGGTAGACTATGTGACGCTGAAGCCGGAGCAGGGCTGAGCGGATGTGGGCCTACTTGAGCTGCGCCGAAGTCTTCCCCAACACTCGCCGAGCCACGATCAGCTGCTGGATCTGCTGCGTCCCCTCGAAGATGTCCAGGATTTCTCAGCTGGTTTTCGCCGACCTCTCGGTTTTGACGGCAAACGGCCTTTGACCTGCGCTGATGTGTCTCGCTAGTTCTCGTCGTCTGTCGCTGCTCCCTGGCCTCTGACGGCCTGGAGACGGCCTGGCGCTCAGCCACACCTACCCCTGCATCCCGATACGAAGCCAGCACGCGGCCGGTGGTGCCGGGTCAAGACACGCTTCACCGTCTTGACGTGGTGCTACCGGCCGTTGTCACGATCCGGCGTCGGGATGGAGGTCCCTCACGACGGTGCGTAACAGAGATCGCGTCACTAACGACCCGTATGGCACAGTCGCTCGCAGAGGAGGCCGACGTTGGCTCTGGGGACCCGTGTGTCGCCGCGGCGCGGCGCTGCGCCAGGTGACCCGCTGGCGGCCGCACCGCCCGGCCGGCGGGCGAAGCGGAGCGGCAGCCCGCCGTGTCGGAAGCGGATGCGGCCGCCCAGGCGAGGGGCTACTTAGGCGACAGGCGCGCAGCCACCGGCGGCGCGCCCTTGATTCCATAGAGCCAAGTTCGGCAGCGAATCGGAGAAGTATGGGTTTTCTGGCGTCACTCTTACCTGGAATTCGAGAGCTTCGTGCCCCACTCGCGTCCGGCGCGATCTGGCTCAGTGTAATATTTTTGGTCGCTCACGATGCGCTGAAATCGGCTGCGGCCACTCTCAAAAGTTTCACGTTGGGCGTATTGCCAGAAACCTCGCTGGCATACCTCGCGCCAGCGTTGGCCCTAAGTGTCGCATACCTTCTCGGAAGTCTTGCGGAGACAATCCTCAATCCAGTGATATTTCGGATTGGGTCCTTGATGAGGGTGATGATCCTCAAGCTAATAAGATTGAAATATAAAATAGTAGACATGGAAAGGGCGAAGATTCGACGCTTTAGTAAGATTTTCAGACCGCTTGAAAGTATGGAACTGCATGTATGGCCGTTAACAATAAGTTCCAGAAGCTTGCTTGTGGACGCTATCTCGTCCAATCTTACAAAGACTGGAATGCCCGGCGGTGCCGCGATGATTTTTCCGATCGACGTCGCCCTGGGGGCGCTGCAGTACGGATCAGCTCGCCTGCCTCAGTCTGCTCCGCTCCTCTATCAAGAATATGATCGACTGAGATCCGAAGTAGAATTACGGGTCGCCATCGCGCCAGGGTTGGTCTGTCTGGCTACGGTACTCCCCTTCGGTAGTCGCCCGCTGATAGTCAGCTTGGCAGCAATGATAGGAATCGTAATACTTATTCAAGCGGCCCAAAAGTATCGACTGTCTCATGGTATCCTTGCAAACTGCTATTATCAGAAGTATGTCGACTTCCCGATAGTTGAAGCTCTGCAAGAGTCTATCGCGCTCCTGGATCCGAAGCCTAAATCTGAAGCCACTTGGATGGCGGCAATGGTTAGCATCTTGTTTAATCGCGGATTCTTTGATGAAGCGTCGACATGTCTGGGTGACATGCACCGCGAAGGCTTACCTGCTCAGGCGCAAGAAAAAGTCAAACAATACCTTGAGGTAAATTGTCCAGAGTTAGCTGATTCCTGGCGTGCTGAAATCTCTGCTGGCGGTGTCAAGAAAATAAGTTCTGCACAGAATTCCTCGGTTGCTAACGAGTCTCTATAAAGAGCGAACCTCGTATCGAGCGACTAGGAACCGTATTGGGTCGTCTTGGCGGTGAGGTTTGTCCCAATGTTGAAACCTGACTTGGCTCAAGATCGCTGATCTTGGGTAGGGTGCTGGCTGTTGAGCTGCGGTTTCGTCGTGTGAACGGCGAAAATCTGCGCACTAAGCGGCCGGTTCTAGGGGTCTGCCCATCGCTTCCCGGTTACGGCTTCAGCGACAAGCCGGCCGCGCCGGGGTGGGGGATCGAGCGGATATCCGATGCGTGGTGCGAGCTGATGGCCCGGCTCGGCTACCGGCGGTTCGGCGCCCAGGGCAGCGACTGGGGCACTAGCATCGCCACGAGCATCGGTCAACGGCAACCCGATCGGGTCGCCGGCATCCATCTCATGCCGCCGCTCGCACCGCCCGATCCGGCCACGTTGGACGACCTCACCGGTGCCGAGCGGGCGGCGCTCGCGACACTGCGGGAGGCGGACGAATGGGGCTCCGGATACTCGGCGCAGCAGTCGACCCGGCCGCAGACGGTCGGCTACGGGCTGGTCGACTCGCCGGCCGCCCTCTGCGCCTGGATCGTCGAGAAGTTCTGGTCGTGGACCGACTCCGGTGGCGACCTGCATCGGGTTATTACCCGGGATGAGCTGCTCGACAACCTGATGCTCTACTGGCTGCCCGGCACCGGTGCCTCATCCGCCCGGCTGTACTGGGAAAGCCTCCGGCAGGTCAACGAATGGATCTCCGGGTCGGCCGGCGCGCCGGTGACCGTACCCACCGGCTGTTCGGTCTTCCCCAAGGAGCTGCAGCGCCCGTCTCGGCGGTGGGCGGAGCGCCGGTTCCCGAACATCCGGTACTGGAACGAGCCCGGCAAGGGCGGCCACTTCGCGGCGTTCGAGCAGCCGGCGTTGTTCGTCGACGAGGTCCGGTCATTCTTCCGGCTGGTCCGCTGATGGTCACCCGTACTCGGTAAGCGGCTGGCTAAAGATCAACAAGTGCCCATCGGGTGTCCGTACGTTGAAGTCGCGCATCCCGTAGGGCCGGTCAGCCGGTGGCTCGACGATGTCGGCGCCGCGGGCGCGCAGCTCGTCGTGGCAGGAATCGACGTCGTCGACGACAACCGTCACCCTGGCCGGGCCGACGCTGCTTTCGGCGTACAGGTGGAACTCGGCGGTGTCGCGGATCACGGCCGCGTAGCTAGGTGGGGTCTCCCAGGTGAATATGGTGTCGAATCCGAGGGCGTCCGTGAAGTACGACCGCGCTGCCTGCACATCTCGGCACGGCAGCACGGGAACCGCCACCCGCATGACCATTCCGTCACCTTACCTGACTTTGGCTCAAGATCGCTGATCTTGGGTAGGGTGCTGGCTGTTGAGCTGCGGTTTCGTCGTGTGAACGGCGAAAATCTGCGCACTAAGCGGCCGGTTCTAGGCTGTCTCTCGTGGCGTATGTGCGCACGGTGAAGACGGCGTCGGGGGCCAGGGCGGTGCAGATCGTGCACTCCTCGCGTCGCGGGTCGCGGGACATCGAGCACATCGGCTCGGCGCATGACGATGCGGCGTTGGAGGCGCTCAAGGCGGTGGCGAGGCAGCGTCTGGCTGTGGGGCAGCCCGAGCTCGACTTTGGCCCGGACTTCGCGGCGTTGCAGGCCGGCAGTGGTGCTGGTGGTGGGCCGCTTGCGATCACGTCGTCGCGGATGGGGTACCTGTGGGACGCGCTCGGCCACGCCTACCAGCTGTTGGGGTTCGAGGAGGCCGCTGGTGGTGACGAGGTGTTCCGATTACTGGTGCTGGCACGGATCGTCGAGCCGACCAGCAAGCTGGACAGTCTGCGGGTGGTCGAGGAGGCAGGTTTCGACCCGCCGGCGTACGCGACCCTCAAGCGGCGTCTGCCCACGTTCGCGAAAGAGTCCTGGCGGCAGAAGTTGGCCGCGGCGTGCGCCCGCACCGCTGATCTGGGGCCGGCGTCACTGGTTCTCTACGATGTGTCCACCTTGTACTTCGAGACCGATGCCGGGGACAGGTTCCGTGAGCCCGGGTTCTCCAAAGAACGCCGCCTGGAGCCGCAGATCACGATCGGGCTGCTCACCGACGCAAGCGGGTTTCCGTTGATGGTTAACGCGTTCGAGGGCAACCGGGGCGAGACCACTACGATGCTGCCGACCATCCGTGCGTTCATGGATGCCCACCAGCTGGCTGATGTCACGGTCGTGGCCGACGCTGGCATGATCTCTGCGGCCAACCAGCAGGCCATCGAGGCCGCGGGGTTGTCGTTCATCCTCGGCGCGCGGATACCCGACGTGCCGTACGTGGTCCAGGCGTGGCGCCACGAGCACCCGGATGAGCAGATCCCCGACGGGCACATCTTCACCCAGCCCTGGCCTGCCGGCCCCAAGGACCAGCGCCGCGACCAGATCATCTACTACCAGTACCGGGCGGACCGGGCTCGGCGCACCCTGCACGGCATCGACGAACAGGTCGCCAAGGCCGAGCAGGCCGTCGCCGGCAAGACCGCGGTCAAACGCAACCGGTTCATCCAGCTCACCGGCGCCACCAAGAGTGTCAACCGGACCCTGGAAGCCAAGGCACGCGCCCTTGCCGGCCTCAAAGGCTACGTCACCAACCTCCCGGACGTCACCGCCGAGTTCGTGATCGACGCCTACCACCGACTGTTCCACATCGAGAAGTCGTTCCGAATGTCTAAACACGACCTACGTGCGCGGCCGATCTACCACCACAAGCGCGAGTCGATCGACGCGCACCTGACGGTCGTGTTCGCCGCCCTGGCCGTCAGCAGGTGGATCGAGCAGACCACCGGCTGGTCGATCAAGAAGTTCGTGCGCACCACCCGCCGCTACCGCACCATCAACATCCAGGCCGGCGAGCACACCCTCACCGCCGTCGACCCGCTACCCGACGACCTCCGCGATGCCCTCACCCGCATCCACGACCGCGGTGCGCACTAATTTGAGCCAAGTCAGGAATGTTGAAACGGTCGGCAAATTTAAGTTTGGGCGATCTGTGCGATGGGTCGAGGCGTCGAACGCTCAACGGCTTCATTTCCCGGGGTTAGCTGAAGAAAACGCTGCTTGCTGAGAGCGCGTGCCGAATGCGGAACTTAATGGAATCATGAATATTCAGACTGAAGACCTTGTCTGCAGTGGCCCATAATACCTCCGTACTTTCAATGCTGGTCTTGAGGTTGCCGCCAACTTGACGCGCGCGGAAGCAAATGGAGAACTCTTGTCGTACTTCGCCGTCGTCGTAGGCGATGACGTGCTTAGGGTCTGAGTACAGGCCGATTACTCCGGTAACCTCGCAGTCAACGCCGGTTTCTTCGCGCACTTCCCGGACTGCTGCTTCGGCAAGCGTCTCGCCGAGTTCGAGTTGGCCGCCTGGGATCGAATAGAGGTCGTTGTCTGTGCGCCTGATCATTAGAATTCGGCCGTCGTCGTCCTGAATGAACGCCGAGACCGCTACCGCGATGCTGTTCGCCTTCGGCGCGTTCGGGTCGTTGTAGTAGTCGACTCGGGTCATGCTGCCTCCTAGAAGGTGGCCGGCTTGGCGAGATTCCAGACTGACTCGAAGCTCTCCGAGTACGTCTCGAAGAGGTCCCCGGCGGACAGTCTCCGCAGGTGGAGGGACGGAGCGTGGGCTCCCTGGAACCCGTACACGTGCGTGTTGATGATCATCTCGTCGTCGAACCGGAAGATCGAGTTGTAGAGCGTCGTGTTGTGGAAGCGCATCTCCACGCCGTCGACGCCGATCAGTGGCCGGTAGGACGCCAGGGCGTTGCGGATGCGTGCCGCGAGCGTCCCGTCGCCGAGTTGCTCCTCCTCGCCGCGCAGGGCGACGCTCTCCCCTTCGGGGTCTCCGAACACGAGCCGGATTCGAGCGCCGGCCTCTGCCTTGGCTGTCAGGTCCTTGATGAACCGCGGGCGTTCCACCAGGAACAACGCCGCGTGGACCAGGATCTCGACGGTCTCCGATGCTTCCTTGATCAGCCGATCCCACAGCTCGACGGGGACGGCGTTGCGGTGCGGGAAGACCTGCACAAGCTCGGCGGCGGCCGTCTCGGCCTTGCGCTCGGGGGCCACCGAGTCCGGCCACAGGTAGGTCTCTGACTCGCGCGCCATGGCGGCGATCTTGTGCCGGTGCTTGGGGTACGGCGTCCGGTTCTTGGTGATCCAGCGCTCGACCGTCTTCTGATCGACGCCGACCGCCTTGGCGACCTGGTCCAGTCCCAGGCCGTTGCGCAGAAGCGCGTCGCGCAGGCGTTCGTTCGGCATCGGCACCCCCTTGGGACGTGTAGGGACGTCTTCGAAGGTACCAGGGACGTCCCGAGATGTCCCGCCACGTGGTGATCACGTCCCGCGTTTCGGCGGAGATTGGGTGTCAGGTTGCCGGGGCAGGCCCGGTGCCAGGACACCGAGGAGGACGCGTGACGACTGAAACGACTGGCCGGCCGACTGGCTCGGACAAGCGGGCGGTACCTCGCCGACGTGCGGCGTAGGCGCGGCGTGGCATGCGCGACACGGTTCAGATCCACGTCACGGCTGATCTGCCGATTCGTGCCCGGGCGCTGACGTACGCAAACCGCGCGGAAGTCCGGTTCGGCAAGGCGTTCCCGGTGGTTCTGCTCGTGGACTCGGAAGCCATCGCCGTACTGCGGAGGGAACTGGAGAAGGTGAGCGCGGCATTGGACGCCGCAGCGGCACGAGGCGGAGAGCCGCCAGAAGCTACCAACTAACAGACGACATAAGGGAATCAGCATGGCTATCGACAAGGGACACCGGTTCGGCATCGACTTCGACGACGCGTTCACGCAGGGCCTCGTCATGGTGGGCGAAGTGTCGCCCGACAACGAATATCAGTCGCGTGAGGACCGGGCCGCCAATCGTCCGGTGCGGCAGCGAGTCGACGAGGTGACCGGTAAGCGGCAGTGGAAGGTGATGGTCACCGACCCCGCCGAAACCCGCGCGAAGCGGGCGTCGTTCGAGATCACGCTTCTCGCCGACGTTCAGCCGGTGCCGACCACTTCGGAGGCGCTGCCGGGTATGCGGCCGATCGAGCTGGACGGTCTGACGGCGGAGCCGCGTGTGGCTGGTCAGGGCGAGTTCAAGTACCAGTCCTATGTGTTCCGCGCGACGGGGTTCAAGCAGGCCAACAGCAACGCGAAGACGTCTCGGTCCGGCGGCACCGGTGAGACGCCGAAGGCCGCGTGAGCGAGGTGGGCTTCCGCGAGCGGGTCGAGGCGTGGGAGCAGGCGTATCGGGACTACATGGCCGCGTGGGAGCTCGGCCGTGCGGTGCTGTCGCCGATGAGTGCCACGAACACGGCCAATGCTGCGAGGCGGGTGTCGCGGGCGTGGCACGAGCTGGCGCAGGCGCGTGGGTTGCCGTGGTGGTGTGTGGCGGCGTTGGAGTCGGCGGCCGAGGGGTTCGCCGACCTGGCCCGGGATTGGGAACAGCATGATGGCAACGTGGGACGGCCTGGGGCTGCGGTGGACGGTAGGCCCGGGGACCGAGGTGACGGTGGAGGAGACCGGGACGGGCGCATCACATCCGCCGGTCCTGGTGCTGGCCGGTGGGCTGTGCGTGGTGACGCTGGTGCCGCCGGAGGACCAGACCGCCTGGACGGGATGCGCGGTGTTCCTGCGCCGGCTCCGCGACCACGCGGACGAACTGGCGGCGCTGCTGGAAGCCCGCGCGGGGAGGCGTGATCGTGCGGAAGGCTGAGCCGAAGACGCTGCGGGAAGCCCACGAGGTCGTGATGGATCGCCGCCCGCCGAACGACGCGAACCCGTCGGCGTGGCTGGCGTTCCGGCTCGGCAATGCGCGGCTCTACAAGGCCGTCGCGGACATCGACCGGGGGCATCACCACGAGGCGCTGTACTGGGCCGGATACGAGGAACGGCAGGCGGGTGATATCTCGGCGGAACTCCAGGCGAGGGGCACGCCTACCGATTAGTCGCATGTAGACGATCGGAAAGTCAACAGTAGAAGCGAAAAACGCACGCTATGACGTGCGGCGATGAAGCGCGTCCTGATGTTGGGGCGTCTGATCCGTAAGGCGCAGAAGCGGAACCTGGCTACCAACCTTGCCGCTCCTGCGCTGTCCACAACCAGCGGAAGTGAACAATGACAACGCTAAACGATGACAACGGACGAGCGTCAACGGGGGTCACCCGAACGCGCTGCGTCTCCTGCAAACGATTCGCCAAACTGCTGCCCGGCGAGACCAAGTGCGCTCCCTGCTCGGGAATGCTGCCGCTGGATCTCCAGCCGATGCGGGGTGGTCGGTGATGTCTCCAGGCTTCGCGGTGGTCGCCCTGGCTGGGCTGGGGCTCTGCGTGTGGGTATTGCACAAGTTGGGTCGTGCCTTGGCTTCGGTGGTGGAAGCCTTGGCTGCGGCGGCCGTGGTGTTCGTGGCGCTGTGGTGGCTGTGCAAGGCCGTGGTCTGGATGCTCGCGCAGGTCGTGACGCGGTGGCGGACCAGCCTCGCCGTGGTCGCGGTGTACGCCTGGTGCGAACTGCTGGGCTGGCTCTCGCTGGTGATCATCACTGGCAGCGTCGCGGCGGTCCTGCTGGCGTGGTGGCTGATCGACGCTGTCTCGTTCGATCAGTGGTGCTGGCGGTTCCTGCGCTCGTGGTGGGCACGGTGGGCGCTCTATGGGCGGAAGTTGCCGGAGTGGCTGCACGCCTGCGGCCTGTCGGTGCGGGACGAGGCGCTGCCGGTGGTGGTGAACGTGAACCTCGTCGGCCGTCGACGCGCGCTCTCCCGCTCGACCTCGAACCGGCCGAACGCGCGGATCCCCAAGGTGCTCGGCGTCCGCTCCGGTGCCTCGTGGGATGAGGTGCGGGTGGAGCTGGTGGCCGGGCAGAAGCCGGAGGACTTCGACGACGCCGCCCGTGCCCTGGCAGTCGCGCGGAAGGTCGCTCGCTGCCAGGTCCGTGAGCTGGACCCCAATGTGGTGTCGATCGACTTCCAGCGTCGTGACCTGCTCAGCGGCGGCGTAGCCGGCCCTCAGGTCCCCGACGGCGTCGACTCGACCGGTGTGGACTTGCGGAACGTCTGGGCGGGCCGGACCGAGTACGGGCGTGACTGGCGCGTTCCACTGCTCGGCTCGGGTGCCCACTGCCTGACTGCCGGTGCCTCCGGGGCGGGCAAGAACTCGGTGATGTGGTGCCCGCTCGTAGCGGCTGCCCCGGCAATTCGGGCCGGGGCGGTGCGCATGTCCGGCATCGACCCGAAGGGCATGGAACTGGCCTACGGGCGGGGGATCTTCTCTCGCTACGCGGTCGGTGGGAAGGACGCGGTCGAGCTGCTCGACGGCCTGGTGGAGGAGATGGAATCGCGCAAGCGGGCCTTCGCCGGGCGGCTGCGGACAATCCCGGTGTCGACGGAGTATCCGTTGGAGCTGTTGGAGTTCGACGAGATCGGCGCGTTGACGAAGTACACCGACCGCAAGACCCGTGAGGCCATTGTGGAACGCGTCGCGCTACTGACCACCCAGGGTCGGGCGCTGGGGATCTCGGTCCGTGGCTACGTTCAGGAGCCCACCAAGGACACCGTCCCGGTCCGCGAGTTGTTCACCCGGCGCGTGTGCCTGCGGGTCACCTCCAAGACGCACGTCGGCATGGTCCTCGGCGACGGCGCGTACGAACGCGGGGCCTGGGCCAACCGCATCGGCGACTCGGAAGCCGGCGTCGGCTACGTGTGGGGCGAAGGCATCCGCGAGCCACTGCGCATCCGGGCCGGGTGGGTCTCCGACGGCACCGTGAAGGCGCTGGAGGAGTACGTGACCAATGGGGGTGTCGCGGATCTGCGGCACGGCGGTGAGGGGGTGGCCGCGTGAACCGGCTGATGATCTTCCTCGACGCGATCCGCGATCACCTGGACTCGCACCAGCTGCCGCCGGCCGCGTCGGTCGACGTCAACGCTTGGTCGAGCCCGATCACGGTTCAGCTCGACGTGGACGGCCTGCCGGAGGTGTCGCGGGCGTTGTTGGTGTGGGCACAGACGCTCGAGGACGTCTCGGCTCGGCTGTGGCGGCTGGTCGACGGGAGGTGGGTGCATCTGTCGATCAGTGGCCGGACGCCGTGCGGCATCCCCGTCGTGGTGTTCGGGGTGGTCCGGTTCGAGCCGAGCACGTTCTCCGACCTCCCGGTAGGGGCAAAGCAGGACATGCCGGTGTTCCTGCTGCGTGGCTGGTCCTCGCCGGGGGAGGTGGCGGCCTGATGAGCGAGACACGCGCCGAACGAATGCGAACCCCGCTCGCGGCTGACGTGATCCGGGCGACGGCGGAGAAGCACGGTGTCTGCGTGCGGCCGTTCACGATGGGGTGGGCGACACGGAGACGGGCGAACTTCGCTACGTCCCGGTTCCCTGTGGCTCCACAGTGGAGTCGGTGTGCTTGCCGTGTGCTCGGAAGGCGAAGGCGCTTCGGCAGGCGCAGTGCCGCGAGGGCTGGCATATGACCGAAGAGCCCGTCCTCGCCGCCGAGCCGCCTTCGGAGGATCACAAGGAGTTGCTGACCTACCGGGCCGACCTGGTCGCGGCCTATCGGGAGGTGGTCGAGCACGACCAGGCGGAGGCGGAGGAGCTGCGCGAGGAGGTCACCGGGGTTGACGCCGAACTTCGGCAACTCGGGATGCGGGGCCGGCTGCCCGCCCTCGACGTCCCGACCAAGCGGGCGGTGAAGCGGTCGACCAAGCGGCGGCAGGATGCGCCGAACCTGCCCCGGCGGAAGGTCGCCAAGACCACGGTCGGGCGGGAGTACGCGGGGAAGTTCAGGCCGTCGATGTTCGTGACCCTGACCTGCGACACTTACGGCCCGGTCCGTGGCGACGGCTCCCCGGTCAACCCGAGCCGATATGACTACCGGCGGGCGGCCCGGGATGCGGTGCACTTCTCGGCGCTGGTGGACCGGTGGTGGCAGAACCTGCGCCGGGTCGTCGGCTGGGACGCGCAGTACTTCGCCACCGTCGAGCCGCAACGTCGGGCCACTCCGCACTTACACGCGGCTATCCGGGGCTCGGTGCCGCACGACGTGATTCGCCAAGTCACCGAAGCCACCTACCACCAGGTCTGGTGGCCGGCTCACGACGAGGTCGTCTACATCGATCGCCTCCCGGTTTGGGACGGTCCGGACGCTGGCTTCGTCGACCCGGAGACCCGTCAGCCGCTGACCAGGTGGGACGACGCGGTGGAGGCCATCGAGCACCCGGCGCACGTCGTCCGCTTCGGGCGCCAGGTGCACTCGAAGGGCATCCTCGGCGGCACCGAAGAGGCCGGCCGCCATATCGGCTACCTGACCAAGTACCTCACGAAGTCCACCGGCGAAGTGGTCGAGGCCGACAGTGCGGCCCAGGCTGATCACCACGACCGGTTGCATGCCGAGTTGTCGGTCACGCCGTGTTCGCCGCGCTGCGCGGTCTGGCTGATCTACGGCGTCCAGCCCAAGGGCGTCACGGGCAAGACCACCCCGGGGCACTGCAAGGGCAGGGCTCACCGCCGGACGACGCTCGGGCTGCCGGGCCGCCGGGTCCTGGTGTCGCGGAAGTGGTCGGGTAAGACGCTCGTGGACCACAAGGCCGACCGGCGGACCTTTGTGCTCCAGGCGCTCGCAGCAGTGGGGATCGAGAAGCCAGACGCCGATCGGTCGCAGCAGGTCTGGCGGAAGGTCGAGCCCGGAGACCCGCAGGTCCCGCCCCGGCCGCACCTGGTGATGCGTGCAATCGCGGAGCGGATCACGTGGAAGGCCGAGTACGACCGGGCGCTACTGGCTGCGGAGAGACCTCCAGAAACTTCGGCAACTGGACTCGCGGCCTGATCTAAGGGGGAGCACATGAACAACGTCAGCAACATGAACCGGCTCTGGACCGTCGATGATGTCTCCGACTACCTCGGCGTCCCGGTGAAGACGCTCTACCAGTGGAAATGGCGCGGCGAGGGGCCGCCGGTCAAGAAGATCGGCCGGCACCTGCGTTACGACCCGGCCAAGCTGCGCGCCTGGGTCGACGCGGAGGCGGCCTGATGGGGCACATTCAAGACCGCTGGTTTCGCCCCGCGCGGGATGCGGTGACCGGGAAGGTCATCCTCAACGCGCGGGGCAAGCCCGTCATGGAACGGTCCGAGCTGTACGGCATCGGGCTGCGCTACAAGGTTCGGTACCTCGACCCGGACAACAACGAACGCTCGAAGTCGTTCGCGGACAAGCAGAAGAAGCGCGCTGAGGACTTCCTCATCGGCGTCGAGTCCGACAAGCGCGAAGACAAGTACATCGATCCGCGGGCCTCGATGACGACGTTCCGCCAGCAGGCGGAGAGCTGGGTGAAGAGCCAGTCTCCGGACCCGGGCACGCGGTCGACCATCCTCAGTCGGCTCGAAAGCCAGATCTACCCGGTCTTCGAGACCAAGAAGGTCGGGCAGATCCAGCCGTCGACCATTCGTGACTGGGTCGGCTCGATGGAAGAGCGGAAGCTCTCGGACAACTACCAGGCGGTCTTGTTCAACACCGTCTCCGGTGTGATGGATTCGGCCGTGGACGACCGTCGGATTCGTGAGAACCCGTGCCACGCGAAGACCGTGCGGCGACCGGTCGCGAGTAGCCCACCGATCGTCGTATGGCCGGAGGAGCGTGTTCAGGCTGTGCGGTCGGGCCTGGTGGAGCGGTTCAAGATCGCGGTTCCGCTCGGTGCCGGCTTCGGTCTGCGGCAGGGTGAGATTCTGGGCTTCTCACCGGACGACGTCGACCGGACAGCGATGACCGTGCGGATTCGACGACAGATCAAGACGGTCAGGGGCGTGATGATGTTCGCGCGTCCGAAAGGCGGTAAGGAACGGACTATCCCGCTGTCGGCTGCAATGCTGGCCGAGATCGACGACCACGAGGACCGGTTACCGTCGGTGGCCGTCACGCTCCCCTGGCAGAGCGCTGACGGTGAGCCGGTGACGGCACGGCTGCTGATGACCGGTGAAGATGGTCGGCTGTACTCGGGGGACCTGTTCACGAAGGTCGTCTGGTACGGAGCGTTCCGGAAAGCCGGGATCGAGTATCGGCGTCGCGCGGACGGGATGCACGCGCTCCGTCACTTCTACGCCTCCACGCTGCTCGCTCGCGCGGTTTCAATCAAGGAGCTGGCGGACTACCTCGGCCACTCGGACCCCGGCTTCACGCTCCGGACGTACACACACCTGGTTCCGTCGAGCCACCAGCGGGCGCGTGAGGCCGTGGACGCGGTGTTCGGACGGCCTGCCCTCGATGACGGCCTGGAGGCGGCCTGATCATGAAACCCCGCCCTCGCCGACGCGAAAGTCGCCCGGTCGCACAGCCCCGAGAAGGGGAAGCGGCCGGGCGGCTTTCCGTTACGTCACAACTACTTCAGCTCGGCCGAGGACTTCCCGAGGATTCGGCGAGCCACGATGAGCTGCTGAATCTGCTGAGTGCCCTCGAAGATGTCCAGGATTTTCGCGTCCCGAGCCCACTTCTCCAGCAGCGATTCCTCCGTGTATCCGTACACGCCGGCCAGCTCGACGCACTTCAGGGTCACGTCGACGACCGTCCGGCCGGCTTTGGCCTTCGCCATGGAGGCCTGCAGGGAGTTGGGCTTGCGGTTGTCCGCCATCCACGCCGATTCCAGCGTCAGGAGGTACGCGGACTCGAAGTCGGCCTCCAGTTCGAGCCAGGTGGCGGCGGCCGGGTGCTGTGGGGGGCGGTCGTAGTCGATCGTGACGCCTGCGGACGACAGGATCCGGCGGGTCTCCTCCAGTGCGGCGCGGGCGACGCCCACCGCCATGGCCGCGACCAGCGGCCGCGTGTTGTCGAACGTCTGCATGACGCCCGCGAAGCCCTTGGCGGTGTCGATGTCCGGCGTGCCCAACAGGTTCTCGCGGGGGACGCGGCAGTTTTCGAAGCGCAGCACGGCCGTGTCGGACGCGCGGATGCCCAGCTTGTGTTCCACGCGAACGACTTCGAAGCCCGGCGTGCCCCTCTCGACCACAAAGGACTTGATCGCCGCGCGGCCCTTCGTACGGTCCAAAGTGGCCCAAACCACCACGGCGTCCGCGCGCTGGCCCGATGTCACGAAGATCTTCTCGCCGTTGAGCACGTAGTCGTCGCCGTCGAGGACGGCGGTGGTGGTGATGGCGGCGGAGTCGGAGCCGCAGTCGGGCTCGGTGATGGCCATGGCGGCCCACAAGCCGGAAAAACGGGAGAGCTGCTCGTCCGTCGCGACGGAGCTGATGGCCGCGTTGCCCAGGCCCTGGCGTGGCATGGACAGCAGCAAACCGACGTCACCCCAGCACATCTCGATCGTGCCGAGAACGACGTTGAGGTTGGCGCCGTTGCGGTTTCCGTCGCCCGCCGAGTCACGAGAACGGCGCACGCCCGCCGCGCCGGCGCCGCCCTCGCCGGAGGAGTTGAGGCCGTCGAGCAGGGCCGCGAACATGTCGAGCTCGGCGGGGTAGGTGTGTTCGGCGCGGTCGTACTTGCGCGAGATCGGCCGGAACACTTGGGCCGCGGCCTGGTACGCCTGGTTGATCAGCGTGCCGGCCTTCTTCGGAACTTCGAGGTTGATCATCGAATGCCTTTCTAGAGGAGGACGGCGCCTTCCATCACGCCGATCGCTCGCAAGTCCCGGTACCAGCGCTCCACGGGGTGCTCCTTCACGAAGCCGTGCCCGCCCAGCAGCTGCACGCCCGCGTTGCCGATGCGCATGCCCTTGTCCATGGCCAGCTTGCGCGCCAGCGCGGCCTCCCGCGCGTAGTCCTTGCCCTGCTCCGCCCGCGCCGCCGCGCGCAGCGTGACCAGGCGCAGGCCCTCGAGCTCGATGGCGATGTCGGCGACGGAGAACGCCACCGCCTGCCGGTGGCTGATCGGCTCGCCGAACGCGGTGCGCTCGTTCACGTACGGCACCACGTAGTCGAGCACGGCCTTCGCCGTCCCCGCCGCGAGCGCCGCCCAGCCCAGCCGCGAGAGGCGCACGACCTCGGTGAACACGTCGGCCTTTCCGCCGCCCAGCAACGCGCCCGCCGGCAGCGCGACCTTCTCCAGGTGCAGCTTGCCGGTCGCGGCGCCACGCAGGCCCATCGCCGGCTCGGCCTCCACCGTGACGCCCGCCGACGACGATTCCACGAGGAACAGTGCCGGGCCGCGGCCTTCGAGGTCGGCCGAGACGAGGAACAACTCTGCTTCCGCCGCGCGCGGGATCAGCGACTTCACGCCGTCGAGCTGGTAACCCTTCGGCGTGCGCTTGGCCTTCGTGGCGGGCTTGAACGGGTCGAACAGCGGCGTGCGCTCCAGCAGCGCCAGTGCCGCCGCGGGCACCTGGTCGCCGGCGAACGCGGGCACGTAGTCGGCCTGCTGCTGCTCGTCGCCCCAGGCCACGAGCGCCGTGCTCACCGCGGACGGCGCGAGCACGGCCACGGCCAGCCCCATGTCGCCGTGCGCGAGGGCCTCGGCGACGAGCGCGTTGGTGACGACGGACCGCTCGGTGCCCGCCCCGCCCAGCTCCTCGGGGATGCCGACGAGGCTGATGCCGAGCTCGGCCGCACGCGTGAGCAGGCCTTCGGGCGCCGCGAGCTTGGCGTCGGCGTCCGCGGCGGCGGGCCGCAGCTGCTCGGCGGCGAACTCGGTCACCGTCTCCACGATGAGCTGCTGGTCTTCGCTCGGCGTGAGGTCGAACAGCCCGGTGACTTCCTGCGCGGGGGCCAGCCGCGCGGGTTTGCCGAGCCGCCGCACCGACTTGAACGACCGCGTGGCCGCCCCCGCCGCGCGGAAACCGTTGCGGGTGCCCGCTTTGACCAGGTTCTGCACCGGCCCGCGCAGCCCGGCCCTGTCGATCACGCTGCTCCCGGCCAGCCGGGTGAGCGCGGCCAGGCCGAAGCCCATCGCGTCTCGTTTCCTCGCCGCAGCCATGTGGCCTCCCCCTCGGGTTACCTACTCGCGAGTAGGTTAGCACGGGCCGGCGGGCCTCGCGTGGCAGTGCGTCACCGGTGCCGGTTCGAACGGCCGAACTGCTGCGCTTCTCCGGTGAATTCGCCGGGTGACGGCAATTGCACTCTTTAGTGTGGAAACGGTTTCATGGTTACCTGGGTCTCGGCACACTTCGGTGTGGAATTTCCGCCGGAATCATATGGGGAGTCATGACCGTCACTGCCGAAGATCGGGTAAAGGTCGTTTTCGAATTGTTCGATGTCGATCACAGCGGATTCTTGGAGGGGAGCGACTTCACGGCTATGTCCGACCGCGTCGAGCAGGTGGCCGACGGCTCGGGTCCCGAAGCGAAGGCGGCGCTGAGAGCCTCCTTTGCCAAGTGGTGGACCACCGTCGAGCGCGAGCTCGACGCCAACCGCGACGGCAAGGTGAGCTACGACGAGTTCACCGCGTGCGTCCTGTCTCCCGAAAAGTTCGACGACACCGTCACCGACTTCGCTCACGCGTTGTCCGCCCTCGGCGACCCCGACGGCGACGGCCTTATCGAACGTCCGCTTTTCACCGCTTTGATGCTCGCCATCGGTTTCAGTCCGGCCAACATCGACGCCTTGTTCGACGTATTCGGCCCGGACGCCGAAGATCGAATTGCGGTGTCCGTCTGGTCGGACGGCATCGTGGACTACTACCACCCGACCAAACCCGACGTCGCCGGCAACTACCTGGTGAGCTGAGGCTCGCTGGTCAACGCGGCGGCAGGGGGACCTGCCGCCGCACCCAGGCCATCCGCTCGAACGCGACCAGCCCCAGCACCGCCACGGCGACGGTGACCACAGCCACCGCCGCGGGGGTGTGCTCCAGCAGCGGCGTGACCCCGAGCAGCACGGCGGCGAGTACGAGCCGTTGGACGTTCCAGCTGCCGACGTTCCGCCGCCGCAACGCACTCAGCGCCACGAGATACAACGCGAGCCCGCCGGTGAGCGCCCAGATGGGCACGCCGTGCAGCGCCTCGCCGGGTAGGTGGTGCGCAGTGTCGGACAGGTAGAGGAACGCCTTCTTCAGGCCCAGCGCCACGAGCACGATCCCCGCGATCAGCGGCAGGTGCAGGAACGTGTACGAATCCGTCGCGAGCTTCGTGCGCTCCACGCCCTTCGCGCCCGCGAGCCGGCGCTCGGCGACGCGCGCGACCACGTCGAAATAGGTCCACCACATGCCCGCGGCGAGTGCGACGCCGCACAGCGCGCAGCCGGCGATCAGCCACGTCATGGGCACCGGCCCGATGCCGATCCCGATCGCCACGATCGATTCGCCGAGCGCGATGATCACGATCAGCCCGAACCGCTCCGCGAAATGCGCCGGCGAGTTGAGCCGCCAGCCGGCGGGGCCGGAGAAGTAGACGTTCACGTAGTCCACGGTCAGCGCGACCACCCACAGCACCAGCTGCCACGGCCCGGCGAGGAACGCCGCCAGCACCAGCAACCCGATGCTCGGCACCAGCCCGCGCAACATCCGCAGCAGCACGCCCTGCAACTCCGGGTCGTGCCGCGCCGCGCCCAGGTACGCGACCTCGTGCAGCACCCGCACGATCGCGTAACACCCGACGAACAGCAACGGCCCGTCCAGCCCACCTGGCCGGTCCGTGAACGCCTCCGGCACCGTGAGTGAAAGCAGGAACATCACGCCCATCGCCCCGAACATCGCGAGCCGCGCGATGCCGTGGTCCACGTGGATCGTCGTGCCGAGCCAGGCGTAGCAGCACCAGCACCACCACAGCACCGCCAGCACCAACAGCCCCTCGACAACGCCGAGGGGGCTCAGGTGGTCGGCCATCAGCTGGGTCGTCTGCGTGATCGCGTACACGAACACGAGGTCGAAGAACAGTTCGAGCGTCGACACCCGATGTCCTTCGTCCGCCGTGACCAGGTGCAGCCTTCGTCCGGTGGGCACCCGGCATGCTCGCACGCCGATGCGGTGAGGGGGAGCGATTTCGCCTAGAGCTTCTTCAGTACTCCAGCACCGCGTGCAGCAACGCCGTCAACTCCGCCTCGAACCGCGGCCGCCCGCTCACTCGCCGGGTTCGCGTGAGGTCGTTGGCGATCGTCAGCGCCGCGTGCACCCGGATTTTCGCCTCGCGGGCCGGCAGGGTGGACGAGATCGTCGACAGCAGTGCCACCCAGGAGTCCACGTAGTCCCGCTGCACGCGCAGCAAATCGGCCTTGTCGCGGTCCGGCATGGTGACGCGGTCGGCCGTGAAGGAGACCAGTAGCTCAGGCGTGTGCAGGAGCGTGTGGACGTACGAAGCTGCCAGCCGGCGCAGTGCCGTGCGTTCGTCGGGGGCGCGCATCGCCTGCTCGGCGGCCAGGGCGAGCCGGTCCGCCGCCCGGTGTCCGATGGCGACCATCAGGGCCGCTTTGCTGGGGAAATGCCGGTAGACGCTGGGTCCGGCGATCCCGGCCGCTGCGCCGATGTCCTCCATGCTCACCGCGTGGAAGCCGCGTTCGGCGAACAGTGTGGTCGCGGCGGCCAGGACCTGTTCGCGGCGGGACGGGGTGCCGAGGCCGTTGCGGACGGGCTCCACCAGACCGGCCGACGGCAGTGTGGTGTTGAGCACAGCCAACGCGAGCTCGACGAGCAGCGGAACGAACCGGCGACGGGCCACCGTCGTGTGGTGTACAGCCACGCTGCCGAACACCGACAGCGCGCCCCAACAGAGAAATTCGGCGTCGTCGGTTGTCAGCGAAGGGCGGACTTCCAGCAGCGCCTTCGTCCACGCGTCGAGTACCGCACCAGACCGCCGCCGGATCTCCCGCCGCTCGTCGCGTGGCAGATGAGGGCCTTCCCAGCGCCACAAAGCAGCGATCTCGCGCCGTTCGACAGCCTGCGTGGCCAGCCCCGTCAGCAGCACTTCCAGCTGGTCAGGCCCACCCGACAACGCCGAAGCGGTCACCGCCTCCATGTCGTCGATCCCGGCCAGCACGACGTACGCCAGGATCGCCTGCTTGTCCGCGAAGTGCCGGTACAGCGCCGGCCCCGTGACGCCCGCCGCGGCCGCGATGTCGTTGATGCCGACGCCGTGGAAGCCGCGCGCGCGGAACAGCCCGGCCGCGACCGCGGCGAGCTGGGCCTTGCGGTCGCGGGGGCGCGACCCGCGGGCTGGAGTACTCATGGTGAACCGACGATAGCGCTAATCGGAACACCGGCAACCCATTGACACCATCGGGTTCGCCAGGCTTATGTTAATGGGCATTAGCACCCATGGCTCGGTATGCTCGGCCGTGAGATACACCGAAGTGTCCAACCACGCCGCTGCGCGGAGGAGTGTTCAGTGAGTAGCGAGGCCTACATCTACGAGGCGATGCGCACGCCTCGAGGTAAGAACAAGGGCGGTGCCCTCCACGGCACCAAGCCGCTCGACCTGGTGGTCGGGCTGATCGAAGAGCTCAAGGTCCGCCACCCGAACCTCGACCCGAAGGCGATCGACGACATCGTGCTCGGCGTGGTCTCGCCGGTGGGTGAGCAGGGCGCCGACATCGCGCGCACCGCCGCCCTCGTGTCCGGCCTGCCGGAGACGGTCGCGGGCGTGCAGCTCAACCGCTTCTGCGCGTCGGGCCTGGAGGCCACCAACATCGCGGCCCAGAAGGTGCGCTCGGGCTGGGACCAGCTGATCATCGCCGGCGGCGTGGAGTCCATGTCGCGCGTGCCGATGGGTTCCGACGGCGGCGCGCTGTTCATGGACCCGACCACGGCGTACGACGAGTACATCGTGCCGCAGGGCATCGGTGCCGACCTCATCGCGACGATGGAGGGCTTCAGCCGCGAGGACGTCGACCGGTTCGCGGTGCGCTCGCAGGAGAAGGCCGAGGCGGCCTGGTCAGGCGGGTACTTCGCGAAGTCCGTGGTGCCGGTGAAGGACATCAACGGCGTCACGATCCTCGACCACGACGAGCACCGTCGCCCCGGCTCGACCGTCGAGGGCCTGGGCAAGCTCAAGGCCGCGTTCACCGCGATCGGCGACATGGGCGGCTTCGACGCCGTCGCGCTGCAGAAGTACCACCAGGTCGAGAAGATCGACCACGTCCACACGGGCGGCAACTCCTCCGGCATCGTCGACGGCGCGGCCATCGTGCTCGTCGGCAGCGAAGAGGTCGGCAAGACCTTCGGCCTCACGCCGAAGGCGCGCATCGTCGCCACCGCCGCCATCGGCTCGGAGCCGACGATCATGCTCACCGGCCCCACGCCGGCCACGCAGAAGGTGCTCAAGACCGCGGGCCTGACCCCGGACGACATCGACCTGTGGGAGCTCAACGAGGCCTTCGCCTCCGTCGTGCTCAAGTGGATGAAGGACCTGCACCTGCCCGAGGAGAAGGTCAACGTCAACGGCGGCGCGATCGCCATGGGCCACCCGCTCGGCGCCACCGGCGCGATGCTGGTCGGCACCGTGGTCGACGAGCTGGAACGCCGCCAGGCGCGCCGCGCCCTGGTGACCCTGTGCATCGGCGGCGGCATGGGCGTCGCGACCATCATCGAGCGGGTGTGAGGACCTCCAATGGCTGAAAGCAAGACCATCCGCTGGGAGAAGGACGCGGACGGCATCGTCACGCTGACGCTGGACGACCCCAACCAGTCGGCCAACACCATGAACTCCGCGTTCCGCGAGTCGCTCGGCGTAACTGTCGACCGGGTGGAGGCGGAGAAGGACGACATCACCGGTGTCGTGATCACGTCGGCCAAGAAGACGTTCTTCGCCGGTGGCGACCTGCGCGACCTGATCCAGGCCAAGCCGGAGCACGCGGCCGCGTTCACCGAGTCCAGCACGCTGATGAAGACGCAGATGCGCCGCATCGAGCAGCTCGGCAAGCCGGTCGTCGCGGCCATCAACGGTGCCGCTTTGGGCGGTGGCCTCGAGATCGCGCTCGCCACGCACCACCGCATCGCGGCCGACGCGAAGGGCAGCCAGATCGGCCTGCCCGAGGTCACACTGGGCCTGCTGCCCGGCGGTGGCGGCGTCGTGCGCACCGTGCGGCTGCTCGGCATCCAGAGCGCGCTGCTGAACGTGCTGCTGCAGGGCACGCGCCACAAGCCGCGCAAGGCGCTGGAGCTGGGCCTGGTCCACGAGGTCGTGGACACCGTCGAGGAGCTGGTGCCCGCCGCCAAGGCGTGGATCAAGGCCAACCCCGAAGGCGGCGTGCAGCCGTGGGACGTCAAGGGTTACAAGATCCCGGGCGGCACCCCGTCGAACCCGAGCTTCGCGGCGAACCTGCCCGCGTTCCCGGCGAACCTGCGCAAGCAGCTCAAGGGCGCGCCGATGCCGGCGCCGCGCGCGATCCTGGCCGCGGCCATCGAGGGCGCGCAGGTCGACTTCGACACCGCGATCAAGGTCGAGACGCGCTACTTCGTCAGCCTGGCCACCGGGCAGGTCTCGAAGAACATGACGAAGGCGTTCTTCTTCGACCTGCAGTCGATCAACTCGGGCGGCTCGCGTCCCGACGGTTTCGAGAAGTACACCGCCCGCAAGGTCGGTGTCCTCGGCGCCGGGATGATGGGCGCGGCAATCGCGTACGTCTCCGCGAAGGCCGGCATCGACGTCGTGCTCAAGGACGTCTCGCAGGAAGCCGCCGACATGGGCAAGGGCTACGCGGCCAAGCTCGAGGAGAAGGCTCTTTCCCGTGGCAAGACCACGAAGGAGAAGTCCGACGAGCTGCTGGGCCGCATCAAGGCGACCGGCGACGCGGCCGACTTCGAGGGCGTCGACTTCGTGATCGAGGCCGTGTTCGAGAGTGTCGAGCTCAAGCACAAGGTGTTCGGCGAGATCGAGAGCATCGTCAACTCCGATGCCGTGCTGGGTTCCAACACCTCGACCCTGCCGATCACCACCCTCGCCGAGGGCGTGAAGCGGACCGAGGACTTCATCGGGATCCACTTCTTCTCGCCGGTGGACAAGATGCCGCTGGTCGAGATCATCTGCGGTGAGAAGACTTCGCCCGCGACGCTCGCGAAGGTCTTCGACTACACCCTGCAGATCAAGAAGACCCCGATCGTCGTCAACGACAGCCGCGGCTTCTTCACCTCGCGCGTGATCGGCACGTTCATCAACGAGGCCGTCGCCGCGCTGGGCGAGGGTGTCGAGCCGGCGTCGATCGAGCAGGCGGGTTCGCAGGCCGGCTACCCGGCGCCGCCGCTGCAGCTGATGGACGAGCTCACGCTCACGCTGCCGCGCAAGATCCGCGTCGAGACGAAGGCCGCGGTCGAGGCCGCGGGCGGCACCTGGACGCCGCACGCGTCGGAAGCCGTGATCGACCGCATGCTCGACGAGTACGACCGCAAGGGCCGCAGCACCGGCGCCGGCTTCTACGAGTACGACGAGAACGGCAAGCGCACCGGCCTCTGGCCCGGCCTGCGCGACGCGTTCAAGTCGGGCACCGGCGACGTCCCCTTCGAAGACCTCAAGGAGCGCATGCTCTTCGCCGAGGCTCTCGAAACGGTGAAGTGCTTCGACGAGGGCGTGCTGACCACCGTGGCCGACGCCAACATCGGCTCGATCTTCGGCATCGGCTTCCCCGCGTGGACCGGTGGCGTGATCCAGTACATCAACCAGTACGCCGGTGGGTTGCAGGGCTTTGTCGACCGGTCCCGCGAACTGGCGGCCCGGTACGGCGACCACTTCCTGCCGCCGGAGTCGCTGGTGGCGAAGGCGGCCAAGGGCGAGATCTACGAATAAACCCGGCTGCTAGTACGCACTGACC
Organism: Amycolatopsis sp. NPDC050768; assembly: GCF_040654155.1. Classification (NCBI taxonomy): domain Bacteria; kingdom Bacillati; phylum Actinomycetota; class Actinomycetes; order Pseudonocardiales; family Pseudonocardiaceae; genus Amycolatopsis; species Amycolatopsis sp. NPDC050768. Next base: position 174,324 of record NZ_JBFAHL010000014.1, read on the forward strand.
GAGAGGGGCTCTTTCCCGGATTCTTCCGGGGAAGAGCCCCTCTCGCTTTCGGGTACGGAGTCGTGCTCGGGCACCAGGTCCAGCCGGATGGTGTAGCCGAGGAAACGGGCGTACATCAGGAACTCGCACAGCGCCAAGTCGTGCACGGTCGGGCTGTACTCGAGGCACCAGATGTGGATGGGGCTGGTGCCGAGGGCCTCGGCGAGGTCGGTGCGCGATCGACCGGCGGCCATCCGGGCGCGGCGGAGTTTCTCTTGCAGGCGTTGGGGTTCGGCCATCGCGTCGGCATCGGGGTCTGGGGTCGTGAAGTCGGTGTGCGGCATGCGTTCGCGCCAGGGAAGGGGGCGTTCGGCGGGGTCGTCCTCGATGACGAGCAGGCGGATGGCGCAGCCAAGTTCGTGGGCGTACTCGGCGAACCGTTGGGCGCTTTTCGAGTGCGGGGCGCGGAACCACCAGCGGGCGGCGGTGACGCGGTTGGGGAGGCCGGTCATCTCTTGGATGTTCGAGAGTGTCCAGCCGCGGGAGTAGCGGACTTCCTCGAGCCGCGCCCTCGCAACCTCGATCTGTTCCGTCAACGAATCCATGGCTACCGTCCAGTGACTTGTCCTAACGAGTTGCCGTACGGTGACACACGGTGGGCCAACTGGTCAAGACAAGTTGATGAGTGGCAGAATGCGCGCATGGTGGATCGCAGAAGCGGCATACCTGCGTTTCGGCAGGTTGCCGGGGATCTTCGCGACAAGATCGCAGCAGGTGAATACGCGCCGGGTGAGCAGTTGCCCAGCGAGCGGGAGTTGGTCGACACCTACGGTGTGTCGCGGCCGACCGTTCGGGAAGCGGTGAACATGCTGCGCTCGGAAGGTCTGGTGACCTCGGAACACGGGCGCGGAGTGTTCGTCCGGCCGCCGGCGCTGGTGCAGGAGCGCGTGGCGACCACTCGGCTTTCCCGCGCCGCTCGGGAAGGCGATCGTGCGGCTTTTCGAGCCGATGCCACGGCTCGCGGTCTCACTCCTTCCGCGTCGGTCGAGATCAGGTTCGAGCGCGCCGATGCTCGGGTCGCGGCGAGGCTTGCGATCTCCGAGGGCGCCGAAGTGACTGTGCGGGACCGCGTGATGCGCGCGGATGATCTGGCGGTCCAGCTTGCGGTGTCAAGGCTGCCTCGCGAGCTCACCCGTGGCACCGTGATCGAGAAACCCGAGACCGGGCCCGGTGGTACGTATGCGCGTTTGGAGGAATCTGGTCATCTTCTCCGCTCGTTCACCGAACAGGTCGGAGCCCGGATGCCTTCGCCGGACGAAACCTCGTTGTTGCAGCTCGCCGACGGTGTCCCCGTCATCACCGTCACCCGGGTGGCCTACGGCACCGACGGCACGCCTCTCGAAATGAACGACATGGTCCTGGCCGCGGACCGCTACGAGCTGTCCTACGAATGGCCCGCCGACTAGGCCATTCGCTGCTGTGTCGGCAGAAATGCCGGGAGCCCTCCCGCTCGTCGCATGTGAAACTGGTTCATGGACCAGACCGCGACGACGCCCATCGAGGAGCGTGAAGACCCGCTCGCGTTCGCGGGGTCCGACAAGCTGGTGAAGCTCGTCGGCGCGCTGTACCAACGGCCGCGGATGGGCGATCTGCCGCGGTCGTTGCACTCGGTGAACGTCGAGTGGGAGCCTGGCTACCAGCAGGAACGCGCGGGCCGCAAGGGTTTGCCGATGGTCTGCCTGGTGGGTCCGGCCGAGGGTGTGCTCGAAGAGTTCAAGCGGCGGTTGAGCACGGCGCGGCCCAGCGGCGGCGTGCGGTACGCGTACCTCCCGCTTGACCGGCGTAACGACACCGAAGGCGCCGCGACCGCGGCGAGCGTGCACGCGATCCGCGACATCCTGTGGGAAGCGCGCACCGAGTTGCTGCGCAGCCCGCGTTCGCGGGGGTCGGGGTTGCGGTTCGGGCTGTTCACGCTCGTCGTGCAGCTGATGGCCGAGAAGCTGCCCGCGTCGGATCCGCCGGAGCGGACGTTGCTGCGGAAGCTGCAGGACAACGGCTTGCTGGTGCGGTTCCGCTCGGCGATCGAGAACGTCGGCAAGGAGCTGGTGCCGTCCAACGACGCGTGGAAGTACCCGTTGCTGGTGCTGCGGTTGCTGACGATGGCGACGTTCCGGCTCGCCGTCACGGGCCGCGTGCCGCTGCTTTCCGGGCGGTACCGCTGGTTCCTGCGCCAGCCGCACCTCGCGCCGGAGATGTCGGGCAGCTTTGTGCGCTTCGCGGTGCGCCTCACCGACGGCGAGTGGCAGCAGGAGTCGCCGGAGTTCGTCGCGCGGCTGCTGGTCAACGCGTTCCTCGAAGACCTGCGCCGCGGCTACCGGCTGCAGTTCTTCCGGCGCCGGCGCATGACGTACCCGGTGCTGCTGCTCGACCACGTCACCACCACCAACGGCGGCTACCGGCTGCTGGAGCTCATCAACGACGTGCGCAACCAGACGGGCCTGTTCGACCCGTTGCTGGTGGTCAGCACGAGCGACGCGCCGCCGCCGGAGGACCGGCCGAGCCAGGACCGTCCACGGTGGACCGCTGCGGACGCGGGCGACGCGTACCGCTCGTGGCAGCACGAACTGTTGCGGGACCGCCGCGCCCGCGACGCCGCCGCGTGGTACATGCCGATCGGCCTCGACCCGGGCACGCCCGAGCAGCGGAGCAGGGCGCGCAAGCACTTGCAGTCGCTGGGGGACACGTATGTGTTGCGGCGCCGTCAGTCGAGGCCGCCGTGGTGGGCGACGCGGTGGATGCGGCTGGGGGTGCCACTGGTGATCGTCGCGCTGGTGGCGAGTTTCGTCGGCGTGCGGTACCAGGACTACCGGACCAGCCACTGCGGCACGTCGAGCGAGTGGCTCACGTGGACGGGCACCGAGTGCGTGGGGATCTCCGACGGCTCGTTCTCGGTGTACCAGCCCGCCGACGACACGATCCGGCAGGTGCTTTCCGTGATCACGGACCAGAACCGGCGCGCGGCCGAGCTGCACGCCGCGCACCCGGAACGGCCGTACATCACGCTCGTCGACCTCGAAGCGCTGACGTCGCCCAACGGCACACCCGAAGGTCTCACGGCGGAACGCGAGTCGCTGGAAGGCGTCGCGGTCGCGCAGCTTCGGCAGCTCACCGCCACGGCGACGGCCGAGCCGATCGTGCGCGTGCTCGTGGCCAACGGCGGGCTCGGGATGCGGCAGGGCGTGGCCGTCGCGCGGCAGCTGAGCCGGATGGCCGAGCAGGACCGCAGCATCGTCGGCGTGGTGGGGCTGGACATGAGCAGCCTGCCGACGCAACAGACCATCCGCGCACTCGGCGACGCGGGGCTGCCCGTGGTGGCGTCGACGCTGTCGGCCGACGGGCTCGCCGACCAGAACCCGGTGTACTTCCAGGTGGCGCCGCAGAACCGTCGCGAGGCGGCGGTGGCCGCGGCGTTCGCTGCCACCCGTCCAGGCCCGCGAGTGTTGCGCGTGTACTACTCGGACGACGACTCCGACACCTACAGCACCAACCTGCGCGACGACGTAATGAAGTCGTTCAAGGACAAGGGATTTTCGGTCGAGGCCCGGGCTTTCTCCCCGGACGGCGGGCAGCAGGCGCCGTCATCGCATGACCGCTACGGTGAACGCCTCGTCGGCAACGCCGCCGCGGCCGGCCGGGACACGTGCTCCTACAACGGTTTTGTCCTCTTCGCCGGCCGCGGCGTCCCGGACTTCGGCGACTTCGCCACCGGCGCCGCCCAATGCGGCAGCACCGCCACGATCCTCGGCGACGACGACGTGTCCCGGTACGTCGCCGACCAAGTGGCGCGCGAGCAGAACCGCGCGCTGCCGTACTACTACCTGTCCTTCGCCAGCGAACCGGCAACCGACCCGCAAGGCCTGGCGCGCGACTTCTACACCACGCTGGACCGCACGCTGTTCCCGTTCGAGCAAACAGAACGCGGCCGCTCCTTCGACGGCCACGCCGCCCTGTCCTACGACGCCGCGCTGGTGATGATCACGGCGACGGCGTATTTGCGCGAGACGTCCGCCGACATCCCCGTGACGCCGGGCGCGGTGTGGCGCGAGATCACCGCCATCCACACCTCCCGCCCCGACGACCGCCAGACCAACAAGTACATCGAAGGCGTCACCGGCACCATCGACTACGGCGGCGACATCGGCCGCCACGTCCCGGAAGCCAAGCCCGTCTCGGTCCTGCGCGTCGAGGGCGGCGAGGTGGTGCGGGGGTTGCAGGGCTTCTGCGGAATGGCGGCGGGGCGGACGTCGGATGGGTGGTGTCCGGCGGATTCGTGAGGGTTCTTATCTCGACGGCCAGTAGCGGACGTAGGTTTCGGGCCACGCGCCGCCGGCACTGAGCCGCTCGCGGAAGGCACGGTCCGTACTGAACGTCGGCGCGCGAGGACCGCCACACCCGCGAGAAACCCGAGCTCGCGCAGGAACTCGGCCGATGCCGCTGATCCCGTGCCGATCACGCGCGCTCCGGCGATCCGGGCCAGCTGGACGGCGAAGACCCCGACCCCGCCCCCCGCGCCGCCGATCAGCACCGTGTCGTCCGGGCCGGGGGTCACCGCGGCGAGGGCGGCGGAGGCCGTGCGGCCGGCGATGGTACGTCGTGGATGCGGGCCCAGCGGACGGGCGCCGTGCCCGGGCTGTCGAACAGGCGCACGCCCGAGCCGAGCATCACGGGGGCCAGGTGGACGTGGAACTCGTCGATCAGGCCGAGCTCCAGGCATTGGCGGGCGATGTCCTGGCTGTGGATCTCCAGGTCCTTGCCCTTCGCGGCGGCCAGGCCGATCTCGACGGCCTCGGCCAGGTCGCAGTCGAGGAAGGTGATGCCGGCGTCCGGGATCGCGTCGTCGGGGTGGTGGGTCAGCACGAACACCGGGCCGGTCCACTCGCCGCCGTAGGGCTGACGGCTGGCCTGGCCGGGGAAGCGCTGCGCGAGGGCGTCGTAGCCGCGGCGGCCGCCCAGGACGGCGCCGAGGGTGGCGATGGCGTCGTGGTGGGTGGCGGGGCTGACTTTGGTGCCGGACATCCAGTCCATCGAGTGGCCGGGGCCGGCGGCGAAGCCGTCGAGCGACATCATGAGGTGCCAGCGCACGTTGCCCATGGGGGTCTCCGTTCGTTTTCGGTGTGCCCGTACTGACCGGCGGGCGCCTGAAAACTCATCGGCCGAGCATCCACCTCACGAAGTCGAAGAACTCCTTGGCGTAGAGGTGCGGTTCGTCGGCCGCGGCGGCGACTTCGTCGACCCAGCGGTACACCTCGGCGTACCGCGGGAGCCGGTCGGCTTCGTAAGCCTGCAATGCCGCAGGGACGTCCGCGTCCGTCAGGTGATCGGCGAGAACCAGCGCGTCCTCGATGCCCAGGGAGGCGCCGGAAGTGATGTGCGGGGAGACGGCGTGCGCGGAGTCGCCTGCGAGGGCGACGTGGGCGGAGACCCAGCGGGACTGCAGGGGCAGCGCCATCACGCGGTTGCTGACCACGCGGTCCTCCGGCGTCGCCTCGATGGCTTCGCGCAGGGGGAACGGCCAGCCGCCGTCGTAGAGGTGGTCGACGCGGGCGAGGGCTTCCTCCTTCGCGGAACGCGTGGTGGGCGGCGCGCCCAGCTGCGCGAGGACCCAGAACGCCGTGCCGCCGCCACTGCGGACCACACCGCCGCGGGTGCGTTCGCGGCCGACGACGAAGCGTTCCACGGTGATTTCGGGGATCGCGCTCTCGGCGACGATCCCGCGCCACGCCAGGTGGCCCGGGTACTCCTGCGCGGCCGAACCGGGGGAGAGCTGCGCGCGGACGCGCGAATACACGCCGTCGGCGCCGACGAGGAGGTCGGCTTCCTCGGTGGAACCGTCGGCGAACTCCACGGTCACGCCGCCGTCGTGGTCCCGGTAGCCGGTGACGCGGGCGCCGGTGCGCAGCTCGTCGGCGGTCAGCGCGGCGGCGAGCAGCTCGTTGAGGCGCTGGCGCGTGACCATGAGGTAATCGACGTCGGCGAGGTCGCCGTAGTACTCGTCCATGACCTGCCCGGCCGGGTCCTGGTAGCGGATCGCGCTCGGCACGCCGGCCGCGCGGATGTCACCGCCCACACCCAGCCGGTCGAACACCGCGAGCGCGTTGGCCCACAGCCCCAGCGCGGCGCCGACGCCGCGGATCTCGGATTCCTGTTCGCACACCAGGGTTTCGAACCCCGCCCGCCGGAGCGCGAGCCCCGTCGTCAGCCCGACAACGCCGCCCCCGGCCACCACCGCTCGTTTTCGCACGCGCACATCTTCCTCGGGGAAACGGTGGCGTGACAACCCGGGAAAGGTGCCGGCCGAATTTCGTTGCCCGGCAACGGATTTCGCACCCTTCTACGTATTTGTTCACGAATGTAACGCGGTGCGGCTATTCCTCGACAAGGCGGCGCACGGTCTTTTTTCCGAGGAGGCACAGGGTGTTGCGAAAACTGGGAATGGTGCTGGCTGCCGGACTGCTGGTCGCGGGCTGCGGGGCGACACCGGCGCCGACCGGAAGCGGTGGTGTCGTGCCGCCGGTCACCACGGCTTTGCTGCCGAGCACTTCCTCTTCGCCGGCAACGACTTCCGCAACGCCGACGACCGAATCGCCCGTTTCACCCACTTCGGTGTCGCCTTACGTCGCGCCGGAAACCACTGCCTCAAAGGCGGCGGCTCCGAAAACCACGGCGAGAGCCAAAACCACTCCGAAAACCACTGCGGCCCCGCCGAAAACCAACACGGCCGCCTGCAGCGGCGACTACTACCGCAACTCCTCCGGCGTCTGCGTACACCGCCCGTCCTCCAACCCCGCCGGTGCAACCGCCAAGTGCAAAGACGGCAGCTACAGCTATAGCCAGCACCGCTCCGGCACCTGCTCCGGCCACGGCGGCGTCCTCACCTGGATCGCACGCCCCGCGACCTGATTTCACACCGCGACCGTCGCGCGGGCCCGCGTCAATGGTGGTGCGTGACCGTGGTGTGGTGACTGGTCGAGTTGGTGGTCGACGAATGCGTTGATCCGCTGCTGTGGCCGCGGATCGCGACGAAGTAGACGATCGCGGCGATGACGATCAGCGCGATGAGGGCCGCGATGGCGATCTTCGCCTTGCTGTAGGGCCGTTCGCCCTGGACTTCCCCGGTGCGGCCGTTGACGAGGATCCGCCAGTTCTTGCCGGCGTAGACGTAGGTGGCGACCCAGACCGGGAGCAGCATCAGCTTGAAGGTGACGTCGCGGTGCTGCGTGTTCATCGACTGCACGCGCTGCTCGTCGCCGCCGATGTCGTGGCGGCAGTCGTCCTCGATGACCGGCGTCATGCGGCGCTTCGCTTCCTCGAAGCCGGATTCGGCCTCGATGTCGTAGCGCAGCGCGAAATGCCCGGCGAGGAACTGCGGCTGATACGGCTCGGCCTGCTCCAACGGCCACGGCGCGAGCTTGTCGAGTTCCTTCGACGGCAGCTGGGTGCTGCCCGGCACCAGCACGTCGTCGAAGAACCGGCCCACCCGGCCGCCCGCCGGATACCAGCGCGTGTGCCGTACCCGGCGGGTCTTCTGCTGTCCGTTGTCGTAGTAGGTCTCGGTGACCCAGTAGTGCTCGCCGCGCTGTCCGGAGTAGACGGTGTCCGTCTGCGAATCGTAGGTCCAGTGCGGGATGTAGGTGCTCTTGGTGGACTCGGCGGTGCCGACCTTCTTCAGCGCGTTGGGCGCGAACCAGCGCGAATTCGTCCACTTCTTCAGGTGTGTGCTCACCGCGCCCTTGTCGAACTGGAACGGCAGCACGCCTTCGGGCACGAGCTGCCCGGACGCGTGCGCGTCGATCACCAAGGGGGCACCGCAGAACTGGCACAGACTGGCTGTTTCGTTCGTCTCGGTGGTGGCGCCGCAGCGCTGGCACTTGAAGACGTACTGGCCGATCGTGGCGACCGGTTTGCGCGCCAGGTCGGTCAGGTCGGCGAACGCGATCTCGCGGATCTGCCGGTCGCCCGCCGTGATCTCCTGGCGGTACCCGCAATACGGGCACTGCATCGAGGTCGACCCCGGCGCGAACTCCAGGCGAGCTCCGCAGCCGCCGCACGGGTAGGTGGTCGCGGCCGTGTGCGCCGGAGCGAACGCGGGTGGCGGACCGGACTGCAGGGGACCGCCGGGCATGGGTGCGCCCGGCATCGGTCCGCTCGGCATCGGGCCACCAGGCATGGGTCCGCCGGGCATGGCACCGCCCGGCATCGGGCCGCTGGGCATTGGGCTTCCGGGCATGGGTCCGCTCGGCATCGGGCCACCAGACGTGGGTCCGCCGGGCATGGCAGCGCCCGGCATCGGGCCCGGGCTTCCGGGCATGGGTCCGCTCGGCATCGGGCCGTGGTGCGGGTAGTTCGGGTTGGTCATGGCGGCTCCCCTCCGCAGGACGAGTCTGGACGGCTCAGGACTGCGGCGGCAGCGGCGGCGGGGTCGCGCCGAACAGCGGCGAGACCTCCGGCACCTGCGAGGCCGGCGTCCATTGCGGCATTCCGGACTTCCACACGAGGGTCTCCCGGGTCAGCGTGCCTGCCGAGATCTGCTGCCCGAGCTGGCTCCGGTCGAACGGGCCGAGCTGCTGACCGTTCGCCCCGAGGAACCACTGCTCGGACTGGGGCAGCGGCGGCGGCATCTGCGGCGTCGGCGCGGACGGCGGCTGCTGCTGATATTGCTGCGGCTGCTGCTGGTACTGGGGCTGTTGGTACTGCTGCGGCTGCTGGTACTGCTGCGGCGCGCCCTGCGGCCCCGCGGCTCGCTGGCCGAGCGCCATGCCGAGGCCGATGCCCAGGCCTTCACCCGCGCCGCCCTGGTTGTTCGCGGCCGCTTCGATCGCGTTGGCGGACTGGAACTTCGTGTACTGGTCGAGATCACCGACCACGCCCATCTGGGTCCGCTTGTCCATCGCGGCCTCGACCTCGGGCGGGACCGAGATGTTCTCGATGATGAACTTCGAGATCTCGATGCCGTTGGCGTGCAGTTCGAGGTTCAGCGCGTTGGCGATCGCGCCGCCGATCCGGTCCTGCTGGGTGACCAGGTCGAGCATCGGCACCTTGGCCGCGGCGATGGCGGGGCCGAGCTTGCCGATGATCATCTGCCGGAGGTACTCGGAGACCTCCTCGGTGCGGAACTGCGGGTCGGTGCCCGCGAGCTCCTTGAGCAGCGCGACCGGCTCGATAACGCGCACGGCGTACCCGCCGAACGCGCGGAGCCGGACCATGCCGAACTCCGGGTCGCGCAGGATGATCGGGTTCTGCGTGCCCCACTTGAGGTCGGTGAACTGCCGGGTGTTGACGAAGTAGACCTCGGCCTTGAACGGCGAGTTGAACCCGTACTTCCAGCCCTTGAGCGTGGACATGATGGGCATGTTCTGCGTCTGCAGCGTGTGCATGCCTGGCGCGTAGGCGTCGGCGACCTGGCCCTCGTTGACGAAGACCGCGGCCTGCGATTCGCGGACGGTGAGCTTGGCGCCCATCTTGATCTCGTTCTCGTAGCGCGGGAAGCGCCACACGATCGTGTCACGACTGTCGTCGGTCCACTCGATGATGTCGATGAACTCGCCGCGGATCTTGTCGAAAATCCCCACCTACTGGCCCCCGTCGCCTCCGTCGTTCCGGGCGCTCCCCCGGCCCGTCGACACAGTACCGCGCGCTCCCGCCCGAAATCGGACGGGCGTCGCCAGGCTCGCGCCCGATTTGACTGCTCCATTCAGCCCAGTCCGCTAAGTCGGATCAATCACGTACCTCCCGACAAGGACGGTCTAAGCGGTAGCGTCCCTTCCGGTACTGCGTACGACTAAACCGGGGGCGCAACGTGGGTCAGACAAGCGGACGAGCGATCGTCCCGGTGCTCGCTTCGTGCGGCCTCGTCGCTTCTTTCATGCAGACGTTGGTGGTGCCGCTGATCCCGGCGTTTCCGAAGCTGCTCAACGCATCCCCGACCGACGCGTCGTGGGTGGTCACGGTGACGTTGCTTGCGGGCGCGATCATCACGCCCGTCGCGGGGCGGCTCGGTGACCTCTACGGCAAGCGACGCGTGCTGCTCGCGAGCCTGGCAGTGCTGGTCGTCGGCTCGGTCGTCTCGGCACTCACCAGCGAGCTCGCGCTGATGGTGGTCGGCCGGGGATTGCAGGGGTGCGCGATGGGTGTGATCCCACTGGGGATCAGCATCATGCGTGACGAGCTGGCGCCGGAGAAGGTGAGCGGGGCCGTCGCGTTGATGAGTGCGACGCTCGGCGTCGGCGGTGCGATCGGGCTGCCGCTGGCGGCCGTCGTGGCGCAGAACGCCGACTGGCACGTGCTTTTCTGGAGTTCCGCGGGCCTCGGCGTGATCTGCGCGGCCCTGATCCTGCGCTACGTCGGCGAATCGCCCGTGCACACGCCCGCGCCGTTCGACTACGTGGGCGCGCTGGGCCTGGTCGTGGGCCTCACGTGCTTGCTGTTGCCGATCGTCAAGGGCGCCGAATGGGGCTGGGGCAGCGCGGGCACGCTGGCCACCGCCGCGGCGGCGATCGTCGTGCTGCTGGCGTGGGGCTGGTACCAGCTGCGCCGCCGTGACCCGCTCGTCGACCTGCGCGTGTCGGCGCGGCGGCCGGTGCTGTTCACGAACCTGGCGTCGATCCTCGTCGGGTTTTCCATGTACGCCATGGCTTTGTCGTTCCCGCAGCTGCTGCAGGCACCGTCGGCCACCGGCTACGGACTCGGCCAGACGATGGTCCAGGCCGGCCTCTGCCTCGCGCCCAACGGCCTGGTCATGATGGCGCTCTCACCCGTCTCCGCGCGCCTGACCAACCGCCACGGCGCGCGCGTCACCCTCATGACCGGGTCCGTCGTGATCGCCCTCGGTTACGTCTTCGCGATCCTGCTGATGGACAACGTCGTCGAGCTCATTACCGCGTCCGTGATCATCGGCGCGGGCGTCGGCATCGCGTACGCCGCGATGCCCGCGCTCATCATGGGTTCGGTGCCGGTGACGGAAACGGCTTCCGCCAACGGCCTCAACGCCCTCATGCGTTCCGTCGGCACTTCGACGTCGAGCGCCGTGATGGCCACGCTGCTCGCCAACCTGACCATCACCGTCGGCGCGCTGACGGTCCCTTCGCTCACGGGCTTCCGCACGACGTTCGCCGTGGCGGCCGTCGCCGCGGTGATCGGGCTGGGCCTCACGGCCCTCGTGCCCCGGGTCCGCGCGAAGACGGCCGCACGGGAACCCGCTGCGGTCTAGCGAAACTAGAGCAGCGGCGCCACCGCGGCATCGATCAGGTGCGGCCCCGGCTCCGCCAGCGCCCGGCTGAACTGCTCGGCCAGCTCCTCTGCCGTGGTCGCGCGCGTGGCAGGCACGCCCATGCCCTCGGCCATCTTCGCGAAGTCCATGTCGGGTCGGCTGAGGTCGAGCAGTTCCTTGGCCTTCGGGCCGTCCGACGCCGCGCCCACGCGCTGCAGCTCCATGCGCAGGATCGCGTAGGCGTGGTTGTTGAGGATGACCGTGGTGACGTCGAGGTTTTCGCGCGCCTGGGTCCACAGCGCGGAGATCGTGTACATCGCGCTGCCGTCGGACTGGAGGTTGATCACCGGACGCGACGGCGCGGCGATCGCGGCGCCCGTGGCCACCGGCATGCCGTAGCCGATCGCGCCGCCGGTCAGCGTCAGCACGTCGTGGCGCGGGGCTCCCGCCGTGGCCCCGGGCAGCAGCAGGCCGGACGTGTTGGCCTCGTCGGCGATGATCGCCTGCTCCGGCAGCAGCGCGCCGATCACCTCGACCCAGTTCTGCGCCGTCAGTGGACCGCTCGGCAACGCCGGACGCGAAGCCTCCTGCAGCACCGGCTCGACGTCGGCGGCGACGATCGCGGCGACGTCGCTCAGCGCGGCGGCCACGTCCTGCCCGACCTCCGCCAGCACGTGGACCTTGGCGCCCTCGGGCACGAGCACGCTCGGCTTGTCGGGGTAGGCGAAGAAAGACACCGGCGCTCGCGTGCCGGCCACGATCAGGTGCTTCACGCCGTCGAGCTGGTACATCGCCTGCTCGGACAGGTACCCGAGGCGCTCGATGTTCGGCAGGCCCGCGCCGCGTTCGAGGCGCGCCGGGAAGGTTTCGATCAGCGCCTTCGCGCCCGTCGCGGCGGCGATGCGGCTGGTGGCCAGCAGCCCGGCCTCGCGGCAGGCGGGACCACCGATGAGCAGCGCCACCGATTCACCGCTGCGCAGCACCTCGGCGATGTTCTTCACCGTGGTCGCGTCCACGGCCTGCGGCGCGCGCGGCGGGATCGGCGCGCACGTCTCGCCGCCTTCGCCCCACGACGAATCGGCGGGCAGGATCAGCGTGGCCACCCGGCCCGGCGCGTCCTGCGAAGCCGCGACGGCCGCCGCTGCGTCGGCACCGACGTCCTTCGTGTGCGAAGAGCGGCGTACCCAGCCTTCGAGCGAGCCCGCGAGCGCGTCGATGTCCGATTCGAGCGGCGCGTCGTACTGCTTGTGGTAGGTCGCGTGGTCGCCGACGACGTTGACTACCGGCGTGTGCGCGCGGCGCGCGTTGTGCAGGTTCGCGAGCCCGTTGCCGAGGCCCGGGCCGAGGTGCAGCAGGGTCGCGGCGGGCTTCTCGGCGATGCGCGCGTAGCCGTCGGCCGCGCCGGTCACCACGCCCTCGAACAGCCCGAGCACCCCGCGCATCTCCGGCACGGAGTCGAGCGCGGCGACGAAGTGCATCTCCGACGTGCCGGGGTTCGAGAAGCAGACCTCCACCCCGGCGTCGACGAGGGTGCGGATCAGGGACTGGGCGCCGTTCATGCTGCTCACTTTCTGGGTCAGGCTCAGGGCTCAGGAGAAGAGGACACCGGGATTGAGGATGCCGGCGGGGTCGAACCCCTGCTTGATCCGCCGCAGCAGCTCGAGCTTCGCCGGGTCTTCGAGTTCCTTGTGGTACTTGGTTTTCGTGCGGCCGAGGCCGTGCTCTCCGGAGATCGCGCCGCCGAGGTCCATGGCGCACGTGAAGATGTCGGTGAGGAGCTTCGAGCGCGTTTGCGGGTCCTTGCAGAAGATCGCGAGGTGGACGTTGCCGTCGCCGGCGTGCCCGCAGCCGATCGCGCCGGCGCCCGCGGCCAGCGCCAGCTCGCGCGCCTTGGTGAGGAACGGCGACATCGACGAGCGCGGCACGACCACGTCGATCACGTCGTCGGCGCCCGCGGATTTGGCCGACCAGAACGCTTTTTCCCGCGCTTCGATGAGCTTGCGCGCGGAGCCGCCTTCGAGCACGTACACGTCGATCGCGCCGAGTTCGCCCAGCAGCTCGCCGAGCGTCTCGACGTCCTCGCCCAGCCGGCCGGTGTCGCGGTTTTCCAGCGCCACCACCAGATACGCCTGCACCTTGTCGCGGATCGCGTCGGGGACACCGAGCTCGAGTTTCTCGTTGTACACGATCGCGGCCATCGTGAGGTTGTCGATGTACTCGAGGATGTGGGGCGCGAGCCCGCTCGTCACGATCTTCGGCACCGCGGCCATCACCTGGTCGAAGTCGTCGAACGGCGCGAGCACGGTGGCGCCGTGGGGCAGCCGCGGGTGCAGCTTCACCGTGACCTCGGTGGCGAGCGCGAGCGTGCCCTCCGAGCCGACGATCAGCTGCGTGAGGTCGTAGCCCGTGGAGATCTTCGACGTGCGCCCGCCCGTGCGGATGATCTCGCCGGTGGGCAGCACGGCCTGCAGGCCCAGGACGTTGCTGCGGGTCACGCCGTACTTGATCGCGCGCATGCCGCCAGCGTTGGTGCCGACGTTGCCGCCGATGCTCGCGCTGAGCTCCCCGGGGTACACGGGGTAGGTCAGGTTCGCCTCGGCCGTGCGCTGGTCCAGCTCCGCCAGCGTGACGCCCGGCTGCACCACGGCGACGTGGTTCACGGTGTCGATTTCGAGGACGGCGTTCATCCGCTCGAACGACACGAGCAGGCCGCCTTCGACGGGTCGCGCGGCCGCGGAGAGCCCGGTGCCGGAGCCCCGCGCGGTCACGGGCAGCGCGGCTTCAGTCGCGGCCTTCAGCAGCTCCGCGACTTCCTCGGCGCTGTGCGGCTTCGCCACGTACGCGGGCTTCTGCTGCTGCACGCTCAGCGCTTCGTCGTGGGCGTAGTCGTCGGAGATCGCGTCGCCGACCAGCAGGTTCGCCGCCCCGACGATGTCCGCCAGCCGTGCCGCGACGGTACCCATCAGCTGCCACTCCCTCACGCGCCGGTGCCTGGTTACCGAAGCGTAGTACGTCGCGTGGAGGGCTCGCTATGAAACTTCTTCACATTGACGGGAGGGGTGTCGCGAAGGGACCGTTCGCGCCCCTGCGGCGACCGGTGGCCTCGGTGCCGCGTCCCCTTCACCTGGAAATGAAAAAACGACCATTTCGGCGACGCCCCGCGAGCCGCCGAAAAATGGCGGGAAAGAACACTGTGCCACGCTGTTGCGCACGGCGTGGCGGGTGATTCGGCACTGGTGTTTCGGAAAAAGAGGTGACCGAGGGGACCGGCCCGCGCCAACAGGCCGGCCCCCGGTGAAACCTTGCCGCCAGATCAGACAAGCCAGCCGAGCACGTGCGCCAGGTGGGCGAGCAGACCCGTGATCAGGTCGTGGCCGTGGTGCGCGTGCTGGATGAACGTGTGCATTGAGGGGCTCCTTGTTCTGATTTGTGTTCAGTTGTGCTCTCGCGAGGAGCGAACGAAGATTTTCACCGCCCTGGCGTGGTGTCAAAAAGCCATTCCCCGGCTGGGGTGGGCGTCACGAATCTTCCACCGTAAACGCGTAAGGCTTTCGTGTTCTTCGGCGGGGTGCCATTGTGGACGGACGGCCACCGTAGGTAGCCGCGAGATCAGTTGATCACTCTGGGTAGCAGACTGCCGTTGCGACAACCGGGCGTCGTCGTTACCCGAACCGGTGATGGGGCTGCCACGAATGGTGAGTCTCGGAGGTTCACACGCCCGGGTGACGGAGCCGTGGTGTCAACGCCCGCGGCGGCCGCGTCAAAGCTTCGTCAACGGCCCGAGTTCCTTGTGCCCGACCGCTTTAGCGTCGCGTGCGAAGGAGGTGTGCCGTGCCCGGACCGCTGCACGTGACCGGCTACCGCAAGGCCGTCGAGGTGATCGACGTGCTCACCGAGGGTGAGACGGGCTTCACCGAACTGCGCAGGCGCACCCGACTGTCGCGTCACTGGCTCGCCCGGGTGCTGCGGGTGCTCGCCGCGGAAGGGCTCGTCCGGGGGACCGGTTCGTGGGACGAGCGCCCGGCGCCCGACACGCGGTTCGCGCTCACCGAAGAAGGCCGGTGCCTGGCCGACGAGCTCGCCGACCTCGACGTGTGGACGGCGCTGTACGAGAACTACGTCAACGGCCCCGGCTGAGCCGGGGGTGCTGGGGGACGACGAAGGCCTCCGCGCCCGTCCGGACACCGGACGCGGAGGCCTTCGCTGGGGGTCTTACTCCGAGCGGGCGTACGTGAGCGTCTCGCCTTCGACGCCGCGCAGCCACAGGTCCTGCGCGGCCGCCGCCATGTCGGCGAGGCCCTCTTCGATCGTGGCGAAGACGTTGCCCGGCACCCAGCCGGCGTCGCCGTTGATCAGGAGGTTGTTGCGCCCGTAGAAGATCGCGAGGTCCGTGGCGCCCTGGTCGCCGTGGGCCTCGCTGCCGTCGTCGTAGCCGTACGCGGGGTTGCCGATCTCCCACGCCTCGAACCCGAAGTACACGACGTCGCCCGGGATCGGCGTGATCGTCGGGTTTTCGCGGCCCGGCTTGGGGTTCGCGAAGGGCGGCACGAGCGTGTAGACCTCGTTGCGCGCGTACTTCGCGTGGTAAGCCGAACCGCTCTGCGGCAGCGCGTCCCACACGGCCTGGCAGGTGCGCGGCGCCTCGGCGTCGAGCAGCCGCGCGCGGCAGGAGACGCCGCGCTTGTCGAGCTTGATCGTGATGTAGCGCGCCATTCCTCAGCCCCCCACGGTGACGGAGGCGACCACGTCGCCCCAGATCTTCAGTGCGTCGTCGACCTGCTCGGCGTTCACGACGAGCGGCGGGACCATGCGGACCACGTTCGAGTAGGCGCCGCAGGTGAGCAGCAGCAGGCCGCTCTTCGACGCCAGCTGCTGGGCCGCCGCGGCCGTCGCGCCGTCCGGCTCGCCGTCGGCGGTCGTGAACTCGGTGCCCACGAGCAGGCCGAGGCCGCGGACGTCGCCGATCGCCGGCGTCTTGTCCGCGATCAGCCGCGCGCCTTCGAGCAGCTGACGGCCGCGCTCGGCGGCGTTCTCCACCAGCTTCTCGTCGCGGATCACGTCGAGCGTCGCGATCGCCGCGGCGCACGAAACCGCGTTGCCGCCGTACGTGCCGCCCTGCGAACCCGGGTACGCCTTCGTCATCAGCTCGTGCGAAGCGGCGATGCCCGACAGCGGGAAACCGCTCGCGAGGCCCTTCGCGATGAGCACGACGTCGGGCGTGATGCCGAAGTGGTCGTGGCCCCAGAACTTGCCGGTGCGGCCGAACCCGGCCTGCACCTCGTCGACCACGAGCACGATGCCGTGGCGGTCGGCGCGCTCGCGCAGGCCGGCCATGAACTCGGTGTTGGCCGGCACGTAGCCGCCCTCGCCGAGCACGGGCTCGACGAAGAACGCGGCCGTCTCGCTCGGCGCGGAGACGGTCTGGAACAGGTAGTCGAGCTCGCGCAGCGCGAACTTCGTGGCGGTCTGCTCGTCCCAGCCGTAGTGGAAGGCGTAGGGGAACGGGGCCACGTGCACGCCGCCCATCAGCGGGCCGATGCCGGTGCTGAACCGCGTGCCGGACGTGGTCATGGTGGCCGCCGCGACCGTGCGGCCGTGGAAGCCGCCCTGGAAGACGATCACGTTGGGGCGCTTGGTCGCCTGGCGGGCGAGGCGCAGCCCGGCTTCGACGGCTTCACTGCCGGAGTTGGCGTAGAAGAGCGAGTCGAGACCCGTCGGCAGCACCTCGCCGAGGCGGCGGGTGAGCTCCAGCAACGGCTTGTGCATCACGGTCGTGTACTGGCCGTGGATGAGCTTGCCGATCTGGTCGCGCGCGGCCTCGACGACGCGCGGGTGGCAGTGGCCGGTACTGGTCACGCCGATCCCCGCGGTGAAGTCGAGGTGACGTTTCCCGTCGACGTCGTAGAGGTACACCCCTTCACCGTGGTCGACCACGACGGGAGTTGCCTGCTTGAGCAGCGGGGAAAGCTCGGCCATGCGGCGCTCCTGGTTCTTGGTGTGAGGTTGCTGGGGAAAGCACTGTGGCGGTTGTCGATTGTTGACAATATCCATAGCATGGCCTCGGGACAACACGGAGGAGCAAGCTGGATGAGCGCGATCACTGAAGCCGGCGTCGTCGGCGCGGTCGACAAGGAACTCTTCGTCGGCGGCAAGTGGGTGCCCGCGAAGAGCGGGAAGACCTTCGAGGTGCAGGACCCGTCCACCGGCACCGCCCTGTGTGAGGTGGCCGACGCCGGCGCCGAGGACGGCATGGCGGCCCTCGACGCGGCCGTCGCGGCGCAGGCCGGCTGGGCCGCCGTCGCACCCCGTGAACGAGGCGAGATCCTTCGCCGGGCCTACGACAAGCTGATCGAGCGCCGTGACGAGCTGGCGCTGCTGATGACCCTCGAGATGGGCAAGCCGCTGGCCGAGGCCGCCGGCGAGATCACCTACGCCGCCGAGTTCTTCCGCTGGTTCGCCGAGGAGGCCGTGCGCATCGACGGCGGGTACGCGACAGCGCCCAACGGCGTCGGCCGCTTCCTCATCACCAAGCAGCCGGTGGGCCCGACGCTGCTGATCACGCCGTGGAACTTCCCGATGGCGATGGGCACGCGCAAGATCGGCCCGGCCGTTGCCGCCGGCTGCACGATGGTGATCAAGCCGGCCGCGCAGACGCCGTTGTCGATGCTCGCGTTGGCGTCGATCCTGGCCGAGGCGGGGCTGCCCGAGGGTGTGCTGAACGTCGTCACGACCACCGACGCGGGTGGCGTGATGGAGCCGCTGATCCGCGACGGACGCGCGCGCAAGCTGTCGTTCACGGGGTCGACCGCGGTGGGGCGCAAGCTGCTGGAGCAGTGCGCGGAGAAGGTGCTGCGCACGTCGATGGAGCTGGGTGGCAACGCGCCGTTCCTGGTCTTCGACGACGCGGACCTCGACGCCGCCGTCGAAGGCGCGATGCAGGCGAAGATGCGCAATATCGGCGAGGCGTGCACCGCGGCGAACCGCTTCTACGTGCAGCGTGGCGTTGCCGACGAGTTCTCGCGGCGGCTGACCGAGCGCATGCAGGCGCTGGCGATGGGGCGGGGCACGGAGGAGGGCGTGGTCGTCGGTCCGCTGATCGACGAAGCCGCCGTGAAGAAGGTGACCGCGCTGGTCAAGGACGCCACCGACCGCGGCGCGCGGGTGCTCACCGGCGGCGCGACCGTGGACGGGCCCGGCCACTTCTACCAGGCCACGGTGCTCACGGACGTGCCGGTCGACGCGCGGATGGCGTCGGAGGAGATCTTCGGGCCGGTCGCGCCGATCACCCAGTTCGACACCGAGGACGAGGCGATCGCGAAGGCCAACGACACGGAGTACGGCCTGGTTTCGTACCTGTTCACCAGCGACGTGAAGCGGGCGCTGCGCGTGTCGGAGCGGCTCGAGGCCGGGATGATCGGGCTGAACCAGGGCATCGTGTCGAACCCGGCGGCGCCGTTCGGCGGCATCAAGCAGTCGGGGCTCGGGCGTGAGGGTGGCACGGTCGGCATCGAGGAGTTCCTCGAGACCAAGTACATCGCGGTGAGCCTGTGAGCGAGTACCGCATCGCGAGCATCCCGGGTGACGGGATCGGCGTCGACGTCACGGTCGAGGCGCGCAAGGTCCTGGACGCGGCCGCTGCTCGGCATGGCTTTTCCTTGCAGTGGACCGAGTTCGACTGGAGCTGCGAGCGCTACACCCAGACCGGCTCGATGATGCCGGACGACGGCGTGGCGCAGCTGGCGGCGTTCGACGGCATCCTGCTGGGTGCCGTCGGGTTCCCCGGCGTGCCGGACCACATTTCGTTGTGGGGCTTGCTGATCCCGCTGCGGCGCGCGTTCCAGCAATACGTGAACCTGCGGCCGGTACGGCTGCTGCCGGGCACCACGTCGGTGCTTTCGGGGCGGACGGCCGACGAGCTGGAGATGGTGATCGTCCGCGAAAACTCCGAGGGCGAGTACTCGGCGATCGGCGGACGGCACAACTCCGGGCGGCCGGACGAGTTCGTGCTGCAGGAATCCGTGTTCACGCGGGTCGGGGTGGAACGGATCATCCGGTACGCGTTCGAGCTGGCGCGTACGCGTTCTTCTCGCGTGACGTCGGCGACGAAGTCCAACGGGCTGATCCACTCGATGCCGTTCTGGGACGAGATCTTCGCCGAGGTCGCGGCGAAGTACCCGGACGTCGAAAGTGGACAGATGCACGTGGATGCGTTGGCCGCGCGCATGGTTCAGGCGCCGGACCGGCTCGACGTGGTCGTCGGGTCGAACCTCTTCGGCGACATCCTGAGTGACCTGGCCGCCGCCGTCACGGGCGGACTGGGCATGGCGCCGTCCGGAAACATCAACCCATCGGGTGAGTTTCCGTCGATGTTCGAAGCGGTCCACGGGAGCGCTCCGGACATCGCCGGCCAGGGCATCGCCAACCCGGTGGCCCAGATCCTGGCGGGTGCGATGCTGCTCGAACACCTGGGCGAAACCGTTGCCGCGCAAGCGATCCGCACGTCCGTCGACGAGGTGCTCACGGCCGGCGCCGAGCTCACCCCCGACCTCGGCGGCACCGCTACCACAACTCGCCTCGGCACGGCGGTGGCCGAAGCGCTCCGCTGATTTTTCGTCGGTGCTCCCCGCTTCACTTCTCCTCGACCGACCGGCTCCCGCCGGACCGGTTTCGTCGAACGAGGGGGAGCACCGATGTGCGAGCAGTGTGAGGACCGCGAAAACACGGCCAGACCCGGGGAGCGTTACCTGGCGGAGGTCCTCGAGCGGATCCAGGAGTACGGCTGGTGCGTCCAGGGCGTGCTGGGCACAGGTCCCCGGCCGCCCTGGGCCTACACCGTCGGCCTGACGGCCCACGGCCTGCCGGAGCTCGTGGTCACCGGTCTGCCGCCGCACCCGTCCATCCTGCTGCTGGGCGCCGCCGCCGAACGCTCCTTCGACTCCGGTCCACCGCAGCCCGGCGAGATCTTTTCCTTGCGGGGCTTGCCTTCCGTCGAGGTCGTCGCCCTCACGTCACCGTCGGCGCACCTGTCGGTCGCGGTTTCCCTGTACGGCCACGACATCCGCGCCCTGCAACTCGTCCACGCCGACGAAGCCGGCCGCTTCCCGTGGTCCCCGTCCTACCGCGACGGCCTCGGCGGCCAGCCGGTGCTGGGGACGCGGTCCGATGACTGAACGGGTGTGGCGCGGTCTTCGGCCGGAGTTGTCACGCCTGCGCGGTTGCGGTCGCGGCTCGTGGTCACGGTCACGCGGGAGCCGGCGCTCCGCCTTCCTTCAGGCTCGTCCCCGGCACGAGTCGGCCGATCGCGTCCTCCATGTGCGCGTCGAGCAGGTGCAGGGCCGCGTCCGCGTCGCCGGTGCGCAGGGCGTCGATGATCCGCGTGTGTTCGTCCACGCGGTCTTCCACGCCCTGCTCGGTGCTCTGCAGCAGCGTCAGGCACATGCGCGTCTCGATGAGGAGGGTGCGGGCCATGCGTACGAGGCGTTTGCTGCCGGAGGCGTTGATGAGGGCCTCGTGGAAGGCGAGGTCGGCGGCGGAGAGCGCGGTGGGGTCGTCGTCGTTCGCGGCGGCGGCCATGTCGGCCACGGACTGCTCCAGCGAGGCCGCGATGAGCTCGCGGTCGCCGCGCAGGGCGCACAGCAGGGCGGCGCGCTCGACGGCCGAGCGGGCGAGGTAGATGTCGAACACGTCGCTCGGCTCGAGGTCGATCACGAACAGGCCGCGGTGGCGCTCGCTGCGGAGCAGTCCTTCGGAGACGAGGTGCTGCATCGCCTCGCGCAGCGGGCCGCGCGAGACCTGGAACCGGGAGGCGAGGTCGGTCTCGCCGAGCTGGGTGCCGGGAGGCAGCGCGCCGGTCATGATCGCGTCGCGCAGCTGGCGCGCGATCACGGCGGCGGTCGACTCCCGGCTGACCGGTTCGATGTCGGGCAGGACGACCACGGTTCAGCTCCTCACCCGGAACAACGCGCCCAGCGAACGCACCAGGCGCGTGGTGCCGGTGAGCCGCAGGCCTTCCCAGATCGTCACCTGGTTCGCCGTGAGCACGGGCTTGCCCAGCGCGGTCTCGATGGTGTTGATCTCGCCGAGCGTGCGCATCGCGGTGTCCGGCACGAGCACGGCGTCGGCCTCGGGGTGGTTGTTCGCCACGGCCAGGCGCACCACGGCCTGGGGCTCGAGCCGGCCGACCTCGGCGGCGGTGTCGATGCCCGCGCTCGCCATCGTGAGCACCTCGACGCCGCCGGCGGCGAGGAAGTCCACGAACAGGCGCGCGACGTCGTCGGGGTAGCTCGCGGCCACCGCGACGCGCTTCACGCCGAGGGCCTGCGCCGCGTGCACAAAGGCGAACGACGTGCTCGATGCCGGGACCCCTGCCACCGCGGAGAGGCGGTCGGCCTGGTCGCGCGCGCCGTCCCAGCCGTACACGAAGCTGCCGGAGGTGCAGGCCCAGATCACGGCGTCGGGCTCGTGCTTGGCGAGCTGGGCGGCGCCGTCGGCGAGGCGGGCCTCGCTGCCGAGGTCGAGCAGCTCCGGCACGGCGTGCAGGTCGGTGCCGTAGATGTGCTCGACCGGCAGCCGGATGTCGCCTTCGTCGGCGTCCGACCCGCCGAGCAGCTGCTCGGCGAGCGGGTAGTCGTCCTCGGCCGCGTGGTCGGGGTAGATGAAGCCGATCGTGGTCACAAAACCTCCGGGATACGCAGATTGTCGACAATCTTAGACAGGTGGGTCAAGAGACCTCCCGCAGCCACTTGCCGGGGCCGACGATCGGCAGGTACATGCGGCGCAGGCAGGCCCACATGGTCAGCTGGTTGGCCGTCAGCACGGGCTTGCCCAGCGCTTTCTCGAGGGGCTCGATCAAGTCGAACGTGGGGAGGTTGGTGCAGCTGACGAAGATCGCTTCGGCGTCGCTGTGATCGGCGGCGAGGATGCGCTCGGCGATGGTGCGGTAGCTGACCTTCCAGATGCCGCCGCCCAGACCAAGGTGGTCGCTGGACACCGTGGTCACGCCGAGCTCGGCGAGGAAGTCGTGGAGCTTGCCGGTGAGGTCGGCGTCGTAGGGGGTGAGCACCGAGATCCGGTGCAGGTCGAGCTGCTGCAGCACCTCGGCCAGCGCCCCCGAGGTCGTCACGGCGTCGGGTGCGCCCGCGTCGCAGATCGCCTTGGTGAGGGAGCGTTCGTAGTCGATGCCGTTCACGAAGCTGCCCGACGTGCAGAGGTAGGCGACTACCTCGGGCTCGACGTGTAGTACGTCGCGGGTCGCGGCCGCGAGGTGCCGGCTGTCGCTCACGAGCTGCGCCATCTCCATGCTCACGGGCACGGGCTCGTACGGCGTGCGGGCGAGGTGGAGGGAGACCTCCATCGGTACCCATCGCCAGAGTTCGCGTTCGAGGGCGAGGTCGAACGGTGCGATCACGCCGATGCCGCGCTGGGCTAGCGGGCCCTCGAACGCGAGGATGTCCAGATCCAAGGCTCAGCCTCCGGAATACGCCTGTGCAGATGACACGTCCGGTGCTCCGGGGGTCGTCCTCGGATTGTTGACAATCATACGAGCCACTTTTACGGTGTCAATGTGATCGCCTCGGAATTTCCCGTGCTGGCGGTGCTGTGCGGGTCGGCTCCACCACCGGACATGGCCGCTATCGAAAACGTGGCGGTAGTTCGTTACACCGACGCGGGAGGACTGACCGAAGCGCTTACCGGAGCCCAGGGGCTGTTCGTCTACGATTTCCTCTCCACGGCCGTGCCCGGAGCATGGCACGCGGCCGGCGACCTGCGCTGGCTGCACATCGCGAGCGCGGGCGTCGACCCGGTGCTGTTCCCCGGCCTGGTTGAGAGCGACGTCGTGCTCACGAACTCGCGGGGCGTCTTCGACGACGCCATCGCCGAGTACGTGCTGGGCGTGGTTCTGGCCTTCGCCAAGGACTTCGCGCGTTCGCTCGACCTGCAGCGTGCCGGCACGTGGCAGCACCGCGAGACCGAACGCGTCGCCGGGCGCGAGGTGCTCGTGGTCGGCACCGGGCCCATCGGCCGCTCGATCGCGCGGCTGCTGCGCGCGGCCGGGCTGCGCGTGTCCGGGGCCGGGCGGCGCCCGCGCACGGGCGACCCCGACTTCGGCACGGTGCACGACTCCGCGCAGCTCACGGAACACTTGCCCGCCTTCGACTACGTCGTGGCCGTCGCGCCGCTGACCGAGCAGACGAAGGGCATGTTCGACGCGGCGGCGTTCGGGGCGATGAAGCCGTCGGCGCGGTTCGTGAACGTCGGGCGCGGTGAGCTGGTGGTCACGTCCGACCTGGTGGCGGCGTTGCGCGGCGGGCAGATCGCGGGCGCGGCCCTCGACGTGTTCGACACCGAGCCGCTGCCGGGCGACAGTCCACTCTGGACCATGCCGGACGTGCTGCTGTCGCCGCACATGTCGGGGGACTTCCTCGGCTGGCGAACCACCCTGGTAGAGGTGTTCGCGGCGAACTTCCGCCGCTGGGTGGCCGGGGAGCCGTTGCACAACGTCGTGGACAAACGGCTCGGATACGTGCCGTCGGAATCGCAGGGAGCAGCCGGATGAGCCACCGGGAACTGACCGCCAGCGAACTGGTCGCCGCCTACGCCACCGGGGAGCTTTCGCCGGTGGAAGCGACCGAGGACGCGCTGCAGGCCATCGAGGAACGCGACGGCGAACTCAACGCCTACTGCCTCGTCGACGCCGACCGCGCGCTGGAGCAGGCGAAGGGCGCCGAGATCCGCTGGCGCGACGGCAATCCGATCGGCTGGCTCGACGGCGTGCCCTCGTCGATCAAGGACATGTTCCTCACCGCCGGCTGGCCCACGCGGCGCGGCTCGACGAGCATCCCGGCCGAGGGGTCGTGGGACGTCGACAGCCCGGTGATGGCGCGGATGCGCGAGGCCGGCCTGGTGGTGCTGGGCAAGACGACCACGCCCGAGATCGCGTGGAAGGGCGTGACCGACAGCGCGCTCGCCGGGATCACCCGCAACCCGGTGAACCCGGCGATGACCGCGGGCGGGTCGAGCGGCGGCAGCGCGGCAGCCGTCGCGGCGGACATGGGCGCGATCTCCGTGGGCACCGACGGCGGTGGTTCGGTGCGGATCCCGGCGTCGTTCTGCGGGATCGTCGGGATGAAGCCGACCCACGGCCGGATCCCGCTGTTCCCGGCGAGCCCGTTCGGCCCGCTTTCGCACGCCGGCCCGATGGCGCGCAGCGTCGACGACACGGCGCTGCTGCTCGACGTGATCGCCACCCCCGACCCGCGTGACCCGGCCGCGCTGGCGCCGCCCGTTTCCACCTTCCGCGAGGCCGTGCGGCGCGACGTGCGCGGGCTGATCGCGGCGTTCTCGCCGACGCTCGGCTACGTGGACGTCGACCCGGAAGTGGCGGCGATCGTCGCGGCGGCCGTGAAGGCGCTCGACGACGCGGGGCTGCAGATCGAGGAGGCGGACCCGGGATTCGAGGACCCGAAGCCGTCGTTCGACATTCTGTGGTCCACCGGCGCGGCGAAGCTGCTGGACTCGTTCCCGCCGGGCAGCGAGGACCGCGTCGACCCGGGCCTGCGTCGTGTGTGGGAGCAGGGCAAGACCTACAGTGCGAGCGACTACCTCGACGCCACCGCGGCGCGCGCGGCGCTCGGCATCCTGATGGGCGAGTTCCACACGCGCTACGACGTGTTGATCACCCCGACCATCCCGATCCCGCCGTTCGAGGCCGGGCACGACGTGCCGCCGGGCAGCGGGCTGAGCGAGTGGCCGGAGTGGACGCCGTTCACCTACCCGTTCAACATGACGCAGCAGCCGGCGATCAGCGTCCCGGCCGGGCGGACGTCGGCCGGATTGCCGGTGGGGCTGCAGATCGTGGGCCCGCGGCACTCCGACGACCTCGTGCTGGCCGTCGCGAAGCTGCTCGAAGAGGTGCGGCCCTGGGTGGTGCGCTGACCCGACGCACGTTGGGGTGAAAACCGGCCGCGAGCGCCGGAAACTGTGTCAGGGTCTGGCGCGTGCATTCCACGGGCTGGCGGTACGAGCAGGCGATCGCCACTGTCGACATGACCGGTCAACCCACCCGCGTGATCGTGGGCCTCATCGAACACGACGACCGTCTCTCGGCCGCCCTCCGCATCGAAGACGGCCCGACGGCGCTGGTGCCGCTCGAAACGGGCGGCGAGCTGCTCAAGGCGCTGCGCCAGACCCTCGAGAGCTGGTGGAAGCTCGACGGGCACCGTGACGTCGCGCCGGAGCCGCGTTCTCCCGGGCGCTGACTACCGGAGACCCTGACTACCGGAAACACTCGCTACCGGGAACCCTGACTACCGGAAACCGAGCCGCGCCAAGTGGTCCCGGCCGATCGGCGTGATCCGCAGGGCTCGCCCGGCCGGGCGGCGGCGCACCCAGCCCGCGTCGAGGAGGCCGCTCAGCAGTGCGGCACCGAGCGCGCCGGCGAGATGGACCCTGCCCTGTGACCAGTCGAGGCAGGCGCGGACAGGTGGAGCCGCGGTGACTCCGGTGATCCCGAGTGCGGTGAGCAACGGGTGGTCGAAGGTGCGTACGGCGTCGGTGTCGCCCGGGCGGAGCGCGCCGACGACACCGTCTTCCTGAAGCCGTGCCGCGATCGTGACGCCGAGCCGGCCGCCGAGATGGCCGTAACAAGCGCGGGCCTCGATCAGTTCGTCCGTCGGCGGGTCCGGCTGCAGGTTCGCCGGCAGCCGGGGAGGCGCGAGCGCGGCGAGGGCCTCCACGAGCTGGGCGACCTCCGGCCCGGCGAGCTGGTGCAGCCGCCGCCGGCCGGACTCCGTCACTCGTACCAGGCCCGCGTCACACAGCCTGCGCAGGTGCGCGCTCGCCGTGGACGGGGCGATACCCGCGACCGTCGCGAGGACGCGCGCGGTGTGGGCGTCACCATCCATAAGCTGCAGCAGCATTGCCGCACGCGCCGGTTCGCCGATCGCTTGCGCGACGGTCGCGATGTCCGGTCCGGCCGTCATCGGCCGAGACTAGCCCGCTGACAGTTCGCTGCGGAGCGAATTGTTGTTGTGGTTAGCTGCGAGCCATGACCGAGTTCACGACGCCGATCGACGACCGCTGGTTCGAGGACTACCCGCAAGGCGCGGTGTACGAGTTCGGCGAAGCCGTGGTGACCGCGGAAGAGATCGTCGAGTACGCGCGGCGCTTCGACCCGCAGAGCTTCCACACCGACGCGGCCGCAGCCGAGCACGGCCCCTTCGGCGGCCTCGTCGCCAGCGGCTGGCACACGGCCGGCGTGATGATGCGGATGTTCGTGGACCACTTCCTGTCCTCGGTGTCCAGCCTCGGCAGCCCCGGCATGGACGACCTGCGCTGGCCCCGCCCCGTCCGCCCCGGGGACAAGCTCCACGTGCGCGCCACCATCGAGGAGGCGCGCCTCTCGAAGTCCAAGCCGGACCGCGGCCTGCTCCGCACGCACATCGAGCTCTTCAACGCCGACGACGAGGTCGTGATGACCGCCCACGCCATCAACTTCATGGCAGTACGCCCGAAATAGCCGTTTCGCGGCGGCTTCAGGTGGCCGGCGCCGTGTCCGCGGCGACCGGGCGCCGGCGCACCAACCCGCGTACCTGCCGGCTCGACAGCGCGAGCAAAGTCGCCATCACGATCAGCACACCGCAGCCCAGCAGCACGGGCTCGCGGCCCAGGTGCTCGACCAGCGGTCCCGCCGCGATCTGGCCGATGGGCATGGCCGCGAGGGAACCCAGCACGTCGTAGGAGTACACGCGGGCGAGGCGGTCCTCGGGGATGTTCTCCTGCAGGGACACGTCCCAGATGACGCTGAACTGCTCCATCGTCAAGCCGGCCAGGGCCATCGTCAGCAGGAGCGGCACCAGCGCGGGCCACAGGCCCAGGCTGAACATCGGCAGGGCCTCCGTCATCACCAGCAGCACGCCGACGAACATCGCGCGCCGGGGTTGCCAGCGCGCGGCGATGAGGCCGCCGAAGATGGAGCCGACCGTCTCGATCGCGAGGGCGAGGCCCCAGCCCGTGCGGCCGAACGTCTCGTCGGCGACGACCGGGCCGATCACGACGAGCGTGCCGAGGCCGGCGGCGTTGACGAAGGCGAACTGGACCACCACGATCCACACCCACGCGCGCGAGCGGAACTCGTGCCAGCCCGCGATGAGGTCGGCGATCGGGTGGCTCGCCTCGACGCGGGCGCCGCGCGGGAGGCGGATGCCGCGGTAGGCGACGGCGGCGGCGAGGAACAGCAGCGCGTTCACCGCGACCGCCCAGCCCGAGCCGGCCACGGCGACCACGATCCCGGCGACGCCGGCGCCCGCGACGCGGCCGGTGTTGGTGAGCAGGCGGAGCAGGGCGTTGGCCTGGCTCAGCCGGCCCCGCGAAACGGTCTGGGGCGTGATGGCCGCCGCGGCAGGCAGGGAGATCGCCGCGACCGCGCCGTTCACCGCGCTGAGCCCGACGAGGAACGGGATCGACGCGAATCCACAAAGGACGCTCACGGCGAGCGCGCCCTGCGTGATCGCCGCGGCCGCCTCGGTGCCCTGCATGATCACCGAGCGGGGCAGGCGGTCGGCCAGCACGCCGCCGAACAGCACCAGCGCGACGTTCGCGACCGAGCGCACGCCCACCACGAGCCCGAGGTCGACGGCCGAACCGGTGAGGTCGAGCACGGCGAACGCGAGCGCCACGGGGGCGACGGCGTTGGCGAAGGTGGCGAGTGTCCGTCCGGTGGCGAGCGCGCGGAAACTGCGGCCGCGCAGGGGCTCGAGGAGGCTCACGGCGAGCGAGTATCCGATCATCGGCACATCCGGCACAACTCGATATCCGCTGGCCGGGACGCACGCCACAGGTGTGGTGCGGGGCCGTGGCCCGTGTGCTCTCCTAAGGATCATGCGTACGACGATTCTGGGCAGGAGCGGCCTCGAAGTATCGAGGATTGCCTTCGGCACGTGGCAGCTCGGCGGGCAGTGGGGTTCCTTCGACGAGGACACGGCGATCGCGGCGATCCGGCACGCGCGTGAGCTCGGCGTGACCCTCTTCGACACCGCGCAGGCCTACGGTGCCGGCGCGGCCGAGCAGCTCCTCGGCAAGGCGCTGCGCAGCGAACTCGAGCACGACCGCGACAGCGTCGTCATCGCGACCAAGGGCGGCACGAAACCGCGCGCCGAACGGGCCCGCGACTCCCGCCGCGAGTGGCTCACCCAGGGTGTGGACAACAGTCTGCGCCTGCTCGGCGTCGACCACCTCGACCTCTACCAGATCCACTGGCCCGACCCCGAGACGCCGGCGGCGGAGGTCGCGGCGACGCTGCAGGAGTTCGTCGACGCGGGCAAGGTGCGCCACATCGGGGTCTCGAACTACACCGCTGCCGAGCTCGCCGCCTTCGACGAGACGCGCCCGGTGGAGACGCTGCAGCCGCCGTACCACCTGTTCCGCCGCGGCATCGAGACCGATCCGCTGCCCTACGCTCGTGAGCACGACATCGGTGTGCTCGCCTACAGCCCGCTCGGCAGCGGCCTGCTCACCGGCACCTTCACAGCCGATTCGTTCTTCGACGAGTCCGACTGGCGCTCGAAATCCTCGGCGTTCCAAGGTGAAAACCTGAGGCACAACCTGGAGATCGTCGACGAGCTCGCCAAGTTCGCCGCCGAGCGGGGCGCGTCGGTCAGCCGGTTCGCGATCGCCTGGACGCTCGCCCAGCCCGGCGTCCACGTCGCCATCGTCGGAGCCCGCAAGCCGCGCAACATCGAGGCCAGCACGGCCGCCGCCGACCTCGACCTGACGCCCGAAGACCTCGCCGAGATCGAGCGCATCACCGCCGGCGCCATCCAGGTCGGCGGCGCCAGCCCGGAAGGCATCGCGTAAGCCCTACTTGACGCCCGTCGCCCCTTCCAGCTCCGCCAGCGCCGTGTCCAGGTGCGTGAGGATCCGCTGCAGGTGCGGCACGCTGCGCCGGCAACCTGTGATGCCGAAGTCGAGGTTGTCGCCGTTGCTGGTCAGCGTGATGTTCAGCGCCTGACCGTCGAGCAGCACCGACGCGGGGTAGATGCCGTCGAGCGCGGCCCCGTTCCAGTACATCTGCTTGCGCGGGCCCGGGACGTTGGAGATCACCAGGTTGAACGGCGGCCGCGTGTTGTTCACGACGCCCGGGATCGGCGACGCGCCCAGCTGCGCCACGTTGACGCCCGAGAGCAGCAGCGTCTGCAACGGCGTGAGCTCCGAGAAGAGCTTCTTGCCGTTGGTCATCGAGGTGTGGATCGCCGAAAGCCGCAGCGCCGGGTCGGACAGGTCGGTGCCGAGGTTGCACAGCAGCGCGCCGATGTTGTTGCCGCTGGCCTCGCCGGCGTCGGCCTTGCGGCGCAGCGACACCGGCACCATCGCGATCAGCGGCGCGTCCGGCAGGGCGCTCTGCTCGATGAGATAGTCGCGCAGCGCGCCGGAGCACATGGCGAGCACCACGTCGTTGCGGGAGACGCCGGCGGCGGTCGCCACCGCGCGCACGCGGTCGAGCGACCACGACTGCGCGGCGAACCGGCGCGCGCCGCCGATCGGCACGTTCAGCATCGTCTTCGGCGCCTGCATCGGCAGCGTGAGCGTGTGCTCGCGGAACGCCTCACGCGCCACCTTCGCCGCGGCCGGCGCGATGCCCGCGACCTGGTCGAACGTCTTGCCCGCGAGGCTGAACAGCGACGGTTGCGCGTGGCCGTTGCCGTTGGTCCCGTTCTGCCGGCTGCCCCACGGCGGCGGGCAGTCGAGATCGTTCGGGTCGTCGGACAGCGTGCCCTGCAGGTGGCGCAGCGCGGAGACGCCGTCCATCAGCGAGTGGTGGATCTTGGAGTACATCGCGAACCGGCCGTCCTGCAGGCCCTCGATGAGGTGGATCTCCCACAATGGCCGGTGCCGGTCGAGCAGCGTGCTGTGCCAGCGGGAGGTGACCTCCAGCAGTTCGCGGATGCGGCCCGGCTGCGGCAACGCGGAGTGGCGGAAGTGGTAGTCGAGCTCGAGCTCCGCGTCGGCGGCCCAGCGCACGTACCCGGCGGTGTTCACGGGCCGGCTGGGGCGGCGCCGGAAGACGCTGCGCATGTTGTCGGTGGCGAGCATCTTCTGGCGGAGATCACTGAGGTAGTTCTCGCCCGCGTTCTCCGGTTTGCGGAACAGCTGCAGGCCGCCGACGTGCATGGGGTGTTCGCGGGTCT
This sequence comes from Amycolatopsis sp. NPDC050768, assembly GCF_040654155.1. NCBI lineage: Bacteria > Bacillati > Actinomycetota > Actinomycetes > Pseudonocardiales > Pseudonocardiaceae > Amycolatopsis > Amycolatopsis sp. NPDC050768. Next base: position 204,753 of record NZ_JBFAHL010000014.1, read on the forward strand.
CGACCATCAGGAACATCGAGTCGGTCACGGGCATCAACGGCATTTTCCGACCACCTTCCGCCACGCAGGGGGCATCGGCGCTCCCCGGAGCCCGAGTCTACGCACGATGCGGCGTTGTCTGGCCAGTACCACATAATTGCTGGTGGCAAACGGTGTCCGGTGACGACCGTGCGGTGCTTTCCGCACGGTGGATACAGTGGCAGCTGTGGCAGGACGGACTGGTGCTCAGCATCTGGGCGACGCGCTGAAGGCACTCGGGACCGAAGTCGTGTTCGGGCTCCCGGGAGTGCACAACCTGCCGCTGTGGGAGGCGTTGGCGGAAGCGGGAATCCGGATCGTCGGTGTCCGGCACGAACAGACCGCCGGGTTCGCGGCCGACGGTTATGCCCGCGCCACGGGAAAACTCGGTGTCGCGCTCGTGACGACCGGGCCCGGCGCGGCCAACACGCTCGGCGCCGTGGGCGAGGCGATGGCCTCGGCCGCGCCGGTGCTCGTGGTCGCGACCGACATCCCGTCCACACTCAAGCGCCCCGGCGTGGTGCGCGGCGTGCTCCACGAAACGTCCGACCAGCAGGCGATGTTCGCGCCGGTGACCAAGGCCGGGTTCACCGTCCACCGCGCCGACCAGATCGGCACCACCGTGCACCGCGCGTCGCGGCTGGCGCTGATGCCGCAGACCGGCCCGGTGTACCTCGGCATCCCGACGGACTACCTGCGTGAGATCTCGGAGCCGAGCGGACCGCCGAAGCCGCTGGCTGAGCGGGTGCTCGACCTGCCGGATCTGGCCCGCGCCGCCGAGCTCCTCTCCGGCGCCCGGCGTCCGTTGATCTGGGCCGGCGGCGGCGCCTTGCGTTCGGAGGCGGGCGAGGCCATCGGCAAACTCGCCGAACGCCTGGCCGCTCCGGTGATCACCACGTTCGCCGCGCGCGGGCTGCTGCCGCTCGATCACCCTTGCCTGGCCCCGAATCCGGTGCACGCCCCGGAGGTCGGCGAGCTGTGGGACGAGGCCGATGTGGTGCTCGCGATCGGCACCGACTTCGACGGCCTGATGACGCAGAACTGGCTGATGCCCGCGCCGCCCAAGCTCATCGCGGTGAACGTGGACGCGTTCGACGCGGGGAAAAACTACAAACCGGACATCACGTTGGTAGGTGACGCCCGCCGCGTCGTCGAGTCGTTGCGCCCGGCCAGCCGGCCGGGCCTCGACGAGCTGACCGTGCGGCTGGCGTCCATCGGCCGCCGCGTGCGCCAGCGCATCCGCACCGACGAGCCGCAGGCGGCCGACTTCCTGTCCACTTTGGAGGAAGTGCTCCCGGAACCTGCCATGCTGGTCACCGACATGTGCGTGGCCGGGTACTGGATCGGGGGTTTCCACCGCGTGCGCGCGCCGCGCCGGCTGGCCTACCCGATGGGCTGGGGCACGCTCGGCTACGGCTTCCCCGCGTCGCTCGGCGCCGCCGCCACCGGAACCGGGCGCGTCGTGTGTGTGACCGGCGACGGCGGTTTCCTCTACGCGGTGGGCGACCTCGCGACGCTCGCGGAGGAGCAGCTGCCGGTGACGGTCGTGGTCGTCGACGACGGCGGCTACGGCATGCTGCGCTACGACCAGGACCAGGAAGGCCTGCCGCACCGCGGCGTCGACTGGGACAGCCCGGATTTCGTCGGCCTGGCGCGGTCGTTCGGAGTGCACGCCGACCGCGTGTCCGGGTTCGGACGGGCGTTCCGGCGGCTGCTGAGCGAGTTCATCGAGTCGGACGAGCCCAACGTGCTGGTGGTGCGGGCGAAGCTGAAGCCTCCGGTGAACACGTCCCCACGGTGGCCGCGGAAGCCGCGCTGATGGCGGGCCTGCGGGTCGGCGTCGACATCGGCGGCACGTTCACGGACCTGTGTGTGCTCGGCGAATCCGGGGTCGTCGCGGTCGGGAAGGTGCTCACCACCCACCGTGAGCCGGCTCTCGCGGTCGCCGAAGGCCTGGCCGGGGTGTTCGCGCGCACCGGGCTGGACTTCGGCGACGTAGAGCAGCTCGTGCACGGCACCACGCTGGTCACGAACGCGCTGATCGAACGCAAGGGCGCGCGCACGGCGTTGCTCGCCACGGCGGGGTTCCGCGACGTGCTCGAGATGCGCCGCGAGCACCGTTACGAGCTCTACGACCTGAGCCTCGAACTGCCCGAACCGCTGGTGCCCCGGTACCTGCGCTTCGACGTGCCGGAGCGGATCCTGGCCGACGGGACCGTCCACACGGGACTGGACGAGGAGTACGTCGCGCGGCTGGGCCGCGAGCTCGACGCGCGGGGCATCGACGCAGTCGCCGTGTGTTTCCTGCATTCCTTCACCAATCCCGCGCACGAGCGGCGCGCGGCCGAGGTGCTCGCACGCGTTGCGCCGCGGCTGCGGGTGGCGCTTTCGTCCGAAGTGGTGCCCGAGATCCGCGAGTTCGAGCGGACGTCGACCACGGTCGCCAACGTCTATGTGCAGGACCTCGCCGAGCGGTACCTGGCGGATCTGGCGCGCCGGCTGCACGAGCTGGGGGTGCGGCCCGCGCCGCACATCATGTTGTCCCACGGCGGGATCGCGACCGTCGAGACCGCGGGCCGGTACCCGATCCGCATCCTCGAATCCGGTCCGGCGGGCGGAGCGCTCGCCGCGTCCGCGTTCGGCGTCGGGGCCGGGGAACGCGAGCTGCTGGCGTTCGACATGGGCGGCACGACGGCGAAACTCTGCCTGGTCGCCGACGGCGCGCCTCTGGTGACGCACGAGTTCGAGGTCGGCCGCGAATACCGGCTGCTGCCCGGCTCGGGGCTGCCGGTGAAGGTGCCGGTGACCGACATGATCGAGATCGGCGTCGGCGGCGGCTCGATCGCGCGCGTGAACGCGCTGGGTTTGCTGACCGTCGGCCCGGATTCGGCGGGGTCGGAGCCGGGGCCGGTGTGTTACGGCCGCGGCGGCACCGAGCCGACGGTCACCGACGCCGACCTGTTGCTGGGTTACCTCGACCCCGCGTATTTCTTGGGCGGCGGGATGGCGCTCGACGTCGAGGCCGCCCGCGAGGCTGTTCGTGCGAAGATCGCTGAGCCGCTGGGCGTGAGCGTCGAGGAAGCGGCCTGGGGCATCCACACGAGCGTGAACGAGGACATGGCCAACGCCGCGCGCGTGCACGCCGTGGAGCGCGGCAAGGATCCGGCGAAGCTGCCGATGTACACGTTCGGCGGCGCGGGTCCGGTGCACGGCGCCGGTGTCGCCCGGGCACTCGGGGCGCCGACAGTGGTGGCGCCGCCGGCCGCAGGCGTGCTGAGTGCGCTGGGGTTTCTGACGGCGCCACTGGCGTTCGACTTCGTGCGTTCGGCGCGGGCGGCCGTGCTGGATCTGTCGTGGGAGGACGTCGACGCGCGGTTCGCCGAGATGGAGGCCGAGGGCGCGGCGCTGCTGCGGGAGTCCGGTGTGGACGGTGTGGACGTGACGCACGCGCGCGTCGCCGAGATGCGGTATGCCGGCCAGGGGTACGAGATCCGGGTGCCGGTGCGGGCCACAGCGGAGTCTTGGCCGGACGCGCTGGTCGCGGATTTCACGGACGTCTATCGGTCGTTGTACCGGCGCAGCGGACCGCCGGTGGCGGTCGAGGTGCTGAACTGGCGGGTGGTCTCGTCGGCGCCGGCGCCCGAGGTTTCGTTGCGATTGAAGGAAATCGAGCCTGGACGAGCATCGGCTGGCAGCCGTCCGGCCTACTTCACGGGTGGATTTGTCGACACGGCGGTGGTCGACCGCTACCGGCTGCGGCCCGGCGATTGGGGGCGTGGCCCCGCGATCGTGCAGGAACGCGAGTCGACGGTGGTCGTCCCGCCGGGCGCGCGCTGCGTGGTGCGCGGCGACGCGAGTCTGGAGGTGAGCTGGTGACCGACCCGATCCTCGTGGGCCTGATCGGCAACCGGCTGCACTCGATCCTGGCCGAGCAGCAGAACGCGCTGGTCAACACCGCGTTCTCCGCGGTCGTGCGCGAATCGCTCGACCTCGCGTGCGCCGTGTTCGATTCGCGCGGCGAGATGATCGGCCAGTCGACCGGCGGCACGCCCGGCCACATCAACGCGATGGCCACCGGCCTGCGCCACTTCGTCGCCGAGTACCCGCCGGAGACGCTGGAGCCCGGTGACGTGCTGCTCACCAACGACCCGTGGCAGACGGCAGGGCAGATCAACGACATCACCGTCGCCACGCCCGTGTTCGCGGGCGGCCGGCTGGTCGCGTGGTTCGCCTCGTGCTGCCACGCGCCGGACATCGGCGGCCGGCTCGTGTCCGCGGACGCGACGGAGGTCTTCGAGGAGGGCCTGCGGCTGCCGATCCTGAAGTTCCTGCGCGCCGGCGAGGTGAACGCCGATCTGGAACGGCTGATCCGCGCCAACGTCCGCACACCCGAGGAGACCATTGGCGACCTGTATGCGCAGGTCGCGGGCAACGACGTCGGCGCGGCGAGCCTCGTACGGCTGCTGGAGGAGTTCGGGCTGGCGTCGCTCGACGACGTCGCCGCCGAGATCATGAACCGCTCCGAACGCGCGCTGCGCGAGGCGATCACCGCGTTGCCGGACGGCGTGTACCGCAACGAGCTGGTGACCGACGGCTTCGACGACGAACCGGTCGTGCTGCGCGTCGCGGTGACCGTGGCGGGCGACGAGATCCACGTGGACTTCGCGGGTTCGTCGCCGCAGAGCCGGCGCGGGATCAACGTGGTGCTGAACTACACGCGGGCGTACGCGTCGTTCGCGGTGAAAGCCGCGATCTCGCCGGAGGTGCCGCACAACGCGGGCTCGTTCCGCCCCGTCCACGTGACCGCGCCGGAGGGTTCGGTACTCAACTGCGTGGCCCCGGCGCCCGTCGCGTCGCGGCACCTGATCGGGCACTTCCTGCCGTCGTTGCTGATCGGGGCGCTGCCGGGCTGCCCGGTCGCGCCGAGCGCCGACGCCCTGTGGATGACGATCTGGCGCGGCGAGGGGTTCATGTCCACGGTGTTCCAGACCGGCGGCATGGGCGCGCGCGTGTCCCGCGACGGCCTCTCGACCACGGGTTTTCCCAGCGGTCTGCGCTCGACGCCCACCGAGGTGATCGAGACGAGCGCGCCGCTGGTGCAGGGCGTGCGGGAGCTGCTGGTGGACTCGGGTGGCGCCGGGCAGTTCCGCGGTGGGCTGGGGCAGCGGACGACGATGGGTCTGCGGGGCGATTTTCCCTGGAGTGTCAACGGGAACGTCGACCGGGTGCGGGCCGCTGCGTCCGGTGTGGACGGTGGTTCTCCGGGCGCCCTCGGCCGGTTCGGGCTGGTTTCCGGAGCTGATCTGCCCGTCAAGAGCCGCATCGCCTTGGCTCCGGACGCCGAGGTCGACGTCGTCCTGCCCGGTGGCGGCGGCTACGGCGACCCGCGGCGGCGCGCCGTGGCAGACGTGCTGGCCGACGTGGTGGCGGGGTACGTTTCCGCGGAGGCGGCGGAGTCCGTCTACGGCGTGGTGGTGCGGTACACCGGCGCGCCGGACGCGCTGGTCAGGCTGCCGGAGGACTACGAGGTGGCCGAACTTCGAGGGAGGGACTGAACGATGGCTCGGTTGGCCGGCAAGGTCGCGGTGATCTTCGGGGGCGCGCGGGGCATCGGCCTCGCCACCGTGAAGGAGTTCCTGGCCGAGGGCGCCGTGGTTTTCGCGAGCGACATCCGCGAGCCGGCTGCTCAGCTGGACGGCTACCGCCACTCACTCGTGGACGCCACCGACGAGACCGCGGTCAACGACTTCGTCGCGGGCGTCATCGAGGACGCGGGCCGCGTCGACGTGCTGGTGAACAACGTCGGCGTCCACCTCGCCAAACCCCTCACGGAGACCACGCTCGAGGACTTCGACACCATCTTCGCGCTCAACGTCCGCACCGCCTTCCTCGGCACGCGCGCCGTGCTGCCCCACATGCTCGCGCAACGCTCCGGCAGCATCATCACGACGTCGTCCAACGGCGGCGTGATGGGCCGTCCGAGCGACCCGGTCTACAACGCCACGAAGCACGCTTTGGTCGGCCTCACGAAGTCCCTCGCCGTCGCCCACGCTCACCAGGGCATCCGCGCCAACACCGTCAACCCGGGCGCCATCGACACCGACATGCTCCGCTCGACGTTGGCCTCCCCCGACGACTTCGAGACCAAGCAGCACCAGCTCGTGGCCAGCACACCCGCAGCCCGCGTCGGCGAGGCCACAGAAGTCGCCAAGGCCATCCTCTTCCTGGCCACCGACGAATCCCGCTTCATCAACGGCGCCGTCCTCCCCATCGACGGCGCGAAGTCCGCCGGCGCGATGCCCTCGAACCGCTACAGCCTGGACTTCGACCTCGGCGTCCGCTGACCGCCGGCCCCAACGCGGCGTTGGTTGTGCCCGTCCTCGGCGCGCGCGTTGCTGTTCCCCCGTCGTGCTCCGAGGTCGCCGTGAAGACGTCTCGCAAACCATCGCCGCGTTGCGGGGCGCCGTAGTGGCCGCTGAACAGGACAGCGCTGGCTCCAGTGCTGACGTTCAAGCGCAGGACAGATATCCGTCCCCACAGGTATCGACGGTCCGCTACGATCAAGGCATGTGCTGCTGCGCTTCCATGACTACAACCGCCGCTTAGCGGCGGTATCGCGGTTCCCGTAACCGCGGTCATTGCCTGCCCCACGTGGGGCAGTGCCAGGACGTACCGCCGGATCAGTGTCCTGCCGGCAGTCACTCATATTCCTGTGACGCCGGGTCGTCCCGCCTGATCAGGGAAGTCATGTCTCAGTCGCAGCGTTTCGATTCACAACACCCGCGTGCCGCCACCCTGCTCCTGATGGTCGGGCTCCCGGGGGCCGGGAAAACCACCCGCGCCCAAGAGCTTGCCGCAACCCACCGGGCACTGCGGCTGACCCCGGATCACTGGATGATCCCGCTGTTCGGCGATTCGATGGCCGACGGAAAGCGCTGGGTGCTCGAAGGGCGGCTCATCTCGGTCGCCCTACAGGCGCTGCGGCTGGGGACCAGCGTCGTACTCGACTTCGGGCTCTGGAGCCGCGACGAACGGTCGGCACTGCGCTGGCTTGCCCGGTCGGTCGGGGCAGCATGCCAGGTGGTCTACCTGCCCGTGGACAAGGACGTCCAGCTCGCCCGCATCGCGCGCCGCCAGGAAACAACACCGCATCAGACGTTCCCGATGAGCGAGGCCGATCTGGATGCGTGGCGGGAGCAGTTCCAGGTGCCTGACGCCGCCGAACTCGACGGGCGCAAGATTCCCGCCCCACCGGCGGGCTGGCCGAGCTGGCCGGAGTGGGCGGTAGACACATGGCCCTCGTGCACAGACAGCTAAGCCGCCCGGCGCGCCAATCGGTCACCAACCTTCGGCGATAGCGCTCACCTCAGGCGAGCGAGTTCTGCGGTCGGCTCGCATTTGTCGTGAAGCGTGATCAGCTCTGGTCCGAATCGGTCGATGTACGTGGCCGACCGTCAACGCAATCCAGCTTCGGGGTGCACACCCAACCCCAACACCCCTACGCCGGCGGTTTGATCGCGTGCCCCCCATTCCCCAACTTCTTCCTCCTCGCAAACCACCCATCCCTCAACTCGGCACCGAGCTCCTCATGCCGGGTGACCAGCACCCTCACCGCCTCCTCATCGGAAACGTCATACGGCGCGATCCCGTACAAATACGCCGTCGCATCCCTTTCCAAAGAAAACCGCAGCCGCACGTACTCGATCCAGTCGTCATGGAACCCCAGCACCGTCCGGATCGTCGTCGCGATCAACACCAGCGCTCCGGCGATCGCGCTGAACGCCACGTCCCACCGCAACGCCGCGAACACCGGCACCGCCGCCGCGCAGGCGACGCCGACGAACTCCGTGGTCACGTAGTGGATGCGGCTGCGGCGGGCGTGGTCGCAGAACCACGCCCACCGCCGCACGACCACTTCCGGCAGCGGTTTCCCGTTGCGGGTTCCAGTGATCATCCAGTGCTCAGCCGGCAGGGCCTCCGTCGACGCCATGCCGCATTCTCCCGCCGCCGCCTGGCGTGTGTGAATGGTTCGGACCGATTCAGCAGCTCACCGCCGCGTCAGCCCAGTCTGCGTGATCGGTGTTGTTCCCGTCCCCGCCATCCGTCACGACCAGGTCCAGCACCTGCACCCCACCCAACGGCACGTCGAGCGCCTGCGCCGCCGAGCCATGGCGGAACACGTCCGTCGAAGCCAGCGTCTTCCCATCCCCGCGGACCTCGAACGTCACGCTCCCCGTGGCGAACTCGTCATCGAGTCCGACGACCGAATGGAACGTCTGACAACCCCCACCCAGATACACCCGGACCAGCGAAGGCGCGTGCGCCCCAAGGCCATCCGAATACACCTGGCCGTTGATCGTGATCGGGTTCCCGTCGCCGGCCTGGTTCTCGCCGTTGCTGGTGCCCCGCTCGACCGGGCCCCAGCCGTTCTCAGTCAGCAAGAACGGCGCCTTCGACATCGGCGTCACTCCGGCAGCGAACGGTGTCACGACCGGTCCACTCGCGTCAGCCGACAACGAACGCCGCCCCCAGCCCGTGAAGTAGGTGGCTTTCGCCGACATCGCGACCTGTGCGCCCGGCTTCACGGGCTTCACCGTCACCGACCGTTCCCACGACTTACCCGGCGCAACTGCGGGCACGAGCACGTCACCACGCCCGTCGAGCTGCCAGCCGGACGGCGCCGACACCGTCACCCGAGCCGCGGCGAGCGGCGTGCTGCCGTCGTTGGTCAGTCGGACGTGAGCCGTGAACGGCTTCCCAGCAGGGAAGTACGATCCCGCGTCAAGAGACAACGTCGCCGCCGGTGCGGCAGCCGGGAACTTGGCCGGCCACACCCGGAACACCGCCGCCCCGTGGCTCGGCACGGTCGCCCGCAGCGTCCCGGCGCTCTCCGTCTCCGCACCCGTCCACAGGTCACGCACCCGGAAATCGCGCCCGGACAGACCGATCTCCGACGCGTTGCTCGACATCGTCGCGGCGGAAATCCCGCGGTTGAACAGCACCACCGCGGCCGAACCGTCGGACATCGGCTTGGTCCACACCTCGGTGTCGCCGTCGTCGCGGACCTTGTGGCCCTGCACGCCCGCCCAGTCCTGGTCGAGGGCGACGACGTCCTTGTTCGCCAGGATCGCCTTCGTCGCGGCCGGCATGGAGCGGACGTCGTTGCCCGCGAGCAGCGGCGCGTTCATCAGCGACCAGAGTGCGAAGTGCGAGCGGTACTCGGCGTCGGTCATGCCGCCGTTGCCGACCTCGAGCATGTCGGGGTCGTTCCAGCCGCCGGGGCCGGAGTACTTCTCGAGCCCCACCTGCTGGTCGAGGATGCCGGTCATGCTGGTCCAGTTGTCGCTGATGTCACCGGTGGTGCGCCACAGCTGCGCGCCGGAGGTCTTGCCCCACAGCCACGGCTGGTTCTCGCCCCACTCGCACAGCGCGTAGATCATCGAGCGGCCGGTCTTCTTGATCGCGTCGCCCATCTTCGTGTAGCGCTCGATGGCCGGGCGGCCCTCGTTGTTGCAGTTGTCGTACTTGAGGTAGTCGACGCCCCAGTCGGCGAAGGTCTGCGCGTCGACGTCCTCGTGGTCGAGGGCGCCGGGCATGGTCTTCGCGCAGGTCTGCGTGCCGGCGCTGGTGTAGATGCCGAGCTTGAGGCCCTTGGCGTGCACGTAGTCGGCCAGCGCCTTGATACCGCTCGGGAAGCGTTCGTGGTTGGGCTCGAACTTGCCCTCGGCGTTGCGGTTCTGCTCGGCCCAGCAGTCGTCGATGTTCACGTACTGGTAGCCGGCGTCGCGCAGGCCGCTGCTGACGATCGCGTCGGCGGTCTCGCGGATGAGGGTCTCGTTGATGTTGCAGCCGAACTTGTTCCAGCTGTTCCAGCCCATCGGCGGCAGCGCGCCGGTTTCCTGCTGGACGGCGTGCGGGGCGGCGGGGGCCGCTTCCGCGCTCGCCGGGGTGAGGGTGGTGGCCAGGCCGGTGGTCAGGCAGGCGACCGCCAGCAGGCCCACAAGACGACGCATGAATTCCTCCCGGAGTGCACAACTCAACTACTCAAAGCGGCACATACTTCCTCAAGAATCAACAGGAGTGAACGGTTCACGTCAATGGGCCGTTGGTAGGTAATCCGTTGGCCGGGAGGTAGAAAGGAGGCGTAGGTCCGCGACGACGCCCCGAGGAGCCGCCCCATGCCCGAGGTCCGCCCGCTCGACGGTCTCAAGGTCGTCGACCTCTCCCGGATCCTGGCTGGGCCGTACTGCACGCAGTACCTCGGCGAGATGGGTGCCGACGTCGTCAAGGTCGAGCCGCCCGGCCACGGCGACGACACGCGCCTGTGGGGCCCGCCGTTCGTCGGCGACGAAGCCGTGTACTTCCTTGCCGCCAACCGCAACAAGCGCGGGATCGTGCTCGACCTCAAGTCCGAACGCGGCCGCGAAGCCGTGCGCCGGCTCGTGGCCGACGCGGACGTGCTCGTCGAGAACTTCCGCCCGGGCACGCTGGAGCGGTGGGGCCTGTCGTACGCCTCGCTGTCCGAGCTGAACCCGCGGCTGATCCACGTGTCGATCACGGGCTTCGGCCAGACGGGGCCGTACCGCGACCGGCCGGGCTACGACCTCGTCGCGCAGGCGCTCGGCGGCGTGATGGGGCTGACCGGCGAGCCTGACGGCGCGCCCGCCAAGGTGGGCCTGCCCGTGGCCGACCTCAACGCGGGCACGTGGGCGATCATCGGCGTGCTGATGGCGCTGCAGGCTCGCCACACCACCGGGCGCGGCCAGTACCTCGACGTCTCCCTGCTCGACGCGCAGCTCGCCTGGCACATCTACGCCGCCGGTGCGCACTTCTACGACACCCCGCGGCCGCGTCGGATGGGCTCGGCGCACCCGAGCATCGTCCCGTACCAGGCGTACCACGTGTCCGACGGCTGGCTCGTCATCGCCGTCGGCAGCGAAAAGCTGTGGCGCGCGTTCTGCGGGGTTCTCGGCCTGGACATCGCGGAGGACCCGCAGTTCTCGACCAACGCGGCGCGGGCCGCGCACCGCGACGAGCTCAACGCGTTGCTGGAAGAAGTGCTGGTCACGCGCACCGTCGACGACTGGACGAAGGCCCTCGACGCGGCGAGCATCCCGGCCGCGCCGATCAACGACATCGACGACGTGTACGCCGACCCGTGGACCGCCGCGCGCGACCAGGTCGTGCGGCTGCCACACCCAACCGTCGGCACCTACCTCGGCACGGGTTTCCCGGTGAAGGCCTCGGACACGCAGCCGCGGCCGACGTCGGCGCCACCGGTGCTGGGCCAGCACACGGCGGAGGTGCTCGCGGAAATCGGGTACTCGGAGTCGGAGATCGCCGAGTTCCTTTCGTTGTGACACAAGGAGGATTACATGGAGAACCCGCTGTGGCACCCGTTCGCGGACATGGGCGCCGTGGACGGCGACCGCTTCGTGATCACGCGCGGCTCGGGCTCGTACGTGTGGGACGACGCCGGCCGCCGCTACTTCGACGCCACGGCTTCGCTCTGGTACGCGAACTTCGGCCACGGGCGGCCTGAGATCACCCAGGCCGTGACGGCGCAGCTGGAGAAGCTGGATTCGTACAACCTGTTCGGGTATTACGCGAACGAGCCGGCGTTGGAGTTGGCTTCGCGGCTCTCTTCGCTTGCTCCGGTGCCGGGTTCGAAGGTGTTCCTCGGCTCCGGCGGTGGTGATGTCGTCGACACGGCGGTGAAGATCGCTCGGGCGCACTTCGTCCACACTGGACGGCCGGAGAAGACCCACATCATCGGGCGGACGCAGGGGTACCACGGGACGCACGGGTTCGGCACGGCCGTGGGCGGGATCCCGGTGAATGCCGAGGGGTTCGGGCCGATGCCTTCGGGGTTTTCGCATGTGGCGTATGACAGTGTTCCGGCGTTGGAGGCCGAGATCCTGCGGGTGGGGGCGGATCGGGTTGCCGCGTTCTTCTGTGAGCCGGTGATCGGTGCCGGGGGCGTGTTGTTGCCGCCGGAGGGGTATCTCGAGGCCGCGGTGGAGGTTTGTCACCGTTACGGCGTGCTTTTCGTGGCGGATTGCGTGATTGCCGCGTTCGGGCGGTTGGGGACGTGGTTCGGGATTGATCGGTGGGCGGTTCGGCCGGATATGGTGACGACTGCCAAGGGTCTCACCGGTGGGACCATTCCGTTGGCCGCGTTGCTGGTTTCGCCGGAGGTGGCGGCGCCGTTCTTCACGGGTTCTGCCGGGGCTCCTGTTTTGCGCCATGGGGCTACTTATGCGGGGCACCCGGTGGGTTGTGCTGCTGCGTTGGCGACGTTGGACATTTATGAGAAGGACGGGTTGATTCCGCGGGGGAGGGATCTGGAGAAGCCGTTGGCGGACGCGCTGGCCGGGGCGGCTGAGCATCCGTTGGTCGCGGAGGTTCGGGCTGGGCTGGGGTTCTTGGCCGCGGTGGAGCTGTCGGCGGAGGTACTGGCGGCGGACCCCGGGGCGCCGGGGAAGTTGCAGCGGCTGGTGCGGGACGAGGGGGTTTTGGTGCGGCCGTTGGGGAAGGGGATTGCGATGTCGCCGCCGCTGGTGGCGGGGGACGAGGAGCTGGATTTACTGGCGGCGGCCATTCCTGCGGCACTTTCTCGGCTGCAGGCTTAGGTTTCCGCTCGTTGCGGGGCGTTCCGCGTTGGGGCGCCCTTTCCTGCGTGGTCGCGTTCGCCGGCGGTCAGGTAGAGGACGGCGTAACAGGCCAGCCAGTGTTCGACCATGTAGTCGCTGCCGCTGACGTGGTCGAGCTCCGGGTCCGCGTGGGCTTCGGCGGCGGAGGCCAGGAGGGGTTGGCGCGGGTCGGCGGCGGGGAGGCTGTCGGCCAGGCGGAGCCAGCACCAGGCGCGGCTGAGGTTGAGGCCGCGGAGGTGGGCGATCTGGCCGTCGCTGTCGTCGGACACCGTGGCCGGGGTGAGGAGCGCGGCCGGGAGCTGGGGGAGGAACCGGTCGAACCAGGCTGCGAAGTCTTTTGGTGGCAGGAGGCCGGCCTGCAGCTCCGCTTCGGTGAGGGCGGGCGACAGGAAATCGGCGCCGGAGGGTTCCCAGTTGGCGGGGTAGTCGGCGTCGGTGCTGAACCAGTGGGTGGCGGCGTCTTGGATGGCGGTGAGGAGGGCTCCGTCGCCGGCTGCGGCTTGGCTTCTGGCGTAGGGGAGGGCACGGGAAAGACCGAAGGCGCTGTTGTTGTGCGCGCCGGTGCGGATGGGGTAGGTCTGTTTGGGGAGCCATTGCAGGAAGGCGTCGGTGACTGCGGCCGACAGGGGTGCGAGGTTGGCCGACCAGGTTTGGGCGTCGGGGTCGTCGCAGGTGGCGATTTCGTGGTGGAGCATGAGGGCCCAGCCCCAGCCGTAGGGGCGGGCCCGTGATCCCTTGGTCCGGAACGTCTCGGCTTCGCCTTCGAGGGCGTCGGCGGTGAGGTGCTCGTTGAGTGCGGTCCGGATGTCGTCGGTGGGTACTGCGTCTGGGGTTGTGCGGAGCAGCCGAACCAGGAGCCAGTGCATCTCGACGCAGGAATGCCAGTCGTAGCAACCGTAGAAGGCTGGGTACAGGTCGCGCGGACGGTTCGGGAAGTCCCCTGGGAACCGCATCGTGCTGCGGATGTCGTTGGGGAACTCTTTCCTGATGTTGCGCAGGGCGGCCGCGCTGTACGCGGCGGCTCGGGAAAGCAGCTGGGTCTCTCGCCGGGACGTCATGGGTGTGCGGGCCTCCTGCCACTGGACGCTTCGGGCCGGTCGTCATTGTCTCCGGCCTACGGACGACACGCATCACCCCACACAAGCGGGTCTGACCGCAAGATCCTCAGCCACACCGCCCACAACTTGCCACGGTGGGCGGCAAGTTGTGGGTCCGATGGGCGAGTTGCCGTACCTGATGGCAAGGTGAGGCACTCGTGGCAAACCTGGAGGCGAAATGGCAAGCCTCGCGCCTCTTGCCCTGCCATTGCCTCGGCAACGTGCGACATCCGGTGGCAAGGTTCCGCACCGATTGGCAAGGCGCCATGGATGTGGCATGACATCGAGGTGTGCCACAGCCACAGCCACCGCCACTGCCTTTGTCGTGGCAAGACGCGGCGGGCAGCGGCGAGGTTCCGCGCGGATTGGCAGGGTGCCGCGTCAAGTGGCAAGAGGTCGCGCCGGTGGCGTGGCGCTGAGGTGGATGGCAAGTGTTGTTCGCTTGGCATGTGCCGTTGCTGTGGCGATGTGCGGCTTGCGGTGGCGAGGTGCCGTGCTGATTGGCGAGGCGCCTCGCGGAATGGAATGGGCCAGCGCGGAGTGGCATGTTTCCGTGCTGAATGGCATGGACCAACGTTGAGTGGCACGTGCGCGGTGGGGATGCTTTTGGTGGAATCCGCTGGCCTTGGTCCCGTAGCCTGTGACGGAATGATCACGGGGAGGGGTCGCAAGTGAGCTTCACGGCGGTGGCGGACACGCTGAGGACGGCGGGCAGATCCGCTGGTGAGAAGGTGGTCGGCCTGCGGGGCGCGGACTGCGCAGAACCGGTGGGGCAGGTGGCCGGGGCTGTGCCGGGAGGGCAAGCGGCGGCTGCTGCGGGTCGGTTCCGCGAGGCCTGGGCCGTGACGTTCACCGAGTGGTGCACCGAGGCTCAGCGATTCGCCGACGGTCTGATCACCGCTGCTGATCGGTACCAACAGGGTGACCATGCTGCGGCCGGGGTGTTCCCGGCCGCAGCGCCGCCGATGCGGGGGCCTCGCTGATGGTGTCGCTGGCCGATATCAGGCGATGGAACCCCGGCGCGTTGGGGGAGATTTTCTCGGTTCTGCAGGTCCGGGCCCAAATGCTGGTCCATTCCGGGGACGACCATGGGAAGACACTGCCGGTTGAGGGGTGGAGCGGACCGGCTGCCGATAATGCGGCGGCTCAGCATCGCGCGCTGATGCGTGGCCTGGACACGATCGCCGGTGGCGTGTCCATCCTGGGAAAGACGCTCGGGCAGGCATCCGATGCGATTACGGGTGTTCAGCACGCGTTGGCGGACGCCGAGGAACTGGCCGGCAAGTACGGGTATCAGATCACCGACGCCGGTGGCGTCGTCGACACCTTCGCAGGCAAGCAGGTGCCACCCGACCTGCACCCGGCAGACCGGGACCGTGTCCATTCGCAACTGACGATCGACCTGGCGCAGGTCCTGCGCACCGCGAACGATATCGACGCCGATTTGGCGTCGGTGCTGGACCGGGCAGCGGCGGGCCAGTTCGGCACCGGCGATGAATCCACCGTCGCCGCCGCCGACGGGGTGAAAGACCCCGGTCTGACCTTGCCCGAGCCGCCACCGAACGCGACCCCCGCACAGAACGCCGCCTGGTGGGCCACCCTCTCCAACGCCGGCCGGGACATTCTGATCCGGGACCGCCCCGGCGCGATCGGCGCGATGGACGGACTGCCCGCCACCGATCGCGACCGGGCGAACCGGGTCGTGCTCGACCGGGACTATGCGGACCTGCAACATCAGCGGGACGACATCCGCCATCGGTTGGACGGAATGAAACGCAGCGACCCGCAGCAGCAGGAAGAGTACGAAGATCTGGAAAAACAGCTCGACACGCTGAACGGCAAACTCACCGGCATGGACCAGATCACAAGCCGCCTGGACCACTCCCTGCCCGGGCAGCCGCCCGCCTATTTGCTCGGCATCAACCCTGCCAATTCCGGGCAGGCCATCGTCGCCATCGGCAACCCCGACCATGCGGTCAACGTCGCTACTTACGTCCCCGGCACCACCGCCGGACTCAACGACGGCATGTCTACGGATATTTACCGATCGGATTCGATGATGCACACGGCGACCCAAATGGGGTCGCCGTCTACATCCGTGATCACCTGGGTGGGGTATGACGCGCCGCAGAGCATCATCCCGGACGCGGCCAGCACCAGTTTCGCAGACAAGGCCGAACCCTCGCTCCGGCACTTCCAAGACGGGCTCGGAGCTGCGCACCAGGGGCCGATGAACACCACCGTCATCGGCCACAGCTACGGCACGACCGTCGTCGGGCAAACCGCCCGTGACCTCGGCCTGCCCGCCAACAACGTCGTCATGGTCGCCAGCCCCGGCGTCGGCGTTGAACACGCCAGCCAACTCCACCTCGACGGCATGCCACAAGACCAAGTCGGCCAGCACATCTACTCCACCAAAGCGCCCACCGACCCCATCCCCATCGCCACCAACTTCGACAACCCCATGGCCGACGGAATCGACCCCCTCGGCCCCGACCCCACCACCGGATGGTTCGGCGGGCAACGATTCGATTCCAACCCCGGCAACCCTCTCACCTCTCACAGTGACTACTGGAACAGGGATTCAGACTCACTCGCCGCCATGGGCAAGATCATCGCCGGGAACAAGCCATGATGAACAAGACCGTACGAAAATCTCCACGACTGCTCTTGCTCGCCGTCTTTGGAGTGTTGCTGTTCACCTCGATTTCCTGTGGAGGCGCGCCCATGCAAACCACCCAGTCGGCCGAGCAAGCTCAGCAAAGCGTGCTGAATTTCGTGCATGCTGCAGCGGCGGCTTCCTTCCCTGCGGGATATAAGCTAACTGAGCTGCCACTCCAGCCGATGCCATGCACGGACAATTTCGATCATGAGACCGGTCAGTTCAGCGTCGGAATAACCTACTGGGTTGACGGGCCGGATCGTGCGCACAACAACGACTACTATGGGAAGCTTGTGAAATGGTGGTCCGACAATGGTTGGTCGGTCCGCGCCGATACCTGGCTAAATAAGCATTTCGTCAACGCGAGCAGTAAAGAAGGCTACCTTATGAGCCTTACCGCCACGACGACTGGAAACGTCCTCGGTCGCCTGAGTATTGGAGTCAGTTCTCCCTGCGTGTGGCCTCACGGGACACCTGAAGCTAAGTCCTGATTTCCGAAATAGCGTCTATTCGAAAATTGTTGATCGCATGCTGGATGGCCGCAGCGTGCGTCCTCAAACGTCCCGATCGGGTGGTCGGCAGGGAGGCGGTGGTGACGTCTTCTCTGCCTTCAGGTACGAGCTCGAACAGGACGCGGCGTGACGTCTCCGGGTGGGAGATCGCCGCGCCTTCGCGCCAGACCAGGGTGCCGCGGTGCACCAGTGTCGGAGTCTGATGCGTAGCCTTCGCGATCATCATCGCGGATGAAGGCCTCGTCGCTGGGTTCCACGGCCCAGTCGAGCGTTTTGGCCCACCAGTCGGCCTGGGTGTGGTGCCGAGGCGGTGGCAAGTGCAGTGCGCTTGGCATGTGCCGTCGCTGTGGCGATGTGCGGCGTGAGGTGGCGAGGTGCAGTGCGGAGTGGCATGGGCCGGCGTGGAGCGGCATGTGCCCGCGCGGGATGGCTTGGGCGGTCCGAGTGGCGAGGTGCTGTGCAGGTTGGCGAGGCGCTGCGCGAGATGGCATGGCGCGCGCCAGAAGGCATGGCGCCGCGCGGGGTGGCGTGGACCGGTGTGGAGTGGCAAGTTCCGCGCGGAGTGGCAAGGGCGGTCCGCGTGGCAAGGGCGCGGTTACCGCGAAGGCTCGGCTGCCCCGCGCCAGCCGAGCCGAGCCGAGGCCAGAGGTGGGTAGGGCCAAGGTGGCCGGGATGTTCCCGAAAGAAGCCAGCCAGACCGTCAGCCGATGCAGAATTCGTTGCCTTCCGGGTCCGCCAGTGTGATCCAGCGGTTCGGCCCCTGGGACCCCCGGTGCAGGAACGTCGCACCCCTGGCCTGCAGTTTGGCGAACTCCTCCTCCATGTTCTCCGAGTCGCCGACGCGGACGTCGAAGTGGAGGCGGTTTTTCACCGTCTTGCCCTCCGGCACCTCCTGGAACAAGACCCGCCGCGACGTCTCCGGGTGTGAGATCGCGGCGCCCGAGCGCCAGACCAGGGCGCCGCGGTGCACCGTGGTCTCGTCCTCCGACGCGTAGCCCTTGGCGATCATCTCGCGGATGAAGGCCTCGTCGCTGGGTTCGACAGCCCAGCCGAGCGTCTCGGCCCACCAGTCGGCCTGGGTGTGTGGTTCCGCGGAGTCCACGGTCACCTGGAAGTCATACGCCATACCGGGACATTAACGACCGACCCCGACATTTTCGGCAGCTCGGACTCGCCCGGCACGTCGGTGAACGCCCACTTGTCCACGCCGCCGCCCATGATTTCGGCGTAGCGGCGGGCGCCGTCGGCGTTGGCGAAGCGCACCTGCTGGCCGTTGGTGAGGTGGGTGATCTTGACTGCCACGCTGCCTCCAAACGCTGAAAACCGAGAGTGCCGGCCCGCGGAGCTTCCCCCTCCGGGGCCGGCCCGACCAGTAGAACACGTGTTCGAAGGCGCCCGCAAATCGGGTCCCCCTCGTGGGCGACGTATGTCCCCCGGAGGGGTAACACCGCTGGTCAGCGAATCATCGCGAGACGCGGCCAGTGGTCCAGCCCGAGCGCCGCCTCGTGCTCGCGGATGGTGCGCAGCGAGGGTCCCCACGATGACTCGAGAAGCTCCCGGAAGCCCAGCCGCGCGTAGTACGGAGCGTTCCACGGCACGTAACGAAAAGTCGTCAAAGTCAGTGCCGGCAGACCACGGGCACCAGCCCAAGCGGCGGCCGTCTCGATCAGCTGCCGTCCCAGCCCCCGGCGCGCGAAAGACGGCAGCACCGACACCTGCTCGACGTGACCATTGCCGTCCACGACGTCCGCCACCAGATACCCCGCCACGACACCCGAGACATCCACCACCCAGCACCGCCCGTCGACCTGGTACGGCTGCAGCTCCGCCACCGAAAACGGTTCGTCATCCGCGACGGCCGCCATCCCCAGGTCGCGGAACGGCTCCCCGGCCGCGCGTTCGAGCTCACCCAGCAGCGGCAGGTCAACAGCAGTGGCGAGCCGGATCATCCCCCATTCCTACCCGCTACACCGAATACGACGAAACTGCTTTCTTGATGCGCTCTGCATACACCTGCAACGCGCTGATCGCCTCGGCCCGGGCGGCGTCGCTGATGCGCGCGGCGGGCCCGACGAGCGAGAGCACGCTCGGCCGCGTCCGCCCCGTTTCCACCGGCACCGAACACGCCCACACACCGTCTTCGATCTCGCCCCAGCTCTGCGCGTAGCGGTTCGCCAGGGCGAGCTTCAGCTCCTCGCGCACCTCGATCCCGTGTTCGCGCGCGATCTCCGCGACGCGCTGCTCGCGTTCGCCGTCGGGCAGCAGCGCGAGCAGCATTTTGCCGGTCGCGCCCGCGCCGAGCGGGATCGAGTGCCCGGGCTGGAACGTGAACCGCATGGCGCGGTCGCATTCGACCCGATCGGTGCATACGGCCAGGTCACCGAAGTGCTGGAACAGCAAGATCGTCTCGCCGAGCTCGCGCGACGCTTCCTCCATGGTCGGGCGGGCGATCCGGGCGACGTCGTTGGCCAGCCGCGCGGCGCGCGCGAGCGGCATCACCTGGCTGGTCACGTGGTAGCGGCCCGAGCGGGCCTCTTCGAGCAGCTGAAGTTCCTTCAGTAACTGCACGTAGCGATAAGTCGTGGCGACCGGGCTGCCGATCACCTCGGCCAGCTCCGCGACGCTCGCTTCCCACCGGTGCTCGGAGAACGCGAGCAGCACCTGCAGAACCTTGCGCGAACTGCTTGTGCCTGCCGTTCGGCGCGGGCCCGCGGAGCTTTCTTCGGAAGGCGGCATTCGAATCCTCTTCGTGGTCTGCGACCCGACTCGCGAACACGACAGGTCAGTAAATTACCACATGGCCGGAACAATCGCGCGCGGCGAATTCACCGGAATGATCACGGTCGGCTATTCGGCCCGTTTCCCGGTGACCAGGAACGGCGTGAGCAACCCCGGCACCGTCGCGTCGGCCAGTGCCAGTCCGGCGCTTTCTCCGACGTCCACCACGTGGTAGCGGCCGCGTCCCGCCGCGATCGGCGCGACCACCGTGACGAGCCCGGCGCGCCGCTGGAACCACGAGCGTTCGACGACGATCCCGGTCAGCCCGTCGCGCCGCACCGCGACCGTCGTGCGAGCCAGCGAACCCGAGCGCGTGACGAGGTAGCGGCCGGCCAGCGCGTGGCCCAGCGTGCGGTAACGGTCCCAGCCCACCAGCACCGCGAACGGCACCAGCACCAGCGCGAGCTGCCACGGCCAGTCCGGCAACGCGCCGGCCCACGCCAGCCCGAACAGCGCCGCCGCCGGCACCAGCACGCTCGTCAACGCCCGCGTGATCCGCCGGTTCAACGCCTGCCGCGGGTGCCGCACGAGCGCCGCGCGAGCCACGTCCTCGCCCAGCACCTCGCCCGCCACCTCCTGCGCGCGTCCCAGCGGCGCGGGCGGCAGCAGCAGCCCGCCGCCCTTGTCGGCGCCCTTGCCTTCGCGCAGGCCCGCGGCCACCGCTACGCACTTCGCGCCGCCCGCGATCCGCAGCGGCAACGGTTCCTTCAGCTCGACGCCGCGCAGCCGGTCCTCCTCGATCGACACCGACCGCGTGGTGATGAGCCCCCGCCGGATGTGCAGCGTGCCGCCAGGCTCGCGCGTGAGGCGGAAATTCCAGAACGACAGCACGTAGCCGCCCACCGAAAGCACCGACACGAGCAGCAGCAGGCCGATCGCCGCCGTGACCACGGTGAGCCACAGGGGTTCCTGCGTCACGCGATCGGCCAGCTCGCGCAGTGGCCCGTAGCGCACCGGGTCGAGGTTCAGCTCGTGCGCGAAGTGGTAGACGGTGCCGAGCATCGCCCCCACCACGGCGATCCCGGACAGCGTGAACGGCGCGTACCGCAGCCACTTCCGGTCGACGGCCGCCACCAGCTGCTCCGGCGGCGCCACGACGTCGGCCGGCACCGTTTTCCGGTGCAGTAGCAGGGTCCGCAGCCGTTGCGCCTCCTCGCGCGTGACGGCGTCGAGCACCAGTTCGTCCTTGCCCGGGCCCTTCCCGTGCGAATGCCGCCCGGTGCCGATCCGCACCGCGGCCAGGGAGAACAGGCGGTGCTTCGGCTCCGACACCACGTCGACGGTGCGGATCCGGTCGCGCGGCACCGCCCGCTGCTTGCGCAGCAGCAGCCCGGTGCGCCATTCCACCTGCGTCGCGGTGACGCGGTAGCGCGAGGTGAGGCAGTGCGAGATGCCGGTGGCGATCGTCAACGCCGTGAACGCGAGCCCGATCCACTGCCAGCTGTTGCCGGAGCCCAGCACGAGCGCCCCGACGAGCACCGGCAGCGACCGCACGAGGTCGAGCACCGGCCGGATCAGCAGCATTCGCAGGTCGAGCCGGTGCCAAGGTGCTTCCGCTGTGCCTTCGTACGCCTGCGTGGTCGCCGGCAACGCCGCGCTCACGTGGCGTCCCCGCGCACGGCCTGCGTGGTGCGCGTCAGTTCGTCGGCCAGCGCCACGGCGCGGTCGTGGTCGAGGCCGGAGATCCGCAGCGGCCCCGCGGCCGACGCCGTGGTCACCGTGATCCGGGCCAGCCCGAACAGCTGTTCCAGCGGGCCGCGCTCGATGTCCACGGTCTGGATCCTCGAAATCGGCGCGATCCGCCACTCCTGCTTGAGCCAGCCCGACTGCGTGTACACGGCGTCGGAGGTGACCTCCCACCGGTGCACGCGGTAGCGCCACTGCGGCATCACGAGCAGGTGCAGCGGCCCGAGCACGCAGCAGAGCACGAGCGTCACCGAGAGCCACGACGGCGGGTCGTCGCTCGTGGCCACCACCACCGCCTGCACGCCGATCACGACGAGCCAGGCGATCGCGGCCGACGCCGTCCAGTGGCCGATCGCCTTGCGGCTCACCCGATGCTCGGGTGGCCGAAGGCTGAGGCTCAGTTCTTGTGCGGTCACCTGCTCAGCGTGCCTGAACCGCGGTGACCGTGGCCACGACAAGTGTCACTGTGCCCCGATCCGGGGCCCCGGTGAGTGCGTGGCGTTACTATTTCCGCCGCGGGCGGGATGGATTCGCGGTGATGTCGCGTTGAAACCCGTTGGCGATCCGACCAAAAGTAGGCGGATGCCCAAGGTGACGTCACCGGGCGTGCGGGCGGTTTCGGCCGTGACTGTGGTCGGATCGCCAACGAACAACACAGTACGTCTGTGCACGACAGCGAGCAGCAGGAGGATTCCGGTGGGATTCGATCCCGAGGAACTGTACGAGGTGGACTCGGACGTCCCCGACCTGGACGGAGCCGTGCTCCTGCACTTCTTCGACGGTTTCATGGACGCGGGCTCCACCGGCAGGCTCGTCACCGACCACCTGACGAACGAGGTCGAGAACCGCGTGATCGCGCGCTTCGACGTCGACCGCCTCATCGACTACCGCTCCCGGCGCCCGCCGATGACCTACGCGGTGGACCACTGGGAGGACTACGAGGCCCCTGAGCTGGCCGTTCGCCTCCTGCACGACACCGACGGCGTGCCGTTCCTGCTGCTGTCCGGCCCCGAGCCCGACCACGAGTGGGAGCGCTTCGCCACCGCCGTGAAAAGCCTGGTGGAGCGCTGGGGCGTGCGCCTGACCGTCGGTTTCCACGGCATCCCGATGGGCGCCCCGCACACCCGTCCGCTCGGCGTCACGGCCCACGCCACGCGCGAGAGCCTCATCGGCGGCGACCACCAGCCGCTGCCCAACCGCATGCAGGTGCCCGGGAGCGTTTCCGCGCTGCTGGAGTACCGCCTCGGCGAGTGGGGTCACGACGCGATGGGCTTCGCCGCCCACGTGCCCCACTACCTCGCGCAGTCGGCCTACCCGTCGGCAGCGCTGCTGGTGCTGGAGTCCGTCGAGCGCGCAACCGGCCTGCACCTGCCCGACGGTGAGCTGCGCGTGGCCGCGCAGGTTGCCACCGCCGAGATCGACCGCCAGGTCGCCGAGTCCGACGAGGTCGCCGACGTCGTGCGCGCGCTGGAGCGCCAGTACGACACGTTCGTCGAAGCCTCGGGCCGCGACAGCCTGCTGGCCGAGTCGCAGGAGCACATGCCGACGGCCGAGGAGCTCGGTTCGCAGTTCGAACGCTTCCTGGCCGAGCAGGGCGGGGACTCACCGGAACGCTGAAGCGCCGGCGGGTGCCCCGCTGGCGTCGGTCTCAGTCGCGGGCCCGTCTGCGCCCGGTGCGATACGCGATCGCGGCCGAGCGGACCGTCTGCCAGGCCCACCACATTCGTGTCGTCATGGTCGCCACCATCCCATGATCGGCCCTGGGGGTTTCGGGCAAGCTGCCCGTAGGGGTGCGGCGGGTGACGTTCGGGCCACGGGCAGCCACCTCGTCCGCTGATCGGTACACAGTGGACGCTTGCCGTTACCGGCTGGTAAACCGGCCGCCTCGATAGAGTGCCCGGTTGTTGTATATCGTCCCGGGATGAACCAGCCGCACCAAGATCGTTTCACCGCAAAGACTTTGGGCGGGGCGCTGCGGCGGAAAGCCGGCCTGGTGCTGCGCCGGGTAGCCACCCGCCTGCATGACCCGTACACCGAACAGTTGAACCAGATCCGCGACGAGCTCCGCGAGGAGATCGTCCGCCAGGGTGACCGGTTGCTCGACCGGGTGGTGGAGTTCGAAATCCGCAGCCGCCGCGACATCGTGTACGCCGGCGACCAGGACGCGGCGCTCGAGAGCAACGTCTTCGCCCGCGAGAACCTCATCGGCGCCCGCCACTTCGGCAGCCCGCCCGAGACGCTGAAGTTCGCGTTGTCCCTGGCCCCGAAGGGTGGGATGGCGCTCGAGTTCGGCGTCGCGTCAGGCAACACACTGCGCACCATCGCCGCTGCGCGCGGCGGCGTCGAGGTCTACGGCTTCGACTCCTTCGAAGGCCTGCCCGAGGCGTGGCTCAACGGCATGCCCGCCGGCGCCTTCGCCCGCGAGGACCTGCCGGACGTCCCCGGTGCGGAACTCGTCGTCGGCCTCTTCAACGACAGCCTCCCCGGATTCCTGGAGAAGCACCCGGGTCACGTCGATTTCCTCCACGTGGACGGCGACCTCTACAGCTCCGCGAAAACCGTGCTCGACAACGTCGGCCCGCGCCTGCGCCCGGGCAGCATCGTGCACTTCGACGAGTTCTTCAACTTTCCCGGCTGGAAGCGCCACGAGTACCGCGCGTGGATGGAACACATCGAGAAGACGGGCGTCGAGTTCACGTACGAGGCCTATACGTACAACGACAACCAGGTGACGGTGCGGATCACGCACGTGCCGGGGTACGAGGCTCCCTCACAGGACGAGGTGTCCGCGGACCAAGCCTGACGCTTGCCGCGAGAAACGCCGGATTCGCCTGTTCTCGAGGGCGGGTCCGGCGTTTTCCCTTTCCCGTCGACCTTTTCGGACAGGATCGAAAGGCTTGCGGAAGATCACGCCCTAACGCGGGTGGCAGCCCTGCTCGTTCAGCGGCCCGATCGACGGCAGGACCAGACCGCACAGGTACCCGTCGATCCAGTGGCCGTTGCCCGCGAGGTTGGTGCCGAGGCGCAGGAGCGGGGCAAGCGCTTTCACACCGTGGGCGAGGGAATCCTGGTTGCGCTGCAACAAGGACGTGAGCTGGTCGAGGCCGGCGAGTGTCGGCGCGAGGGTGTGGTCGTTGTCGGCGACGAGGCCGGACAGCTGGGTGGCGAGGCGCCGCGAGCCGTCGAGCAGGGTGGAGATGGCGGACTCGCGGCGGGCCACCTCGTCGAGCAGGAGGTTGCCGTCGGCGAGCAGGCGCCGCACTTGCGCGTCGCGGTCGACGAGCGTCGAGGACACGGTGCGGGTGTTGGCCAGCAGCGCGGTCAGCTGCGCGTCGCGGGAGGCGATGGTGTCCGACAGGCGGGAGAGTCCGCCGAGCGCGGTCCGGACGTCGGCGGGAGTGTCGGCGAACGTCGTGGCGAGCGTGTCGAAGCTGTGCGCGAGCCGCGTCGTGTCGATGTGGTCGACGGTGGCCGAGAGATCGCGGAACGCGTCGAGCGCGTCGTAGGGCACGGTGGTGCGTGAGCTCGAGATCGGCACGTCCGGGTCGAGCGAGCCGGCACCCACCGGGTCGAGCGCGAGATATTTCTGGCCCAGCACCGTTTTCAGCTTGATGGCGGCAGTGGTGCTGTTGCCGAGCCACGCGTCCTTGACCTTGAACGACACCCGCACGCGAGCGCCGTCGAGCGTCACGGCGGACACGCGCCCGACCGCCACGCCGGCGATGCGCACGTCGTTGCCGTTCTGCAGCCCGGCGGCTTCGGTGAACTCGGCGACGTACGTGGTGCCGTCGCCGAGCACGGGCAGGTTCCGGGCGTTGAGCGCGGTGACGATGCCGAGCACCAGCACCGTGAGCCCCACCAGCGCGGTGCGGGCGGGGTGGCGGGGATCTCGGGCTGATCGCACGGCGTGAACAGTGCCGCAGCCGGCGTGGTGACGCCAGCCACACAACACCTTCGGTGGAAGCCGGGCGGGTTCGGCGGAGGTCGCCGGCGGGTACTTTTCGGCGAAACGTTCAACCCCCGGCGGAAGGTGGCACGGCGTGGCGCACACGCGGGTCTACCGCGACGGCGTGCTGGTCGAAGAGAACTTCCCGGTCGAGCAGGTCTCCGACTACCTGCAGGACCCGGCCACCACCGTCTGGCTCGACTTCTGCGAGCCGACCGAAGACGACCTCGCCTCGATCTCCGAAGAGCTCGGCCTGCACGCGCTGGCCGTCGAGGACGCGGCCGAGGAACACCAGCGGCCCAAGTTCGACCGCTACGACACGCATTCCTTCCTCATCGCGTACTCGGCGCACTTCGATGTCGACACCGGCATGGTCGCGAAATCGGAGCTCGCCGCGTTCGTCACGAAGCAGGCGCTCGTGACCGTGCGCAAGGACGACGGGTTCGACATCGAAGCCGTGGCGCAGCGGTGGGACTCCTCGGCCGATCTCGCGAAGTCCGGCGTCGCGTTCCTGCTGCATGGCCTGCTCGACTACATCGTCGACGGGCACTTCGACAGCGTCCAGGCGCTCGACGACCAGATCGAAGCGCTGGAGGACCTGGTCTTCGACGAGCGGCCCGACCAGCGTGAGCTGCAACGGCGCTCGTTCCGGCTGCGCAAGAGCCTCACGGCGCTGCGCCGTGTGGTGCTGCCGATGCGCGAGGTCGTGAACACGGTGATGCGCCGCGACCAGCACCTGGTCGACAGCGTGATGATGCCGTACTTCCAGGACGTCTACGACCACGTGCTGCGCGCGTCGGAGTGGACGGAGTCGTTGCGCGACCTGGTGGCGACCGTGCGCGAGACGCAGCTGAACCTGCAGGGCAACCGGCTCAACACCATCATGAAGAAGGTCACGAGCTGGGCGGCGATCATCGCGGTGCCCACGGCGGTCACCGGCTTCTACGGGCAGAACGTGCCGTACCCGGGATTCCAGGCCACGTCCGGGTTCTGGGTGTCCACAGTGGCCATTGTGCTGCTCTCGGTAGGCCTCTACGCGTCGTTCAAGCGCCGCGACTGGCTCTGATCGCGTTTCACCCCGCGCGCACCCGGGTAGATCTGCAACGGAAGGGATTTTGCACTTCGGGGAGAACAGGCATGCGTGACATCAGCGCCGGGCTGCACCCGGCCGCGGACCTCATGACCGAGGAAAACCTGGCGCACCAGGAAAAAGTGCGCCGCAAGGCGACTCTCGCCGTGGCGTCGAACTCGCGCAACGGCGACGACTGCGCGCTGCTGCTGGACATGCTGGGGCTGCACACGGCGGACAGCCGGCGCGGAGAAGTGGCCTGACCTCAGCCGGCGGAGAGCTGCTGCTTCTCGGGCGTCTCCCGCTCCTGGCTTTCCCGGTCTCGGCACAGCGTGCACACGAGCTTTTGGCCGATGCACTGGCCTTCGGGGGTCACGAGGTGGGCGACGTGCAACGTGGGGTAACCACACTTCTCGCAGGGAATCGCGGTGCTCTCGTGGCTGATCAGCACGCGGATCGGCATCGGGCTCTCCTCTGGCGGAGTCGGGTGGCGTCGGGCTAACCCGTTTGGCCGCAGCTCAGACGCGGCAGCGGCGGTTGTCACCCGTTCGGTGCAACAGGTTCACCCTGGGTAGAACGACAGCTCCGGCTGCGCAGTCTAGGCCCGATAGACCTCGGTTCCGGCCACGTACGTCCGGACCACCCGCGTCGCGCCGATTCCCTGGCGCGGTCCGTCGAACGGGTCGCGGTCGAGAACCACCAGGTCGGCGGCCTTTCCGACGGTGAGCGCGCCCGCGATGTCGTCGAGGTGGTTCACCGCGGCGCTGCCCGCGGTGTAGGCGCGCAACGCGGTCGCGAGCGGTAACGCTTGTTCCGGACCCAAGGGCGGAGTGGTCGCGCCCGGCAGGACGCGGTTCACGGCGACGTGGATCGCGGCCAGCGGGTCGGGGCTGCTGACCGGCCAGTCGCTGCCCATCGCGAGCGCGGCGCCGGTGCGCAAGAGATCGCCGAACGGGTACTGCCAGGCGGCGCGGGGATAGCCGAGGAAGGGCAGCGTGAGCTCGTCCATCTGCGGTTCGTGCGCGGCCCACAGCGCCTGCAGGTTGGCCGTGGCGCCGAGGCGGTGGAAGCGCGCGACGTCGGACGGGTGCACCACCTGCAGGTGGGCGAGGTGGTGGCGGCGGTCGGACGTGCCGTTGTCGGCGATGGCCGCTTCGAGCGCGTCGAGGACGTCGCGGACCGCGCGGTCGCCGATCGCGTGGAAGTGGACCTGGAAGCCGGCGGCGTCGAGGGCGGTGGTGACGGCGCGGAGCAGGGCGGGGTCGAGGAAACCGAGGCCGCGGTCGCCGGTCGGGTGGCCGTGGGCGTCGAGGTAGGGCTCGAGCATGGCGGCGGTGAACGTCTCGACCACGCCGTCCTGCATCACCTTCACCGACGGCGTGCGGTAGTTGCGGCACCGCGCCGCCGTGGCAGCGCGGATCTCGGCGAGGCGTGCGACCTGGTCCGCGACGGCTTCCGGCGGGCACGAGCGGTCCCACCACAGCGCGCCGGTGACCTTCGCGGTCAGCGTGCCGGCGGCGTCGGCGCGCACGTAGGACTCGTGGACGTTCGGCCCTTCGCCCGGCACGGCCACCCAGGCGTCCTGCCAGTTCGTGACACCGCAGGAGTGCAGGTAGCGCTGGGCTTCGGCGAGGGCGGCGTCGAGGTCTTCCTGCGTGTCGGCCGGTGCGACGCGGGCGACGAGGTCGGCGGCGCCTTCGTGGAGGAGCCCGGTGGGTTCGCCGTCGGCGTCGCGTTCGATGCGGCCGTCGACCGGGTCGGGGGTGTCGCGGTCGATCCCGGCTCGGGTGAGGGCGGCCGTGCTGACCCAGCTGGAGTGGTGGTCGCGGTTGGGGAGCAGCACCGGGCGATCGCCGACGACGGCGTCGAGCGCGGCGCGGTGCGGGCGGCCGCCGGGGAACGCTTCCATGGCCCAGCCGCCGCCGAGGACCCATTCCCGGTCGGGGTGGGCGCGGGCGTATTCGCCGATGATGCGTGCGTACGCGTCGGCGGTCGCGGCGCCCGAAAGGTCGCAGCGGATCCGTTCGAGCCCGCCCAGCACGGGGTGCACATGGGCGTCGCCGAAACCCGGCAGCAGGAGTCCGCCGGCGAGGTCGACGACGTCGTCGGCTTCGCGCAGGAACGGCTCCACCGTGCGGTCGCCGCCGACGGCGACGATCCGGCCGCCGGACACGGCGACGGCCGAGCAGATCGTGCCCGCGGCGTCGGCGGTGAAGACGCGGCCGCTGCGGAACACCGTGGTCGTCATTACTGCACGGTAGCCGGGCGAGTCCACGGAGGACTCCGGGTCGGATGGGGAATTTTCGTTGCCCCTGCGAACCATCTGTGCGTTCCGAAGAGGACCGATCTTGCAACCGACCAGCGAGATGACCACTTCGGCGGAAGTGAACGTTTCGTCCGGGATGGTGCCCTCGCTCGCTTTGATCTTGCCCGAAGTTACCCCATCCGGTCGGCCGGAGGGGCCAAATCACGGGCCTCTGAGCACACTTCGTGACTCCCCAACCTTCTAACGGAGGAAGGCGTTGGGGCATTCGATGTATCTGCCACTCCGCCGTAACATCTTGTGCAGAGGAGCAGTCGGGTGAAAGCTCGGCTGAGGGGAGGGGTTTCGATGATGAATGCAAGCAGGGTGGATTTAGCGGACGACTACCTCACGCGCCAGCAGCGTGCGCTGGCCGAGGCGGTGGAGTCCGACGGGGGTTTCGGTGAGGGAGGCCGCAGCTTCCGGATCGCCGAGCACCTCGCGGCCGAAGGTGGCCTGCACCGTTCCGACGTGATGGCCGCGACGGCGCTTTTCCTGGCCTACACGGCCTTCCAGGAGGGCAACCTCGACGCGGCACAGGGGTTCGCGCGACGGTTGCGTGGTCTGGACCCGGGCAGCGTCGAGCTCGTGTTCCACCTGATGCGGCTCGAGGTCGGGCGCGAGCAGGGCTGGCTGCCCCGCACGCAGTACGACGACCTGCTGGCCTACGCGTGGCGCGAGAACCGCTTCGACCTGGCGCAGCGCGCCGGCGACATCCAGGCGCGCGACGTCGACCCCGGCGCGGCGCCGGTCGGTTCGTGGGCCGAGCTTGAGCGGACCCTCTGCCCGCTGCTGGCGTGACGCCTGCCTAGCGCGGTGGTTCCGGCGCGTTGCGCGCCATGAACGTGCCGGCGTCGCCCTGCGACGGGTCCACGAAGACCACGTCGTCCGGGCGCCGCCTCGGCACGTCCACCGACAGCACCACGAGTGGGTGCTCGCCGATCCGCGGGAAGCCGTGGACCTTGGTCTTCTCGAAGTGCAGCAGCAGGCCCGGGCGGGCTTCGAACTCTTCGCCGTCGAGGTGGAACGTGCCGCGGCCGCTGAGCACGTAGAGGTGCTCGTCGCATTCCGTGTGGTAGTGCAGCGGCAGCTCGCGGTAGATGCGGAAGATCCGCGCGCTGGCCGTGGGTTTGTCCACGAAGTACTCGTCGACCAGCATCGTGTCGGCCGTGTCGGGTAGCCGGTCCAGGGCGGCGAGGACGTCGAACACGTTGTCGTTTTCCACAGTCAGCTCCAATCGATTCGGTCGAAGAGCTCTTTCAGCTTGGCACCTCGGGGCGCGCTCGTCGCGGAGATCCAGGCGATGCGGCCTCGCAGGTGGGCCCGGAAATCGGGGTGGCCGGCGTGGTTCTGCGCCTGGGGGCCGGTTGTCGCGCAGTTGTGGAGAGTGGCGCGGAGGTCGTCGTAGTAGGTGCGCTGGGCCGCGGGTTTGGTGTTGACGACGAGGCCGGCCACGCGCTGGCGCTGGTGCTTGGCTGCGACGGAGGTTTTGTCGTCGCGCAGGCGGAAGCCTTCGTCTTCGACGATTCGGCGGACGCCGGGGAGCAGGCGGTGGAGGGGGAGGGTGGCTTCGCCGGAGAAGGCGAGGTCGTCGGCGTAGCGGGTGTAGTTCGCGCCGAGTTTTTGTGCCAGGCCCGAGAGCCTTCGGTCGAGGCGGTTGGTGACGGCGTTCGCGACGGCGGGGGATGAGGGTGCACCTTGCGGGAGGTGCGGTTTTTTGAGTTGGTCGCGGACTTTTCTGGGTGCGTTTTTGAGGACGTCCGGTGGCGTGGTCGTGGTGAGGATTCCGGCCAGAGCCTGGGCGACGGCGGGTGGGTAGCCGGCCAGTTCGAGCAGTGAGCGGATCCGGCGGGCGGAGACGGTGGGGAAGAAGTGCTCGAGGTCCATGCGGATGACTTTGTCCTGGCCCGCGTGGGGTTGCGCGCACGTGAGGATGGAGCGGCCGGGGTGGAAGCCGTGGGCGGCGTCGTGGACCGGGAGGGCGGTGAGGACGTGCCGGCGGATGCGCCGTTGGAGTTCCGCCAGGCGCGGTTTGGGGCGTTCGATGAGGCGGAGGCCGCCGGTGGAGGTGGGGATCCAGTGGTGGTGGTAGTGGCGGAGGGTGCGGTTGGCGCGGTCGTTCCAGAGGCGGGGGTCGGAGAACCAGGAGAGTTCGCCTGGGGTGAGGTCCAGGGCTGCGGCGCAGGATTCGAAGGTGGGCCAGTGGGGGACTTGCCAGCGCCAGATTGGGGGGAGGGGGTCTAGGAGGGATGGTTCTTGGGGGCCGAACGGCTTTGTGTGCTCGGCTGGGTTGGCTGGGTTGGTCGGCGACGCGGGGGTGACTCTTTCTCCGTTCATCCGCGCGGTCTTGTACGCGCAGCGTGCCGCCCTCGCGTGGGGCGCTGTGATCGGGTGATGTGGTGCGTTCCGGGGTTGCCCCGGAAGGGGTGGTTCTCCACCGGGCTCACCTCCCGCGTCGCCGGTGGTCGAGTTTAGGGGCTTTGGGGGAAGCGGGTGGCGGCTCGGCGTGCTGCGCACACCATTGCGCCCGATTGGTGGGTGGTGGGCACCCCGATTTTTGATTGTCAGACCGCGTTTTGGAAAGACATCGGGGGCCGGCCGGGGGAAGGGTGCGGTGAGGGGTGGGTGGGGGGGTGAGTTGTGTTGCCGGGTGGGGGTTGAGGGGTGGCAAGGGCGGCGCCGGCCGGCGTTGTGTGATGGGCAGCGGTGGGGTGTGGTCGGGTTGCGGTGGGAGGTGCTGATGGGACGTGGAGTCGATGAGGCCATGGTCGAAGTTCGGGTCGCAGTGACTGTCGCTGAGCTTGAAGAGGCGCGGGAGTGTTGGCGTGCGGCCAATGTTGCGCGCGGCAAGGTGCCTGGGGCGGAGCGGGTGGAGCGGGTGCGGGAGAAGTTGGCGGATCCTGAAGCGCTGGTGCTCGTGGCGGTGGAGGGCGGGTGCGTCGTCGGGATGGTGTTGGCCGAGGCGGGGCGGGCGGAGGACGGGCGGGGGCCGGTGGAGCCGGGGTTGTGTCACGTCTCGATGGTGTTCGTGCGGCCGGAGCGCTGGGGTGCGGGAGTGGGCGCGGCGTTGCTGGGTGTGCTGAAAGCGTGCGCTGCGGGTAGGGGGCAGAGCCGGCTGCAGTTGTGGACCGGTGTCGCCAATGAGCGGGCGCTCGCGTTGTATCGGCGTGTGGGGTTCAGGGCCAGCGGGCGGCGGCACGAGATCTTCGGGGTCGGGCAGGTCGTTCACCTGGTGTGTTCCGGTGGGTGACACGGGCCACGCGCGGACTCTCTTGACCTCAAGACCTTGCCTATAGCAAGTTTTGCCCTATGCAAGATTCCGATCTCGATCGCCTGGAGCGGCTGACGCGGGTGCTCGTGGCGGTGGCGTGGGACAGTGCGCACGCCGCGCCGCGGGGGGTGACGTTTCCGCAGGTGAGGTTGCTGGTCGTGTTGGCAAGTGTGGGGCGGGTGCCGTGTTCGCGGTTGGCGGCGGCGATGGGCGTGAACGCGTCGTCGGTGACGCGGTTGGCGGACAAGCTCGAGGCGCACGGCTATGTGCGGCGCGGGGAGGACGAGCACCGGCGCACCGTCGTCACGGTTGAGGTCACGAAGGCGGGGCAGGCTGTGGTGGATGACGTGCTCGCGCGCAGGCACGAGGCGCTCGGGGAGTTGTTGGGGCAGCTCGATCCGAAGCAACGTCAGCAAGCAGCGGCAAGCGTCGAGGACTTGCTGGCGGCAGCGGAGAAGGCGCCGCTGGTGCCGTCGGCCGGGCCGGGGCGGCTGTGAGCGCGCCGGGGCGGGCGGCGCACCTGGGGGACTTCAGTGTGCGGCCGCGGATGTTGCTGATCACGGCGTTCGCGCTGTTCGTGGGGGCGGCGAGCGCGGTGGCGGCGTTCGCGTTGCTGAAGCTGATCGGGTTGATCACCAATCTCGTCTTCTACCAGCGCGTCGCCACGGACCTGGTGGCGCCGGGTGCGGTGCACCACCCGTGGTGGCTCGTGTTGGCCGCGCCGGTCGTCGGCGGGCTCGTGATCGGCGTGATGGCGCGGTACGGCTCGGAAAAAATCCGTGGCCACGGCATGCCCGAGGCGATCGAGGCCATCCTCACGGGCGAGAGCCGCGTGGCGCCGCGGGTGGCGTTGCTCAAGCCCGTATCGGCGGCGGTGAGCATCGGGACGGGGGGACCGTTCGGGGCCGAGGGGCCGATCATCATGACCGGCGGCGCCGTCGGATCGATCCTCGCGCAGCTGCTGAAACTCAGTGCGGACGAGCGCAAAACGTTGCTCGTTGCCGGGTCAGCGGGTGGCATGGCGGCGACGTTCAACGCGCCGCTCGCCTCGATCCTGCTGGCGGTGGAGCTGCTGCTGTTCGAGTGGCGCCCGCGCAGCCTCGTGCCGGTCGCGGGGGCCGTCGCGGTGAGCACCGTACTGAGGGGCTACCTCCTCGGCACCGGGCCGGTGTTCGGGGTGCAGGCGCCGCAGAGCACCGGGCCGCTGGCCGACGGGCTGGCGCTGATCCCCGGCATCACCGGCGGCCTGCTGGCCATCGGGGCGACGGCGCTCGTCTACTTCGCCGAGGACCTGTTCGCGCGCGTGCCCGTGCACTGGATGTGGTGGCCCGCGATCGGTGGCCTGATCATCGGCGCGGGTGGGCTGGTCGAGCCGCACGCGCTGGGCGTGGGGTACGACGTGATCGACCAGCTGCTCACCGGCCAGGCCACCACGCAGCTGATCGTGGGCATCCTCGTGGTCAAGACGCTGATCTGGGCCCTGTCACTGGGCTCCGGCACGTCCGGCGGCGTGCTGGCGCCGGTGTTCATGATCGGCGCCGCGCTGGGTGCGGCCGAGGGGGCGCTGCTGCCGCACGTCGCAGCCGGGTTCTGGGCGACGTGCGGTCTGGCCGCCGTGGTCGGTGGCGTGATGCGCTCGCCGCTGACCGGCATCGTCTTCACGCTCGAGCTCACCCACGCGTGGAGCTACCTGCTGCCGCTCGTGGTCGCCTCGGTGTCGGCGTACGCGTTGTCCGTGTTGCTGCTCAAGCGTTCCGTGCTCACGGAGAAGATCGCGCGGCGGCGCCTGCACCTCACGCGCGAGTACACGACCGACCCGTTGGAGACGTTCTTCGTGCACGAGGTGATGACGCCGGGGCCGGCCGCGCCCGCGCGCGTCACCGCGTTCCCCGACGAGACGCTGCGCGAGGTTGCCAACAAGCTCGCGCTCGGCCACGTCACCCGCGCCAGGGTGGTGGACCGCGAAGACCCGGAAAAGGTGCTCGGCGTCGTCACGCTCGCGCAGCTGCTGCACGCGCGCAGACGTGACCTGCACGAGGAGCACCATCGCGAGCGCGTGCTGCCGATGCGGGTCGTGGTCCCGGACTGACAGCCCCGCGCACGTCGCGATCTTGACAGTGTGAAAATGATCCACGTGGGTTCGCAATCGCGGCGGCGCTGGTCGCCCGGGTGGATCGTGTTCACCATCGTCCTGGTGCTGATCGCCGTGCCGGCGAGCGTGTTCGGCTACAACACGCTCACGGCCGGCGCGCACGAGGAGGAGCACACCGTCTCCCCCGCTTACTTCGCCGACGTCTCGGCGCTGCCCGTCGCGCCGCCGGCGCCCGCCGTGCAGCCGGGCGGGTCGAGCGGCACCTGGCGCATCGGCTGCGGCCGTGACGAGGAGGGGCGCCACAACTCCGACAACGTCGTGATCAGCCCCGGCGTCGCCGGCGGGGCGCACCACCTGCACGACTACGTCGGCAACGACTCCACCACGGCGTTCTCCACCGACGCTTCCCTCGCCGCCGCCGGCACCACCTGCCAGGCCGGCGACAAGTCGACCTACTACTGGCCCGTGCTGCGCCTGCCCCACGGCGACGCGCGCCAGACCGTGTTCGGGCGGATCCTCGTGCCGGACTCGGTGCTGATCGAGTACCAGGGCAGCCCGGTCACCAACGTCGTGCAGATGCCCCGCTTCCTGCGCGCCAACACCGGCAACCCGCACGGGTACACCCAGGGCGGCGTCGGCACCGACCACGTGCAGTGGACGTGCTCCGGCAGCCGCGACCACGTCGGGCGCCAGTACCCGCGCTGCCCGGCCGGCCAGCAGGTCGTGCGGCTCTTCGACTTCCCGAGCTGCTGGAACGGCCGCACCACCGACAGCGCCAACCACAAGTCGCACCTGGTCTTCCCGGCCCCGAACGGCGCGTGCCAGGCCGGCACGTTCGCCGTTCCGCGCCTGCACCTGGAGATCTCCTACACCGTGCCGGCCGGCGCGGAGTACGCGATCGACTCGTTCCCGGAGGAGCTGAACAACCCCGTCTCCGACCACGCCGACTTCATCGACGTGATGCCGGACGCCCTGATGGCGACGGTCGTCGACTGCGTGAACTCCGGCAAGCACTGCTCTGCCTGACGCCCGAGGCCGGACAGTGGCGTTGGTCACGATTCGGTATCCGCTGAACTGACCCCCGCTCGCCATCCGTGTGCCCCTCGTGGAGGTGAGGAGATCCCGCACCTTGCGGGACTCGGGAGGGTGGTAGCGGATGGCCGGGTTGAGGACCCGTCATCGCCAGCAGGTCGCCGACGAGGCTCTCGTGCGCTCGCTGTTCGAGGAGCACGGCAAGGCGATGCTGGCGTACGCCACGAGGCTGCTCGGTGATCGAGCGGCGGCGGAAGACGTCGTGCAGGAGGCATTGGTGCGCGCTTGGCGACACCCCGACAGCCTGGTCAACGGCAAGGGCTCGGTGCGGGGCTGGCTGCTGACCGTGGTGCGGAACCTGGTCACGGACAAGATCCGGGCGCGGGCCGCGCGGCCCACAGAGGTGGCGGAGTCGCCGACCACCGTGCCGGTGGCGCGCGACCACTCCGACCAGGTCGTGGACTCGATGGTGGTGCTCGCGGCGCTGGACGACCTGAGCGCCGAGCACCGCGAAGTCCTGGAACACGTGTACCTGCACGGGCGGACGGTCGGCGAGACCGCCGAGAAACTGGGCATACCACCGGGCACGGTGAAATCGCGCTCCTACTACGGGTTGCGCGCTTTGCGTGAGCAGTTCCGGTCGCAGCGACTGGGAGTGGGGGCCGCCTGATGAACACTTCGCACAGCGACCGGTTCGACCTCGAGGCCTACGTGGCCGGCGAGGCGGGCACAACCGACCAGCAGGACGTCGAGCAGCACCTGACGACCTGCGCGGAGTGCCGGGAGGAGGTGGAGTCATTGCGTGAGATGCAGGAGTTCCTGGGCGCGTTGCCGCCCGAGGCGCTGCTCGACGGGCCGCCGGACGACGCGGACCTGCTGCTGCAACGCACGTTGCGGCAGATCAGGTCGGAGTCGGCGGGTGCCCGCGGCCGGGGCCGGATCCTGGCCGCGTCGGCGGCGGTCGTCGTCGCCGCGGCGGCGCTGGGCGCGGGCGTGCTCGTGGGTAAGTCGGGCGACAGTGGGCCAGGTTCGGCCGTCGCCGCGCCAACGGTGTCCGCGCCGGCCACTGTGGCACCAGGAACCCGCAACGCGGCGGGCGAGTCCGCCTCCGGGGCGCGGCTGAACGTCGCCGTCACGCCGGCGGTCGGCTGGGTGCGGCTCAACGCGTCCGTCACCGGCATCCCGGAGGGGCAGAAGTGCCGGCTCGTGGTGGTCGGCAAGGACGGCAGCCGTGAGATCGCCGGCAACTGGCTGGTGTCGGACAAGGCCGCGAGCGACGGCGTGAACCTCGACGGTTCGGCGCTCGTCGACCCGGCGAACGTCGCGTCGGTGCTCGTGGAGAACACCGACGGGCACCAGTTCGTGTCGGCCTCGCTGTAGGTTCTTCGAAGGGCGCTGCCCGTTCGTCCAGTGTGGACTGGATGAACGGGCAGCGCTTTTTTGCTGTCCTGGCACGGAGTTCGCGTTTTGGCTGCGTGTGACCGCCGTCACGAAACTTCGGTGAACCCTCACGGGGACCACACCCGTGTACCGGTCATCAAAGGCTCGCCATCTCCGGCAGTCGGCTCTGACAGGGAGAAACCCGAAATGTTGCGTACTCGAGTTGCGATGCTCGCCGCCCTGGTGGCGACGGGTGTGGCGGCGCTGACGGCGTGCGGTTCCACCGCCGGCACGCCGAGTGCCGCTCCAGCCGGTGCCGGGGGCACCGACACGGCGTCGTCGGTCAACTTCCTGACCGGGACGGCCCAGGAGAACGGCGCGCCGCAGAACACCGGCGACTTCGCCGACCCGTCCGACACCGACGCCGCGGAGCAGTGGGTGGAGCTCGACGCCGGGTCCGCGTCCGGCCTGAACCCGGTGGTGCTGAACGGAAAGGGCTTCCTGCTCTACCGCTTCGACAAGGACAGCCCGAAGCCGCCGACGTCCAACTGCAACGGTGACTGCGCCAAGACCTGGCCGGCGGTGACGGTGAAGGCGGGCGGCAAGGTGTTCCTCAACGGTATCGACAAGAACGACGTCGGCTTCGTCAAGCGCCAGGACGGCACGCTGCAGGTCACGATCGGCAACTGGCCGGTGTACAAGTTCAGCGGCGACTCGCAGCCGGGCCAGGCCAAGGGCCAGGGCGTGGGCGGCACGTGGTTCGGCGTCACGCCGGAGGGCGGCAAGGCCCAGGCCTCGCAGGAAGGCACCGACCCGACGACCGGCGTCGACTACAAGACCGGTACCGCCAAGGAAAACGGCGCGGACCTGAGCCAGGGCGACGACTACAAGGGCCCGCGCACCGACGACGCCGCGATGAAGTGGGTGCAGCTGACCCGCGGTTCGGCCGGTGGCCTGAACCCGATCGTCCACGACGGTGCCGGCATGACGCTCTACCGCTTCGACAAGGACAGCCCGAAGCCGCCGACGTCCAACTGCAACGGTGACTGCGCTGTGAAGTGGCCGCCGGTGCTGGTGAAGCCGGGCTCGCGCATCTTCGTCAACGGTGTTCCCGCCGCCAAGATCGGC
Source organism: Amycolatopsis sp. NPDC050768 (assembly GCF_040654155.1). Classification (NCBI taxonomy): domain Bacteria; kingdom Bacillati; phylum Actinomycetota; class Actinomycetes; order Pseudonocardiales; family Pseudonocardiaceae; genus Amycolatopsis; species Amycolatopsis sp. NPDC050768. The sequence goes on from NZ_JBFAHL010000014.1 coordinate 242,379, forward strand.
ATCCTGACCCGCGCCGACGGCACCCGCCAGGTCACCATCGGCGGCTGGGCGCTCTACCGCTTCTCCGGCGACAAGAAGGCCGGCGACATCAACGGTGAAGGCGTCGGCGGCACCTGGTTCGCCATCTCGCCGACCGGTGGCAAGGTCCTGCCGAAGGGTGGCGCCCCCGCCTCCAGCGGCCAGGCCGCCCCGCCCGCGTCCTCTTCGTCGACCGCGACGCCGCCGTCCTCGAGCACCACGACTCCTCCCGGTGGCGTGACCCTCGGCAACGGCAGCGCGATCCTCGACAGCGGCATCAACTTCTCCGAGCCCAACGGTTCCTTCGGTGTGGCGGGCCCGGGCTGTGTCGCCAACCCGCAGCCGACGCAGATTTCCTCGATCCAGCTCAGCGGTGGCCCGGTGAAGCTCTGGAAGGGCCCGAACTGCACCGGTCAGTCGATGGTCATCACGGCCAGCGTGCCCGACCTGAGCAAGATCGGTTTCGACAAGCAGGTCGCCTCGATCCGCTTCGGCGACAAGTGAAGTAACCCGTAGCCGAAGAGCCGGCGTGTGCACCGACGGGGGGTGCACACACCGGCTCTTCTTTTTATGGGCGCTGTTTAAGCTATATGGCGGGAGTGGCCGGACCAGAAGGGTTCGGCCAGCTTTCGTTTGTCCACTTTGCCCACTGGGGTGAGGGGCAGCTCGTCGGTGAAGTCCACGGTGGACGGTACGAAGTGGTCTCCGCCGAGTTCTTCGCGAACGTGGTGGCGGAGTTCGGCTTCTGTGGTTCGTGCTACGACGACGGCGTGAACCAGTTCCCCCTCGCCGTTCTTTCCCGGGACGGCGAAGACGGCCGCGGCTTTGACGGCGGGGTGGGTGAGCAGGGTGTGCTCGATGGCGGTGGAGGCGACCTTGGTGCCGTGCTCGCCGGTGATGATCACGTCGGCGATGCGGTCGTGGAGGTAGAGGTAGCCGTCGTCGTCGAAGTGGCCCAGGTCGCCGGTGGGGAGCCAGCTGTCGGCGATCGGGGGTTCGCCGTGGTATCCGTCCATCATGGACAGTCCGCGGACGAGGATCTCGCCGTTCTCCGTGCGGGCCTCCATGCCGGGGACGATGCGGCCCACGGAGCCGAGCCGGTGGTCCCGGGTGAGCTCTTCGGCGGAGATGCTGGCGATCATCGGTGCTTCGGTGAGGCCGTATCCCTGGCCGACTTTTGCGCCGAACGTGTCGAGCGCCTGTCTGAGCCTTTTCGGTGGAAGCGGGGCAGCGCCGAGGGACAGGGATTTCAGGCTGGAGACGTCGGTGCCGGCCAGCGCCGGGCTGTCGAGGACTTTTGCCAGGCGTGGTGGGGTGAGGGAGAGGCTGGTGACGCGGTGGTTTTCGATGTCGCGGAGGAGCTCTTCGGCGTCGAAGCTTGTGCGGAGCACGACTTTGTTGCCGCTCAGGAGTGCTCCGAGCGCGGCGGCGTTGCCGGTCATGTGCGTGAGCGGGGCGGTGATGAGGACGGTTTGGGTGCCGTCGGGGGTGAAGATGTGGGCCATGCCGTCGTAGATGCCGGTGTGGCGGATGAGCTTGGGGGTGCCGGTGGTGCCGCCGGTGGGGAAGATCGCGGTGACCCGGTCGGGGGTGGTGTCCGGAGTGGACGGTTTGCCGGTGGTGAGCTCGTCGAGGTCGAGGAGGGTGGCACCGGTCTGCTCGAGGGCCGCTTCCCTGGCCGGCTTGCTGGCTGACGTTGCCACCAGCAGCACTTCGAGCCCCCGCAACTGGGCGGCGACCTGCGCGAGGATCACTTCGGGCCGGTTGGGCGAGTCGATCGCCACGATGCCGGTTGTGCCGCTGAGGCCGGTGTGGATCCGGCGGAGCGTGTCGGCTGCCGCGCTGTAGGTCGTGGCGCGCCCTTCGTGGTGGAAGAGGACGGTGTCGCCACCCTGGTCGAGCATGGTGAGGACGCGGGTCAGGAAGTAGCTCACGTGCGGCACGGTAGCCCTATCTGCTGATGTTCCGGCCCATGCGGTGCGGCAGCAACCCCTGCGGCGACGGATCCGGCGACCCTTGCGGCGAAGACGGGAGGGCGGGGGTTTCGGTGAGTCCATTCGGCCGATTCAGGGTTGCCGGATCGGTGCAGGCGCGATTGTCGGTGGTGGGCGCTTATCGGGGCAACTCGGCCAGGGCGCCGCACTGGCAGATTTCGGACATCGCGCACCCTTCGGTCGGAGAGTTTTCGCCCGTCACGCGCAGGCGTTACCGTGGGGCCACTGGAGGGAGTGCCATGAAGCGTGTCGTGCAGGTGGTGGCCGCCGTCGCGGTGGCCGTGGTGACGGTGGGGGCGGTGCCTGGGGCGGCCGGCGCCCGGGAGCTGACGCCGAGGCAGCTGGCGGGGCAGCGGGTCATTTACTCGTACGCCGGGTTGACGCCGCCGGTGCAGCTGCTGCAGCGGATTCGCGCAGGTGAAGCGGGTGGGGTGATCTTCTTCGGCGAGAACATCTCGTCGAGCAGCCAGATCGCGGGCGTGGTGAAGCAGCTTCGCGACGCGGCGGCGCAGAGTCCCGTGCGCGGGCCGTTGCTGTTGATGACCGACCAGGAAGGCGGGCAGGTCCGGCGGCTGCCGGGCGAGCCGACGCTGTCGGAGAAACAGGTGGGGCAGTCGGCGAACCCGGAGGCGGCGGCGAAAGCGGCCGGCACGGGCGCCGGGAAGAATCTCGCGGGCGTGGGGATGAACGTCAACCTCTCGCCCGTGCTCGACGTCTACCGGCAGGCCGGGAACTTCATCGACGAATACGGCCGCTCGTACTCGAGCGACGCCACCAAGGCGGGCACGCTGGGCCGGGACTTCGTCGCCGCGGAGCAGGCCGCGGGCGTCGCGTCGACGGCGAAGCACTTCCCCGGGCTGGGGGCGGCGCCGGCGGGGAGCAACACGGACGTCGCGCCGGTGACGTTGAACGTGCCGCTTCCGGAGCTGCGTACGAAGGACGAAGCGCCGTACGCGGGGACGGCCGCGAAGCTCGTGATGCTGTCGTGGGCCGTGTACCCGGCGCTCGACGCGAGCCACCCGGCGGGCCTCTCGCCGACGGTCGTGCAGGAAGAACTGCGCCGCCGCGACGGCTTCCGCGGCGTCACCATCACCGACGCCCTCGAGGCCGGCGCCCTCCAGGACTACGGCGACACCGGCAACCGCGCCGTGCTCGCCGCGAAGGCGGGCGTCGACCTCATCCTCGCCTCCGGCCGCGACGTCAACCAGGGCGACGCGGCTGCCGACGCGCTCGCCAAGAACCTCGGCTCGATCCCGGACTTCACGGCGTCGGTGGACCGCATTTCGGCTCTGCGCAAGGGGTTGTCCTAGCCTCGAACGGCGAACCGCCGCAAGCTCGGCGTCGTCACGGCGACGGCGGCGACCGCGGCCACGCACAACAGCCCGCCGCTGACGAGCGACGCCAGCGCAGACGTCGGCGCCGCCACCAAGCCCGCGCGCAGGTTGCCGAGGTCCGGCCCCGCCTGTCCGACGATCTGCTCCGCCGCGGCAACCCGCCCGAGCAGCTCGTCGGGCGTGTGCAGCTGCACGACCGTGCTCCGCGAAACCACCGACACCGTGTCCGCCGCGCCGGCCAGTGCCAGGAAACCCAGGCCCAGCAACGGATCCGTGGTGAGCCCGAACAGCGTCAGCGCAAGACCCCAAGCGGCCGACCCCACCAGCATCACCAGCCCCGGCCGTGGCAGGCGGGTGAAGACGCCGGAGAACACGGACGCCGCCACGCCGCCGACGGCGATCGCGGTGAGGAACAGGCCGAGGGTGCGCGGGTTGCCGCCGAAGCGTTCGGCGTTGACGAGCGGGAAGAGGCTCGTCGGCATGGACAGGACCATCGCGGCGAGGTCCGTGAGGAGCGCGCCGCGGACGGCGGGGTGCGGACGAGGAACGCGAGGCCGTCGGCGATGCCGCGCAGGCCGGGGCGCGCGGAGTCGTCGGGCTGCATGGCTGGCAGGCCGAAGGCGCCGTAGAACGCGCAGCCGAACGTCACGGCGTCGACGGCGTAGCAGTCCGTCACGCCGACCCAGCCGATGAGCACGCCGCCGATCGCGGGGCCGACCAACATGCAGCCCTGGAAGGAAATCCGGTTGAGCGCGAGCCCGGCGGCGAGCTGTTCGCGCGGCAGCAGCCGGGGGATGAACGTGCGCGACGCCGGCCCGCTGCCCGCGACGAAACACGACTGCACCGCGAGGATCGCCAGCACCCCGCCGACGGGGAACCCCGGCACCGCACTCTGCGCGACCAGCAGCACCGAGCACGCGGCCTGCGCCACGGTCATCACCAGATAGAACCGCCGCCGGTCGACGCGATCCACGACGGTGCCCGCGAACAGCCCGAACACGACGATCGGCAACGCCTGCGCCAGACCGACGGCGCCCGTCCAGACGGTGCTGCCCGTGCGTTCCCACACCTGGAACAGCACGGCCACGAGCGTCAGCTGCGCGCCGAGCACCGAGCACGTGCGCCCGATCCACAGCCGCCGGAACTGCGGCGACGTGCGCAACGGCGTCACGTCGAGCAGCTGCGCTCTCATCGCCAGGCCTCGTCGTTTTCGAGCTTCTCGGCGATGCGGTCGTGGAAGCTCTTGCGCGCCAACGCTTTCTCGACGTCCACGACCACCTTGCTCAACGGGTACGGGATCTCGGCCTCGAGGTCGGCCAGCACCGCCTCCGTCGCGCGCCACTCCGCCGCGAGCCGGCCGACGATCTCCTCGGCCTTGGGCGTGAGCACCACCTTCTTGCTGCGCGCGTCGTCGCCCGTGGTGGTGATGACCAGGCCCGCTTTGCGCATGGCGGCCACCTTCTGGCTCAACGCCGAGTGCGTCCGCTCGACCGACGCCGCCAGCTCGGTGATCGTCATCGGCCCGCGCGCGTGCAGGCGCAGGAGCTCCATGACGAAACTCGGTTTGAGACCTTCGATGCCGCGCTCGGTGTAGAGGCGGCCGATGTCGTCGTCCATCGCGTGCTGGAGCAGGCGCATGGGGCGCCAGAGGCTCTGCTCGGTGGGATCGGTGAACTCGGGCATGGGGGGAGTGTAACAGGACTTATATAAGTGCTGTTGTAATGAGGCTGTTCGGGTGAAGGTGTTCCGCTGGCTGGGAAATTGGCCGATTCGTTGTGGTTCAAGGGAAATCTCGTGTTTCAACGCCGGTTCGGAAGTCGATCACGCGGGTACTTTTCCGGCGCTGGCAAAGGATTCCCCACCGCTGCCGGCTTGGAGGATGCATGCGTCATGAGCCGAGGTTCACCCGTCGAGCGGTATTCACGACGGCGTTCGCGGGGATGGTCGTGAGCGCGTGCGGGGCGGTGTCGCGACGGGTGCCGGCGGGGGCGCCACCGCCGTCCTCTTCGCAGCCGCCACTGCCACCACTGTCGCCACCGCCGCCACCCCCTCCACCGCCGAACGCGCTGGCCACGAGCCTGCTCGTCGGCTACTGCGGTGCGCCGCACGCGAAAGCCCTCGGCGAGATGACCGGTGATCTCGCGGCGGCCGGGCGCAGGCTTGTCGGGCAGGCGGGGGCGTACCGGCAGGCGGTGACGCCCGTCGTCGAGCTCATCGCGACGGCCGCCCACCGCACGCCCGGCCCCGACGGCATGTACCGCACCCGCGCGTCCGACGCCACGATCGCCGGCTACCTCGCCGAAGCGCGGGCGCTCAAGGGTGTGCTGCTGCTCAACATCCAGCCCGGCCGCGCGGATTTCCTGCCCGAGGTGCGGGCGTACGAGCGGTGGCTGGCCGAGCCGGACGTCGGTGTCGCGCTCGACCCGGAGTGGGCCGTCGAGCCGGGGGTGGTGCCGGGTGAGAAGTTCGGGCGGACGACGGGCGCGGAGCTCGACGGCGTCGCGGCCTACCTCGCTCAGCGCGCCCAGGACCGTCAGCTGCCCGACAAGATCATGGCCTACCACCAGGTCGCGGCTTCGATCGTCCGCGACGAGGCCGGGTTGGGGCCGCACCCGGGCGTGTCCATCGTGAAGGTCGTCGACGGCATCGGCAGCGCGGCGGCGAAGAAGGCGACCTGGCGCACGCTCATGGCGGCCAAACCGGCGCACGTGCTGGCCGGCTTCAAGCTGTTCTACGAGGAGGACACGCGTCACGGCGCCGCGCTGATGACCCCGTCCGAGGTACTCGCGCTCACGCCGAAACCCGCGTACGTCGTGTATGAGTAAGCGCCCCCGATCCGGGTGACACCCACGCGTGTGGTCATCCGCTCGGCGCCGGGAGGAACGGGCACTCTTGCTGCGGACCCTCCACGACGGGAGCAGCTCGTATGCAGGCCTGGTGGCCCCTCGCGACGGTCGCCGCGGTGTTCGCGGCGCTCGCCCTGGTGCACCTCCGCCGCTCGGCCCTGCCGCGCGGCCCCAGGCAGCCGGCCGAGGCGCCTTCGGCCCGGCGGCTGCTGTCGCCTGAACCGCCTGTTGCGGTCGCGCCGCGCGGCGGGGCCCGCCACCGCCTGGGGCCGGCCGCGCGCTCCCGCGGTGAGGTCGACCCTCTGGCGCGCTACCCCATGGCGCGGCAACGCCCGGTGCCCAACGCCGTCGCCCAGCGCCTCGGCGGCCCGGACTCGACGCTGACGCAACCGTTCGCGCTCCCGCAGCCCCGCAACCGCGGCACCGACTCGCGGAACTGGCCCGCAGCCGCGCCCCCGCGCCCGACCCCGCCGACCCGTCGGCGCACCCGCCCCGGCAAGATCATCACCGACCCGGCCTGGCCGGGGCCCCCGGTTTCCCGGTCCCGCCCGGCGGCTCCCGATCCGTCCGGACGGGACCGGGAACCGCGCGCCTGGCCGCCCCGCCGCGACCGCGACCGCCCCGACAATTGACGACGGTTTCCCAGCCACGAAGATCTGACTTCGGAACGATGATCGTGGCGACCCCGGCTTCGGAGCGGGGCCGTGGAGCTGCATGCCACTCCGGTGATCCGCGCTGGTCCGGGTGCCGCGGAGATCGGAGCAGTTCCGGCGGTTGACGGCGGCCGGAATCAGGGTCGTCGTGATTTGGTAGGAATCGGAATCGCTCGGTGTTCGGCGGCGTCGTGATGGAGGTCAGCCGAGATCAGAGCCGTCGCGACCCGAGGCTCCGGAGATCGCAGTCACCCGGACGATTGACGGGCGCTACCGCCGGGTACGTAAGGGATAGCCCGCCGCTGTGGTCCCTCCCCCCACCTCTGCGGCGGCGGGCGCGGGCCGGGCCCCGACTGCGGGGCCCGGCCCTGCCACAGTCCTGTGTGGACTAAATCGCCGGCTCGCCCGGGCAGCTGCCCGTGGCAGTCCGCCCGGTGCTGAAGAACTCCACCGCCTTCGACCCGCACGCCACGAGGTCGAGGGAGCCGTGCGCGCCGTTGTCGACGGTCAGGAGCGAACCGCCGAGGTGGCGGCGCATGTCCTGCGCCCAAGACGCCGGGGTGGTCGTCTCCGTGCGGTGGGCCACCAGTTGCAGCGGGCTCGTCCCGCGAACCAGGTGCCACGGCTGCTTCGGCAACGGCCACCCCGCGCACCAGTGCTGGTAGCCGGCCATGCCGTGGAACAGCGGTGACGAAGCCTGCCGCTGCTGCTCCTCGCGCCACATGGCGGGTTCGCTCGGGTCGGCGCCCTGGTCGTTGCACAGCACGGAAACCTGCATGAGCAAGCCGGCGAAGTGGCTGTCCTCGAGGCCGAACCCGGTGAACTCCGGCTCGTTCCCGACGAGCGGCGGGTTCTTGCCGTCGCGCAGGGCGGTGAGGGTGTCGGCCATGTCGGGCCAGTGGGATTGCTGGTAGGTCAGCACGGTGCGGAGGTTGCCGCCGCTGAACGTGAGCGGTTTGCCGTCGGCGGTGACCTGGCGCGGGTGGGCGTCGAGGTCGGCGGCGAGGGCGGTGACGTCGGTGCGGATCTTCGCGGCGTCGGTGCCGAGGTGGTACTGGCCGTCGCGCGCGGCGAGCCAGGCGGCGAAGCGGGAGAAGTTGGCTTCGGCGGCGTCGACCTGGCCGTTGTTCATCGTGCGGAGGCTGAAGTCGGGCGGCATCACGGAGTCGAGCAGCATGCGATCGACGTGCTGGTCGTAGCGGCTGCGATACACAGCGCCGAGAGCGGTGCCCCAGGACACCCCGTAGAAGCTGATCTTCTGCTCGCCCAGCGCGATCCGGATCTGGTCGAGGTCGCGAGCGACGACGTCGGTCGACAGGCTCGCGATGAACTCCGGGTCGTACGCGGTGCAGCGGGCGTTCTGCTTGGCCGTCTGCTCGTAGCCCTGCCGGTACTGCTCGGCGGGCGGCGCGCTCGGGTCGGGATTCGGGCCGTCCTCCGGAGCGACGTCGCACTCCTTGCCGCCGCTGAACCCGACACCGCGCGGGTCGAAGCCCACGATGTCGTGGTCCACGCCCATGCCCGCCACGGTCGTGTGGCTCAGGGTGAGCGGCATGTCGAGCCCGGAGTTGCCCGGCCCGCCGGGGTTCACGACGATCACCCCCTGGCGCTTCTCCGGCGACGTCGCCTTCAGCCGGCTGACCATCAGGTCGAGGCGGCGGCCGTCGGGGTGGGCGTAGTCGAGCGGAACGGAGACCTTCGCGCACTCGGTGCGCGCGTCGGTCTGGTCCCACTCCTTGATCAGGGTGCGGCACGGGGTCCAGGCGAGGGCCGCGTGCGCGGGCGTGGCCGCGACGACCGCAGGCAGTGCGATGGCGACCGCCAGCAACGGGACGAGCTTCTTCATGATGATCATGATCGCGGCGCGGGAGGTGGGCTGCCTCGGGCGATCGGGTCACAAACCCGGCCGATCGGCTGATGTGCCTTCCTTGAGGTAACCCTGGCGCGACGGTTGCCGGCGGTTGATCGTCTGCGGCATTCCGGCTACGGCACCGGGCTGTACCGCGACAAGAGGGCCTACGACCTGTTGGTGCAGTGGGAAACCGGCGTGCCCGCGCTCGCCGGCACTGTACGAGCGCGAACGGACCGGTCGCGGGGAGGCGTTCGACGCGCTCACCGGGTGGGTCGGGTTTCCGCTGTACTACACGGTTTGCGGCGGCACGCAGCTTCCTCGCCGTGCAGAACGACCGCGAGTGTGCGCCGACGTGACTGACGCGTTTTTGTCGGGGGTGGGTGCGATGCTTCCGGCATGGTCCCCGTACTGCTGTTGATCGACGTCCAGAACAACATGCTCCTCCCGCCCGAACCGGTGCCTTCCGCGGCCACCGTCGCCCCGGCGATCGCCGCGGTGCTTTCCCGCGCGCGTGCCGCCGGCGCGCCGGTGGTGCACGTGCGCAACAACGGCACCGGCGACGATCCCGACGTGCCCGGAACGCCGGGCTGGACCTTGATCCACGACGTCTTTCCGGGCGAACACGTGGTGGACAAGACCACACCCGACTCCTTCGCCGACACCCCTCTGTCGACCCTCGTGCCCGCCGGCGCGCCCCTCGTCGTCGCCGGCATGCAGAGCGACTTCTGCGTGCGGGAGACGACCCTGGAAGCCCTCCGGCGCGGCCACCCGGTCACCTTGGTCACCGACGCCCACGCGACCTACGACGGCTCCGTTCCCGCTGCGGAGGCCTCCGCAGCGGTTGCTGCCGAACTGGCCACCGCGGGCGCCTCGCTGGCCTCGAGCGAGGTGGTCCACTTCGGCTGACGGAGATCACAGCTGCCACGCAGCCGGCTCGGGAGTAGGGTAAGTCATCGGGTGATGACATCAACTGATGACTGAGGTGTGCCGCGATGTCCGAGATGGGCGAACTGCGTGGAACACCCTGGCGGCTCGCGAAATGGGAGCCGTCCGGGTGGGCGTGTGAGGTGACGTCGCGCGGGTTCTTGCCTGGTGGGCAGCGGTCGCCTGGGCGATCCGGGTGCGGTCTCGGCGACTTGCCTGCGGGTGAGTTGACGGACCGTCGGGCGTTCGGTGTGCGCGCTGCGGGGCTTTTGTGAGCGGGCAGCACGAGCGTTCTGTACGCGCGTCGGGCGAGATGCCGGAGTGCCCTGCGCCCGGGTCTGGCGACGCACCGCAGTGCTCCGCGAGCGGCGCGGGCGAGGCTGCCTCGCAGGTGCGCGGTCCGAGGTCGGGATTGGGCGGGCCCGTTCTTGACGTGCCGGCCGCGAGGTCCGTGCGCGCCACAAGGGAAGTAGCCGAGAGTCGCGCGGCTGAGCGAGCCGCGCGTGGGTTGGTGCCCACGTTGGTGTTCCTCGGGCTCGTCGTGGCGGTGATCAGCAGCCTGGGGGCGCCGCTGATTCCGGCGGTGGCCGTGGTGCACGGGGTGTCGCTGGGGGATGCGCAGTGGTCGTTGACGGTGACGTTGGTGGTCGGGGCGATGGTCACGCCGGTGATGGGGCGGCTCGGCGACGGGCCGGCGCGGCGGGGCGTGATCCTGGTCGGGCTGGGGCTGGTGGTGCTGGGGTGTGTGCTGGCGGCGTTGCCGTTCGGGTTCGTGGCGTTGCTGGTGGGGCGCGGATTGCAGGGCGCGGGGCTGGGGCTGACGCCGCTGACGATCGTGGCGGCCCGAGAAGCGTTGGTGCCCGCGAAGGCGCGGCCGACGATGGCGATCTTGTCGATCACGACGGTCGCCGGGGTCGGGCTCGGGTATCCGGTGACCGGGCTGATCACGGAGCTGGGTGGGCTGCAGGCCGCTTACTGGTTCGGGGCTGTCGTGGCGGCGGTTGCGCTGGTGGCGGCCATCAAAGTGGTGCCCCATGCCGTGAACGCCGAGGCGAAGCGGCTCGACGTGCCGGGGGCGGTTCTGCTGGGGGTGGGGCTGGGCGCGTTGCTGCTGTGGATCAGCAAGGGTGAGGAGTGGGGCTGGGGTTCGGGCGCGTCGGTCGGATCGGTGATCATCGCGGTGGGCGCGCTGGTGGCGTGGGTGTGGCACGAGGGACGCAGCAGCCACCCGCTGGTGGAGCTGCGGTTGTTGCGGCTGCCGGGGGTGCTCGCGGCCGACGTCGCGGCGCTGTTGTCCGGCGCGGGGATGTATCTGCTGACGTCGTTGATGGTGCAGTTCGTCCAGACGCCGCCGGCCGACGGCGGGCTCGGCGGGTCCGTGGTGGTGGCCGGGCTGGTGTTGCTGCCGTTCTCGATCGGGAGCCTGCTCGCCAGCCGCATCGCGCCGCCGGTGATCCGGCGGGGGCGGGGGCGCGTGCTGATCCCCGGGGCTTCGCTGGTCGGTCTGGTGAGCGTCGGCGTGTTCGGCTTCGTGCGCCACGACTACGTGGTGCTCATCGTCGTCATGGCGGCCACGGGGCTCGCCGTCGGCACGGTTTTCGCCGTGCTGCCCGGCATGATCACGGGCGGGACGCCCGCGCACGAGACCGGCAGCGCGATGAGCTTCAACCAGGTGCTGCGCTACGTCGGCTACTCCACCGGCAGCGCGCTCAGCGCCGCGATCCTCGTCGGGCACACGCCGGGCGGCCGACACTTCCCGAACGCCCTCGGCTACACGGTCGCCGCCTTCGCCGGGGTGGCGGTGTGGGTGCTGGCCGCCGTGTTCGGCATGCTGCTGCCCGGAAAAACGACCGAAGGAGCGCGCGGATGACGGACCGACCCACACCGCGCCGTCGGGATGCCGGGCGGACGCGGGCCGCTTTACTGGCGGCCGCGGCGGAGTTGTTCGCGGAGCGCGGGTATGCGCAGGCGACGATTCGCGACATCGGCGAGCGGGCGGGTGTCGATCCGGCGATGATCGCGCGGTATTTCGGGGGGAAGGCGCAGCTGTACGTCGCCGTGTTGCAGGAGGAGACGGGGGACGAGGAGCTCGCGGATCTGGGGGACGCCGAGCGGTTGCGCGGGCTGGTCGGGCGGGCGGTCAGGCAGGGGCCGGGGCCGCTGTACCAGGTTGCGCTCCAGCCGCACGACGATGTGAAAGCCAACGAGTTTTCGCGGGAAGAGCTGCATCGCCGGATCGTGACGCCGCTTGCGCGTCGGCTGACCTCTGAGGGGGTCGAGCAGGCGCAGGCGCGTGCGGAGTTGCTGACAGCGGCGTTCGTCGGGGTGCTGATCGGGCGGACGTCGGGTGCGCTGCCGGAGCTCGCGGCGCTTGACGAGGAGAGCCTCACGGCCTTGGTGACCCGGCTCGTGTCCTCTATGGAGTGAACAGGGCACGGAAAATGCCTCGAAGCACCGGAACCTGTTTCGGGGGTCGGCCGTCCTGGGTAGTGAGGAGGCGGCGTGGGAGCCGCCCACGAAGGGGAGTGCAACATGCGGGGTAAGACGATCGTCCCGGGTATCGCGGTGCTGTTCGCGTTGACGGCCTGTTCGAGCACCACACCACCGTCGGCCGGCGCGCCGCAGCCGGCCCAGAACGCGCCCGTGTCGTCGGCGGTGAACGCGGAAAAACCGGCAGTCCATCAAGAGACCCAGCAAGACAAGGACGTCCAGCAGTCCTTCCACGCCGAGCTCACCATCCAGGACCAGGGCCTCGGCCTGCTCGCCCTCGAGAACACCGGCAAGGACCCCGTGACGATCCAGGGCTGGCCGGCGCTGCAGTTCCTCGCCGCCGACAACTCACCGCTGGAGGTGCCGACGCAGAACGTCGACATCCCCGGCGCGGGCCCGTCCATCACGCTGCGCCCGGGCACCAACGCGTTCGCCGGCGTCAAGTGGGAGACAGGCGACAAGGGCAGCACCGACACGTTCGTCGCGACCACCCTCAAGCTCACGCCGCCCCACAGCACGAGCGCGACGGTCGTCGACGTGATCGGCACGGACGGCAAGAAGGTCGGCTACCCCGAGTTCGACGTCACCTCGGTCAAGGTCGGCACACTGCAGCCCAGTACCCAGGGTGTCCTCGTCTTCTGACCACGCCTCACCGGACGCGCAGGTCATCCAAAGCGGACAGGTCCCACAACATCCCGTGGCCCGGCCGGTCCGGAGGGGATACGCGTCCGTTGTGGACGGTTAACGTCTCCTGCAGCAGGTCGTCGATCAGCGGGAAGTGCTCCACGTACGGACAGTTCGGCACGGCCGCAGCCAAGTGGACGTGCAGCTCCGGCAGGAAGTGCGGGCTCAGCGTCGCACCGAACGCCTCGGCGATGGCCGAGATCCGCAGCCATTCGGTGACGCCACCCGTCAGCGGCACGTCCGGCTGCAGCACCGAAGCGGCCCGCGCGTGCAGGTACGCGGCGAACTCGAAACGTCCGTGCAGGTGCTCGCCGACCGCGACGGGCATCGGCACGGTCGCGGCGAGCGTCGCGTGTCCGGTGACGTCGTCCGACGAGAGTGGTTCCTCCAGCCAGTAAACGCCCAGGTCCGCCAGCCGGGCACCGGTCCACAGCGCGGTCGGGAGGTCGAGGCGTTCGTTGGCGTCGACCATGATCCGCACGTCGTCGCCCACGGCCTCGCGCACCGCGCGCACGCGGGCCACGTCTTCCTCGGCCCGCCGAGCGCCGATCCGCAGCTTCACGGCGTGGTAACCCTCGTCGAGGTACGCGCGCGTGCCGTCCACCAGTTGCTCCACCGGCATCGCGTGCGTGGCCCGGCCGCTGCCGTAGATCTCGACGTCGTCGTGGTGTGCGCCGAGGAAGCGGAACAGCGGCGAGCCGGCGCGGCGTGCACGCAGGTCCCACACCGCGATGTCCACAGCGGACAGTGCAGGCAGTGCGAGCCCGCGGCCGAGCCGGTGCGTGTCGTCGCGCACGCGTTGCCACACCCGCGGCCAGTGGTCGAGGTCGGCGCCGACGACGTGGTCGCGGACCGTGCCGGTGAGCAGCGCGTGCACGCCGTCCGCGCCACCGGTGAGCGCGTAGGTGAAGCCGGTGCCGGTCGCGCCCTCGTCGTCGGTGACGGTGACGAGCAGGAGGTCTACCTTGGTCGCGCCGGACCCGCCGCGGCCGGCGCCGAGCGGAAGGCGCGACCAGGCCGTGGTGATGTCGGTGATCGAGGGCACTTCAGTCCTTTCCGGACGGACGGGTACCGGTGGGCGAAACCGTGCCGTCGGAACCGGCCACGGTCACAGTGAGCGTGCCGATGCTCGACAGCGTCACGGAAACCTTGTCGCCGGCGGTCAACGGCCCGACGCCCGACGGCGTGCCGGTGGCGATCACGTCGCCGACTTCCAGTGTCATCACCGTCGAGATGTAGGACACGAGCTTCGCGACGCCCCAGATCAGGTGGCGGGTGTTCGACGACTGCCGGTGCTCGCCGCCGACCGTGCAGTCGAGGTCGATCGCGTCGGCCGCGTCCGCCTCGTCGGTGGTGACGAGCCACGGGCCGAGCGGGGTGAACGTGTCGAACGACTTGCGCGTGGACCGGTCTTCGCCGCCGCGCATGGTGATGTCGAGCAGGCCGGTGTACGCGACGACGTGCTCGAGCGCCTCGGCTTCGCTCACGTTCCGCGCCTGCTTGCCGATCACCGCCGCGAGCTCGCCCTCCTGGTCCACGCGGCGGTCGGCGTAGGGCAGCCGTACGACGCCGCCGTGCGCGATGATCGACGACGGCGCCTTGAGGAACACCGCCAGGTCGCTGATATCGACCTTCAGCTCCATTTCGGACTTGTGGTCGCGGTAGTTCACCGGCGCGGCCACGATTTTCGACGGGTCGGGCACCGGCGCCTCAAGAGAAACGTCCGCCAGCGGCACACTGTTGGCCGCGGACGGCGAGGGAAGCGAGTCACGAACCTCGGCCCACCGGCCGAGCAGCCGGCGCATCGAGCCCGGCTCTCCGTAGCCGCCCACCAGACCGCCGAGATCGACCACCCGGTCGTCGGCGAGGTAGCCGACCCGTCCGCCGTCGTAGGTCACCAGTCGCATGCGTGTCCGTTCCGTGCCCGGGGGCGACCGAGTAGCCGCCCGATGAGAATTCCATCTGTATACGGACGGTATGACCTGGCCAGGCAAGAGTCAAGCCGTTGACAGGCTCAGAAGACGTCTGCGACATTCATCAGCATGCTGACGAAGACTTCCTCGCGACGCGGCGGGCCGCTGGTGCTGGGTGGTGGCATCGGGGGTCTGGCCGCCGCGCTCGCGCTGGCCCGCGACGGCCACGCGGTGCGGGTGCTGGAGCAGGCACCCGAGTTCGCCGAGATCGGCGCCGGCCTGCAGGTCGGCCCCAACGCGTCCCGCGTGCTCGACCGGTTGGGCGTGCTCGAAGCAGTGACGCGCGACGCGTTCTTCCCCCGCAGCCTCGTGCTCCGCGACGCGATGACCGGCGGGCGCATCACGTCGCTCGAAACCGAAGCGTCGTTCGAAGGCCGCTTCCGCCACCGCTACTTCGTGACGCACCGGGCGGACCTGCACCGGGCCCTCCTCGACGCCTGCCTGGCCACCGGAAAAGTCGAGCTCCTGGCGGACAAGCAAGTCGTCACCGTCCGGCACGACGCCACTGTGGAGTGCGCGGACGGCACCCGATTCGAAGCCGACGCCCTCGTCGGCGCCGACGGCCTGCGCTCACCGACCCGCGCGTTGCTCATCGGCGACGGCGAACCCGAGGACTGCGGCTACGTCGCCCACCGCGGCACCGTGCCCGTCGAGGAGGTCACCGGGGGCCTGACCGAGCCCGACAGCATGGTGATCTGGGTCGGCCCCGGCCTGCACCTCGTGCAGTACCCCGTGCGCAACGGCAAGCTGTGCAATCAGGTCGCCACCTTCGACACCCGCCGCTACCCCGCGCGGCACGGCGATCTCAGCCGCCAGCTCGACGACGCCTTCCGCAGCACCTGCCCCGAAGTCGCACGCGGCATCGCCCTGATCGACCGCTCCCGGCGCTGGGCCATGCTCGACCGGCAGCCCGCGACAGGCTGGAGCCAGGGCCGCGTGACGCTCGTCGGCGACGCCGCGCACCCGATGCTGCAGTACCTCGCGCAGGGCGCGTGCCAGGCGATCGAGGACTCCGTCGCACTCGCGGACAGCCTCGCCGCGCACGCCGACGTCGAGACGGCTTTCCTTGCCTACGAACACATCCGCGCCCCGCGCACCGCTCGCGTGCAGACGACCGCCCGCACCTGGGGCGACCTCCTGCACCTCGACGGCGTGGGCGCACTGCTGCGCGCGCACGCGCTCAAGCCCCGGGCCGCCGACGACTTCGAGATCGTCGACTGGCTCTACGGCTTCGACCCCACCAGCACCCAGCCAGCCCTCGCGGCGGCTCCAGGGAGGGCCTCATGACCGTGACCACCGACGAGGCCTACGAGCAGCTGGCCGCGCAGAGCGTCGGCACGCTCTGGCGCCACCTCGGCGACCTGTTCCCGGCCGAACCCACCAAGCGCGCAGTGCCGTTCCACTGGGCCTACCGCGCTCTGCGCCCCTACATGCTGCACTTCGCCGACGCACTGTCCATTGAGGAAGCGCAGCGGCGCGTGCTGATGCTGATCAACCCGGGGCTGCAGCAGGAATCCGCGACGGTCACCGGTCTCTACGCCGGGATCCAGATCATCCTGCCCAGCGAGCAGGCGCAAGCGCACCGCCACTCCGCCAACGCGTTCCGCTTCATCATCGAGGGCTCCGGTGCTTACACGACCGTGTCGGGCGAACGCGTCCACATGCACCCCGGCGACCTCCTGTTCACGCCCGGCTGGCACTGGCACGACCACTACCACGAGGGCGCGGGCCCGATGATGTGGCTCGACGGCCTCGACTTCCCGCTCGTCAACTCGCTCGACACCCAGTTCTTCGAGCTCCACTCGGAGACCGCGCAGAAGGTTTCCGTGCCCGACGGGCTTTCCTCGGCGCAGTTCATCCACGGCCGCCTGAACCCCGCGTGGATCGGCGAGCGCAGCGCGAACTCGCCGATCGGCAACTACCCGTGGGCCGAGACCAAGCGCGCGTTCGACGCGATCGCGGACAACGCCGACGGCAGCGACGTCGACGGCGTGGTGCTGGAGTACACGAACCCGTGGACCGGCGGTCCGGTGATGCCGACGGTGTCCTGCCGCATCCAGCGGCTCGTCCCCGGCTTCCGCGGTGCGGCCCGCCGGCACACGGCCGGCACGATCCTGCACGCCGTGCGCGGCGAGGGCACCACGATCGTCGACGGCCAGGAGATCACGTGGGGCGAGAAAGACATCTTCGTGGTGCCGTCGTGGGCGACGTATGAGCATGTGAACTCGTCGAAATCGGAAGACGCGGTGCTGTTCTCGTACTCCAACGAACCCGTGGTGCGGGCGCTCGGCCTGTACCGCGAAGAGCTGCTCTGAGCGCTCAGTCCTGGTAGTCGAGCAGCCCGCGGTGGTGCGCCAGCAACGACTTCAGGCTGTCGACGAGCTGCTTGCGCTCGGTGGTGTCGAGGCCTTCGAGCATCCGCTCGTTGACCTCCACCGCGCGCTCGGCCGCCTCCGCGTACAGGGCCCGGCCGGCGCTCGTCAGCCGCACGACGCGGCGGCGGGCGTCTTCGGGGTCCTTCACCTGGCTGACCAGTCGGCGGGCGACGAGCCGGCGGATCACGTCCGCGGCCGTCGAGCGGTCGAGGCGGGCGCGGGAGCGCAGCGTCGTCTGCGTCAGCGGGCCCTCGTGGGCCAGCGCGTGCAGCACCGCGAACTGCGGCGAGGTGAGGCCGCCGGGGAACACGTCGGACCAGATGGCGACGTGCAGCTGCTGCGTGGTGCGCAGCAGGTGGCCGATCATCCCGTAGAGGTCGAACTCGACCGGATCGGACTTCGCCATCGCCGAACACCCCCGCCCGCGGACTGGTCGTCCGGATACGGACGAACTCCGGGTGAAGGATACAAGCCGCCTGCTCAGCCGGGGTCGGGGCGCACTGGCAGGATCCGCGCCATGAGCACTTTCCCCGCGCTCGACGGCGTGCACCACCACAAGTACCCGGTCACCGACCTCGCCCGGAGCCTGGCGTGGTGGGAGCGCGTGTTCGGCGCGCGGCGGCAGCCCGGATGGGACCACCGCACGCCCGAGGGGGTGCTGTTCGCGTACCTGCTTCGGGTGCCGGGGTTGGCCGACCCGGTGGAGCTGCGGCTGGCGCCCGGCTCGGCGGCCGCCCTGGCGGGGTTCGACCCGCTGACGCTGGCCGTCGCGGACGAGGCCGCGGTGCGGGCGTGGGCGCGGCACTTCGACGCGCTGGAAGTGGCGAACTCCGGAGTGCTGCGGGGAATCACCGGCTGGCTCGTCGCGACCGCCGACCCCGACGGCGTGCCGATCCGGCTCTACAGCAGGGCGTCGCACGAGTGGGATCCCGAAGGCGCCGACCTGGGCAGCCCCTGGACGGCGCCGCCGCCGCGGGATGTCCCGGCCCGGTGAGGTGCCCCATCGTCCCTTCGCGACGGTGACCTGCGTCGCAAGTCCGATTCGCGTTTCACGGGGCCGGTGAGGCTGGGTCCGTCAAGCGCGAAAGGCGAAGCGGATGAGCCCTTACGAGACGGCGGCGTCGGAATCGCTGAGCCCGGCCGAGGTCGCCGGGCTGGCGAGGCGGCTCACCGGTCCGGTCGTGTTGCCCGGCGACGCGGGCTTCGACGCGGAGTGTGCGACCTTCAACCTGGCCACGCCGGTGCGGCCCGCCGTGGCCATCGGGGCGACCACAGTGGCCGACGTGCGGGAGGCGGTGGGGTTCGCGGCCGAGCGGGCGCTGCCGATCGCCGTGCTCACCACCGGGCACCAGGTCGTGAACCGAGCGCGCGGCGCGGTGCTGATCACACTGTCGCGAATGGACGCCGTGGAGGTCGACCCGGTGGCTGGGATCGCTTGTGTGCAGGGTGGCGCGCGCTGGAGCCAGGTCACCGAACGGGCCGGCGAAAGCGGGCTCGCGGGCGTGAGCGCCGCGTCACCCACGGTGGGGGTCGCCGGCTACCACCTCGGTGGCGGGCACAGCCCGATTCTCGGGCGGACGCACGGATACGCCGCCGATCACGTGCGCGCGTTGCGGCTCGTCACTGCCGACGGTGCACTGCGCGAGGTGACCGCTGACGCCGAACCCGAGCTGTTCTGGGGCGTGCGGGGTGGCAAGGGGAACTTCGGCGTGGTCACGTCGATGGAGTTCGCACTGTTCGCCGTGAAGTCCTTCTACGGCGGCGGCTTGTTCTTCGCGGGCGAGCACGCCTCGACGGTCCTGCACACTTGGCGGGAGTGGGTGACGGCGCTGCCACGGGAGATGTCGTCGTCGATCGCCTTCCGGCATCGCTCTCGGCCGGCGGAGTTCGCGGTCCACGTGCGGTTCTCGGCGCTCGGTTCGCCCGCCGAGGCGGAAGCCGCGCTCGCGCCGCTGCGGGCGCTCGCCCCGGCCGTGCGCGACACCGTCGCCGAGACCGCGTACCGCGACGGCCACCGCCTGCACCTGGACCCGTCGGCGCCGGTGGGTTGGCTGGAGCGCTCGGCAGCGCTGCGGTCGTTCCCGGCCGAGGCGGCCGACGCGCTGCTCGCCGTGGCCGGCCCGGATTCCGGCACCGAGCCGGGTTTCGTGGAGCTGCGGGCGCTGGGCGGGGCGCTGGCCGACGAGCCCGCCGTGCCGAACGCCGTCGCCGGCCGCGGTGCGCCGTGGGCCCTCGTCGCGTCCGGTGGGCAGGAGGCCGGGACTCGGCTGGACTCGCTCGTGGAGGCGCTCGCCCCGTGGTCGCAGGACGAGCGGAACGCCAACCTGCTGGCCGCCGGCGACGCCACGACTCCCGCCGAGGTGCGCGCCGCGTACGGTTCCGCGCGCTACGAGCGGCTCGCGCAGCTCAAGCGGCGCCACGACCCGCAGAACCTGTTCCGCGTCAACCACAACATCGCGCCGGCGGCCAGCCCGCCGGTGCCCTGGACAGCACGGCCCTGGACAGCACGATGGCCCCGGATCGAGTGATCCGGGGCCATCGTGGTGGTGGGCGATACTGGGATCGAACCAGTGACCTCTTCGGTGTGAACGAAGCGCTCTCCCCCTGAGCTAATCGCCCTCCAGGTGAGTCCACATCGGACTACGTGCGCGATACTGGGATTGAACCAGTGACCTCTTCCGTGTCAGGGAAGCGCTCTCCCGCTGAGCTAATCGCGCGCTGTCGGGAAACCAGCTTAGCGAACCCCTTCCGGGCCCCGTCACGGGGGCCACCCTCCCGCCGCGCCGCGGTCCGGCGGACCCCGTGCGGGGCCCGAAGGGGTTCGGGTGGCGACACCGGCCAGGGCCCGGACGGGCTGGCCGGCGCGGGGCGAAAACCGCCGGCCGGGCGGCCCAGAACGCCTCGACGCAGTGCGCCAGTGCGCTGAGCGCCCAGGACACCGCGACCGGGCGCGGCAGCGTGGCCGTGAGGTCCGGGTCGTAGCCGACGGCGCGGGGGAGCACGCGGTCGTCGCGCCCTGTCTGTTTCCGGGCCGCGCTCGTCGTGCCCCAGACCGGCGTCACCTCCGACGGCCCTCGTACGTCGTCGGCACGCAGACCAGCGGAAGCCCGGTGGTGAGGGCGACGGCTTTGCCTGTCCCGGTCGTCGAGCCGCCGCCGACCGTGACCGGCCCGTCGACCTCGACCGGGCTCAGATAGCCGCCGGTGAACAGGACCAGGCCGCCCACCCGAGGGTGGGCGTGCACGGCGAACTGCGCGAGCAGGCAGGCGCCCGGCGAGAAGCCTCACAGCACGATCCGCCGCCGGTCGAAGCCGTCGGCCTCGATGGCGGCGAGCGTGGCCCGCACGGCCGCGAGCGCGTGGGTCAGGTGCTTGTCGTCGAACACACCGTTCGTTCCTCTCGCCCCGAAGTGCACCTCTGAAGACCGCGCCGGCCCTCCGGCGGAGGTCTCGCCGGAGGGTCGGCGCGTCAGACCTCGATGTGCTCGAGCTTTTCGAAGATCTCCGCGCGGCGGGACTCGAACTGCTCGGGCAGCTGGAACGCGGTGCCCAGTTCCTGCGGCGACTCGTCGCAGGTCCAGCCGCCTTCGGCGTGGGTCACGGCGAGCTCGAACAGCGCGCCGCCGGGGGTGCGGACGTAGACCGACTTGAAGTACTTGCGGTCCTTGAGCTCGCTGATGTCGGTGTAGCCGGCGCCTTCGACCTGGAACTTCACCTCGTCCTGGTTGGCCAGTGTGCCGAGGTTCCACGCGAAGTGGTGGATCGTGCCGGCGCCGTAGCGCCAGGTGCCCTGCTCGTCGGTGTTGTTGACGATCAGCTCGACGTTGTTGCCGATCTTCTCGCCGCCGATGCGCAGCGCCACGCGGTCGCCTTCTTCAGTCAGCGCGCTGTCGCCGAAGAACGTCTCCTGGCTGAACTCGACCATCCGGTCCGGCGTGGCCACGTGCACGCCGACGCCGTGGATGCCGTGGATCGCGTGCTCGGGCGGCACGCCGTTGCCCGGGTGGCCCACGCGCGGGTCGCCGTCGTTGCCGACCAGCACGTACTCGATGCCGCACGGGTGGCGGAAGAGCAGGCGGCGGTCGCCGAACACCTCGGCGTCGTGCACCTCGACCTTGTGCTCGGTGAGCCGCTGGTGCCAGTAGGACAGCGACGTCGAGGGCACCGACAGCTGGACCTCCCGCGCCTGGTTGGTGCCGCGCTTCCCGAACAGTCCGGCCTGGGCCCATGGGAACGACGTCACCACAGACGACGGATCGCCGGCCGCGTTGGAGTAGTAGAGGTGGTAGATCGGCGTCGAGCCGTCGAACAGCACGGTCCGCTTGATGAAGCGCATCCCGAGCGTCTTCACGTGGAAGTCGACGTCTTCCTGCGCGGTGCCGACGGACAGCGTGACGTGGTGGCTGCCTTCGATGTGGGTCATGGGATTCCTCTCCGGAGGGTGGGCGCCGGGTGCGTCCTGAGTGTCGCCCGAAGCGCGCCACGCGACCACTCCGTTCGGGGCGGACCAGGACCCACCCGGTGGGCCGATGCCATACGAGGCGCAGAATCCGTTCGTGCTGTCGCTGAAATTCTCGGTGCAGCCGACGAACAGGCTACCCGTGACGGACCGGTTGGTTGAGCTTCTCGGCGTGCCGGCGGGCGAGGTCGTGGGATGCGGCGAGGGACTCCTTGTGCAGGTGCAGCAAGGGACGCAGCTGGTCGACGGTGGGGGCGAAGGTCAGCTCCGGAGTGATGAAGTGCACGTCGAGTCCGAAGAGGACGGTGTCGCTGAGGATGGTCCGCAAGGCGGGCACGAGGTAGTCCTTGCCGTGCTGGGGCGCGCCCGGGCCGTAGCCGCCGCCGCGGGCGGAGACGACGATCGCGGTGCGCCCGGCCGTGGGTGCGGCGCCCGGGCCGAGCCCGATGGTGCGGCCGGGAACCATGACGTGGTCCAGCCAGGCCTTGAACACCGACGGGATCGAGTAGTTGTACATCGGCACCGCGAACAGGTAGGTGCTCGCGCCGAGGAACTCCTCGACGAGCTCGTCCTGCAGTGCCGCCGCGGTGGCCTGTTCGGTGGTGCGGTCGGCGGGCGCGGTGGCGCGCGCCGTGATGCCGGCGGCGTCGAGGTGGGCGACCGGGCTGTGGGCGAGGTCGCGGGTCACGACGTCGCCGGTCCAGGTCTCGATGAAGGTGTCGGCCACGCGCCGGGAAAACGACGTGTCCGGGGTGGCGGAGGCGTTGACGCGCAAGAGGTACGACATGGTCTCTCCAGAGGTGGGGTGTCAGGCGGACGGAGCGGCGCAGCCGTCGGGCGTGCACACGTCGCCCACACCCAGTGGCGTGGTCCGGCGGGCGTCCCAGGCGGTTCGCAGGGCCGACACGAGGTCGTCGGTGGAGACGGCGCCGGCGAGCGCGTGGGTGCCGCCGAGGACGAGGAAGGGCGTGCCGCGCGCGCCGAGCCGCTGGGCCATCTCCTGGTCGGCCAGCACGCGGGCGCGGTATCGGTGGCTGTCCAGCGCGTCCGCCGCGGCGTCGACGTCCAGACCGGCCTCGGCGGCGAAGTCCAGGACCTCCGCGCGCGTCCACAGCTTGCGGGCGTGGCCGAAGTGCGCCCGGAACATCGCGGTCCAGATCTCGGCACCGCGGCCCTGCTCGGTGGCGAAGGCAAGCAGCTCGTGCGCCAGGTCCGTCGGCCCGAGCGTGCGGTCGAGGACGTGGTACGGCGTGAGGCCCTCGGCCTGCGCGAGGAGTTCCAGCGGCCGCAGGACGTCGTGCTCGACCTGCGGAACGCCGTGCTCGACGAGGAGCTGCCGCTGGGTCACGCCTTCGCGGGGCAGGTCCGGGTGCAGCTGGAACGAACGGTGCACCAGGCGCACCTCGGCGCCGTGCTCGAACCGCTCGAGCGCGGTGTGCAGCCGGTGGTCCATCAGCCCGCAATACGGGCAGACGACGTCCGACCAGAATTCGACGTCCACTGTGGTCCCTTCGAGATCCGCTTTCCACCGATGGTGCAACAGATTCGAAGGGCTTACAAAAGGCACATCAATGTGCGTGACCAGGCCGGACGGCGAGCTACTCTGGAGGGGTGAGAACTGTGGGAACCGACGTGCGGCTGAGGGTCGCGCAAGTGCCCGAGCCCTGTGTGCACTGGGCGAACCGCGACGCGGACTTCGTGCGCGAGGTGCTCGACCTCGTCGGTGACAAGTGGAGCGTGCTGCTGCTCGGCACGCTCGCGGGAGGCCCGCTGCGCTACTCGGACCTGATCGCGGCCGTGCCGGCCATTTCACAGCGAATGCTGACCTTGACGTTGAAACAGCTGCAGCGTGCCGGGTTCGTCGAACGGACCTCGCACCCGGAGGTGCCCCCGCGCGTGGAGTACACCCTCACGGAGCTGGGTTCGTCGCTGCTGTCGGCGGTGCTGGCGCTGGGCACGTGGTCGACCGAGCACCAGGCGCGGATCCGCGGGAACCAGGCGGCGTTCGACGCGGTGGAGTCGCAGGAGGCCGAGAAGCCCGAGTGACCCCGGATGGTCGCGGGGTCACTCGGACGTCTCAGCGCTCGGCCGCCGCGGGAACCGGACCTGCCGGGGCCGGCCGGCGAGTGTGGACGAACCGGGCCGACACGATCGACGCGACCAGGCCCAGCACGAGGAAGATCAAACCGAACGGGCCGAGGCTGTAGGCGCCGAACGCGGCAATCCCCGCTGCGCCGGTGAGGCCCGAAGCGGCCGTCGCGAGGTAGGTGGCGGAGGCGTTGAGGCCGATGCTCACCGGCGCGTGTTCGGGCGAAACCTCGATCAGCCGGTGCTGCAGCGGCACCAGCGTCGCCCAGCCGCAGACACCCCAGACGAACAGTGCGACGGCCGCCGTCGCGAAGGTGCGGCTGCTGAAGGGGAGCAGCGCGAAGTCGATGCCGACGACCACGACCGCCACGGCGATGATGCGCTGACCGGAGATGCGGTCGGTGAGGTGCCCGGCCGTCACGCTGCCGACGGTGGCGCCCGCGCCCCAGAGGAACAGCAGGATGGCGAGCGCGATGCCGTTGCCGCCGGTGGCCCGGTTGAACGACTCGCCGACGAAGGTGTAGTCGGTGAACAGGCCAGTGAACACCAGCAACGTCGTGAGCAGCGTGAAGCCGATGCGCGCGTCCTTCATGGTCGCCAGTCGCTCGCGCAGCCCGGCGACGTGAGCGGCGGGGATCGCGGGCAGGAGCACGGCGACGCCCACGGCACCCAGCGCGGCGAGCGCGGCGACGAACCACAAGGTCGTCTGCCAGTTGGTCTGCGAACCGATCACGGTGCCGATCGGCGCGCCCAGCGCGGTCGCGGAGCTGAGGCCGGCCATGACGACGGCGAGCGCGCGCCCGCGTTGGTGGGGCTCGACGAGGGACGCCGCCGTCGCGCTGGCGGTCGGGGTGAACATCCCGGCGCCGAGGCCCGCGATCACGCGGCTGGCGAGCACCAGCCCGTAGAGCGGGAGGGTGGCGGTGAGGACGTTGCCGACCGCCAAGATCAACAGCCCGGCGATCAGCAGCCGCTTGCGCGGCCAGTGCGCGGTGGTGGCGGCGATGATCGGCGACGACACCGCGTAGGTGAAGGCGAACATCGTCACCAGGAGGCCGGTCGCGGCCGCGTTCGTGTGCAACGAGCGCGAGATCTCGGGCAGGATGCCCGCGATCACGAAGCCGTCCGTTCCCACGGCGAACGTCCCCAGAGCGAGAACGAGCAGGCGTCGGTACACGGGAGAATCCCTTCGAGGAAGGTTTGATGTACGTCAAACCATAAGAAGGTGAAACCGCTCGCGTCAAGGACGGTTTGATGAATCTGGTACCATTGTGACTGAGGTCGCCGAGGAGGTGCTGTGGCTCGCTACCTGGAGGAACCGGCTGTCGCCGACATCCGGTTCGACGACGTGCTCAACGCGATCGCGGACGACGCGCGCATGCGTGTGCTGGTCACCCTCGCCGACGGCGAGTTCCACCCGTGCGGGCCGGAAGGTCTGCTGGCCGCGCTGCACAAGTCGACGTTGTCGCACCACAAGAAGGTGCTGCGCGAGGCCGGGCTGACGCGGACGAAGCTCGAAGGCCGCAACTACTTCGTGTGCCTGCGCCGCGAGGATCTCGACGCGCGGTTCCCGGGATTCCTCGACGCCGTGCTCGCCGGGTTGGCCGAGGTGTACTGATCCGTCCGAAGCGGACGGTGCTACTTGAGGACGCGCGTGTCGTCGGCGTGGATCGGCGTGCCGTCGGGTGTGACGTAGGTGAGCCGCGGGATCGGCTCTTCCGTCTCGCGGTCCACGAGCAGCACGTGGTCTTCACCGGGTCCGTAGGTGTGATCCTGGCCCCACTGCCGCAGGCTCACCACCAGGTCGAACAGGTCCTCGCCGCGCTTCGTCAGCACGTACTCACGGTAGGCGCTGCCGTCCGAGGCCGGTTCGACGGACAGCACGCCGGCGTCGACGAGGCTGCGCAGCCGGTCGGTGAGGATGTTCTTGGCCACCCCGAGGTTGCGCTGGAACTGCCCGAAGCGGCGGATCCCGTCGAACGCGTCGCGGATGATCAGCAGCGACCACTTGTCGCCGACGAGGTCCACCGTCCGCGCCACGGGGCACCGCGGGCTCGTCCACGTGCGCTCGCTCACCGCATCCACCTCCGGTTGCTGTTTGAAACCACTCTGGCTAGTCTGGTTGCAGTTTACTACTGGTTGGAGAGGTGGTGTCTTGGAAGGGATCGCCGACCTGGGCGGCACCGAAGGCTGGGGCCCGGTGCATCCGACGCGGCGTGACGAGCCGGTGTTCCCCGAACGCTGGAACGCCCGGGCTTTCGCGCTGGGCGCGCTGGCCTGGCGCGCGGCCGGCGCCAACCTCGACGCTTTCCGCCACGGCCTCGAACGCCAGGACCGGGACGCGTATCTCGGCGAGGGTTACTGGGGCCGCTGGCTCAACGCCGGTGAGCTCGTGCTGCTCGACAGCGCACTGCTCGCGCCCGGAGCCGTCGACGCGCGCGCTCGCCGCCTCGCCGGTGACGCCGCCGAAGAGCCCCCGATTCCCGAGCCGCACAAACCGGGCTACGCGCCCACGGCCGAAGGTTCCTTGCGGGTCCTCGATGTTCCGCCCGCGTTGGCGGCCGGCGACCACGTGCGCACCAAAACGATGGCGCCGCCCGGGCACACGCGGCTGGCCAAGTACGTGCGCGGACACGTCGGCGTCGTCGAGGCCGTGCAGCCGGCCTCGGTGCTGCCCGACACCAACGCCCACTTCGTCGCGGAGAACCCGCAGTACGTCTACACGGTGCGCTTCGCCTCGCGCGAACTCTGGGGCGCGGACAGCGAGCCCTTCGACGTCACCGTGGACCTGTTCGAATCGTACCTGGAGAAAATCGCGTGACTGCTGAGGAAACCGCCGGACGGCCGTCGGCCGCGCTGCGCACTGAGGCGCTCGAACAACTGCTCGTCGAACGCGGCCTGATCGACCCGGCGGTGGTCGACCGGCTTATCACGACGTACGAGACGAACATCGGTCCGCTCAACGGAGCCAAAGTCGTCGCGAAGGCGTGGACTGATCCGGCGTACCGCGAACGCCTCCTGGCCGACGGCACGGCGGCCACGAAGGAACTCGGTTTCGGCGGGCCGCAGGGCGAGCACATCGTGGTGGTCGAGAACTCCGCGAAGGAGCACAACGTGGTGGTGTGCACGCTGTGCTCCTGCTACCCGTGGCCGCTGCTGGGCCTGCCGCCGAGCTGGTACAAGGACCCGGCTTACCGTGCGCGCGTGGTCCGTGAGCCGCGCACGGTGCTGTCGGAGATGGGATTGGACCTCGACGCGGACGTGCGCATCACCGTCCGCGATTCCAGCAGTGAGGTGCGCTGGCTGGTGCTGCCGGAGCGCCCGGCCGGCACGGAAAGCCTTTCCGAAGACGAACTCGTCGAGCTCGTCACGCGCGACGCGATGGTGGGCGTCGCGAAGGTGGCGGCCCCGTGAGCGCGCCACTGAGCGTTGACGGGATCGCCGCACCGCCGCGCGCCAACGGTGAGCTGCTCTTCGCGGCGCCGTGGGAGAGCCGCGCGTTCGGGTTGGCGGTGTCGCTCTACGAAGCCGGCGCGTTCGACTGGCCGCGGTTCCAGGCCGCGCTGATCGCGCGCATCGGTGCGTGGGACGCGGACCGCGTCGGCGACTGGAGCTACTACCACCACTGGCTCGCCGCGCTGGAGGACGTGCTCGTCGACACCGGCGCGGTGCCCGGCGGCGAGGTCGCCTCGCGCGCCGAGGCACTCGCCCTGCGCCCGGCCGGGCACGACCACCCGCACCCACACCCGTGACCGGTGGTCACGTCGTCGCCAGCGCCGCGGTCGGTGTGAGCCGCGAGGCGCGGACCGACGGGTAGACGCCCGCGACCACGCCGATCACGACCGCGCCCACCAACGCCCCGACGACCGCGGCCGGCGGGATCACGACCGGCCAGTGCTGGTAAGTCGCGTACGCGAGCGTTGCCAAGGCCCCGACCGCAACCCCGGCGAGCCCGCCGATCGCCGACAACGTGACGGCCTCGGTGAGGAACTGCACGCGGATCTGACCGCGGTTCGCGCCGAGCGCGCGGCGCAGTCCGATCTCACGGCGGCGTTCCAGCACAGAGATGACCATCGTGTTCGCGACACCGATGCCGCCGACGAGCAACGCGACACCGGCGAGTCCGAGGAACAAAGTGGACAGTGTCGCCTGCGTGGCCCGCTTGGCCAGCAGGCCGTCAGACGGCAGGCTCACCTGGACCAGGCCCGGCAGCTCCGGGTCCACAGTGGCCGGCAGGACCTTGCGCACGGCCTCGACCTGGGCCTCGTCGGCCTTCACGTAGATCACCGTCGGGCTGCCGTCGAAGTGCAGTTCGGACTGCGCCGCTGCCCAGCCGACGAGCACGGAGCGGTCGATGTCCGGCGACAGCGGAGTTTTGTCGAGGATCCCGACGACGGTGAACCACGACCGCCCGACGTACACCTGCTGGGGCCGGGCGGCGTCGATGCGCGTGAAGCCGAGCCGGCTCGCCGCGACCGAGCCGAGGACGACGGTGGGGAAGCGTTCGTTGGCAGCGTTGAGGAACTGGCCCGAGCCGACGTGGGCGTTGATCGCCTCCGGCAGGTTCGGTTTGGCGGCCAGCACGGTGAGGCCGGAGTAGTCGTCGTCGAGGTCGTTGCGCCCGACCGGCGTGTTCGTGTTCGCGACCGCGCTGGCGACGGT
The DNA here is from genome assembly GCF_040654155.1 of Amycolatopsis sp. NPDC050768. Lineage (NCBI taxonomy): Bacteria > Bacillati > Actinomycetota > Actinomycetes > Pseudonocardiales > Pseudonocardiaceae > Amycolatopsis > Amycolatopsis sp. NPDC050768. The sequence goes on from NZ_JBFAHL010000014.1 coordinate 270,730, forward strand.
CACCGGACCGATCCGCTGCGCCATGGCGACGGATTCGGGCCGCAGCTTCACCGGAGGGTCCGACACGACGGGCGTCACCTGCAGGATGTTGGTGCCGAGCCGCGTGAGCTGTTCCAGTAGCGCCTGTTCGCTCGACGCGGGGATCGCCGTCACGAGGATCATCGTGGCGATGCCGATCGCGATCCCGAGCGCCGAGAGCACGGCGCGGCCGGGGCGCGTACGAAGCCCGACGAGACCGAGGCGGAGCAGGTCACCGGGAGCGAGCCGGACGACGGGGATCGGTTGCGCGCGCGTCATCGCCGGGCTCCGATCCGGGTGTCGGCGGTGACGCGCCCGTCGAGGATTTCGATCCGGCGTGGCAGCCGCGCGGCGATGTCGCGGTCGTGCGTGATGATCACGATGGTGGCGCCGGCGCGGTGGAGCGTGGTGAACAGCTCCAGGATCGCCTGGCCGGTCGCGGTGTCCAGCGCTCCGGTCGGTTCGTCGGCGAGCACCACGGCCGGGTTGTTGACCAGCGCCCGCGCGATGGCGACGCGCTGCCGTTCGCCACCGGAAAGCTCGGTGGGCCGGTGGTCGACGCGGTGGGCCAGGCCGACCTGGGCGAGCGCCTCGAGGGCCAACGGCCGGCGCCGGCGGCGCGGAACTCCGACATACAGCAAGCCGGTGGCCACGTTCTCGGCCGCGCTGAGGCCGTCGGACAGGTGGAACTGCTGGAAGACGAACCCCAGTTGCCGGCTGCGCAACGCCGACAGGCGGCGGTCCGACAGTGTCGTGACGTCGTGCCCGGACAGCTCCACGGTGCCTGCGGTGGGGCGGTCGAGGGTGCCCATGATGTTGAGGAGGCTCGATTTCCCCGATCCGGACGGCCCGACCACGCCGACGAAATCACCTTCGTCGACAGTCAGGGAGACGTCGTCGAGCGCCCGCACGCCACCGGGATAGGCGAGCACCGCGTGGCGGACGGCGAGCACGGGCGTCACGACGTGGTCACCACATTCAGGCCCGCCGCGACGCCGGTGCCGGTGACCTCGACCATGCCTTTCGTGAACAGGCCGGTGGTCACCGCGAGCAGTGTGCCGTCCGGCTTTTGCAGCCCGTACCCGCCGCCGCTGAGCGCCAGCAGCGCCCCGATCGGCACGGCCAGCACGCCTTTGCGCGTCTCTCCAGTGAAGTTCACCTGCACCGGCGCCGGGTCGACGTGCTGCACCGCGGCGGCGTCGGTGGGCACGACGGTCACGGTCTGCTGCGCCGGCTGGCCGTCCGCCGGGTTGCCGGCACTGCGCGCGGGTGTCGTGGTGCTGATCGAGCCGATGGTCGCGTCCGCGGTGGCGCCGTCGGGCAGGACCACGGTGACCTGGCCGGATTTCTGGATCTGTTGCGCGTCACCGGGTTGCAGCGGCACGTGCACGACCTTCGTCGTCGACGCGACCGACAGCACGCCGTTGCCGGCGTCGTCGCCGAGCTGTGCGCTGGTGGCCGTGACGCGGGCTTCACCGGCGAGCACCACGGCGTCGTCGGCGCCGAGCTCGCCGGTGCGCGGGCGACCGGTGTCCTGCTGCCAGCGGCGGATCGCGGCGGTCAAGGCCGGGGTGAGCACCGCGTCGTCCTTGCTCACGGTGTAGCGAGGCGCGGGACTGGCCGGGGCGTCGGAAGTTGGTGGTGCGGCCGAAGACGCAGGTGGTGCGGGAGTGCCGGCCGGCAGGTCGACGACGGTGCCCGCCTTGGGCTGGCTGCCGATGCGGTAGCCGAGCGCGGCGAGGTTGTCGGCGACCACCCGGACGTCGCGGCCGACCAGCCCAGGGGTGTCCAGGGCGCGGAACAACGGTGTGCTGCCGTAGAACACCGCCACCGCGCGGTCGTCCACGCGCATGAGCGTCGCGCCGCGAGACACGGTGGTGCCGACCGTCGGCAACCACGTCACGTGGCCTCCGCTGTGGCCTTTGACGGGGATTTCGTCGGCATAGCCGAGGGTTCCCTGCAGGGTGACCGTGGACGTGAGGTCGGTTCTGGTCACCTCGGCGGTCGCGGCGGCCGGGGTCGCGTTCGCCGGAGCGGGACCGTCGCCGTGCGATTGCAGGAGCACCACCACGCCGACGGCGACCACGGCGACGCACACCGCCGCGAGCACCAGCCGACGACTACCGCGCACCGAACGCCACCTTCTCGCAGTCGGCGGAGATGACCATCGCGTCCGCGATCGGCACGGATCCGTTCGGGTCGTAGGTGTAGCCGGTGGCGTCGATCTCGACCTCGATGCCGTGGGAGCGCATGCAGTTGGCGAGGTCGCGCATGCCGTCCTGGTAGGCCGCGGGGTCCTTGCGCGCCAAGCGGTCCTTGAGGTCCTCCGGCTGCTTCGGAGCGCAGGCCTCGCGGGCGCCCGCGAACTTCGGGTTCGGGTTGTCGTGGTCGCGTTTGTAGTCGGGGATGCCGTGGTCGGTCAGGCACTGGATCCACAGCCGGGTGAGCCGGTCGCGTTCCGCCGGGTCGGTGTCGGGCCGGATCAGCGGCCGCGCGTCGTCGACGGACGTCGTCGCGGACGGACTGGCCGCCGAGGCGCTGCTCGGGAGCGCGGCCACCGACGGCGCGGAGCCGGCGCTCGGTGCGCCGCCGCAGCCGGCGAGGACCAGGGCCGCGGCCGCCAGCGCGGTCCCGGCCAGGAGGGGTCGAAGGGTCATGGCGGCGAGGATGACCGACAGATGTGAAGAGGATGTGGTGGCCGTGATCGACGCCGGGACAACCACGCGGGGCCGGGATACGATGGGTGCCTGCGATTCCCAAGTGGACGCGGGGGTGAGGAGAAACCGGGTGTGCGCCTACGTCCTGGTCGCCGAGGACGATGTGAAGCAGGCCGAACTCGTGCGGCTCTACCTGCGCCACGATGGCCATTCGGTGCAGCTGGTGACCGACGGGCAGGCCGCGCTCGACGAGGTTCGCCGCCGTCGCCCCGATCTGCTCGTGCTCGACCTCATGCTGCCTTCGGTGAGCGGTCTGGACGTGTGCACGCAGGTGCGGCGCGAGTCGGCCGTGCCGATCCTGATGGTCACGGCGAAGTCCACTGTGAACGATCGGCTCCGCGGGTTCGACCTGGGCGCCGACGACTATCTCGTGAAGCCGTACGACCCGCGCGAGCTCGTCGCGCGGGCCCGGGTTCTGTTGCGCCGCGCGGATCCGGACGACCAGGGCGAGCCGCCGGTGCGCGTCGGCGACCTCGTGCTCGACCCGGCGCGGTTCGAGGTGCGCGTCGGCGACCGTCCGGTGGAGTGCACGGCCGCCGAGTTCCGCATCCTGACGGCGCTGGCTTCGGCGCCGGGCCGGGTGTTCAGCCGGGCGCAGCTCGTGGAGCGGGTGTACGGGATCGACGCGTTCATCACCGAGCGCACGATCGACGTGCACATCAAGAACCTGCGCAAGAAGATCGAGGTGGATACGCGCAACCCCGAGTACCTGCTCACGGTGTTCGGCGTCGGGTACAAGGTCCGCGATGGCCGCTGAATCCTCCTGGCAGCACAGCATTCGGCTGCGTTTCCTCGCCGGCGGGGTGCTCGTCGCCGTGTGCGCGATCGCCGCCACCGCGTGGCTCGCGGCGAGCACCACCACCGGCGCGATCCGGCAGGAACAGGGCGAGACGGCAGCGAGCACCGCGTTGAGCTACAACGCATTGCTCGGTTACGCCGCCGGCCACGCGACGTGGACCGGTGTCGCTGACACATTGCAGGGTCTGCACCGCACGACCGGCCTCGACCTCGAGCTGGCCACGACGTCCGGCGCCCGGATCGCGGCCAGCGGCGACGGCGTGCCGGTGGACGAACGCAAGCTCGCCACGGTCGTCGACCCGCTCGCCGTCGACCCGGCCTTGCAGCCGGACGCCCCCGGCGACCGGATCGACGCGCGCGTGATCGGGCCGTTCACCCTGCCCGCCGCGGAACGGGAGGTGGTGCGCAAGCGCGCCGACGACGAAGTGGTGTGCGCGGGGAAGCTGCCCGCCGCCGCGAAGATCGTCGAGACGTCCGGCGGACGCGTATTCGTCGAAGCAGATCCGAAGACCCGCCGGATCTGCGACCAGCTGGGTCTCGCGGTGATCGGCGGCCCGGCCGAAGACGACGTGCTGCAGGACCCCACCCCCACCGAAACCGCGGCGCTGGGCGAGCTCAACCGGCTGCTGATTCCGTGCATCGAAGGACAGCGGGACCAGGTGAAAGCCGTGCTTTCCGCGGCGGGCAAGCTCGTGCCCGCGGCGACGATTTCCGATTCGGCCGGCTTCGCTATCTGCCTCACCCAGGCGCGGCACCGGCAGCTCGCCCCCTACGTGGCTCCCGCGGCGTTGCTCTACGTCTCCGCTCCCGGCACTCCGGGCCCGACCGTGGTCGGCTTGCCCGCCGCGGGCGCGCTCCGGATCGTCGCCGCGGCCGTCGGCGTGCTCGCCCTTACCTTGCTGGTCGGCTTCTTCCTCGCCAACCGGGTGCTGCGGCCGTTGGGCACGCTCGCCGACGCGGCGCGGCGCATGCGGAGCGGCGATCGCACGGCCCGCGCCGACGTCGCCGCGAAATGGGAGATCGCCGACGTGGCCCAGGCGTTCAACGACATGGCCGAACACGTCGAACGCACCGAGCGGCAGCGCACCGAGCTGGTCAGCGACGTCTCGCACGAGCTGCGCACCCCGCTCGGCACCCTGCGCGGCTGGCTGATCGCGACGCAGGACGGCCTCGCGAAGCCCGATCCGGCGCTGATCGAGTCGCTGCTGGAGGAGACGGAGGTGCTGCGCCACCTCGTCGACGACCTGCAGGACCTCGCCCACGCCGACGCGGGTGAGCTGCGGATGTCCCTCGAAGACGTCGACGCCGGGGAGGTGCTGCGCCAGATCGCGGCCGCGCGCCCCGACGTGCTGGTCGCCGAGGTGTCCGGCGCGCTGCCGGTGCGGGCCGATCGCGTGCGGCTTCGGCAGCTGATCGGCAACCTCGTCACCAACGCCCTGCGCCACTCGCCGCCGGGGGAGCACGTGGTGCTGCGCGGCGCCCGCGCCGGCGCCCGCGTCGAGCTCTCCGTGGTCGACCGCGGCGCCGGCATCGCCGCCGAGGACCTGCCCCACGTGTTCGACCGCTTCTGGCGCGCGGACAAGTCACGCTCGCGCAGCACCGGCGGCAGCGGCCTCGGGCTCGCGATCGTCAAGCACCTCACCGAAGCCCACGGCGGCATCGTCACCGTCGCCAGCACGCCGGGCGCGGGCACGACCGTCACGGTTTCGCTGCCCGCCGGCTGACGAGGACCTGCCTCGCGAACGAGGGTGCCGTCGGTCACTGGGTTCAGCGACAGACTAGCAAAGTATCGATATTTTGCTAGTCTAGCGATGGAGCCGTCGAGTCGTCCCGGACAGAGGAAGGCAAGCCGATGCCGCTGCATCGTTTGACGTCGATCACGCTGGGTGTGCCCAATGTGGACGCGACCGCTGGGTACTACGAGGACTTCGGCTTGACGCCGGTGGGCGAGAAGGCGGAGAACCGGTTCGCCACCGCCGAAGGGGGCGAGCAGCTGAAGATCACGCACTCGCCGCTGCGCCGGCTGGTGGAGCTGGGCGTGGGGGTCGACGACCCGGACGACCTCGACCGGATCGAGGCGAGCCTCGCGAAGCTCGACGTGGCCGGGAAGCGCGACGAAACGTCGCTGCGGGTGCTCGACCCGAACTCGAACACGCTGGTGGTGCTGGAGATCGCGCCGCATCTCGTGCAGGCGCCGGTGGAGCAGGTGCTCTACAACGGGCCCGGCCGGCCCTCGCGGCCCAACGGCCGCACGCCCGGCGTGGAGCGCACGAACAAAGTACGGCCGAAGAAGCTGGGCCACGTCGTGATCGGGTCGAAGGACCAGGACGCGTCGCAGAGGTTCTTCACCGAGGGCATCGGGTTCAAGGCCAGCGACCACGTTCCGAGCCTCGCGAGCTTCCTGCGCTGCTCGACCGACCACCACAACCTGCTGATCCAGAAGGCGCCCGTCGACTTCCTGCACCACACCGCGTGGGAGGTGGACGACGTCGACGAGGTCGGCCGCGGCGCCACAGAGATGCTCGAAGGCAACCCCGAGCGTCACGTCTGGGGCCTGGGCCGCCACCACATCGGGTCCAACTTCTTCTGGTACCTCAAGGATCCCGCCGGCAACTTCTCCGAGTACTACAGCGATCTCGACTGCATCGTCGACGACGCACTGTGGAAGCCCTCGGTCGTCGACGGCACCCGCGGCATCTACAACTGGGGCCCGCCGCTGCCGCCCTCGTTCATCAAGCCCGAAGACCTCGCCGCGCTCATGACCGGCACGCACAGCCCTCGCTGACCTTCTTCGCAGACAAGGAAAAACCATGCGCTACGGAAACATCAACGGCCGGGCCGCCCTGATCTCCGGCGACCTCGCCCTCGACGTCGAGAAGGCCAGCGACGGCTTGTTCGGCCCGGACCCCGACGGCGTCTTCGAGAACTGGGCCGAGTTCGCCGCGTGGGCGCGCGGGCAGTCCTTCGAGGACGCGGTGCCGTTCACCGACGTCGAGGTCGGCCCGCCGGTGCTGCGCCCCGCTCAGATCTTCGGCATCGGCCTGAACTACGACGCGCACGCGGCCGAAGCGGGCCTGGAGGCGTCGGTCACCCGGCCCGCGGTGTTCACGAAGTTCGTCACCAGCATCACCGGTCCGTACGACGCGGTGCGGCTGCCCAGCGCGTCGGTCGACTGGGAGGTGGAGCTCGTGGTCGTGATCGGCAAGCGAGCCGAGGACGTGACCAAGGAACAGGGCTGGGACCACGTCGCGGGCCTGACGATCGGGCAGGATCTGTCCGAACGCGACGTTCAGCTCGCCGGCCCGGTGCCGCAGTTCTCGCTCGGCAAGTCCTACCCCGGCTTCAGCCCGATCGGCCCCGCGATCGTGACGCCCGACGAGCTCGCCGACCGCGACGACCTCGCGCTGAGCTGCTCCGTCGGCGACGAGGTGTTGCAGGACGGGCGCACGCGCGACCTCATCTTCTCCGTGCCGGCGCTGGTTTCGTACCTGTCGTCGATCCTGCCGTTGCTGCCGGGTGACGTGATCTTCACCGGCACGCCGGCGGGCGTGGGGATGGGCCGGGACCCCCAGCGCTACTTGGTTCCCGGCACCACGCTGGTCAGCGAGATCGAGGGCATCGGACGGCTGCGCAACGACCTGGTCGCCGACTGAGGCCGGCCGCGGTCCCGGCTCACCCGGCCGGGACCGCCGTTATGGTCGTGAAATATCGATTTTATAGTAGAATGTTCGGGTGGTGACGAAACCTACTGCCAGCCGGACCGAGGAAGTCTTCGAGACGCTCCGGGCCGACCTCCTCGGCGGGCGCTACGAGCCGGGGCAGCGCATGAAGTCCCAGGAGCTGAGCACGCGCTTCGGGGTGAGCATGTCCGTGGTGCGCGAAGCGCTGACGCGGCTGGCGGAGCAGGGACTTCTGGTTTCCACGCCGCAACGCGGGTTCACCGTGCGCCCGCTGTCCGTCGACGATCTGGCCGACCTCACGAAGGTTCGCGTGCAGATCGAGTCCTTGGCTCTGCGGCAGTCGTTCGAGCTGGGCGACATCAGCTGGGAGACGTCGGTGCTCGGCACGCACCACGCGCTGGAACGCACGCCGGTGATCCTCGAAGACGGTTCGTACAACGAAGGCTGGACGCTGGCCCACCGCGACTTCCACCGCGCGCTGCTGGCCGGCTGCGGCAGCCCGCGGCTCGAGGCGATCGCCACGTCGTTGCGTGACAGCGCCGAGCTCTACCGGCGCTGGTACTGGGCGCTGACCGACGACCACCAGCGCGACATCGCCGGCGAACACCGCCGCCTCAAGGACTTCGCGCTGGACCGCGACACCGACCAGGCCGTGGCACTCCTCGGGGCGCACATCGAACGCGCGCCGCAGGCGTTGATCGCCTACGCGCAGGAAAACGGCTTGGACTCGTCGTTCGCGTGACTTTCCATGGATGACGCCGGCCGGGCTGACCCGGCCGGCGCTTCCCGGATCAATCGACGATCGTCACGACACCCGTCGGCGCGTCGAGCGCTTCGACCGTGAGCTCGGCCGCACGGTCGATGTGCACGCGGGGCTCGGCGGGCAAGGCACCTTCGTTGTAGGTGCCGGGGCCGTAGAACTGGCCGTAGCTCAGCACCACGCCGCCTTCGGCCAGCACCGACTGCTCGAGGTCCTTCACCGCGACGGCGTCGGGGCCGTCGGGCAGCTGCCACGCCACGCTCTGCGCGAGGATCTTCGGCGCGCCGGCCGCCCGCGCGGCCTCGATCAGGTTGTGGTTGCCCTCGGTGCGGATGCGGGCGTTGCGCTCGGCGTGCTCGCCGATCTTGGTGACGTCGTCGGGCAGGTCGGTGAGCTCGTTGAGCACGACGTCCGGCTTGAAGTCGCGGACGGTCTGCACGAGCGCGTCGCGGTCGAAGACGTCGCACAGGATCGCGACGGCGCCGAGGCCGATCAACGGTTCCATCTTGGCGGCCGACCGCGTCATGGCGCCGACCTCGTGCCCGGCCTCGACCAGCCGCGGGATCAGCCGCTGCCCGAGCACTCCGGAGGCGCCGGCGAGGAATACCTTCATCACTTCTCCTGGTTCTGCGAACTGTCTGACAGCAACCACGCTACGTGTCATGTGGCACGTGTTCGTGGTCCATTACTGCCCCAGAACCGTGGGCCAATCGGGCAATACTCGCCTTCGGCCGTCATCCTCGGTCAAGGCCGCATGGCGGCCGAGACGTGCCAGGAGTCCTCGAACATCACGAACCGGCGGATGCGCCCGTCCTCGCCGACCACGACGTGCACGGCGAAGAGCGTGTCCATCAGCTTGCCGGTGGCGCGCACGAGCACCGACGCCCGGCCGAGCGCCACGGCGTCCTCGCCCTCGACCACGATGCGGTCGATGTCGAACGACTTGCGGTCGACGTGGTTCCCCATGTGCGCGAAGAACTCCTGCACCGCTTCGGGCGTGTTTCGCTTGCCCAGCCAAGGAACGGTCTCGGTGTCGCCCGGGATGTCCCAGTGGAAGTCGTCGGCGAGCAGGGCGACGACGCCGGCGATGTCCCCGGCGCCCACGCGCTCGTAGAACTTCTCGACGGTCGTCCGGGTCGGTGGGGTCACGATCGGTCTCCTGTCTGATGGGGATGCAGTGGACTCACGGCCAAGATCCGGTCGAAATCGGCGCACAGGTTCGCGGCCGCGGGCGCGGACCACTCGGGTGCACGCCAGGCGACGTGCCGGTCGGGTCGCACGAGGACGGCACCGCTCGTGCCGACCTCGCGCCGGTCCGCCCATTCGCCGAGCGGGTCCGCGAGGTCGCCGGGCCGGTGCCCGCCGATCACGTGCACGTCGACGCGCACGCCGGTGCGGGTGGTGAGGTCGTCGGCCACGGTGTGCCACGCCTCGCCGCCGACGCCCGTCAGCAGCGCGAACCCCAGCCCTTCGACGAGGTCCAAGGTGGACAGTGCATGGCCGTCTTGTTCCAGGCGGGCGTGGGGAACGCGGGCGCCGGGTGCGGTGGTCGGCACGTACTGGAGCACGGGGTCCGGCGGTTCCGGAACGGGCGGCAGGTGGTCGGCGACCAGCGCGCCCGTGGTGTACCGATAGCCGAGCTCGATGCCGTGGGCGTTGAACTGGCGGTCGGTCAGGGCCACGGCCTCCTTGAGGGCCAGGCGGCGGGCGTCGCCCTCGGGGCCCGGCGCGTCGAGCAGCTCCAGCGCGGCCCAGCCGTCCTCAGTGGACTGGCCGGGCGTGAAGCCGAGCGCCTCGTCGACGGCGGCGAGCTCCCCGAGACTGGTGATGGCGCGCCGGACGCCCGCGTCGCCGACGGGCTGCCGTTCCTGCGAGTAGGTGTCGAGCAACTCCGGTCCCGCGTGGCCCGCCAGCACGAGGGCGAGCTTCCACGCCAGGTTGAACGCGTCGGCCACGGACATGTTCAGGCCGAGCCCGTTGGTCGGCGGGTGGCGGTGCACCGCGTCGCCGAGGCACAGCAGCCGGCCGGCGGAGTACGCGGTGGCGACCTGCGCGTTGACCTGCCAGCCGGCCACGCCCTTCACCTCGACGTCCAGCGCCGGGTCGCCGACGGCTGCCCGCACCCGCGCCACGAGCTCGTCCTCGCTCCACTCCTCGAGCGAGCGCTGCGCGGGGTCGTGCATGAAGCACAACACGAACTCCTCGAACGGTTTGTGGCAGATCAGCCCGCCCAGCCGCAACGGGGGCAGCGGGCCGGGCATCACGTTCCAGATCAGCACCCCCGGCCGGTGCGCCAGATAGCGGGTGAGGTCGGCCTTGAACCACACGTTCACCGCGTGCGCCAGCCCCGCCGGGCCCTCCACGCGGAGGCCGGCGGTGGCGAGGACCTTGCTGCGCGCGCCGTCGGCGCCGAGCAGGTAGCGCGAGCGCACCACGTGCTGCTCGCCGGTGGTGCGGTCCACGAGCGTGCTGGTGACACCGTCTTCGTCGACGGTGGCCGACTCGAACTCCAGCTCGAACCGGATGTCGCTGCCCGCCTCGCGAGCGGCGTCGAGCAGCAGGGGTTCGAACACCGTCTGCGGGCAGTTGGCCATCGGCGCCGGGCTCGCCACGGCGTACTCGCCGGCGCGCGCGAGGCCGGTGCCCCAGGCTTCCGAGCGCGCGACCTCGCGCCCGGCGAGGCTCGTGACCCACAGGTTGTCGCGCATCAGCTCGTGTGAGGTCGCGACCGCGTGGAGGCGGTCCTCGACGCCGAGGTGGCGCAGGATCTCGACGGTCCGCTGGTTCACGATGTGCGCCCGCGGCGTGTGCGCGGTGCCGGCGTGCCGCTCGGCGACGAGGTGGCCGACGCCGTAGCGGCTCAGCGCGAGCGCCGTCGTCAGCCCGGCCGGACCGGCGCCGACCACGAGCACGGGGACCTCTCGCGGCATCGTCGGCATGGGTTTCTCCTTCGTCCCCGAGGGTTCCGGGCGGCGGTGCCCGGGCCCTCTCACTGAAGCAAGAAAAAGTCGTGAGGTCAACGTTCGAGCGATAGAACTCGATAATTTCGATAAAGTATTGCCTTGACGATCGCGAGTGGCCGATACTCGGCTGACCGAGGCGTGAGGGAGAATTCGTGAGCGAGCGTGTGCCGATCTGGACGCCGACGGACGAGGACACGACCCTCGCCGACTTCGCGCGTTGGTGCGTCACCAACCGCGGCGCGCCGGCCGCCATCACGGGCGACTACCAAGCGCTGTGGCGCTGGTCCGTCGACGAGCTGGCCGAGTTCTGGGGCGCTGTCGGCGAGTACTTCGGCGTGGTCGGCGACGGTCCGGTGCTGGTCGGCGACGAGATGCCCGGCGTGCGCTGGTTCCCCGGCACGACGGTCAACTACGTGTGGCACGTCTTCCGCGACCGGCCGGGCGACGGCGTGGCCCTGATCGACGTCACGGAGAGCGGCCTGCGCCGCGAGCTCACGTGGGCCGATCTCGCCCGTGACGTGGCCGCGTTCGCGGGGACGCTGCGGGGCTTCGGCGTGCAGGCCGGCGACCGCGTGGCCGGGTACCTGCCGAACACGGCGGAGAGCGTGATCGCCTTCCTCGGCACTGCGAGCATCGGCGCGGTGTGGGCCGCGTGCGGTCAGGACTACTCGCCTCACGCGGCGGCGGAACGCTTCGGTCAGCTCGAACCGGTGGTGCTCGTCGCCGCCGACGGTTATCGCTTCGGTGGCCGTGAGCGCAGCCGGTCCGCCGAGGTCGCCCAGCTGCGCGAGCTGTTGCCGAGCGTGAAGCACACGGTGGTGGTGAACCGGCTTGCGCAGAAGTCCACTATGGACGGTGTCGTCGACTGGGCCGGTGCGGTCGCGGGCGATCATCACGTCCATCCCGCGCCCGTCGACTTCGACCACCCGTTGTGGGTGCTGTTCTCGTCGGGCACCACCGGCCGACCGAAGGGCATCGTGCACGGCCACGGCGGCGTCCTGCTGGAGCACCTGAAAGTGCTGCGCCTGCACAGCGACCTCGGTCCCGGCGACGTGTTCTTCTGGTACACCAGCCCGTCCTGGATGGTCTGGAACTACCTCGTCTCCGTGCTGCTGGTCGGCGCGACGGTCGTCTGCTACGACGGCAGCCCGACCCACCCCGGACCCGATCTGCAGTGGGCACTGGCCGCCGAGCACGGCGTGACGTTCCTGGGCACCAGCCCCGGTCTGCTCGCCGCCGGCGCGCGGGCGGGCCTCGAGCCGGCGCGGGACCACGACCTGAGTGCGCTGCGGGCCATCGGCTCGTCGGGTTCGCTGCTGCCCGCCGACGCGTACCACTGGGTCGCCGAGCACGTCGGCCCGCACGTGCAGGTCGTCTCGACGAGCGGCGGCACGGACGTCGTCAGCGCGTTCGCCGGCGGCGCGCCGAACCTTCCGGTGTGGCCGGGTGAGCTTTCCGGGCCGTGCCTCGGCGTGGCGCTGGAGGCGTGGGACGCCGAGGGCCACGCGGTGGTCGGAGAGCAGGGCGAGCTGGTCGTCACGAAGCCGATGCCGTCGATGCCGCTGCGGTTCTGGGACGACGCCGACGGAAGCCGCTACCGCGAGGCGTACTTCTCGACCTACCCCGGTGTGTGGCGCCACGGCGACTGGATCACCATCACCGAGCGCGGCTCCGTCGTGGTGCACGGGCGTTCCGACGCGACCCTCAACCGCAACGGCATCCGCATGGGCAGTGCCGACATCCACCAGGTCGTGGAAGGACTGTCCGAAGTGGACGAGGCACTGGTGATCGGCGCCGAACGTCCCGATGGCGGCTACTGGATGCCGCTGTTCGTGAAAACCGCCGACGGCGTGCTCTACGACGCGCTGCGCGAGAAGATCCGTTCGGAGATCAAGCGGTTGCTGTCCCCGCGGCACGTTCCCGACGACATCGTCGCCGTCCCCGCGCTCCCGCACACCCGTACCGGCAAGAAGCTCGAGGTGCCGGTGAAACGCGTCCTGCAGGGCGCGCCGGCCGCCGAGGTGGCCGACCCGGGCTCGGTGGACGACGCCGGCCTGCTCGCGGTCTTCGAGCACTACCGGCGCACCCGGACCGAGAAGGAACAGAACGCATGACGATCAGCTGCCAGATCCCGGCGTTCGCGCCGTTCGGCGAGGCGGTCCGGCTGGCCCGCCTCGCCGACGACCTGGGCTTCGGCTCGATCAACTGCTCGCACATCGCGGCGCGCGACTCGTTCACGCTGCTGGCCGCGCTCGCGATGAAGACCACCTCGGTGACGCTGGGCACGGCCGTCGCGCCGATCTACCACCGCTCGCCCGCGTCGATGGCCCAGACCGCCGCGACCGTCGACGACCTGTCCGGCGGCCGGTTCCGTCTGGGGCTCGGCGTCGGCCACCGCTCGACGATGGGTGGCTGGCACGGCCAGGAGATCGGCCGCCCGGTCGCGGAAATGCGGGAGTACGCGGGCGTCGTCCGCGCCGTTCTCGCGGGCGAGCAGCCGCCGCCGGGCGAGCGCTGGAACTCGACGTTCGCGTTCACGGGGTTCACGCCGAGGCCTGGCATCGAGCTCGTGCTCGCGGGCCTGTCGCCCGCCATGCTGCGGCTGGCCGGCGAGATCGCCGACGGCGTGGTGCTGTGGGCGTGCCCGGCGAGCTACGTCCGTGACGTGGTCGTGCCCGAGGTGCGGGCGGGCCGCGCCCGGGCCGGCAAGGACCTCACGGGCTTCACGATCGCCACTGCCGTCCCCACGGCCCTCGGCGACGGTGCCCTCGACGGCGTCCGCAGCGAGCTCCACCGCTACTTCGGCCTGCCCTTCTACCGCACGATGTTCGCCGCCGCCGGCTACGCGGCCGACCTCGCCGCGTACGACAAGGCCACCGACGTCGAAGCTCAGAAACTCGCCATCGGCGAAGGCTTCATCCACGAACTCTGCGCCCTCGGCGACGCCGAAACCGTGCGGGAGTCCCTGCGCCACCACCTCGACGCCGGCGCCACCGAGGTCATCCTCACCGCCGCCTGGCGCACCGACTTCGCCCCGGCGCTGGAAGCCGCGGCGTCGACCCTGAACCCGGAGGACTGAATGACCACCGCGCCGAGCCGCGACACGCCCACCAAGATCGTGTTCAACGCCTACTACCGGGTGCACCCGGACGACCGCCAGAAGTTCGTCGACGCGGTCGTGCCGCACCTGAGCTTCGCCGCCGAATCGCCCGGCTGCCTGTTCTACGTCTTCGCGGCGGACCTGCTGGACCCGGCAACGATCCACCTGTCGGAAGGCTGGGTGGACCAGGAGGCCGTGGACCGCTTCCACGCGTCCGAGCCGTTCCGCGCGGCGCTTGACGCCGTGCGCAGAAGCGTGCGGATCCTGGACCACCAGGGCCAGCGTTACGAGGTCGCCGCGCACGGCAGCTCGGCGCCGCCCGGAGGGATCGCGTGAAACCGGGCCCGGGGAAGTGTTCCCCGGGCCCGTCCGTCCACAGCGGACACTCAGGCGGCCGCCGGAGTGAGGCGCGCCGAGCGCGCCACCGAGAGGCGGTCCGCGCCCCACACCAGCAGGGCCACCAGGCTGAACCCGGCGCCGAGGACGCAGACCGCGGTCCAGCCCCACGCGCTGTAGGCGGTGGTGGCCGCGACGGCGCCGCCGCCGAAGCCTACGGAGTAGTACGCCATGTTGCTGCCGATGAGGCGGCTGCTCGCGTTCGGGTCGAGGCCCACGATGAGGTGCTGGTTGGT
>NZ_JBFAHL010000015.1:0-231876 GCF_040654155.1 Amycolatopsis sp. NPDC050768
TGACGTGGGTCCTAGACAAGCCACACCTCAACCGGAGGCTCTCCCCACGTCAACCAGAACCTTCCGCTACCAACGTCCTGGCCAAATACACCTAGCTGTCGTCGGAGATCAGGGCCTCCAGGGCCGGCAACGCGATCATGAGGGCTTCGCGGTATTCCGGGCTCAGCTTGTCGAGGCGGCGGTTCAGCTCCTGCACGCGCGTGGACCGCACGCCGGACACGAGCCGCTCGCCCTCCTCCGTCGCGCGGGCGAGCCAGGCGCGGCGGTCGACGGGGTCGGATTCGCGGGTGACGTAGCCCGCCTCGACGAGGGTGGCGATTATGCGCGACATCGTGGCCGCCGCGACGCCCTCCTTCGCGGCGAGGTCACCGAGGCGCAGCTGACCGAAGTGAACGAGCGTGGCAAGGGCCGAGATCGCGCCGTGGCCGGGCCCGGGGACCCCCGCCTGCCGCAACGAGCGCGACAGCCGCCCCACGGCCAGGTACAACCTGCCCGAGACGTCCTGGACCGAGGATAGAGTCACGGCTGGCTCCTCCTACCGCTGTTGCCCGCCGCCTTTGCGCCGGAAAGGTGTCGTCCACCATAAGGCCTGACGGTGCACGTTCGGCGTTAAGCGCGGACGAAATCACCAACCGGGTCGGCAAACGCGGCCCACTTGCACCAGGCGGCTTACCCGCGTTTACCCCGCCAGGGCGAAACCAGCCGCACACGTCAGCGGGGCGGGCTCGACGCGTGCGCCCAGAAGCGCTGCGGTACCCGGCCCGCGTCGCGCGCCAGGCGGCCCGCCTCGACGCCCGCGCGCATCGCCGCGGCCATGCGTTCCGGGTCCTTGGCGCGCGTCACGGCGGTGGACAGCAGCACCGCGTCGCAGCCGAGTTCCATGGCGAGGCAGGCGTCGGAAGCGGTGCCGATGCCCGCGTCGAGGATGACGGGGACCATGGCGCGCGCGACGATGAGCTCGATGTTGTGCGGGTTGCGGATGCCGAGGCCTGTGCCGATCGGGGCGCCCAGGGGCATCACGGCGGCGCAGCCCGCCTCCTCGAGCCGAAGTGCGAGCACGGGGTCGTCGTTGGTGTACGCGAGCACGGTGAAGCCGTCGGCCGCCAGTTGCTCCGCGGCGTCCAGGGTTTCGAACGGGTCGGGCAGCAGGGTGCGGTCGTCGGCGTGGACCTCGAGCTTGATGAGGTCCGTGTCGAGGGCCTCGCGGGCCAGCTGGGCGGTCAGCACGGCCTCCGCGGCGGTGCGGCAGCCGGCGGTGTTGGGCAGCAGCTTGATCCCGAGGCGCCGCACGAGTCCGAGCACGCCGGTGCCGCCGTCGGCGTCGGCTTTGCGCATGGCGACCGTCGTCAGCTCGGTGCCCGACGCGACCAGTGCGCGTTCCAGCACCGACAGGTTCCCGGCACCACCGGTCCCGATGATCAGCCTCGACGACAGCTTGTGTTCGCCGATGACCAGAGCGTCGTCCATCGTCAGCCTCCCTGCACCGCGGTCAGCACGTCGATGTTCGCGCCCTTCGGCACCACCGACGCCTCCCACTCGCCCCGGCGCACGACCTCGCCGTTCACCGCGACGGCAACGCCCTGGCGGGCCACGTCGAGTGCGTCGAGCACCTCGGACACGGTGGCGCCGTCGGGGAACTCGCGCCAGCTCCCGTTGACCTTGATCTCCATCAGACTCGCTCCTTCTGCAGCAAACGGGCGGGCGCGGCCGCCCCGATCTCGTCCGGTGGGGCCTCGCCGGCCAGCCACGCGACCACGGCGTCGGCGGTCACGGGGGCCATCAGCAGTCCGTTGCGGTGGTGCCCCGTCGCCGCGTACACGCCTTCGCCGAGCTCCCCGATGTACGGCAGCGCGTCGCGGCTTCCCGCGCGCAGCCCGGCCGCGGTCTCGACGAGCTCGTACTCCGTGATGCCCGGCAGGATCCGTTCGCCGCCTTCCAGCAGCTCCCGCACGCCACGCGCGGTCACGGTCTCGTCGAAGCCCGCTTCGTACTGCGTCGCGCCGAGCACCAGCTCGCCGTCAGCGCGCGGCACGAGGTAGATCGGCCGGCCCTCGACCATCGCGCGCACCGTGTACGGCGGGGGCGGCAGGCAGCCCCGACGCGGCCGCAGTCGCAGGATCTCGCCTTTGAGCGGCCGCACGGCGTCGGCCAGCAGCGGGTGCAGCTTGCCTGTCCACGCGCCGGCAGCCAGCACAACGGGACCGGTCACATCGTCGAGCGAAGTCACCCGCGACGCCGAGAACTCGACACCCCGCTTCGCGCACGCGGAGAGCAGCGCCGTCAGCAGCTTCCGGTTGTCGACAGCCAGGTCACCCGGCACGTGCAGCCCGCTACGCACCGCGCCCAGGCCCGGCGCGAGCCGCCGCGCCGCCCGCCCGGTGAGCCGCTCGACGTCACGGCCCAGCGAGGCCAGGTACTCCGCGAGGATGTCGAGGTGCCCGGCGTCGGCGCTGTCGAACGCGACCACGATCGTGCCGTGCGAAGCCAGCCCGGGGTCCGTGCCCTCCGCCGCGAGGTCCCGCGCGAACGCGGGCCAGCGCCGCAGCGACTCCTCGCCAAGGCTGAGCACGTGCTCCTCGCCCGGCCACGCCTCCGTGACCGGCGCGAGCATGCCGCCGGCCACCCAGGACGCACCGCGCGCGGGGGCCGGATCGACCACCGTGACGCGATGGCCGCGGGCCGCCGCGCGCCAAGCCGCGGACAGGCCGATGACACCACCGCCGACGATGGTGAGGGTCTCACTCATGGAATCACGCTCCCTGCGCCGGCATGACCCGGATCAGGTTCCACGGTCGGAGCGGCGGCTCCCTCTCAGCCCGTGCCTCGGGCTCCCGTGCGGACCACCCCACCGTAGCGCGCGGGTAACGTCCCCGCCATGCCCGCCCTGACCGGATCACAGATCCGCACCCGCCTGGCCGATTCGCGGCTGTACCTGTGCACCGACGCCCGCTCGTCGCGCGGCGACCTCGCCGAGTTCATCGACGCGGCGCTGGCCGGCGGCGTCGACATCGTGCAGCTGCGGGACAAGACGAACGGCACCCCGCTCGAGGCCGCGCAGGAGATCGCGGCGCTCGAGGTGCTCGCCGAAGCGTGCGCGCGCCACGGTGCGCTGCTGTCGGTCAACGACCGCGCCGACGTCGCGCTCGCCGTGGGCGCCGACGTGCTACACCTGGGTCAGGACGACATCCCCGTGCCGCTCGCGCGCCGCGTCCTTGGCGACGACGTGGTGATCGGCCGCTCCACCCACTCGATCGAGCAGGCCACGGCGGCCGCCGCCGAGGACGGCGTGGACTACTTCTGCACCGGCCCGTGCTGGCCGACGCCGACCAAGCCCGGCCGGTACGCGCCGGGCCTGGACCTCGTGCGCGCGACCGCGAAAACCGGTACCGACCGGCCGTGGTTCGCGATCGGCGGCATCGACACGGAACGCCTGCCGGAGGTGCTGGCGGCCGGCGCGACACGGATCGTCGTGGTCCGCGCGATCACCGACGCGGAAGACCCGAAGGCGGCCGCGCAGGCGCTCAGGTCCCAGCTCGGTTAGGGACTGGGGGTCCCCGACGGCGCACCCTTCGTCTGCGGCGCGCTCGGTGTGGTCGACGGCGCCCCACCCGTGCTCGAAGGCGGCGGGGCGCTGTCCGAGCTGCTTGAAGACGTCGGCGATTCGCTCGTGGACGTGCTCGAAGACGAGGTCGAGGGCGGCGGGGTGTTCGACTCGGTCTCGCTGGGCGGCGGGCTGTTCTGTGACGTCGTGGGCGGGTTGGTGTTCTCGTCCTGCTGCTGGTGCTGGCTCGTGCCCGGGTCGTGGCGGACGAAACCGGGCCCTGGCCCGCCGGCCGCCTCGATCGCGACGCTGACGCCGATCGCGATGGCCGTGGCGACCACGCTCGTGCCCAGGATGATCGGCCAGCGCAGCTTCCTCAGCTTGTCGCCGAACGACTCCTCGGGCTCGGCCGGCGCGGTCAGCTTCGAGATCCGCACCGTCGGCATCTCCGACGGGTCGAGCGGCATCAGCACGGTCGGCATCTGCGCCGGGTCGTCGACCGGCGAGAGGCCCGGCCTGCTGCCCCTGCGCTGCCCCGCCGTCACGAGCACCGCGCGCGCCTTCAGCGCGGCCTCGCGAGTGCGCTGCAGCGAACGCAGGTACAGCTCGGCGCCGACCGTGGTGATCACGCTCGCCACCCCGGCGCCCACGACGGTCCCCGCCACGCCGAGTGTCGAACCCAGCAACGCGGCCGTGACGGCGGCCAGTGCCGTCGCCACCACCTGCGCCGGGCGGAAGCTCTTCTTCTCGCCCTGCTCCGATGTCTTTTCCCGCTGCTGACTCATGATCCCGATCTACTAGTACCCGCGCGATTTCCCCTGTGGCGTTCAACGAGTAAGTCGCGCGAGGAACTCCCCGCGTTGCCCATCCGTGAGCGAGGACACGTTGACCGTCCACAGTGGATGGACTGTGGCTCACACTTTCCTGACATACTCACCACATGCGATTGGTGACGATCTCCGAAATCGAGGCCGCGGCGAAGCGGGTAGCCGACCACGCCGTGCGCACGCCGCTGCTGCGCCAGCACTGGACCGAAGGCGAGCTGTGGCTCAAACCCGAGAGCCTGCAACAGATCGGCGCGTTCAAGATCCGCGGCGCGTACAACGCGATCGCCTCACTCGACGACGCGCAGCGCGCACGCGGCGTCGTCTCGTACTCCAGCGGTAACCACGCGCAGGCGGTCGCCTACTCCGCGAACGCCTTCGGCATCCCCGCCGTGATCGTGGTGCCGGACGTGGCGCCGCGGCTCAAGGTCGAGGCCACCCGGAGCTGGGGCGCCGAGGTGATCGAGGTGCCGATCGCCGAGCAGGAGCCGGTCGCGTCGGCGCTGGCGAAGGAGCGCGGGCTCACTTACATCCCGCCGTTCGACCACCTCGACGTGATCGCCGGGCAGGGCACCGCGGGCCTGGAAATCGCCACCGACCTGCCGGACGTCGACACCGTGCTCGTGCCGGTGAGCGGCGGCGGGCTCGCCTCGGGTGTCGGCACGGCGATCAAGGCGCTGTGCCCCGGAGCGAAGGTCATCGCCGTCGAGCCCGAGCTGGCCGGCGACACCGCCGAGGGCCTGCGCGCCGGCCGCCGCATCGAGTGGCCGATGGAGCAGCGCGCCCGCACGATCGCCGACGGCCTGCGCGCCCAGCCGTCGGACCTGACGTTCGCGCACTTGCAGAGCGTGCTCGACGGCATCGTCACCGTGACCGAGGACGAGATCCGCGACGCCACGCGCGTGCTGGCCCGGCGGGCCCGGATCGTGGCCGAGCCCAGCGGGGCGACGGCCACCGCCGCGTTCCTGCACCACGCCGGCGAGCTGCCGGGCGGCAAGACGGTGTCGGTGATCTCCGGCGGCAACGTCGACCCGGAACTGCTGGCCGAACTGCTCGCGTAGGCGTCAGTCGCGCGCCGGGCCCGGGCGGACGTGGGTCGGCGGTCCGTCCACCCCGCACGAGAAGCACTCGCCGAGGTGAGGCGACTCGTCGTCCACGGTCCGCTTGGCCTCGGGCCCGGCCGCGCCACCGGAGGCGTCTCCGGAATCGTCCGGCGAACCGAGCACGCCGTTGTGAATCCCCAACGCGATGAGGCCTCCTGCGATCGCCAGGACGGCGCAGATGAGCAGTGCCATGCGCCAGCCGGCCGTCAGCGCGACGGGGTCGCGGTAGGCCGAACCGGTGAGTCCGGCCGCCGCGGGGAGCACCGCGACCGCAAGAAGACCACCCGTTCGGGCGATCGCGTTGTTCACTCCGGACGCGACACCGGCGAAGCGGTCGGGGGCTGCGGCGAGCACCGTCGCGGTCACCGGCGCCACCGTGCACGCCAGTCCGAGGCCGAACACGACCACCGCGGGGAAGACCGAACCGAGGTACGAGGACCCCGGTCCGACGCGGATCAGCAGCAGCATGCCGATGCCGATCACGATGGGTCCGACCACCAGCTGCAGGCGCGGGCCGATGCGCTGGGCCAGCGCGCCCGAGCGGCCCGAGAGCAGCAGCATGATGATCGTGATCGGCAGCCCGGCAAGGCCCGCGAGCGTCGGCGGGTAGTTCAGGGAGACCTGCAGCTGCAGGACCAGCAGCATCATCACGGCGCCGAGGGCGGCGTAGACCACGAACGTGAGCGCGTTGGACAGCGTGAACGTCCGGTCGCGGAAGAGGCTGGGCGGCACGAGCGGTTCGCGGGAGTGGTGCTGCAGCCAGAGGAACACGCCCAGCCCGGCGATGCCGGCGACCAGCGCGATCAGCACGATCGGGTCACCGATGCCGCGGCCAGGCGCTTCGACCAGCGCTCCGGTTATCCCCGCGAGCCCGATCGCGCCTGTCGCGGCGGCGGTGAAGTCCGGGTGGCCGGTGGCCGTCTCGTCGCGCGACTCGGGCACGAACTTGAGCGCCATCAGCACCACGACGATGGCCAGCGGCAGGTTGATCAGGAACGCCAGCCGCCAGGACCAGACCTGCACCAGCACGCCGCCGAGCAGCGGTCCGACCGCGGCGGCCAGACCACCCAGTCCGGACCACGCGCCGATCGCGCGCGCCCGGTCGTTGTGTCTGAACGACGACTGCAGGATCGCGAGTGAGCCGGGGGTGAGCAGCGCGCCGCCGATGCCCTGGATGATCCGGAAGATCACCAGTTCCGTGGTCGAGGTGGCGATCGCGCACAGCGCCGAGGCGATGCCGAACCAGACCACGCCGATCAGGTACATGCGGCGCCGGCCGTAGCGGTCGCCGAGGGAGCCCGCGACGAGGATCAACGCGGCGAGCGCCAGCATGTAGCCGTCGAGGATCCACTGCAGGCCGGCGACGGTGGCGCCGAGCTCCTCGCCGATCCGGGGCAGCGCGACATTGACGATCGTCCCGTCGAGCATGGCCATGCTCGAGCCGAGGATCGTCGTCCACAGCACCCCGCGGGCCAAGGGGGTGCCCCAGCGAATACCGCTGTCGGTTGTCGTCACCGTGCGATCACCGCGCACGCTCGAAGCTCATGCGCACACGGTGTCGCGACGCCGGTCCGGGCGCAACCACCCACGCCCGGCCCGGCGACTGCTCGCGGGCCCGCCGGCCCCGCTCACGGCAGCAGCGTCGTGACGAACTTGTAGCGGTCGCCGCGGTAGACCGAGCGCGCGAACTCCACCGGCTTGCCGTCGGTGGCGAACGAGTGCCGTGTCAGCATCATCACCGGCATGCCGACGTCCGCGCCGAGCATCTCGGCTTCCTCCGGACCGGCGAGCGACGTCTCGATCGTCTCCTCCGCGCGCTCGAGTTCGACGCCGTAGTGCTCACGAAGCACTGCGTAGAGCGACCCGCCGGCCGAAATGTGCTTGCGCAGCCCACGGAAGCGGCCCAGCGGCAGGTGCGTCGTCTCCAACGCCATCGGCTGGGCGTCCGCCAACCGGAGGCGGCGAAGGCGAAGAATTTTCGCACCTTGCCGGATCCCGAGCAGTTTCGCGAGTTCGCCCTCCACGGGCAACTCCTCGATTTCGAGGAGTTTCGACGACGGCTTCAGGCCCTGCTTGCGCATGTCCTCCGTGTACGAGGACAGCTGCAGCCGCTGCGCGAGCTTCGGCTCGGCCGCGAACGTGCCCTTCCCTTGAACGCGGTGCAAGCGCCCTTCGGCCGTCAGGTCCGCCAGCGCCTGCCGCACGGTGGTGCGCGACACGGTGAACTCGCCCGCCAGCGCCCGTTCCGTCGGGATCGGCGAGCCCGGCGGCAGAGCGTCGAGCAGATCCAGCAGGTGCTGTTTCAGCGCCCAGTACTTGGGTTCGCGCTGCCCGCGCACACCCGCCGTGGTCCCCGCCTCACTCGCGGGGGATGTCTCCAACATGACCGGCTCCCTCAGCTTTCCCTCACTATCGCCACTATCGCGCCACTTCCCCGTCAAGAAACGTACCCTTCACCACAAACGCTCCGCCCGGCTAGCATTGGTCTAGACCTGACCGCACGCCGCTCAGCACACCCGGGACTGGAGTCCCGGCGGAGAGGAAAGTGATGACCCAACAACATCCCGGCGAGCACATGGCCGCGGAAATCTCGGAGCAGCCTGCCGTACTGGCCGGGCTGGTCGAGCGGCAGGGCGAAATAGCCGAAGTAGCTGAAAAGATTTCACAAAAGCCGCCCCGTTTCGCTTTGCTCGCCGCACGGGGTTCGAGTGACCACGCTGCTTTGTACGCCAAGTACCTGATCGAGGTACTCCTGGGGCTTCCCGCGGGTCTCGTGTCACCGTCCACCACGACGCTCTACGGCGCACGGCCAGACCTGAAGGAGGTGCTCTTCGTCACCGTGAGCCAGAGCGGCGGCTCGCCCGACCTCATCGAGGTCACCGAAGCGGCCCGGCGCCAGGGTGCGCTCACGGTGTCGGTCACGAACACGCCGGACTCGCCGCTGCGCGCGGCGGCCGAGCTGGGCGTGGACATCGGCGCCGGTCTGGAGAAGGCGGTCGCCGCGACCAAGACGTACTCCGCGACGCTGCTCGCGCTGTACCTGTTCATCGACGCCGTGCGCGGCGGCAAGGCGGCCGACGCGCAGAAGCTCGGCGACCTCGCCCAGCAGACGCTCGACGGCGCGGCCGAAGGCGTGCAGCGCGCGGTGGACCGCTACCGCTTCGTGGACCGTGTACTCACCACCGGTCGCGGTTACTCGTACGCGACGGCGCTCGAGGGTTCGCTGAAGCTGGCGGAGACGAGCTACCTCGCCGCCCGCGCGTACAGCGGCGCGGACCTGCTCCACGGCCCGGTCGCGGCCGTCGACGGCGAGACCGCCGTGCTCGCGGTGACGAGCGCGGGCCACGGCGGCGAGGCGATGGGCGAGGTGCTCGAGGCCGTCGGCAAGCGCGGCGCCGACGTGCTGGCGGTCGGATCCGCGTCGGCCGACGTGCCGGCGGCACTGCGGATCCCCGTGGCGGAGACGGCCGAGGAGCTCGCGCCGATCCTGGAGATCCTGCCGATCCAGCGGATCGCGCTCGGGCTTTCGCTCGCGCGCGGCGGTGACCCGGACAGCCCGCGTGGGCTGCTGAAGGTGACCAAGACCCGGTGAGTCTCGTCGTGGGCGTGGACGCCGGTGGCACGTCGACGCGAGCGATCGCGGTCGACGCCGCCGGCGCCGTGCTCGGCTCGGCGACGGCCGGCGGTGCCAACCCCAACTCGCACCCGCCTGCGGAGGCGGCCGCGCGCATCGCCTCGGCGATCGAGCGGGCGCTGGGCGGGCGCACGGACGTGCGCGCCGCCGTGGTCGGACTGGCCGGGGTGAGCAAGCTGTCCGACCCCGCCGTCGCGGCGGTGTTCGCCGGGGCGTGGGCACGGATCGGTTTGGACGGTGCGGTTCGGACGGTGGCCGACGCCGAAGTCGCGTACGCGTCGGCGACGTCGGCCCCCGACGGCACCGTGCTCGTGGCGGGTACCGGCTCGATCGCCGGCCGCATCCGCGGACGGCGGATGACCGCCACCGCGGGCGGCTACGGCTGGCTGCTCGGCGACGAGGGCTCGGCGTTCTGGCTCGGGCGAGAGGCGGTGCGATCCACTTTGGAGGCGCTCGGCCGCGGGGCGGAGCTCACCGGGCTGCCGGGCGCCGTGCTCGCCGAGGCGTTCGGACCGTCTCCTGTGGACTCCCGGGACGACGTGGCCACTTCAGACAATCACGATTTCCCTAATTCGCTTGTCACGGAAGCGAATCGGTTGGCCACGGTGCGTGCGCTCATCATGAAGGTCAACGCCGAAGCGCCCGTCCGGCTCGCTCGGTTCGCGCCCCTCGTGAGCGCCGCGGCGGCCGCCGGAGAAGCCTCCGCAACGGAAATCGTGGCCAGGGCAGCCGATCTTCTGGTCGCCACGGCCCTCGCCACGCGCGACCCGGGCGAGAAAACTCCCGTGGTGCTCGTCGGCAGCGTCCTTACAGGAACCGGTCCGGTGGGACCGCTCGTGAAGGCCGGGCTGGCCGGGCTCGACGTGCTGACCAGCTCCGACGGAGTGCTCGGCGCCGCGTGGCTGGCCGCCGTCGACGCCTGGGGAGAGACCGCGGTGCGGCCTTCGGCAAGGTGAATACGACCAAAACCTGGTTCGAAGTGTCCAAACCGTCGACTCAACCCCTCCGGTCCGGGTACCGTAGGCATCGGCCCCCGGACCCTCCCCCCTCGCCGGGGGCCGCCTTATGTCCTGGGTCCGTCTTCCGGACCCGGTTCCGGTGTGAGCCGCAGGCCCGGGTGCCCGGCCGGCAACGCCTTGTACAGAACCCAGCCGCTCACTGCCACGGTCGCCGCGACCAGTGGCCACGAGAGCGCGGTGCGCGCGATGCCGAGAGCCACCACCTCCCCGGCCCACCACAGCAGGCCGTAGACCACCACGCGGATCAAGTACTGCAGCACCCACACCCAGCTCGCCCACGAATACGCGCGCAGTAGTGCGGGGTCACGGCGCCAGCGCGTCTTCTGTCCGATCAGGAGCCCCACGATCACACCCAGCAGCGGCCAGCGCACCACGATGCTGGCGGCGAAGAGCAGGGCGCTCGCGGCGTTGGAGAGCAGCTGCAGCAGGAAAAAGTCCTCCGCGCGGCCGGTGTGCAACGCGATGAGCGCGGCGATCACCACGGCCGCGAGGCTCACGACGACGGCGCGCGCCTTGTCGCCGCGGATCAGCCGGTAGGCGCCGAGGGCCACCGCGACCCCGATGGCGACGATCGCGCCCCACGAGATCGACTGCCCGGTGGCCAGCCAGCCGACCACGAAGGCCACCGGCGGGATGCTGGCGTCGATCGCCCCACGGCGGCCACCGAGGATCTGCGCGAGCGACTCGCGCGCAGGCGTCGTCTCGTCCGTCACATCCCCAGCCTGCCGGATACCGGGGTGGCAGGCCCGAAGCGGGAGACCTTCGCCACACAGCGTGTCCGTTCAGTGCTCGACTGAGCGGTTCATCACCCCGGATCGAGGTGAAATTCGCGTAATACGGGCGCGCGAGGAGACGAGAAGGTAAGAGACTGTGCCTTCCGGCTGAATCAGGGGTGGCAGCCGGGAAGGTACGGGGACGTCCGATTGTTAGTTGTGGTGTACAACTTAACGCGGGGTAGGCGCGGTCAGTCCGGGGAAGGGGATCCCAGCGTGTACGGAATCGACAGCTACGTGGCCATCGGTGACAGCTTCACCGAAGGCCTCAACGACGAGCTGCCCGACGGCTCGTTCCGGGGCTGGGCCGATCGGCTCGCCGAGATGCTCGCCGGGGGGCGGCCGGACTTCCAGTACGCCAACTTGTCGCTGCGCGGCAAAATGCTCGACGAGATCATGGACGAGCAGCTGCCGATCGCGCTCGAGATCAAGCCCGACCTGGTCACGCTGTGCGCGGGCGGCAACGACGTGATCGTGCCGGGCGCGGACGTCGACGCCATCGCGGCCCGCTTCGAGGCCGGCGTGGTGAAGCTGCGCGAGGCCGGCATCCCCGTCGTGATCTTCAACGGTCCCGACACCAAGGCGCTCTCGGTGATGAGCGTGCTGCGCGGCAAGATCGGCATCTACAACACGTATCTGTGGGCGATCGCGGCCCGCCACGGCGCGACGATGGTCGACCTCTGGACCATGGGGCCGCTGCACGACCGCCGCGCCTGGAGCGACGACCGCCTGCACTTCACGCCCGACGCGCACCGCCGCATCGCGCTGCTGACCGCCGAGGTGCTCGGCCTGCCCGTGATCGAGGACTGGCGCGAGCCGTACCCGCCGACCGCGGAGCCGGCCACGTGGATCACCTCGCGGCGCTCGGACCTCAACTGGACCAAGGCGCACCTGCTGCCGTGGATCCGCCGCCAGCTCAAGGGCGAGTCGATGGGTGACGGGCTGTCACCGAAGCGGCCGCAGCTCTCGCCGCTGGTGCAGGCCGAGGCCGCCGCGCTGGAGCTCGACGTGCGCGACTTCCAGGGCAACGCCACCGCGTCCTGACCACCGGCACAGTTCGGGCGAGCGCCACCCGAATGGCGCGCCCGACCAGGTCGCCAACGGGCCGTGACCGGCCTATGGTCCCTTTATGTCCGGTGCTCGCGGTTGGCTCCGCCTGATCCCCGTCGCGCTGCTGGTCACGGCAGTGCTCGCCGGGGTGGTCACGTGGGTGCGGGCTGACGGGATCGAAGGCGACCTCGCCGGACGATCACGCTCCGCGCTCGCCGCTGCCGGGATCCGGGGCGGCGACGTGTCGTTCTCGGGCCGGCAGGCGACGTTGTCGGGTTTCCCGGCGGACCAGGCCGGGCGTGCGCTGGGGATCGTGCAGGGCGTCGAAGGGGTCGAGTCCGCGGAGGTTTCCGGTGGGGCGGCCCCGAAGCCGCCGTCCGTGACACCCACACCGCCTTCGACGACGAGTCCGCCGCGCAGTAGCAGCAGCGCGCCGCCGAGCACGACTTCGTCCGCGCCGCCGACCGATCGCGCCGGGGTTCAGAAGGAACTGGACGCGCAGCTGGCGGACACGCCGATCGAGTTCAAGCCGAACACCGCGCAGCTCACACCGGCGGGGACGCAGGCGGCGCGCGCCGTCGCGAAGCTGCTGAAGGGCGCGCCCGACGACCTGCGCTACCGCATCACCGGGCACGTCGCCGCGGGTCCGGGCGGGCGCGCGGCGGCGGTCCGGCTTTCGCAGACCCGGGCGCGAGCGGTGATGCGGATGCTGACGGCCGGCGGAGTGCCGGCGAACCGGCTGCTCGTACGGGGAAGTGGCACGGCCGCGCCGGGCGAAGGTGGGGACCGGCGCGTCGAGATCACAGTCGAAGAGAGGTGATGGGGATGCTCTGGCTCTTCGGGCAGATTTGGCTGTGGCTGCTCATCGCGTTCCTGCTGGGGGCGCTGGTGATGTGGCTGATCATGCGGGCGGGACGGCCGAAGCGTTCTCGTGAGCCTGCCGCTTCGGCTGCGGGCGCGGGCTCGACGTCGGGTTCGTTGCCTGCCGTCCCGGAGCCGAGCGACGCCGAGCGGACCCAGTACATCCCGGTGCCGACCTACGACTACGACGAGCAACCCGAACGGGTCTACAACGACTACCCCGCGGTGGACCCGGACGAGCCGTACGCCCCGGACGAGCCCTCCGGTCACCGCATCGGGCGACTGCCGGACCCTGAACCGCACCTCTCGGGTGACCTGAACTGGCCGGCCGCCGAGGAGCCCGCGGACGAGTGGCCGCACAACGACGAGCCCCGCGAGTCCGCGCCGCGCCGACCTGGGCGAGGTGGCTGACACCCACCTGGTAAGTTCGGCTACGCACTGTGAGCAATGGTGTGAGCGGGAGCCGTGAGCCTCTCGTCGAGGTTCGCGAGGTCAGGAGGTCCGATGGCGCTCCCGCACTGGACGCCGCAGAACCTGCTGCCGCCGGGCCGTCACCAGGCCGATCTCGCCGACGTCTACGAGCGGCTCGTGTTCGACGCCCCGCACCAGAACGATCGCGAGATCCTGTTCAGCGCGCTCAACGCCTACCTCGGCGTCGCCCGTCAGGTGATCTCTTCGGGCCGCGCGTGGATCGGCGGCGCGTTCGTGACGCGCACGGGCCACCCGCCGCGCGGCCTCGACGTGGTGCTGCTGCCCGACGAGTGGGGCGCGCTCAAGCGGCTCGACGACGAGGGGCGAACGGCACTGTACGGCCTGCTCACGCTGCGCGGAGTCATCGTCGGGCAGCCCGCGATGTACCTCGAGCAGGTGCAGCCGGTGGGCGGGATGCTCGACGGGTTCCTGTGCCGTCCCGGCGACGAGGACGTGTGGGAGACCGTGTGGGCCGAAGGCGGCAAGGGGTTCCCGGAGATGGTCTGGTGAGGAACGAGTTCCGGCGCATCGCCGACGAGATCCCCGGCGGCACCTGGCTCGACGACCTCGCGCGCGCGTCGGCGATGGCGGCCAACGCGAAGTTCGAGCGCACGTCGCGCTCGCCGCTGCTGCACGTGTCGGTGATCGGCGAGACGCACATCGACGCGTACACGTTCTCCGACATCAGCCGCGCGCTGCAGGACGCGACGGCGAAGATCGGGCACATCATCCGCAACCCGTCCAACGAGGTCACCTTCGTCCAGCAGGCCGACCGCGACAAGGCGCCGCTGATCCAGAAGGGCCAGGCGGGCAACGCGATCTTCTTCGGCTTCCCGGAGCCGGCGCTCGACGACGCGCTGATCCACGACGGCATCGAGACGCTGTCCGAGCGCGCGGTCAAGGAGCTCTGCGATTTCCTGCCCGCCAACGGTTCCGACGACGGCGCGCTCGACGCGGTGCTGCTGCAGCGCGACACCGTGCGCAACGCGGTGAGCGACATCGTCAACGCGGTGAGCAAGCACGCCGGCATCGGCATGGCGCTCACGCCCACCGCGGGCGAGCACGTGACGCGCAGCGTGACGACCGAGCAGGCCCGGATCCTGCGCGACAGCCTGCGCGAGTCGCGCGAGGCCGTGGGCTACGAGACCGTCTCCGGCCGCCTCGACGGCGTCCGCACGCGGCGTCGGATCTTTTATCTGGAGCGCGAGTCCGGCGGCACGATCCAGGGCGCCGTCGCCGAGGACCTGCTCGACCAGATCAAGGAGAACCTCGACCGCCCGGTGACCGCCCGCCTGCGCGTGGTCCGGACGACGACCATCGACGGCCGCCGCGGCCGCCCGGTGCACGAACTGCTCGAGATCACGCCCGAAGTGAGCTTGTTCGACCACTGATTTCGCGCGGTTTGTTCATCAATCATGCCGATAATCGGTATACGCGGCGCATGCTCAATTGTGGGTTCCCTCGACCAACCAGGTCACTTGCTGGGGCACAGGATAGTAAATGACCGGTGTGTGTACGGCGAGGTGAATAGATGACGTTTTCTGCTACGTAACGATTTCGCCTTCCACTGGTCGGCGTGGGTTAACGTCGTCGCACTTCGACCCGGAAGGCCCCCACGCATGACCTCCCCCGACCCGCGGCACCCGCCCGCCCCCGCGCGCCACGGCCGCTCTTCCGGACGTGCTTCCGCGCCGCCTGGCACCGGTTCCGAAGACCGGGCCCGGGACGGTTCGCGTGGCGCCGCCGAGGGTCATGATTCTGCGGATTCTTCACGGCGGGACAGGGGATCTGCGGATTCCCGCACTGCCGCTTCACACGGTGGCGGATCCGGATCTTCCGGCGATGGTGCCCGCCGTCGTGGACCTTCGGATTCCGGCGCGTGGCGAGCCGAACCCGCCGCTTCCGCCCACCGCGGCGGCTCCTCGGACTCCGGCTCCTGGCGGGTGATCCCGCCCGATCCCCGGCTCGCGGCCGCACCCGGTGGCGTCCTGCCCACGCCGCCGAACCGCACTCCACCCAAGCCGAAGCCGAACGTGCTCGGCATCGTCGGCCTGGTTCTCGGCCTGGTCGCGATCGGAGCGGCGATCGCGGCGGACTACGGCTTCGTCGCGTGGCCGCTCGCGGGCGTCGGGCTGGTGCTGGGGATCGTCGGCACGGTCCAGTCCACGCGCGGCAAAGCGGCCGGCCGGGGCATCGCGGTGACGGCGGTGATCGTCGCGGTGATCGCGGCCCTGCTGTCGGCCACGATGGTGCTGTTCCCGTCGGTCTTCGGCACCAGCAGCGCCGGCGACCTCCACATCCCGCCGACCCCGGGCGACGAACACAACGTCGACTTCGTCGTCACCTCCGCCGGCGGCGCCACCGTCCGCTACGGCACGCTCAACGACCAGCGCACCGAGTCGGCCCCCGCGAGCACCGACCAGTGGCACGGCCACGGCTCCTTCAGCGGCGGCACCCCGATCCTCAGCCTGACCGCCGACACCGCCAACGCCAGCGTCGTGAACCAGATCTCCTGCACGATCCTGGTGGACGGCAAGACGGTGGCCGACAGCAGTGGTTCGACCATCGCGCTGTGCACGGCGAACGTGGGGTGAGATCGGGCCGGGTTTCGCTGGGGACGTCCGGTTCGATCGCTCGGCCCCGCGATGCTCGACTGCCCGCCCCCAGGTGCTCCCGTCGCCTCGGGGCCTGGCGGCCGGCCGGCCTACCCCCAAGTCGGCCGGCCAACCGCCGCCGAGCCGCTCCTGGCGGCTCTTCCGGACCCGCCGCACGCGACTGCGGACCCGCGGCGCCAGCTTCACAGCCTGCCCCTCCCCTAGGGCTCCGCCGACACCGCCTTCGACCCTACGCGGCCCACACCCTCGGACGCTAAGAAACCACTAAGTATGCCCAGCCAGGGTATCCCCGACCTGCGCAAACGCAGGTGAACGCTGTGCAAGAAACCTCTTGCGCAACCCTCGCGGGCCGATCTTCAACCGATCTCCACACGCCGACGGTCGGCGACTCCCAGCGCCCGGCAGACCTCCGGCCCCGACAGACAGCCCCCGCCCTCCCGAGGGGGGCGTCCCCAAGCCCATTCTATCGGCGGCCTCCGACAAAAACGCTGGCCAGGCCGCCAAGGGGGCGAGTTGTCCACAACTCCGAGATGGGTGTGGACAACTTCGGAGAGGGCCCAGGAGGCGACGTGCAGATGCGCCGCGGAAGTGGTGAATGCGTAGGTCATCGGCAGGTAGCCGAGTGATCAGCGAATCGGTCGAACCAGTCAAACCGCTCACTCCAGCTCAGCAGCCTCCGCCTGCACTTCCGGAACCTGAGCCGGATTCACCCGCCCGTACAGCACCGCCGCCAAGGCGTACTGCTCCCGAGCCAACCCCGCTGTCGCCGGCGAAGCGCGCAAGATCCGTGCCAGAGTCACCCGAAGGATCGCCTCGTGAAGGTCGAACCCGCGGGCGTGCGCGAGATCGATCCCCTCCCACGCATAACGCGACGCAGTAGCCGAGTCCCCCAAGCGTTGCGACAGGTCGGCCAGGTTGTTCAGCGAAACCACCGCGTAGCTGTCGTTCCCCAGCTCCCGGTCGATCGCCAGCGAAGCCAGCTCATGCACCACGGCGTCCTCGAAGCGGCCGGCGCGCTTCTCCGTCTCGGCGCAGTTGTTCAGCGCCTGCCCCCGCAGCTCGAGGTCGCCGGTGCGCTCGGTTTCGGCGATGGCCTCCAGCAGGCGGGAGATGCCTTCGTCGTGGCGGGACAGCAGGGACAGCACGCTGCCGAGGTGGATGTTGGCGACCGTGACGGAGCGTTTGTCACCGAGCTTCACAGCGAGGTCCAGGGCGCGTTCGGCGTCGGCGGGCCGGGCCTGGGGCAGCTCGAACGTCAGGGCGATGGCGCAGCGCGAGATGAGCATCCAGCACTGGCCAAGGGTCTCGCCGGAAGCCTCGGCGGCGGCCAGGCCCAGGTCGACGAGGCGGGTCCACTCGTCCAAGAGGGGCCAGACCACTCGGTAGGTGTGCGAAACCCGTGCGAGGCGCCAGACGTCGCCGTACAACGCGGCGGAATACGCGGCGTCCAGCACCACCAGGAGATTGGGCCACTCGGCCTCGAACCAGTCCTGGGCCTCGTCGAACGTGTTCAGCTCCGGGAGGGCGTCGGCGGGCAGCAGGTCCGTCAGGTCGAGCGGGTCGACTATGCGCAGCATTCGACGGCGGGCCGTGTCGGAGGCGGCCTGGTAGAAGTGCACGGCGCGGACCAGGACCGCTTCCGTCGAACCACTGTCCAGTTCGGACTCCGCGAGCTCCCTCAGGTAGAGCCGCACCAAATCGTGGGGTGCGAAGACGTCGCGGGCCGTCTCGGTCAGCAGGTTGTGCGCCGCCAGGGTGCGCAGGGCGCGGCGCGCGCGGTCGACGGGCATCGACGCCACCGCGGCCGCCAGGTGAGGGCCGACGCGGCGGACCGGCAGGACGCCCAGCTGCAGCAGGAGACGCGCCAGGTCCGAAGGGAGGCCGCGGAAGGAGACGTCGAACGCGGCACGCACGCCGCCGTCGGCGCCGTCGACCTCCAGAGCGGCGAGGCGGGTGCGTTCGTTGCCCAGCTCGTCGACGAGGTCCTGAGCGGTCCACTGTGGACTTGAGGACAACCGCGCGCCGGCGATGCGCAGGGCCAGCGGCAGGTAGCCGCACAAGCGCGCCAGGGCGTGGTTCAGGTCGAAATCCGCGGGCCCGGCCAGCTCTTCGATCAGGCGCACCGCGTCGTCGGGCGCCAAAGTGCCCAGAACACGCAGCCGCGCCGCGTTCGACACGGCCAGGCCTTCGAGCTTCGACCGGCTCGTCACCACGGTCATCGACCGCGAACCCGGCGGCAGCAACGGCCGCACCTGCTCGGCGGAGCGCGCGTCATCCAGCAGCACCAGCATGCGGCGGCCCGCGATGAGCGACCGGTACAGCGCGACGCGTTCGTGCAGCTGCTCTGGCACATCACCCGTCGCGACGCCCAGGCCGAGCAGGAACTGCGTGAGCAGCTCCGCGGGCTCCAGCGGCGCGTGCCGCGGGTCGAAACCGTGCAGGGAAGCGAACAACACGCCGTCCGGGAAGCGCGCTGCCGCGCGGTGGGCCCACCACACCACCAGCGCGCTCTTGCCGACGCCGGGCGTCCCGGACACCACCGCGACGGTGCTCTCGCCGGTCTGGGCGAGGCCGTCCAGCCACGCCAGCTCGGCGTCGCGGCCGGCGAGCGAAGGCACCGCGGCCGGCAGTTGTGAAGGCGCTTTCACGAGCGCGGAGGCTTCGGGGACGGCGACGTTCAGGTTGTCGTTGAGCACGCGCTCGTGCAGCCACCGCAGGTCGCCACCCGGTTCGACGCCGAGCGTGCGCAGCGTGGCGCGCGAGACCGTGCGGTAGAGCTCCAGCGCGTCGCCGCGGCGGCCGGCGTAGTAGAGCGCGCGCATGAGCTGCCCGGCCGTGCGCTCGGCCAGCGGGTCGGCGCGCACGAGCGGGCTGAGCTCCACGATCAGCTCGTTGTGGCGGCCCAGCTCCAGGTCGGCGTCCACGCGCGCGCCGTGGACCGCGAGGCGCAGGTCCTCAAGTTCGGGCGCCCGCACCGAATCGGGCACGCCGGACAGTGCGGGTCCCCGCCACAGAGCCAAAGCCGAGCCCAGCAGCGTCGACGCCTGCTCCGGCGGCTCCAGCACGGCGCTGTCCAGCAGGGCCCGGGCGTGGTGCACGTCGACGCGCGCCGGATCCACCGCGAGCTGGTAGCCGGGCGGGCTGGTGAGGATTTCCGCGACGGAGTCACCTCCCAGGTCGCGCAGCACGCGGCGCAGGTGCGAGACGTTGCCGTGCACGATCGTCCGCGCGGTGGCGGGCGGGTCGTGGCCCCACAGCGCGTCGATGATCTCCTCGAGCGGTACGACCTTGCCGACCTTCAACGCCAGCAGCGCGAGCAGGCCTTTCACACCGGGACCGCCGATGGAAACTGCACGTGCACCGTCGAGGAGTGTGACGGGGCCGAGCAGCTGCACGTGCGCGCCCGCGTTTTCGGCCATGCTCGCGCGCACCTCCCCGGTTGGTTCCGGCGTCTCCCCCGCCAGGAGGCACAACCTACCGTGGTGTTGAGCTGACAGACACAACTCTTTCGTGAACTCCACACGCCGGACACCCACGTGTCAGTCGCTGTTTCCTCGGCTGTGCGCACGGTTTTCCCGCCCGAGCAGCGGCCGTAGCCCGAATGTCGTAACGGACTTAGCCCCGGGCAAAACGAATCCGGCCCCGCACCATCAGTCCCGATCTGATGGTGCGGGGCCGGACTCGGTGACGTCGGCTGGGCCGCCAGGGGGCGCGGTCCACCCGACCTCAATGCTGCCCGGGCGGGACGGGTGGGCTCACCCCGAGCTAGGAACCCGGACTGCCACGGACAGCTCCTCCGCGACGGACCCACGAGGCCCGTGCGGAGTGGCGACAAAGTAACAGGGTGCACATTCACGGCTACGGGCGACCCGCCGCCGCGCGGAGGTAACCCTCGTCACCGGCGCACCGGGGTGGCGTCGCGGCCGGCGATGAACGACGGCCTCGGGCTGGCTGCCGCGAAAGGTTCCTGTAGCGCGTTCTCGACGCTGTTGAACACCAGGAAGATGTTCGAGCGCGGGTACGGCGTGATGTTGTTCGACGACCCGTGCATCACGTTGGAGTCGAACCACAACGCCGTGCCCGCCGTGCCGGTGAACTGGTCGATGCCGCACTCGGCCGCCATCTTCGTGATGTCGTCCTCGGCCGGCACACCGACGCGCTGGTCCTTGAGCGAGCTCTTGTAGTTGTCGTCCGGCGTCTCGCCCGCGCACTGCACGAATGTGCGCTGCGAGCCCGGCATGACCATGAGCCCGCCGTTGTACGGGTAGTTGTCCGTGAGCGCGATCGAGCAGCTGACGGCCCGCGGCGTCGGCATGCCGTCCTCGGCGTGCCACGTCTCGAAGTCCGAATGCCAGTAGAACCCCGTGCCCTTGAAGCCCGGCATGTAGTTCACGCGGCTCTGGTGGATGTAGACGTCCGAGCCCAGCATCTGCCGGGCCCGGTCGAGGACCCGCGGGTCGCGCACGAGCTCCGCGATCAGGTCCGAGATCACGTGGACGTCGAAGATGGACCGGACCTCGCCGGTCCTCGACTCGGTGATCACCCGCTCGTCGGCCCGCAGCTCCTGATCGGAGGACAGCCGCACGAGCTCCTGCCAGTACGTCTGGACCTCACCGGGCGAGAGCAGGCCTTCGTCGACGGTGTAGCCCTTGGCCTCGTGGTTGGCCAGGGTCGCGGCGTCGATGGGACCGTCTGCCTCGGTACCCCACACCGTGGGGTGCACGCGCGGAAGTTGCTCCGGCGTACCGGCGATCCGGGTCGGGTACCCGTCTTCGACCCGGGTGTCCGTCAGCGTCACAGTTGCTCTCCTCCTGGTTCTCGCGTTCGTTCGGCGTGGTGGTCGCGGCAGCAGCCGGGAAGGCTCAGGCGGTTTCTTCGACGATGAGCGGGTACACGCCGTTCTCGTCGTGCACCTCGCGGCCGGTGACCGGCGGGTTGAACACGCACACGCACTTGATCTCGGTCTTGGGCCGGACCTGGTGCTTGTCGTGGTCGTTGAGCACGTAGATGGTGCCGGGCGCCAGCGGGAAGACCTCGCCGGTCGCCTTGTTCTCCACCTCGCCCTCGCCGGAGGTGATGAACACGGCCTCGATGTGGTTGGCGTACCAGAAGTCGTTCACCGTGCCCGCGTACAGCGTGGTCTCGTGCACCGAGAAGCCCAGACCCTCCTTGGCGAGGATGATGCGCTTGCTGCGCCAGTTGGGCGTCTTGATGTCGGCGTCGGTGTCGGTGACTTCGTTGAGCGTGCGGACCAGCAAAGGTCGCTCCTTACCTGTTGTTCGGGATTACTTGAGGACGGCGGCGATGGAGTCGTTGATGATCGACAGGCCCTGCGTGAGCTCGTCGTCGGTCAGCGTCAGCGGCGGCAGGAGCTTCATGACCTCACCGTCGGGCCCGGACGTCTCCATCAGCAGGCCGCGCTCGAACGCTTCCTTGCACACCGCGCCGGCCAGGTCGCCGTTCGCGAACTCGATGCCGCGCGCGAGGCCGCGGCCCTTCGCCACCAGGTTGGCGTCCGGGTAGGCCTCCACGATGTCCTTGAAGGCGGCGGCGATGCGCTCACCCTTGGCCTTCGTGGACTTCTCGAGCTCGTCGTCGCTCCAGTAGAGGTTGATCGCCTCGGTGGCGGTCACGAACGCGGGGCTGACGCCGCGGAACGTGCCGTTGTGCTCGCCGGGCTCCCAGACGTCGAGCTCCGGCTTGATGAGCGTGAGCGCCATCGGGAGGCCGTAGCCGCCGATGGACTTCGACAGGCAGACGATGTCGGGCTTGATGCCCGCGTCCTCGAAGCTGAAGAACGGGCCGGTGCGGCCGCAGCCCATCTGCACGTCGTCGAGGATCAGCAGGATGTCGTGGCTCTCGCACAGGTCCGAGAGGCCCTTGAGCCAGGCGAGGCGCGCGGCGTTGATGCCGCCCTCGCCCTGCACGCCCTCCACGATCACGGCGGCGGGCTCGTTCAGGCCGCTGCCGGAGTCTTCGAGCAGCTTCTCGAAGTAGAGGAAGTCGGGGATCGTGCCGTCGAAGTAGCGGTCGTACGGCATCGGGGTGGCGTGCACGAGCGGGACGCCGGCGCCGCCGCGCTTCATCGAGTTGCCCGTGACCGACAGCGCACCGAGCGTCATGCCGTGGAACGCGTTGGTGAAGTTGATGACCGACTCCTTGCCGGTCACCTTGCGCGCGAGCTTCAGCGCGGCTTCCACCGCGTTGGCGCCACCGGGACCGGGGAAGACGATCTTGTAGTCCAGCTCGCGCGGCGCGAGGATCTTCTGCTGGAACGCCTCCAGGAAATCGCGCTTGGCCACGGTGTACATGTCGAGCGCGTGGGTCACGCCGTCGCGCTGGATGTAGTCGATCAGCGCGGCCTTGAGCTTCGGGTTGTTGTGGCCGTAGTTGAGTGCGCCGGCACCCGCGAAGAAATCGAGGTAGGCCTTGCCGTCCTCGTCGTACAGCCAGCTGCCCTGCGCGCGGTCGAAGACGACCGGCCACCCCCTGCTGTAACTTCGGACTTCTGATTCGAGCTCTTCGAAGATGCTCATGACGTTTCTTTGCTCCTACTCGACCCGAAATTCACGGCTTATTGACGGATCAACGGCCCGATGCGGTAAAGGTTTTCGGGCTCGTGCCCACCTTCGCCATCTTCCGGGAAATCTTCGGCTTCGAACAGCCTGCTGCTCTTCAGCGTGGCGTTCCACCGCTTCGCGAACGACGCGAAGAGACGGATCGAAGCCTCGTTGTCAGGGGTGATCGTGGTTTCGAGGAAACGCACCCCGTCGTCGACCAGGCGGGCGTACAAGGCGTCGAGCAACTGCCCGGCCAGGCCTTTCCCGCGCTGCGAAGAGTCGACCGCGACCTGCCACACGAGCGCGACGTCGGGCTCGGACGGCCTCCGGTAGGCGATGACAAAACCCACCGCCTCCGCCTCGACTCGGGCGACCACCGAACTCTCCGCGAAATCGCGACACCACAGCAGGTATGCATACGGAGAGTTGAGATCAAGCTTCTGCGAATCGCGCGCGATTCGCCAGAGGGCGGCGCCATCGGCCTTGGTCGGGGGTTCGATCAAGTGCTTTCCGGACATACTCAGGAAACGTAACAGAGAATTTTCACGCCGCCAGCGACGCGCGCCACGCCCACCCTGCTCACCTGCGGGGACGTGAAATGTTCGGTGAGGAGCCCCACAAACACGTTTGATCGACAGCGTCTCGGGGCAAGACGTGGGATTGGACCGCTCGCCGTGGCGAGCGGCCTGTACTCCCCCGACCATGACGCGTCACGCGGTTCGGCGCAAGGCGGACGAACGCCGCCCCTGATCGGACGGCGCGTCTCGGCCGTGACCACTCAGCTGCGGCGGGTGATCCCGATGCCCTTGACCTGGCGCCGAGTACTCCGCGTGCGCGTGCGGCGGCGCAGTGCGGCGATCGGCGTCCACACGGCGGGCAGCACGAGCAGCAGCACCACGAGCAGCCACCACACGGGCGCCTCGCCGCGGCGCCAGCCCGCGACCACCGTGCCGAGCCAGCCGAACAACGGCTGCGCCAGCGGCGGCAGGAACGCCGCGAACAGCAACGCCGCCACCACCAGCACGCACAGCAGCGTGAGCACCATGCGCCACGTGCGTTTCAGCGTCAGCAGGCTCATCACGAGGAACACGACCGCACCGGCGGCCACGGGCGGGCCGACCCACTGCAGCACCTGGCTGCCGTTGCCGCCGAGCACGAGGCCCGCCACGGCCGTCACGGCGGCCGCGATGAGGTTCCACGGGCGCCCGAGCTTCGACGCGCCCTGCGTGACCCACCACGCGCTACGCCCGGTCGCCTGGGCCACCTTCGCGGCGGGCTGCAGCGACGTCGGCACGCGGGTGGCGCCCGCGGCGGCGTTGACGCCCGTCGCACCGGCCTTCACGAGCGTTTTGGTGAGCAGCATCGTGCCGCGTTCGCCTTCGAAGCGTTCGGCTGAGACCTGGCAGGCCTGGAACGCGCGTTGTGTCGCGGCGGCGTCCGCGGGCGGCGTGGCCATGACCGTGCGGAAGACCGCGGACGGCTTGCCGTTGCCCTCGGCCGCGTCGTCGGCCGCCTGCTTGGCGACGACCGGCAGCTCCTCGCGCGCGATCTCCAGCTGGCGGCCGCGCGCGAGCACCATCGACGTCACCGGCAGGCTGGTCGGCAGGTCGTCGCTGAACGCCGCGTCCGCCAGCTGCGCGTCGAGGCCCAGGAAGGCGAGCTCCTCGCCGAGCTGCGCGACGAGCGACTGCACGTCGGCGGCCGGCACGTTGTCGGCCACGCTCGGCAGCTGCCAGCCGACCGCGGTGAACGCCTCGCGCACCTCGGCGCGGAACGCCTCCGGGCCGACGACGTTGCGCAGCACCCGCAGCCGATGCGGGTCGAGCAGGCACTGCACGAGCCAGCCGACGGCGTCGACGCGGCCCCACATCCAGTCGTTCGCGCGCCACGAGGACTTGTAGAACGCGCCGAAGTAGTCGGCCTGCAGGCCGGTGAGCTTGTCCCAGCCGCGCTGGCGACCGAGGTCGAGCAGCGTGCGGGAATCGGCGCTGACCTGCACCAGGTCCACGCGCTGGTCGACCGACGGCGGTTGCGCGAGCAGGCCGCGGGTGGCGACGTGCAGGAGGATCAGGCGGGACATCAGGGTGTGGTCGTTGACGGACTGGGCCGGGTCGTTGGACTGGGCCGGGTGCGTGGGCTGCACTGCAACCGCGGCCTGCGCCGGGTCGTCGGGCGGGGCTGCGTCCTCCGGCTGGGCTACGACCGCGGGCTGCGGCGCCACCGCGGGCTGCACTGCGACCGCGAGCTGCGCTGGTTCCGTGGGCTGTACTGCCACCGCAGGCTGGGCTGCGACCGCAAGCTGCGCTGGGACCGCACGCTGGGCTGCGTCGCCCTGGCGCGCCGGGTCCTCCGGCTGAGCCGGATCCTGAGCCGGATCCTCGGCCAGGCCGAACCAGCCGACCAGCGTCGTGACGGTGTCGACGGCGTCGGCCACCACGCCGGCGACCTCGGCGTCCAGCTTGGCCCCGTCGGTCTGCTGCGGCGGCGCCTGCCCGTTCATCTTCAGCACCGCCGCCGTCGCCAGCGGGTCGCTCGCCAGCTCCCGCAGCACCGGCGCCGCGTCGCGTAGCGCGCCCGTGACCAGGGGCCACGCTTCGCGCAGCGCGTCCGACTTGCCCAGCTGAGCCCATTCCCGCGCCAGCTGCGCGATCCAGTCGGCCGCCGAGGTGCCCGCGGCCGGCGGTTCGTGTTTCGCCACCCACGGCGAGATGCGGATGCCCCGCGCGGCCTTGCTGCGCGCCGCGTGCAGGCGCGCGCGGACGTCGTTGAGTGTCGCGGCCTGCTGCCCGTCCGGGCAGAGGTGGAACGCGGCGTTGACCAGCTGCAGGCCCGTGGCAACCGAATCGTCGAGCGCCGTGGTGCGGAAGGCGGCGA
Organism: Amycolatopsis sp. NPDC050768; assembly: GCF_040654155.1. Lineage (NCBI taxonomy): Bacteria > Bacillati > Actinomycetota > Actinomycetes > Pseudonocardiales > Pseudonocardiaceae > Amycolatopsis > Amycolatopsis sp. NPDC050768. Next base: position 25,326 of record NZ_JBFAHL010000015.1, read on the forward strand.
GGTCCTCGACCTGGCACCCGGCTCCCGGCGCCTTCGCCGGCATGCCGTGCCGGAGACCGTCGGCTGCTACCGAGCGCAGTTCCGTCGAAATCCCCTTGGCCCAGCCTGGATCCTTGCTATCCACAGTGGACAGCGCGTAGTACCGCGTGGCCGTGCGCACCAGCTCGGCCGCGTCCTCGGCGACGCGCCGGTCGAGGTAGGCCGCCATCACGCGGCGGTCCACCAGTTCGCCGCCGCGAAGTCCCAGCGCGGCAAGGGAAACGCGGGTGTCGCGGGTGGCGACCACGGCGTCGTTGTGCGCGGTGAGCTCCTCCAGATCGGAGCTGATCGTCTGGTTGATCACCGTCGAGACGACCTTCGCCAGCGCCGCGCCCAGCAGTGGCGGGTTCGCCGGATCCACCGGCACCGCGGCCGCCTCGGCCTCGACGGTGGGCACCACGTAGAGCAGCAGCCGCCGCACGTCCGACGAAGACGGCAGCTCGAAGATCTCCCGCAACGCCGGGCGCAGCGGCTTGTTCACGAGCACGCCGCCGTCGGTGAGCCAGTGCGAGCGCGTGAGCTCGGTGAAGTCCGTCATGTCCGGGTGCTGCCGGTCCGCGACCCGAGGGCCGACCGGCAGCCGCGCCAGCTCGAACGCGCCGGGGAACGACGCGGTCGAGCGCGCCGCGAGCGCGAGCGGCGCCGTGACCTGGTTGTTCCACAGTGGACCGACGAAGCGGAACAGCATGCGGTGCTCGGTGTCGCGCACGAGGTTGCCGAGCGCGTCGTCGTAGCGCACGGTCTCACCGTCGATCATCGTGCCGGGCAGCAGCAGCGTCATGTCCGGCGCCTCGGCCGGCGTCGTGCCGCCCGAGACGATCGCGCGGAACGCGCCGTCGAGGCAACCCAGGAACTGGTCGCCGTCGAGCAGTGAGCGCGGCTGCGCCTCCTTCGGGTCGCGGATCAGGTTCGCCAGCGAGGCGTCGGCCACCAGCGCGTCGCGCAACGGCGCCGGCGAAGACCGGAACGCCTCTGCCAGCCCGAGCCCCGCCGCGCCGACGCCGCCGGCGCTCGTCCCGGTGAGCACGTCGAGGCGCACCTTCGCGCGCAGCAGGTCGAGCAGCTTCCGGTACCCACCACTCGGCTCGGAAGAGCGCGACGCCTGCAACAGCTCCGACGTCTCGGCGGCCACCCCGCTCATCCACACGGCCAGGCTCGCGCCCCCGACCATGGTCATCGCGAGCCGGATCTCCTGCGGCCACGGAGCCGCTCCCTCGCCCATGCCGCACCCCTCGACGTCCCGCCCCGACGGCAGCACCCTAGCGGCGCGCTCAGGAGGCGAGGTGCTCCAGCAGCAGAACTTGGCCCTCTCCTACACAAAACCCGAGTACAGCGCCCGTCGCGATGAGAATCCACTCGTCCTGCTGGAACGCCGGGCGCAGCAGCTGCTCGAATTCCTCGGGCGAGAGCTCCTTCATCTTGGTGACGAGCACGTTGCGAATGTCCATCGCGTCGGTGGCGTAGTCCTCGATGTAGCGCATCGTGTCGGGCAGGCGCGCCATGATCTGCTCGGAGATCGCGAACTTCACGTCCTGGTAGCGGCGGCTGCCGATGGCGAACACCAGCAGCGGCTTCGCGACGTTCGCCGCGCGGCCGATCTCGGCGTCGAGCTGGCGCTGGATCAACGCAAGCACCCGGTCGGACAGCGGGCCCTGCAGGATCGCCTCGATCACGTTGTGCGGCGTGATGATCTCCTTGGCGATCAGCGCGCCGTACGCCTCGGCCACCTCCGCGCGCCGCTTGAGGAACAGGCCCTGCCACCGCACGCCGAAGTACCGCTTCGGCTCCAGCGGGTAGAAGATCATGCGCAGCGCGAGCCAGTCGGTGAACCAGCCCGTGAAGAGCCCGAACAACGGCATGATCAGCGGGAACTTGAACAGCACCCACGCCACCATCTGGATCACGCCGATCAGCCCGCCGAACACCAGGCCCGAGCGCGCGATGAACTTGAACTCCTGCTCGCCCGCCTCCTGGAAGATCCGGTTGAGCAGACGCTTGTCCTTTACCAGGCTGGTGACGACCATGCCCTTGAGGTCGAACACACTGTCCACATCGGACTTGATGAGCTCCAGCACGGCCTTGACCATGTGCGGCGACTCGGTCTGCACGCGCTGGATCACCAGCCGCTGCACACCCACCGGCAGCGATTCCCACAGCCCCGGCTGGTAATGACCCGCGACCTCGCGCACGATGTCCTCGACCGCCGCCTGCAACGGTTTCTCGATCTCCCGCGCGATCCGCTCGGCGTCGAGCCGCGCGACGATCTCGGCCGGCTTGATGAGCTGCTCGGTCATCGTGTCGCACGCGATGCTCGCCATGCGCGCCGCGCGTTTCGGCACGATGCCCTGCCAGCCGAGGAACGGCTTGATCCCGAGGAACTCCACGGGCTGGAACATCATGCGGATCGCCACGAGCTTCGTGCCGTACCCGATGAGGGCGGCGACGACGGGGATCGAAACGTAGAGCGGCCAGTGGCGGGCGAAGTCGTCGAGCAGGCCCGAAAGGAAAGCGCCCACGCTAGCCGAGGCTCGGGTCGCAGGCCTGCCAGAACTGAGCCCCGAGCCGGGAGATGTGCACGGTCCGGCGGATCACCTTGACCCGCTTCACCTGCTTCTCCACCTCACGCACGGTCTCGTCGGTCAGGAGGATCTCGTACTGCGTCTCCAGCGCCGGCACCTCTTCGTCGAGGTCGACGAGGCCCAGCCCGATCAGCCGCGTGAGGTAACCGGGCACCTGGTCGGGCAGCGACACCCCGGCCGCCTTGCCGACAGTCGAGGCGTTGCGCAGCACGATCCGGCCCGCGCCGCCGAGGTTCGTGCGCTCGGCGACGTCGATGGCGGGGAACGGCGAACCGTCGGACAGCGCGGCGAGGATGCGCGCCTCGTCGGGCGTGAGCTGGCGCAGGATGATCGCGTAGAAGTACTCGCGGGCGCGCTCGCGGCCGAAGCCGATGGAGTGGTTGAGCAGCTCGGCCATCGCCGCGCGAAGCGGCTCTTCGTGCTCGCGGGCGGGCACCAGCGTCACGGTGGACTCGACCACGCGGCCGCCTCCGTCACCGCGGTTCATGGCCGACGCCGCGGTGAGCGCCGCGTGGTAGGGGTCGTCGACCTCGTCGAGGCGGCGGCGGAGCTCGCTCAGCAGGCTGCGCTCCACGTGCCGGATCCCGCGCTCGGCCTGGTCCACCCCGGGCAGCTTGCGCGTGAGCCCGAACCCGGTGCGCGCGGCCCAGCCGGCCAGCTGCCCGGCGCGGCGGGCCACGTTGACCACGTCGTCGGCCGAGCCTCGGCCGTGCGGTCGCTGACTGTCCACAGGAGTGCTCCCCTCGTGCTCCGCGCTGATGCTACCTGCGGGTAGGCGATGCGGCCCCGTGATCGTCCGGTGTTGGATGGCGCGCATGACCGCCACCGCCTGGGGACCGCCGATCGACGTCCTCCCGCTGTTCGCCCGCGAGGAACAAGCCCTGGTCAGCGTGCTCACCGACCTCGACGCCGACCAGTGGGCCGCGCCGACGGCGTGCCCCGGCTGGACCGTGCACGACGTGGCCGCCCACATCTTGGGCGACAAGCTCGGGCGGCTTTCCCGGGACCGCGACGGCTACCACGTCGACGAGCCCCGCGAGGCCGAGCCGTTCCCGTCGTTTCTGCACCGGATCAACGACGAGTGGGTGCGCGCGTGCCGCCGGCTCTCGCCCGAGGTGCTGTTCGCGCTGCTCGTGGACAGCACGGCGCAGCTCACCGACATGTGGAAGCGCCACGACCTCGACGAGCTGGGCGGGCCCGTCACGTGGGCGGGCCCGGAGCCGGCGCCGCTGTGGCTCGACGTGGCGCGCGAGTACACCGAGCTGTGGGTGCACCAGCAGCAGATCCGCGAAGCCGTGGGCGCGACGCTGCTCGACGAGCCCGAGTTCCGGGCGCCGGTGGTGGACACGTTCATGCGCGCCCTGCCGCACACGCTGCGCGAGGTGGAAGCCCGCAGCGGTCGCCAGGTCGGCTACACCGTCACGGGACCGAGCGGTGGCCAGTGGACCGCCCGCGCTTCGGCAGCGTCGGCGGCAGGGTGGACGCTCGACCGGGCCGCGCCGACCTCACGCAGCCCGCTGGCGTCGGTGACCACGGACGCGGACACCTTCTGGCGGCTGTGCACGCGCATGGTGAAACCCGCCGACGTCGAGGATCGCGTGACGGTGAAGGGCGACGAAATCGTTTGCGCGACGATGCTCGAGATGATCTCGATCATCGCATGACACAGGCTTACCCCGTGGATGTCGCGGCTGCGGCATCCACCCTGACCGCCCCGATCAGCGCTGCCGCTGACGCTTGGTCTGCTTCCTCAGCTGCATGATCCGGGCACCGCCGACCAGGCCGATCACCACCATGCCGCCGAGCGCGGCCAGGAGCATCGCGATGCCGAGCGGCAGGTTGCCCGCCATGCCGAGGAAGTGCACCGTGACGCTGTCGAGGTTCTGCAGGATGAACACCAGCAGGAACGCCAGCAGCACGATGGCCACGACCGCCGAGATCCAGGCCCCGCTGACCCGGGTGGGCCTGCGTTTCGTGGTCGAGGGAGGTGCGGTCGTGATCGGGTCGGTCCCGGGCATCTCGACACCCGGCACCTCAGGGTTGTCACTTCGCGCGTGGGACATGCCCTGATTGTCCGCCCGCGGTCAGCCGATCGCCGGTTCTGAAACCCTAACGGGTGAGTACCGGTGTTTCAGTGCTTGAGGTCGACCTCGCGCAGCACCCGCAGCGAGTTGCGGCCGGCGAGCTTCGCGCAGTCCTCGTCGCTCCAGCCGCGTTCCATCAGGGCGGCGAACAGCACCGGGTACTTCGAGACGTCTTCCATCCCTTCCGGGAGCGTGCCGACGCCGTCGTAGTCGCCGCCGAGGCCGATGTGGTCGATGCCGGCGACCTCGCGTGCGTGCTCGACGTGCGCGACAACGTCGGCGACGGTCGCCTTCGGCTTCGCCGGCCCGTCCCACGCCTCGGCGAAGCGCCCGCGCTGCCCGAGGTCGCGGAACTCCTGGCCGGCGGCGGCCATCGCGGCCTTGAGCTGCTCGTCCCACGCGGAGACGGCCGGGGAGATGAAGGCGGGCACGAAGGTGATCATGGCGACGCCGCCGTTGCCGGGCAGCTGCGCGAGGACGTCGTCGGGGATGTTGCGCGGGTGGTCGTTCACGGCGATGCACGAGGAGTGACTGAAGATCACCGGCGCGGTGCTGACCTCCAGCGCGGCGCGCATGGTGCTCGGCGCGACGTGCGAAAGGTCGACCAGCATGCCGATCTCGTTCATCGTCCGCACGACCTCGCGGCCGAAGTCGGTGAGGCCGTCGTGCGCCGGTTCGTCCGTGCCGGAATCGGCCCACGGGGTGTTGAAGTTGTGCGTGAGCGTCATGTACCGCACGCCGAGGCGGCGCAGGATCCGCAGCACGCCCAGGGATTCGTTGATGCTGTGGCCGCCTTCGGCGCCGAGCAGCGACGCGATCTTGCCGGCGGCGAACGCGGCTTCGGCCTCGTCGGCCGTGGTGACGAGCTCCAGCCGGTCGGGATAGCGCTGCGCGAGCTGGTGCACGAGCTCGATCTGCTCCAGCACGGCGGTCACGGCGCTGTCGCCCGCGAGCTGGCACGGCACGTAGACCGACCAGAACTGCATGCTGAGCTTTCCGTCGGCCAGCTTGGGGAAATCGGTGTGCAGCGACGGCTGGCGCACGGTCAGGTCGAGCGCCGCGGCCGCGGCTGCGGGGTCGGGTCCACCCTGCAGCCGCAGCTCCCACGGCAGGTCGTTGTGACCGTCGGACAGGATCGTGGTGCTCAGCAGGTTCGTCGCACGTTCGAGTGCCCCAGAAGTCATGGGCTCGACCCTAGCGAGCGAGCCACTCCCGGGCCGCGCGGACGCCGTCGAGCGTGATCTGGTGCCCGCCGGGCTGGCGGTGCGTGGTCACTTCGGCGCCCCGCTCCTTGAGCAAGCGGATGTACTCCTCGGTGGAAGCCAAGGGGGCCATCGGGTCCTGCTCTCCGTTGGAGAGGAACACGCGGGTGCCCGAAAGGTCGTGGCCGGGCGGTTGCGGGACCGGGGACATTCCGGAGAACAGCGCGGCTTCCGCGAGGACTTCCGGACGCAGGAGCGTGACCGCGGCGGCGATGTTGGCGCCGTTGGAGAAGCCGACGGCCACGAGGCGGCGGTTTTTCAGGTCGTACTCACCCTTGGCCGCCTCGACGAAATCGGCGAGGTCGTTGGCGCGCTTGACGACGTCCTCGTAGTCGAAGACGCCCTCGGCGAGCCGGCGGAACCACCGTGCGGCACCGAACTCCGACACCGGGCCCGCCGGGGCGAGCGTGGCCGAGCCGGGGCTCAGCTCGCGGGCGAGCCCGAGCAGGTCGTCGGGGCCGCCACCGGTGCCGTGGAGCAGGAGCAGCACGGGCTTGTCCGGCTCGCCTTCCGCGTACTTGTGCTCGAAGGTGCTCACTTCTGCTCCGGGTTGTTTTCGCTCGGGAGGTTCAGCTTGGGCAGCATGTGCTCGATCTCGTCGCGGCGCGGTTCCAGCCACGGCGGGAGCTTCAGCGCGCGGCCGAGTTCGAGCAGCGGCTCGTCGTACGTGAAGCCGGGCGCGTCCGTGGCCACTTCGAGCAGCGTGCCGCCGGGCTCGCGGAAGTAGATGGAGCGGAAGTACTGGCGGTCCAAAATGGACGTGACGTTGACGCCCTTGTCCACGAGCTCCTCGCGCCAAGCCGCCTGCGTCGGCTCGTCGGGCGCGCGCCAGGCCACGTGGTGCACGGTGCCGGTGGCGACGAGGCCGCGCGGAGTCTCCGGTGTCACGAGCACGTCGACGAGCGCGCCCGGGCCACCTTCACCCGCCTCGAAACGGAAGCGGTTGCCGTCCTGGCTGTGGAAGGAAAGGCCGAGGCCGTCGGTGAACATGCCGGCCGTGGCGTCCTCTTTGGACACCGAGAGCGTGACGGAGTGCAGGCCGCGGATGGCATTCTCCGCCGGGACGAGCTTCGTGTCCCACGGGTCGCGCGGGTCGCCCTGCGGGTGCGCGACGAGGGCGATCTGCAGACCGTCGGGATCGCGGAAGGTCAGGGTTTCCTCGTTGTCGGCGTTGCGGATCTGGCTCGTCTCCACGCCCTGCGTCTTCAGGTGCTGCTGCCACCAGCCGAGCGAGGTCTCCGGCACGGAGAACGCCGTGGTCGTCGCCTGGCCGGTGCCCAGGCGACCGGCGGGCGCGTCGGACCAGGGGAAGAAGGTGATCAGCGAGCCCGGCTTGCCGGACTGGTCGCCGTAGTAGAGGTGGTAGGTGCCCGGATCGTCGAAGTTGACGGTGGTCTTCACCAGCCGCAGCCCCAGGGTCCGGAGGTAGAAGTCGACGTTGCGCTGCGGGTTGCCGCCGATGGCGGTGACGTGGTGCAACCCGCTCGTTTTGATGGACATCAGGTCTCCTCGGGTGCTGTTGCTCAACGCTAACCCGCAAAACCTCTCGCGCGCAAGATATATTCCGGTGAGACTGTGCGGTAGCGTGTGCGCCGTGACACCTGACCCGCGCACGGACGACGACGAGATCGTGACCTGGTGGGGCCTCGTGATCGAGGGCTACCTCGCCACGCAGGACAAGCTGATGGGCGAGATCGCCGATCGCTTCGGCCTCGCGCCCGCGTCGTTCGACATCCTGCTGAGACTCGTGCGCTCGCCCGACCACCGCATGCCGATGACCCGCCTGGCCACCGAGGCCGCGCTCTCCAGCGGCGGCTTCACCAAGGTCGCCGACCGCCTGGTCGCCGCGGACCTCATCTGCCGCATCCCCAGCCCGGACGACCGTCGCGTCACATTCGCCTCCCTGACCGAACACGGCCTCGACGTGGCCCTGAAGGCCCGCTCGGCCTGCGCGGAAATCCTGCGCCGCATCGTCCTGAGCCCCCTGGGCGACGACGCGGCGGCTCTCGCCGCCGCCATGCGCACCCTGCGCTCGGCCAACGGCTGAAAAACGCGCCCTACCGACGTTTTGCCTGGTCGGCGCATGCTGCTGACATGCTTACCGACTCGACCATCACCACCATGCTCCCGGTGTCCGACGCCACCCGCGCCGCCCACTTCTACACCGACTCCCTCGGCCTCGCCCCGGTGAACACCGGCGAGGACGGGACTCAGTACTTCGCCGCGGGGGCCGGGACGATCGGCCTTCGGCTGATGCCCGAGGGGACGCAGAGCCCCAACACCGCGTTGAGCTTCGAGGTCGTCGACCTGCCGGCGGAGATGACGGTGCTGGAGCGGCGGGGGGTGACGTTCCAGGATGTCGACGTGGAGGGGCTGAAGACTGTCGACCACGTGGCGCAGGTGGGGCATGAGAGGGCTGCGTGGTTCTCGGATTCGGAGGGGAACGTTTTGTGTCTGCATGAGATTTTGGATTGATTTTGGGTTGTTGAGCTGCGGTTTTGCGCGGGTGGGCGAGTTCCCTCACGGGTAGGTGTACCCCTGCGCAGTGAGCCGATACCTCAACACGGCAAGACACCGGCTCCGCACCTTGCCCAGGCTGCTCGGCGAAATCCCCAGCTCAGCCGCCACCTCACGCACCGACAGCTCAGGCCGATGCGCCAGCAGCCACACCAGCCGTCGGTGGCGGTCCGGCAGGCTGTCGACCGTGCGCCACAGGGCGGTGGCCACGTCGTTGTCCAGCGCGGCCGCTTCCGGAGACTCGGCGCCCGCCGGGGCAAACGCCGCCTCGACCTCCGCCGACCGCGCCCGCCGGCCGACAGCGCGGATGGCGTGGCGCCGGGCGACGGTGGTCAGCCAGGCGCCGAGGCGTGTGCGCTCGTGCACGGCGTCCGGCCGCCCGAGGAACTCGGCCCACGCCGTCTGGCACGCGTCCTCCGCGTCGCCGCGCAGCCCCGGGTCGGCGGCCACCACGCGTACGACAAGCTCCGAAATCCGGCGTAACTCCCCGTCCTCGGCCATGCCCACGTCCTTTCGTCCGCAAACGCAGACGAACTGACCACCCCCGCCGGCTCCCGATCACCGGAACGACCGCCGAATCGGGCGACTCCGCGTATCCGCAGGTCACCCCGGTGCACGTGGCGCTACTTCAACCCCGGCATCAGCTTCAGCGCATTACCCGCCAGCACGTCCCCCAGCGTTTCCTCCGGCAGGCCCAGCCCGGCGATCGACCGGACGTTCACGGCGGTTCCCGGCACTCCCGGCCAGTCCGTGCCGAAGATCCACTTGCGGGCCAGCCGCGGGAGGTCGAAGCGGGCGTAGTAGTCCGGGAGTTTCTTGGGCGGCAGGCCGGCGAGGTCGAGCCAGACGTTGGGGCGCGACTGGGCCATGAAGGCCGCGGTGTCGTACCACCAGCCGCGGCCGCCGTGGGCGAAGACGAAGTTCACGGCCGGGAAGTCTTCGACCACGTCGGACAGCAGGGCGGGGTCGCCGAAGCTCGCGCGGGCGCCCGGGAACACCGACAGGCCCGAGTGCAGAACGACGGGCACGCCGACGGATGCGCACAGCTCGTAGACGGGGTACAGCTCCTTGTCCGCGGGCGAAAAGCCGCCGTGGACGGGGTGGAGCTTCAGCGCGACGGCGCCCAGGTCCAGCTGGCGGGCGACCTCGTCACGAAGCGGGTGGTGCAGGTGCGGATTTACGTTCGCTACCAACCGAAACCGCGAAGGGTTGCACGCGACCAGCGGCAGGTTGTCCTCGATCGGCTGGATGCCGGTGGCGCGCGGGCTGTACTCGCAGAACAGCAGCACGCGGTCGACGCCCTCGGAGTCCATCAGCTCGTCCATCGCGGCGGGGATCACCGAACCCGCGTCGTCGTAGACCGTGCGCCACGGGTACGTGCCGGCGAAGTCGCGGGCCCAGTCCATCCAGGCCGGTTTGAGCGTGGGCAGCCGGGGGGTGTGGACGTGGGCGTCGACCACGAAGCGACCGTCGATCATGCCGGCCAGTCGATCACGGTTTCGCGGGAACCACGAGCAGCGACTCGCGCACCTGGTCGCGGATCACATTGCGCCGGATCTTGCCCGTCGCGGTCTTCGGCAGCTCCGGCAGCTCCACGACACCGCGCGGACGCTTGAACGCCGCCAGACCCGCGCGGCAGAACTCGATCAGCACATCCGGGTCCACGGCGAAACCGGGCGCCGCGACGACGCACGCCACCGGCTTGTCGAGGCCGTCCGCGTCCGGCGCGGCCACCACGGCCACCTCGGCGACGGACGGGTGCTGCAGCAGCCGTTCCTCCACTTCGGACGGTGACACCCAGATCCCGCCCGCCTTCAGCATGTCGCCGAAGCGGCCCAGGCAAGTCAGGGTGTCGTCCTCGTTGCGGACGTAGCTGTCGCCCGTGCGCAGCCATTCGCCCTGGAACACGCGCTTGGTGGTCTCGTACCGCGCCCAGTAGCCCATCGCCGTCGACGGGCCCGAAACGAACAGCTCGCCCGGCTGCCCGGGGCCCTCGATGAGCGCGCCGTTCTCGTCGCGGATCTCCACGGCGTAGCCCGGCACGGCGGTGCCCGTGCTGCCCGGCCGGATCGAGCCCGGGCGGTTGGACAGGAAGATGTGCAACGCTTCCGTAGAGCCGATCCCGTCGAGGATCTCGACGCCGAAGCGGTCGCGGAAGCGCGTGAAAATGGTGGCGGGCAACGGTTCCCCGGCCGACACCGCGAACCGAACCGAGGCGAACGAGTCGTCCGGCACGTCGCTGGCCAGCACGCCGGCGAAGAACGTCGGCACGCCGAAGAACAACGTCGGCTTGTCGGCGCGAGCGCGGGCGGCGAACAAGGCCGGCGTCGGCCGCGCCGGTTCCAGCAGGGTCGTGCCGCCGGCGGCGAGCGGGAAGAACGCGGAGTTCCCCAAGCCGTAGGCGAAAAACAGCTTCGGCACGGACAGGAACCGGTCACTCGAAGCCGTCGCCAGGACGGAGTGCGCGTACGTCTCGCACACCGCGCGGATGCTCGCGTGCCGGTGCATCGCGCCCTTCGGCTGGCCCGTCGTGCCCGACGTGTACAGCCACAGCGCGGGCGAATCCTCCCACGTGCGAGCGGGTTCCAGGTCCACATCGTCCACAGTGGTCAATTCGGCCCACGCGTGCGTGGCCACACCCGAGGGGAACGCCGCCGCCTCCGCGCGGTCCAGCACCACGTCGGTGACCTCCGGCGCGGCCGCCAGCGCGCCGACGGCCTGCGCGGCGAACTCCCCGGACACGCACAGCACGCGCGCCCGCGAGTCGGCCAGGACCTTGCCCAGCTCGAGGCCCGTGACCATCGTGGACACCGGCACCGCGACGGCGCCGGCCAGCATCGTGCCGAGGATGCCCGTGAGCAGCTCGACGTCGTCGACCATGCAGAACATCACGCGCTCTTCCGGGCGCACGCCCAGGGAACGCAGGCCCGACGCGAACCGGTAGGCCTCGTCGGTCAGCTCGGCGTAGCTCAGGGTCCGCCGCGCGGAGACGACGGCGGGTGCGTCGGGACGCCCCTGGGCCAGCAGGTACTCGGCGGCGTTGAACCCGCTGCTCATGGGGCCCCCTCTAGGTGAGGTGCACGTACTCGTAGTCGAACGGTTTGCCGTTGATGCCCTGCCTCGGCGGCGCGACCCAGCTGGCGATCTTCCCGCGCTCGTACACCGGATGCATGAGCGAGCGGACGAACGTCAGGTCCTCGGTCGTCGGCAGCCACCGGTGCCGGCTGGCCTCCCACGTGGCCTCGTCGACGATGTTGCCGTCGGGAGTGATGTGGTGGCCGGAGTTTATGCCGACCTCGCGGTTGAAACCAGGGTGCGGCAGCTTGAAGCGGAAGTCGAGGTCCGCGTCCGCGAGGATCTTGTTCCAGCGGTTCACGCCGGTCTGGCAGTCGGCCGTGTACTCGCCGCGCAGGTCGAGGTTCAGCAGCAGGATGGCCTGCAGCTCGTCGGAGGTCCACGTGCCGTCGCCGTTGGGGCGGTCGAGGTCGCGGCTGTCCTCGGTGAGCTTGTGGTCGTCCTTGCGGCGCGTCTCCTGCCAGCGGCCCTTGAGGCCCGCGGTGTAGTAGTTCGCGGCGTTCGTGGAGGTCTCACTGCCGAACAGGTCGAGCGACACCGTGTAGTGGAAGTTCAGGTACCGCTGGATGATGTCGAGCGGGATGCCGCCGTGCGAGGCGATGTCGAGCGTGTCGTGCTCGCGGATGAGATCCGCGGACCGCTGCACCACGCGGTCGACACCCGTGGTGCCGACGAACATGTGGTGCGCCTCTTCCTTCAGCATGAACTCGCACGTGCGCGAGAGCGGGTCGAAGGAAGACTCCTTCAACGTCCCGAGCTGGTACTTCCCGTCGCGGTCGGTGAAGTAGGTGAACATGAAGAAGGCCAGCCAGTCGGCCGTTTCCTCGTTGAACGCGCCCAGGATGCGCGGTGCGTCGGGGCTGCCGGAGTTGCGCAGCAGCAGACCTTCCGCCTCGTCACGGCCTTCGCGGCCGAAGTACGCGTGCAGCAGGTAGACCATCGCCCACAGGTGCCGGCCCTCTTCGACGTTGACCTGGAACAGGTTCCGCAGGTCGTACAGGCTCGGCGCGGTCAGGCCCAGCAGCCGCTGCTGCTCGACCGACGCCGGCTCGGTGTCGCCCTGGATCACGATCAGGCGCTGCAGGTCGGCGCGGTACTCACCGGGCACCTGCTGCCACACGGACTCGCCCTTGTGCTCCCCGAACGCGATGCGCCGGTCGGGGTCGCGTTCGGCGAGGAAGATGCCCCAGCGGTAGTCCGGCACGTTCACGTGGTCGAAGTGCGCCCAGCCCTCCCGCCCGACGCTCACGGCCGTGCGCAGGTAGACGCCGTGCGTCTGCAGGGTGGGACCCATCTCGCCCCACCAGTTCATGAACTTCGGCTGCCAGCCTTCCAGCGCCCGCTGCAACCTCCGGTCGTCGGCGAGGTTGACGTTGTTGGGGATCTTGGCGTCGTAGTCGATCCGCTCGGGCATCTCGGTCAGACCCGCTTCCTGTCGAAGATCGCTTTCTGGCCCGTACCGTAGCGGCGCAGCGCGCCTTCGGGACCAGACGCGTTAGGTCGGGTGAAGATCCAGTTCTGCCACGCGGTGAGGCGGCCGAAGATCTTCGTTTCGATCGTTTCCGGGCCGACGAACCGGTGGTTCGCCTCCATCCCGGTGAGCGCGTCGGGGCTCAGCGAGGCGCGGCCCTCCAGCGCGATCCGGATCTCGTCCTCCCAGTCGAGGTCGTCCGGCGCGTCGGTGACCAGGCCCAGCTCCACGGTCTCGGCCGGCGTCAGCGCGTGGTCGCGCTCGCGCACGAGCCACGCGAGGTGGTCGTCGTCGCCGTAGAACCGCGACTGCAGGCGGGTGAGGCCGTTGCCCATGGGGAACGGGCCGAAGTTGGCTTCCGACAAGGTGATCGACGCGCGTTCTTCACTGTCTTCGTCGTCGATGGGCGGACCGTCCAGGATGTACTGGCGGTCGGCGGCCAGCGCGAGCTCCAGCAGCACGCCGGCGAAGCAGCTGCCCGGCTCGATGAGCGCGATGAGCGTGCGGCTGGTGACGTCGAGACGCTTCAGCGTGCGCTTGTAGTAGTGCAGGATTTCGTTGCTCAGCCAGTCTTTCGCGCCGAGCACCTGCTGCTCGTGGGCCAAGACGCCGGCCGGGTCGCCTTCGGTGCGCAGGACCCAGGTGCCGAGCTCGGTTTCGTTGGCGCGCAAGCGGAGGATCGCGTCGTCGAGCTCGCGGGTGAGGCGCAGCAGCCAGCCGTCGGCACCCTCGGCGTGCAGGTCACCGGGTTCGCCCTCGGGGCCGCGGACGGTGATCGTCGCGAGCGAGGCGGGGCGGTCGAAGGTGATGTCGACAAAGCGGTACTTGATGCCGTCGTCGGTGACCTCCGGGTTCAGCGGCGTGAGCCACACGCCCTGGTCACCCGGCAGGCGCTCGGACTCGGCAGCCAGCTCTCGAGCCCTGGCCAGCACGGATTCGCGGAACCCCACGCGGGGCACGAGCTCGTCGACCAGCCGCCAGTCGACGGCGGTCTTGCCCTTCACACCGTCCGAGCGCGTGGCGAACACGTCGGCGAGGTCGCGGCGCACCCGGCGCTTGTCGACCACGCGCGTGAGGCCGCCGGTGCCGGGCAGCACGCCGAGCAGCGGCACCTCGGGCAGCGCGACCGTCGACGAGTTGTCGTCCACGAGCAGGATCTTCTCGCACGCGAGCGCGATCTCGTAGCCGCCACCCGCGCAGCTCCCGTTGACCGCGGCCAGGTACCGCTGACCGGAGAACTCGGTGGCGTCCTCGATGCCGTTGCGGGTTTCGTTGGTGAACTTGCAGAAGTTCACCTTCCACTCGTGCGCCGACGACGCGAGCATCCGGATGTTGGCCCCGGCACAGAACACCTTGTCCTTGGCACTCGTCACGATCACGGCTTTGACGCCGGGGTGCTCGAAGCGCAGGCGCTGCGTGGCGTCGTAGAACTCGATGTCCACGCCGAGGTCGTAGGAGTTCAGCTTCAGCTCGTAGCCCGGCACGAGGCCGCCTTGCTCGTCGACGTCCATCTCGAGCCAGGCGACCTCGCCGTCGACGTCGAGCTTCCAGTGCCGGTAGGTGTCCGGGTGGCGCTCGAACGTCACAGTCGTGGTGGTGGTCACTCCCTGATTGTCTACATATTGCTGACTAGCGTCAATGTTGTGTAGACGCTTGATCGGCGATACTCACCCGGTTGAGCTGCGCCGCCGCCCAGGACACGAAGAGCCACAACGCTATCGCGGCCGCCGTGTCGGTGAAGATCGTCGCGAACCAGAACGCCGGGATCTGCGGCACGCCGACCAGGAAGTGACCCGCGCTGACCAGGCCACCCAGCGAGCAGACCAGCAGAAACCCCAACGCCCGCCAGTACCGCCCGCGGACGTAGTAGCGGTAGCCGGCCAGCCCGAACCCCGTGAACAGCACCCACCCGAACGCGACGACGATCTGCGCCGCGAGCACGGGGATCCCCGGGATCTGCGGGTAGTCCTGCGCGCGGATGACGTTGTGCGCGTAGTGGAACGTGGTCGTGAGCAGCGTGAACGCGAGGATCACGCGGAGTGCGGTGAGACCTCTGTCAGGCATAACCGATCGCCCCCTGTGCGATTTGATAGATCGCTCTAGCGAGAAGGGTAACGCCGGTCCGCCGCTCACACCAGATCAATGCGGTGGTACTTCACCGGATACCCGGCCTTCGCGAACGCCGCCGCCATGGGTTTGTTCGTGACGTCCGTGGCGGCGACGATCGTCTCGGCGCCGTGCCCGACCAGCTCGTGCGTGGCCTCGACGAGCAGGTCGTAGGCGTAGTTATGGCCACGCTGCTCCGGCACGACACCGACGTACGCGACGATCGGGACCGTCGGGTTGCGAGCGGGAATGGTGAGGCCGACGAGGTCACCTTCGGGCGTGTACGCGAGGCGCCACCAGTCGCGCGGGCTCGGCAGCCGGCGCAGAAGGTCGAGGTCTTCCTGCGCCGCCGCGTCGAGGCCGTGCTCGGCGGTGGTGCGGCGGACATGCGCGTCGAGGCTGCCCTGGTGGACGCGGCGGAAGACCGCGAGGATCTTGTCGTCTTGCGGCTCTGCCCGGAACTCGAGGCGACGGGGTCGTTCCGGGAGGCCGTCGGCGACGGTCCAGGTGTAGCGGTAGCGCTCGACGAGCACCTCCATCCCCGCGGCTTCCGCGGCCTCGATGCGGGTTTCGACCTCGGGTTTGACGGCTGGGTCGTCACGCCAGCCGGGCGGGACGGTCAGGGAGTACTCGGCACGGAACGGCGCTTGGCGGAGGACTTCCACGCCGGCGTCAAAGTCGGTGAAGTCGAACCAGTCGAGGGCCAGGGGCGCTTCGTCGTTTTTGCTCGCCCACCAGGCCGCGCGTGCCACGGGTTTGCCGTTTCGGGCGGCGATCCAGGTCCACTCGGGACGGTATTCGCCGTGTTGGGCCATTTCTTCGTAGTCCCGCCCGAGCAGGGCGCTGCCCACACACTGGGTTGCAGGGAGGTTGGTGAACAGGTGTTCCTCACCCGCGACGAGCGGGCGCACGACCAGATCGGTCATGAGATTCCTTCCGGGAGTTCCGCGCTCCCGTCAGGCCCTCGGCACCCTCAGCCGGAGGTGGGAACGCGTGATCGAGTAGCCGAACATGGCGTCCACCTCCTTTCCGTTCGTGAGGGTGCTGGGCGGTACTCAACCGGGCGGGGGCTGGGGTGGTCAACCGGTTTTCACCTCGGCGAGGCGCTCGCGCAGGCGGTGGAGCGTGCGCAGCGTGATCTCGAGGTCTTCGGGTGACAACCCGGCGGCCACGGCGTCGGCCCACCGGACACGGCGGGTCTCCAGTTCACGGAGAGCCTTCCGCGCCGCAGGGGTCAGGTGGAGCAGGGGCGCGCGGGCGTCAGTGGGGTTCGGCGCTCGGGTGAGCATTCCGTTGCGCAGCAAGCGGTTCACCGTTTCCTGCACGCTCTGCCGGCGCAGGCCCCGGCGGCGGGCGAGGTCGGCGGCCGTGGTGGGGCCGTCTTCGAGGAAGCCGAGGACCTGCCACTGGGCGGCAGTGAGGCCGGCCGGGGCGGTGAGGGCGTCGCCGGTGGTGAGGAGGGTGCCGTTGGTCAGGAAGACGTCGTTGACGAGCTGGGTGAGGCGCTGCGCCCGGTCGGTCATGCGTGCTAGCGTCTCATATTGACAGGCACCTGTCGAAAGGGGAACGGCATGGAGATGCCACGAAGAGGCGACGCGCACGAGGCACTGGGCGCGCTGGTCGGGGACTGGGCGGGCGTTGAGGAGCTCGCGGCGTCGCCATGGGCGCCCGCGGCCACCGCGAAGGCCACAGCCAGTTACCGAGCCGCGCTGGACGGGTTCGCGGTGGTGCAGGAGTACGTCCAGACGCGCGAGGACGGCAGCAACTTCCTGGGCCACAACGTTTTCACCGTCGACCCGGCCACGCAGGAAACGCTCTGGTACGGCTTCGACAGCTACGGCTTCCCGCCCGGCGAGCCCGGCCGCGGTGGGTGGCGCGAAGGGACCCTCCACCTCGAGAAGCGCACCCCGCGTGGCGTCGCGTGGCATCGGCTCCAACCGGAAGGCGACACACTCATCCACGAGATCGACGTGAAGATGGGCGACGCCGCGGAGTTCAGCCCGTTCCTCCGAGCCCGCTACGCACGTACGCGGTAAGAAGGGGCATGAGTGAGTCGACCACCCAGGCCAACGGCGTAACCCTCTGCCACGAGGAGTTCGGCGCCGCGACGGCCCCGCCGCTGGTGCTGATCATGGGCCTCGCCGCGCCGATGACCTGGTGGGACGACGACTTCTGCGAGCAGCTCGCCGGCCGGGGCTTCCGCGTGGTCCGCTTCGACAACCGCGACGCCGGGCGCTCGCAGCGCATGTCCGGGCGCGCCGACGTCGTGCGCGCCTACCTGCTGCGCGCGGCGCCGTACTCGGTGGCCGACATGGCCGACGACACCGCCGGCCTGCTCGACGCCCTCGGCATCGAGCGCGCCCACGTCGTCGGCGCGTCGCTGGGCGGCATGATCGCGCAGACGCTCGCCATCCGGCACCCGGGCCGCGTCCGGTCGCTGACGTCGATCATGTCCACCACCGGCAACCGCCTGATCGGCCACCCGAGCCCGCGCGCCGCTGCGTCGATGCTGGCGCCGCAGCCGCGCAGCCGCGAGGAGTACGTCGAGCTGCTGGTCAAGACGTTCCGCCTCATCGGCTCCCCCGGCTACCCCTTCGACGAGAAACGCATCCGCGAACGCGCCGAACGCACCTTCGACCGCGGCGTCAACCCGGGCGGCGCCGCGCGCCAGCTCGCCGCGATCCTCTCGACCCGCGACCGCACGGCCGCCCTGCGCCGCCTCGCCCTCCCGTCCCTCGTCATCCACGGCGCGCGCGACCCGCTCGTCCACGTCTCCGGCGGCCGCGCCACGGCCCGCGCTCTTCGCGCCGACCTCGACGTCGTCCCGGGCATGGGCCACGACCTGCCGGAACCCGTGTGGCCCCGCGTGCTGGACGGCATCGCGCGGGTGGCGGCACAGGCCTGACTCACTGCGCCACCAACCCACCGTCCACGGCCCACGCCTGCCCCGTCACGAAGGACGCCCGGTCGGACAGCAGTCAGGCCACCGCCTTTCACTGCTGAAGACCGGCTGCAGGAGCTTGCGCAGCCGGCGGCCCCGCGAGCCTCGACGGCCGCGCGAACCTCGTCTGTCCTGTATGGACACTCGGATCGGGCACGAGGTGCGCCCGTGCGCGTTGTCGGCGGTGCCTAGAGCGTGATCACACCCAGGTGCGTGAAGTGCGTGGCCAGCCGGAAATCGGGACGGACCTCGACCGGTTCGATGAGGCCATCGGTCATCACGAGCAGGCCTTCCTCCGCGTCGACACCGGCCAGCGCCTGCGCCGGGTGGCCCACCGCGGCCCCCGTAGCCGTGTCCACGATCTGGCCGTCGACTTCCAGCAGCACGGCTTCCAGCGTGAGGTCGAGTCCGTCCGGCGAGACCCCGACGCGGCCGAGCCGGACGGCCGTGACGGCACCGTCGTCGAGCAGCGCAACGCCGCCGTACACGCGCGAGACGGCTTCGAGCGCGGTCACCCCGGGACCCACCACACCCTGAACCAGCCGGAAAACCAGCACCGGCTGCACCCGCATCCCGGCGGCCACGGGAGCCGTGAGCATCTCGTCCGTCAACAGCACGCGTCCTCCTCGGCCGCGAACACCGCGGTCACACTGCCGAGCCCGGCCATCGTCGCGACGACCGTGTCCCCCGGCCCCACCGGAAACGCGCGCGTCATCGATCCCGGCAGCACCACGTGCCCCGGCTCCAGCGTCACGCCGAGCGGGCCGACGGTGTTGGCCAGCCACACGAGCGCGTTCACCGGCGAACCCAGCACGGCGCCGCCGGCGCCGGTCGCGGCGAGCGTGCCGTTCACGTGCAGGGTGCAGCCGGTGAGCCGTAGGTCCACGTCAGCCAGGGCCGTAGGGCGGCTGCCGAGCAGGACACCGCCGGACGAGGCGTTGTCGGCGATCGTGTCGAACAGCGAAATGCGCCAGTCGCGGATGCGCGAGTCGACGATCTCCAGCGCCGGCAGCACGAAGTCGACGGCACGCACGGCGTCGGCCACCGTCACACCCGGCCCACGCAGGGGCGCGCCGAGTACGAACGCGACCTCCGGCTCGATCCGCGGCTGCAGGAACAGGCCCGCGGGGATGGGCTGGTGTTCGAGGTGGAACATCGAGGCGGTGAGGTGACCGTAGTCGGGCTGGTCCACGCCCATCTGCCGCTGCATCGCGGCCGACGCGAGCCCCACCTTGTGACCGCGCACGACGTCGCCGGCCTCGACCCAGCGGCGCACGAGCTCGAGCTGGATCCGGTAGGCGTCCTCGGCCGTCCCACCCGCGAACGGCTCGACGGGCTCGCGCCGTTCGTGGGCCCGGACCAGGCTGTCGACGACTTCGCGCAGGTGCTCCACGCCGTCGAACTCTCCCGGACCGGCCGGTGCCGACCAAGGCGTTCGTTCCGCTGGACGGCACGCCGAAATATCTCGCGAAGAAACTTCTTGCGCGCGAGAGATTGGGAGAGTAGGTTTTGAAGCATCAGCCCCAGAGAGGACGTGACCGGAAATGGCACCAACCGAGACAGACGTCGCGAAGCTCACCGAAGCCCGCGACCAGCTGCGGGACAAGCACCTCCACCCGGCCGCCGTCCGGCCCACGACCGCGGGCCGCGGCATCCACCACACCGCGCTGCTCTCCAGTGACGTCGAGCGGACGATCAACTTCTACCAGGACGTGCTCGGCTTCCCGCTCACCGAACTGATCGAGAACCGGGACTACCCGGGCTCCAGCCACTTCTTCTTCGACGTCGGCAACGGCAACGCGGTCGCCTTCTTCGACCTGCCGGGTCTCGACCTCGGCCCGTACGCGGAGGTCCTCGGCGGCCTGCACCACCTCGCGCTCTCGCTGACGCCGGAGAACTGGGCCGGCGCGCGCGACCGCCTCGACAAGGCGGGCGTGAAGTACCTGGAGGAGAGCGGCACGTCCATCTACTTCACCGACCCCGACGGCGCGCGTATCGAGCTCATCGCCGACAACCTCGGTGAGATGTACGGCTCGAAGATCGGCTGACGCGGAATCCTCCTCTTTCGAACGGCGTTCAACCGACATGCAACCTGAAGAAATCCTCGCGAACGCCACGACGATCGCGGTGGTCGGCCTGAGCCGCGACCCGGCGAAGGCCGCGCACGGGGTGCCGGCCACGCTGCAGGCCCACGGTTTCCGCATCATCCCCGTGCACCCGTCGGCCACAGAGCTGCTCGGCGAGAAGGTCTACCGGTCCCTGAAGGACATCCCGGAGCCGGTGGACCTCGTCGACGTCTTCCGCCCGGCCGCCGAGGCCCCGGGGATCGCG
Source organism: Amycolatopsis sp. NPDC050768 (assembly GCF_040654155.1). NCBI lineage: Bacteria > Bacillati > Actinomycetota > Actinomycetes > Pseudonocardiales > Pseudonocardiaceae > Amycolatopsis > Amycolatopsis sp. NPDC050768. The sequence goes on from NZ_JBFAHL010000015.1 coordinate 45,731, forward strand.
GCCGACGCCGTCGCCATCGGTGCGAAAGCGCTGTGGCTGCAGCAGGGCATCGTCTCCGCCGAGGCGAAGCGCATCGCTGAGGAGGGCGGGCTCGAGTACGTGGAGAACCGCTGCACCGCGGTGGTCCGCGCGGTCGCCGCGATCTCGAAGAACTGATCGCGGCCGGCCTAGGGCATCATCAACGCGTAGCAGCGTCCGCCGGCCGAGGCGCGCTCCTGGCCGGCGAGGCACCGTGACCGACGAACAGCCCCACCACCGCGGCGACCGGGCCGTTTTCGCCGAAGACCTGCGTGCCGACGGGGAACCGGAGGCCGAGTTCAACCCCGGCATCGCCGGGCGGCTGCCGCGGAAGAACGTCGCCGCCGGCGCGCTCGTGCGCGACGATCAGGGCCGGGTGCTGTTCGTCGACCCGACCTACAAGCCGTTCCTGGAGATCCCCGGGGGCATGGTCGAGGACGACGAGTCCCCGCTCGCCGCCTGCCACCGTGAGGTCCGTGAGGAGCTCGGCCTCGAGCTCACGCTGGGGCGGCTGCTGCTCGTCGACTGGATGCCGACCCACGGCGTCTGGCGCGACAGCCTGCAGCTGATCTTCGACGGCGGCACCCTCAGCCGCGCGCAGATCCGGGCCATCGACCCGGCCGGCGACGAGCTCGGCGGCTTCGAGTTCCTGGGCCTGGACGCGGCCAGGCCACGGCTGCGGCCGTCCAAGGCCAGGCGCGTGGCATTGGCGCATCAAGCCCTGCTCTCCGGCGAGACTTGCTACGGAGAGTTCGGCCGCCCAGCGCAGTAGAGCAGCTCAGTTCGGCATCGACTGCGGCCCCGTCGGGACCGACGGCGCCGGGTTGTCGCGGACCTGGACCTGCGCCTGCAGCAGGTCCGCCGTCGTCGCCGGATAGTGCAACGCGCGGTTGTCGCGCGGGTAGCGCGAAGGCTGCCGGTCGAACCGGAACGCCGACGTCAGGTCACCGACCGTACGGCGGCGCCAAGCGCTGATGTGCGGCTCCCGCACGCCGAACCGCGCTTCCAGCAGCCGGATCAACGACGTGTGGTCGAACGTCTCCGAGCTCACGTACCCGCCGGCCGTCCACGGCGACACCACCACGGTCGGCACGCGGAACCCGAGGCCGATCGGCACGCCGCCGACGAACTCGTCCGGCGTGCCGGCGGGCGGGGTCGGCGGGGCGACGTGGTCGAAGTACCCGTCGTTCTCGTCGTAGGTGAGGATGAACGCCGTCTTGGCCCACACGTCCGGGTTGGCGGCGATCGCGTCCAGTTTCGACGCGATGTACTGCGCGCCCGCCGCGGGCATCCAGTTCGGGTGCTCGGTCTGCGCCGAGGGCGCCACCAGCCACGAAACGGCGGGCAGGTTGTCGTTGCGGGCGTCGTACTCGAACCAGCCCGCCGACTTCTTCACCATCGCGTTCTTGTGGAGCGGCGACGACTTCGGCGCGTCCGCGAACTGGCGGAACCAGGCCAGCGCGTTGTCGTCGTAGTTGGCCTCCTCCTGGTAGATCCGCCAGGAAACGCCGGCCTCGGTGAGCCGCTCCGGGTAGGTCTTCCAGGACAGCGCCGGGTTGTCCGACGACATGAAGTTGGTGTTCGCGGGTCCGCCGGCGGTGCCGTGCGGGTCGATCCAGCCGGTCCACATGTAGAGCCGGTTGGGGTTCGTCGGGCCGATCACCGAGCAGTGGTAGTGGTCGCAGACCGTGAACGCCTCGGCGAGCGCGAAGTGGAACGGGATGTCGTCGCGATCGTAGTAGGCCATGGTCTTGGCGCCCTTGGCCTCGATCCAGCGGTCCATCTTCCCGTTGTTCCACGCGGTGTGCTGGTCGGTCCAGTCGTGCGGGAGGCCGGGTGTGGCCTGCGCGCTCGTCTCGCGCGTGTTGTAGCGGAACGGCAGCAGGTAGCCGTCCGGGTGGCCGCTGTAGGGCTGCTGGAAGACGGAGTTGCCGCCGGCGAGTTTCAACGCGTGCGGGTCGGCGAAGCCGCGCACACCGTCCATGGTGCCGAAGTAGTGGTCGAACGAGCGGTTCTCCTGCATCAGGATCACGATGTGCTCGATGTCCTCGAGCCTGCCCGGCCGGCGCGCGGGCTCGGCCAGCGCCTTGCGGACGTTCGCCGGCAGCGCGAGCGATCCGGCGGCTGCCGCGGCGGCCGCGGCAGCGCCCAGAACCCGGCGCCGGGTGAACTCGCTCACGCTCTCACTCCAAAGTGGACGATACGATCGTTTCCCGTGTCCGCCACGAAGATCCGGCCCTGCGCGTCCACGGCCACGCCGAGCGGGAAGCTCAAGGCACCGGGCCCGTCGGTGCCGAACTCGGCGCGGTACGGGCCGGTGGTGCGGAACTGCGCGACCCAGCCGTAGTCGGGGACGGTCACGTACGCGTCGCCCTGGGTGTTGAGCGCGACGCCCGCGGGGTTGGACAGGCCGCCGAACTCGCTGTTCTGGCCGCCGCCGATCGAGCCGATCGCCTTGCCGTCGCCGGAGTAGTGCACGACCGCGACGCTGCCGCTCGCAGCGCGGCCGTTCTGCACGATCCACGCGCCGCCCGCGCCGTCGCTGACGATGCCCTGCGGCGAGCTGACCTTCTCGGTGATGTCGGTGAGCGCCTTGCCCGTGTGGGTGTCGAAGCGGGCCACGCGCTGGTGGCCGGTGTCCGAGACGAGCAGCCGGCCCGCGGTGTCGATGGCGACGCCACGCGGGTTGTCGAGCTTGCCGGCGCCGTACTCGCGCGCGAAGCCGCCCCACCAGGAGTACTGGACAACGCGGTTGTTGCCGGTGTCGGCCACGTAGACGTTGCCCGCGTGGTCCACGGCCACGGCCTGCGGCGCCTTGAACCGGCCGGCGAGTACGCGCACCAGCCGGCCGTCGCGAGTGAAGGCCTGCACGCGGTCGTTGCCGGTGTCGGCGACCCAGACCTGGCCCCGCGCGTCGACCGTGAGGCCGGCCGGGCTGCTGAACTGCGACGGTCCGGGGCCGCTGCGGCCGAACGCGCCCTGGTACACGGGCGGCGGCGTCTGCGGCGTCGGACGTACGACGAAGCGCACGGGTTCGGCGAGCCAGGCGTAGCCGTCGTTCGCGAGGTAGAACGCGAGGTAGTTCCCGGGGCCGAGAGAGCCGGTGGAGAACGAGACGGTGCCGGTCGCGAGCGGGGTGTACTCCCACAGCGTCGACGGGCCGACGTAGGACTGGTCGACGGGACCGCCGCCCGGGTCGGAGTAGAGCCCGACCCAGTTCTTCGGGGTCACCGACGACTGGGGCGTCGTGTAGGTGAAGGTGATCAGCTCGCCCTGCTCCACGGAGGGCGCACTGCTGACCAGGGTGCCGGTAGCCACGGGCACAGCATCCACTGGCACGGTCGTACCAGGAAAGCCGGGGTGGTGGGTGTTCAGGAAGAGTTCGCTCAGGTGACGAGCCGGTAGCCGACCCCGCGCACGGTCTCGATGGTGTGGGTGCCGAACGGGGCGTCGATCTTGCGCCGGAGGTAGCCGACGTAGACCTCGACCACGTTCTCGTCGCCCTCGTAGTGCGCGTCCCAAACGTGACCGAGGATCTCGTTCTTCGTCAGCGCAGCGCCCCGGCGGCGGAGCAGGAACTCGAGCAGACCGAACTCGCGGGCGGTCAGGTCGATCCGCCGCTCTCCCCTGTGGACGGTGCGGGCGGCGGGGTCGAGTTTGAGGTCGCCGGCCGCGAGCACGGCGGGGCGGGCGGGGGCACCTCGTCTGAGCAGGGCCCGAAGGCGGGCGACGAGGACGACGAAGGAGAATGGTTTGGACAGGTAGTCGTCGGCGCCGAGGTCGAACGCGTCGGCCTCGTCGTACTCGCCGTCCTTGGCGGTGAGCATGAGGACGGGCGTCCAATTCTCCCTGGCCCGCAGGCGTTTGAGGACTTCGTAGCCGGAGAGCTCGGGGAGCATGATGTCGAGCACGACGGTGTCGTAGTCGTGCTCGGTGGCCGACCACAGGCCGTCGGGTCCGGTGTGGACGACGTCGACGGTGAACCCCTCCGCGACGAGTCCCCGGCGCAGGGTTTCGGCGAGCTCGCGCTCGTCCTCGACGATCAGCAGCCGCACGGTCAGTCCTCCTCGAGGCAGGGCAGTTTGATCCGGAAGTGCGCACCCGGGTAGCTGGGGTCGGTGACGTCCACATAGGACGCGTGGCCGCCGTGGCGCGCGGCGATGCCCGCGACGATCGGGAGGCCGAGGCCGGTGCCGCCGTGGCCGCGCTGTCGCGAGGCGTCGAGCCGGACGAACCGTTCGAAGACGCGCTCGCGGTCTTCGGGCGCGACGCCGGGGCCGTCGTCGCTGACCTCGACCACGGCGGTGTTTTCGTGGACCCAGCTGGCGATGCGGACGCGTTCGCGGGCGTGGCCGCGGGCGTTGTCGACGAGGTTGCGCACGGCCCGCCTCAGCTGTGCTTCGCTGCCGCGGACTTTGGCCGGCCCGGCACGGACCTCGATCGTGACGGGACCTTCCGCGTGGATGCGCCTGCCCTCGGCGCGGACGATGTCGTCGAGGTCCACTTCGGTCGTGGCGGGGCGGTCGGTGGTGTCGTCGGTGCGGGCGAGCATGAGGAGGTCGTCGACGAGCTCACGCAGGCGCGCGGTTTCCCGGGTGATCACGGGGACGAGCTCACCGGTCGTCTCGGGGTGGCGGCCGGAGACGTCGAGGGCGGTGCTGATCGTCGAGAGTGGACTGCGGAGCTCGTGGCTGGCGTCCGCGACGAACCTGCGTTGCGCGGCTTGGGCGGAGTGCAGCCGGGTGAGCATCTCGTTGAGGGTCACGGCGAGGCGGTGGACCTCGTCGTTGCCGGGTGGCAATGGGACTCTCGCGGCGAGGTCCCTTGTGGACACTTCGGCGACGGTGCGGCGCATACGTTCCACCGGCCGCAGCGCCGCGCCGACGGATCGGTGGACGGCGAATCCGGCGATGGCGAGGACGGGCAGGGAAATCAGGGCCAGCAGAAGGGTGAGCCGGGTTGAGGCTTCGGTGACGGGTTCGAGGGATCTCGCCGAGATGACGGTGTAAGGCCCACCCGGTCCCCTGACGCCTTGGGAAACGACGCGGTAGTCGGCGCCGTCGCCGTTCAGGTCCAGCGGCAGGGTTTCGACGGTTTCCCGGCCGGGCTCGGGCCGGTCCGAGGTCAGGGGCGGATGGCCGGTGATGGCGGGGTCGCCGGCGATGGGCGTGCCGACCTTGTCGAGCACCTGCGTGACAGCCTCGGTGTCGCCGGTGCTGGCGACGTCGCTGGCGGAGAGGTCGCGTGAGCCTTCGCGGACGAGCTGGATGGCGACCTGCCGGCCAGTGCTGCGCGCACTCTCCGTCACGCTACGGTCGAGCGACTCTTCGAGCAGCACGACGACGACCACGCACGCCACCGCGATGGCCAACGCCAGCACCACCACCGCGACGGCCGTGGTCCGCATCCGGACGCCGATCACCGCTCGCACGTACGCAGGGTAACGATTTCCGGGCCGGGTGCCGGCGGCTGTCCTATTCGGACTCGTGAATGATTTGTTAGTCGTCCTAACGATCGGAGGTTGAACCATTCAGGCCAACCTTGACCTGCCGCAATACGAAAGTAGGTCAAGATCTTCCGTCCATACATCCGAGGTGTTAGCGTCCAACCCCGCTTAGCGGAAACACGTGCCGATGAGCGGGAATTTGGGCGAAGGGGCGAACGGCGTGACGGAACGAGGGCTGGACCAGAGCGGCACGCTGGAGCGAGGGCTCGCGGTGCTGGAACACGTGGGGCAGCACCAGGAGATTTCCACCAACGCGATCGCGAGGCAACTGGGGCTCTCGCGAAGCGCGGCGTACCGCATCGTCGGCACCCTCAAGCGGCTCGAATACCTCGAAGCGGACACCGTGACCGGCCGCGTGCGCCTCGGCACGCGGCTCGTCGAGCTCGGCGCCCGCGCGATGGCCGCGACCGACCTGCACCGCTGCGCGCCGCGCTACCTGGCGTCGCTGGCCGAACGTTCGGGCGAGACGACCTACCTCGCCGTGCCCGACAACGACACCATGGTCTACGTCGCGACCGAGCGCAGCGCCAGCGCCGTCACGCTCGCCTGCCGTCTCGGCACGCGCCGCCCCCAGCACGCGACCTCGCTGGGCAAGGCGTGGCTCGCGGCGTTGCCGGAGATGGACCGGGTGGAGCGCGTGCGCCGCATGAAGCTCGACAGCCTCACCCTCAAGACCATCATCGATCCCGGCCGGCTCCTCGACGACCTCGCCCGCACGAGCCGCCGCGGGTGGGCCATCGACGACGTCGAGAACGAGCCTGACGTGGGTTGCGTCGCCGCCGCCGTCCGCGACCACTCCGGGCGGCCCATCGCGGCGATCAGCGTGGCCGGTCCGGCGCCCCGGGTGCTGCGCCGCGTGGAGGAACTGGGCGCGACCGTGGCGGGGACGGCTGCGGCGCTTTCGCTTCGGCTGGGGTACGTCCGGAGCCGGTAGGGCTCCCCGTCTCGTCCCAGCCCAGCTCCGGCTCGGCTTCGGTCCACCCACGACCGACACATCAAGCCGGCTGCCACCGCGACCGGCTCGATCCTCCGCCGGGCTCGTGCCGCGGCAACTCCGCGCACCCCAGCCCGAACCGGCCTGACACACGCCAAACCGGTCGCCGTCGTGACCAGTAGACCCGCCTCACCCCAGGCTCGGCACCGGCCGCAGCCGAAACACCCGCCGCCAGCGTAGGCCGGCTCGGCGTCCGCCGTGGTCGGCAGGAAACGAAACCCCTGGGTCTCCCGGAACCGCCGCCGTCGGGAGGGCCGGACGGATCAGCGAAGGGGCTGACGCGTGACCTGGATCCAGGATTACCAACCGGCGGGCGGGCTGTGGGTGTCCGCGGTGCTCGCCGCGCTGCCGATCATCGTGTTGCTGGTGGCGCTGGGCGTCGTGAAGCTGTCGGCGCACCTGTCGGCGGCGTTGGCGCTCATCACGGCGCTCGGGGTGGCGCTGCTGCTCTACCGGATGCCGGCGGGGCTCGCGCTCGACTCGGCTGTGATGGGCGTGGTCTTCGGCGTGTGGTCCGTGGCGTGGATCGCGTTCCACGCCGTGTACTTCCACAACGTCACGGTGACCACGGGCCGCTTCGACAGCATCAAGCGCGTGCTCGCCGGGTTCAGTGAGGACCGGCGGCTGCAGGCATTGCTGATCGCGTTCAGTTTCGGCGCGCTGCTGGAGGGCGTCGCGGGTGGTGGGTCGCCGATCGCGATCACGGCGGCGATGATGGCGGCGCTCGGCTTCCCACCGGTGAAGGCCGTGGTGCTGGCGTTGCTGGCGAACACCGCGCCGGTGGCTTTCGGAGGGCTCGGCAACCCGTTGATCGTGCTGGGCCGCCTGACCGGGCCGATCATGCACCTCAAGCCGGAAGAGGCGACGGCCGCGTTTTCGTCGATGGTCGGGCGGCAGGTGCCGTTCCTGGCGGTGATCATCCCGGCGTTCCTGATCGTCGTGCTGGCCGGCTGGAAGAAGATGCTGGAGGTCTGGCCCGCCGTCGTCACGGCCGGGCTGGCGTTCGCGCTCATGCAGTTCGCGGCGTCGAACTACATCAGCGCGAGCCTCGTCGACGTGCTCGCCGCCCTCGCCGCGATGGCCGCGCTGTACGTGCTCACGCGGTTCTGGCAGCCGAAGACCGTGTGGCGTTTCGAGGGCGAGGAACCCGTCAAGTCGGCGAGCCTGGGCGCGGCGAAGTCCGAACGCGGTGCGCTCTACGCGTGGATGCCGTACGTGATCCTGATCCTCGCGATCTTCCTGTCGCGCATCGGCACGATCTTCGCGCACCTGCCCGTGTGGTTGGACCTCACGAAGCTGCTGCACAAGGCCGACTGGGTGTTCGCGTGGCCGGGGCTGCACAACCACGTGATCCAGCACGCGCCGATCACACCGAAGGACACGCCGTACGCGGCGACGTTCACCGTCGACTTCCTCTTCTCCCCCGGCACGATCGCACTCATCGCCACGGTGATCGCCGGCTTCGCGATGGGCGCCCGGCCGAAGCAACTGGTGCAGACGTACCGCAGCACGCTGCACCAGATGCGCTGGGCGCTGGCGACGATCTTCATGATCCTCGCGATCGCGTTCGTGATGAACTACTCCGGCGCCACGCAGACGCTCGGCCTCGCGCTGGCCACGACGGGCGTGCTGTTCCCGATCTTCTCCGCCTACATCGGCTGGCTCGGCGTGTTCCTGACCGGCTCCGACGCGTCGACCAACAGCCTTTTCGGGCCCATGCAAGTGATCTCCGCGCAGCAGCTGCACCTCAACCCCGTGCTGGCCGGCGCCACGAACACCTCCGGCGGCGTGATGGGCAAGATGATCTCGCCGCAGAACCTGTCGATCGGCGCGACGGCGATCGGGCAGAGCGGCAAGGAAGGAGCACTGTTGCGCCAGACGTTCCTGTGGTCGCTCGCCCTCACCGCCGTGGTCGGCGTGATCTCACTGCTGCAGGCGACCGTACTCGGTTTCATGATCCCCTGACACGGTTTGCGCGTTTCCCGGCAACCAGTCACCGTCCACTGTGGGCGGTGACTGGGCTGTCCGGATGAAAACCGGACACACCCGGCGCCGCGCGACCTACCGTGGTGCACATGCCACTGACGCTGATCAAAGGCACGTTCCAGCTCCTCGGTGCCGCACCGGACGGCGACTCCGTGCGGTTCTACCCCGACGACCCTTCCGCCACGAAGAAGGCCGGCCTGCGCGTCCGCCTCAACTCCCGCGGCGGTATGCAGCTGCGCCTCGACGCAATCGACGCGCTCGAGACCCACTACCGTCCACGCGGCGGCGAGATGCTGCACCAGCCCGCCGGGCTCGGCGACGCCGCGGCCGACCGGCTCGTGTCACTGCTGGGTTTCACGTCCGTCACGCGGGACGAAGGCGGCGTCGTCACGGCGGCGAAACCGGAGAAAGTCGCGGGGCACATCCTCACGCGCTTCGCCGACAAGTACGGCCGCGCGGTCGCGTTCGCCTTCCCGGGTCAGCGACCCGGCCGTTCGGTGGACGGCAGCGAGGTGTTCCTCGATGCGAAAACGGTGAAGAACTCGGTGAATTTCCAGTTGATTTCGGAGGGTCTCACGTATCCGACGTTCTATTCGCTGTTGTACGTCGATCTGCGCCAGACGCTGGCCGACGCTGCCTCGTCCGCGCGAGCGTCGGGGAGCGGTGTGTGGGCAACGGACGTGACCACTGAGGGTTTTCGGCTCCGGTCTCGGGCTCAGCTGCAGGATGAGCTCGTGCTGCTGCCCAAGCTGTTCCGCCGACTGGCCGATTACCTTGCTCTGGACGAGACGGGCGGCGTCTCGCTGGCCGGCTTCGCCCACTTCCTCGACACGCGCGACGACCGGTTGTTCACCGTCCCGGACGGACAGTCGACGGAGCTCGCGACTCTGGTGGAGGTGAAGCGGCAGACGGTGAAGCTGGTGGTGCCGCCGGAACGGATCGTGTTCGTGGAAGCGTAAACAACGCGAGATCAGCAAGCCGCCGCGCGGTCGAGCAGCAGAGTGCGCTCGCGGGCGTTCCCCGTCATGTCCGCCGCGCGTTCGAACTCCGCCTTCGCTTCGGCCCGACGGCCCAGCTTCACCAGAAAATCCCCCCGGACACTCGGCAGGAGGTGGTAGTTCTTCAACGCCGGCTCGTCCTTCAGCTTGTCCACAAGCTCCAAGCCGGCCTCCGGACCTTCAGCCATCGACACCGCCACCGCCCGGTTCAGCTCGATCACCGGCGAAGGCGTCAGCTGCGCAAGCCCCGTGTACAACGCGGCGATCCGCGCCCAATCCGTTTCCTCCGGCACCCGCGCCCGGGCATGACACGCGGCGATCGCCGCCTGCGCCGAATAGGGCCCGTAAGCACCCTCGGCCAGTTCCTCAGAACGAGCCAACGCCGCAAGCCCACGACGGATCAGCAACTGGTCCCAACGACCCCGATCCTGCTCCATCAACAACACCGGCTCCCCGGACGGCCCGGTCCGCGCGGCCGACCGCGAAGCCTGGATCTCCAGCAGCGCCGCCAACCCGTGGACCTCGGGTTCCGTTGGCATGAGCCCCGTGAGCACGCGGGCCAGCCGGAGGGCGTCTTCGCACAGGGCGGGGCGCAGCCAGTCGTCGCCGTGGGTGGCGGAGTAGCCCTCGTTGAAGATCAGGTAGATGACTTCCAGCACGGACGACAGGCGGGCCATGCGCTCTTCGCCGACGGGGACCTCGAAGGGCACCTTCGCGTCGGCCAGCGATTTCTTCGCGCGTACGATCCGTTGCGCCACAGTGGATTCCTTGACGAGGAACGCGCGGGCGATCTCGTCGGTGGTGAGGCCGCCGAGCATGCGCAGCGTGAGGGCGACGCGCGCCGGTGTGGGCAGCACCGGGTGGCACGCGGTGAAGACCAACCGGAGGATGTCGTCCTCGATGTGTTCCTCGTCGAGGACCGCGTCGAAGTCGTCGAGGTCCGGTTCGAAGACCTGCTGCTCGCGGCCGAGCTCGTCGAGCTTGCGGCCGAACGTCTCGTTGCGGCGGAACTGGTCGATGGCGCGGCGTTTGGCCGTGGTCATCAACCACGCGCCGGGGTTGCGCGGCACGCCGGTCTCCGGCCACTGCTCCAGCGCGGCGACCAGCGCGTCCTGCGCGAGCTCCTCCGCGAGCCCGACGTCGCGCACCATCCGCGCGAGGCCCGCGATCACCCGCGCCGACTCGATCCGCCAGACCGCCTCCACGGCACCGTGCGTCTCCACGGGCCCATCAGACAGGCTGGCCCGCCCGAGAGCAAGCCTCGGGCGGGCGCGGCGTCACGGAACGAGCGGCCTGATCTCGACGACCCCCGCCTGCAGGTCGGGGTTGGGCGCGCGCTTGAGCAGCTCGACGATCTCCGCCACCGACTCCCCCTGCAGGACCCACAGCCCGGCCACGAGCTCCTTCGTCTCCGCGAACGGCCCGTCGACCACCTGCGGCTGCGGCTCGCCGTCGAAGTAGACCAACCGCGCGCCCTTCGAGCTGGGGGCGAGGCCCTCGGCCTGCACGAGGTGCCCCGACGCCGCCAGCTCGTCGTTGAACTTCGACATCTGCGCCATCAGCTCGGCGCTCGGCATGACCCCGGCCTCGGAGTCGGCGTTGGCCTTGACCATCACGAGAAAGCGCATCAGGCGTTCTTCGCCGCTTCCGCGCGCAGCTTCTCCTCGGCCTCACGCAGCTCCGGCGTCAGGTTGTCGCCGAAGTCCTCGGCCTCGGCGATGCGCCGGATCTCGATCTCGTGGTGCGCGCCGTCCGTGTTGGGCACGCGCTTCACCCACTCGATGACCTCTTCCTTCGACTTCACCTGCAGGATCCAGAAGCCGGCCACGAGCTCCTTGCTCTCGGCGAACGGGCCGTCGATCACGGTCGGCTCGGCGTTGCCCGCGAAGCGCACGCGCGCACCCTCCGAGCTCGGCAGGAGCCCCTCACCGGCGAGCATCACGCCCGCCTTCACGAGTTCCTCGTTGAACTTGCCCATCTCGGTGAGCATTTCCGTCGTGGGCACCGAGTTGGCCTCGGACTCTTCGCTCGCCTTCATGATCACCATGAACCGCATTTGGGAGATCCTCTCTTTTCGGTTTTGCCGTCACCCCTGCGTCGAACGGGCGGCCGCTGGATCGACAAGGCGCCCGAACTTTTTTCCCGCGGCCGAAACTAGCAGGTCAGGCGCCCGCTTGGGGGACAAATCGGGCATGGGAGAATTCTCCGTCGTGGCGCACCTTCCCAACGACCTGCGAACCGCCCTCGACCACGAGCTCGGCCGCTTCCCCGAATCCCGGCTCGCCCAGGCGGTCGACAAGCTCAGCTCGCGCTACCGCTCCGGCGAAGCCGCGACGTCGCCGATCCTCACCTCGGAGCTCGACGTCGCCGCCTACGCGGGTTACCGCATGCCGGCGACGTACGCGGCCGTCAGCTCCGTGCTCAGTGAAGTGACGGCGGCCGCGCCCGAGTTCGCGCCGCGCACGCAGCTCGACGTCGGTGGCGGCACGGGCGCGGCGATCTGGGCCGCGGCCCGCGCGTGGCCGACGTTGGAAAAGTGCACGGTCGTCGAGCAGGTCGCCGGCGCACTCACCCTGGGCCGGAAACTCGCGGCGAGCGCCGCGGACGCGGCGGTCCGCGGGGCGACGTGGCAGCGCGGGCTGATCGATCCGTCGTCGCCGCTGCCGGCCGCCGACTTGGTGACGCTGTCGTACGTCCTGGGTGAGCTGCCGGAACGCACTCGCGACGAGGTGGTGCGCTGGCTCGCCGCGTCGGGTGGTGCGGTGGCGCTGATCGAGCCCGGCACGCCCGCCGGGTTCGCCCGCATCCGCGCGGCGCGCGACGTGCTGCGCGGCCTCGGCCACACGGTGCTCGCACCGTGCCCGCACGACGGCGAGTGCCCCGTCAAACCCGGCGAGGACTGGTGTCACTTCGCCGCGCGCCTGCCGCGAAGTGGCGTGCACCGGCGCATCAAGGCGGGCACGCTGGGGTTCGAGGACGAGAAGTTCTCCTACGTCGTCGCGGCGCCGGCGGGCGTCGCGGCCGACCGCGCCGACGCGCGGATCCTGCGGCACCCGCGCAAGCACAAGGGCTTCGTGCAGCTCGACCTGTGTACGGTGGATGGCCTCGCTTCCGGCGTCACCGTGTCCAAACGCCACGGCCCCCGCTACCGCGCCGCGCGCGACGCGGAATGGGGCGACGCCTGGACCACGAACACCGGGACCACGAAGGAGTAGTCCGATGGGGAAGGTCGTCGCGGAGATCAGCATGTCGCTCGACGGGGTCGTCGCCGGCCCGGGCACGGACACCGACAACCGCCTCGGCCGCGACGGCGAGCTGCTGCACACCTGGATGGCCCACGGCACCGAGGCCGACCACGACGTGATGGCCGGGTTTTTCACCGGCACCGGCGCGTTCGTGCTCGGGCGCACCACGTTCGACATGGGCATCGACGTCTGGGGCCCGGACGGCGCCTTCGAGCGGCCGGCGTTCGTCCTCACCCACCGCGCGGCCGAACCCCTGGAGCGCGGGAAGACCACGTTCACCTTCGTCACCGACGGCCCGGAAGCCGCGCTGGCTCAAGCCCGAGAAGCCGCGGGCGAACGCGATGTCGTGCTGATGAGCGGCTCCGCGATCAGCCAGTACCTGCGCCTCGGCCTCGTCGAGGAGCTGCGGCTGCACCTCGTGCCCCTGCTGTTCGGGGACGGCGTGCGCCTGTTCGACGACCTCGCCGACCACCGCGTGGCACTGGAGCGCACCGACGCCGTCACCACGCCGACGATGACGCACCTGACCTACCGCGTCACCTCTCTCGAACGCACGGCGTAGCCGCCGGTGCCCGAGTGAGTAGCACAGTCGTGCCTTTCCCGGGCCCGGGAAGGAAAAGCCTGAGGCCGACGGACACAACGTGTTCCCGAAAGCCTCCGCCACCACGCTGCCGGTGCCGCCGCGGACCCGCTCCTCCTAGCCTCGCGCCCGGCTTCCCCCACCGCGCGAGTTCCTGGAGTTGCAGATGAGTGCTGTCCGTCGCTGGTTCGTCACCGGGGCCTCCCGCGGCTTGGGCCGGGCGCTGACCGAGGTCGTGCTCGATCGCGGCGACCGGGTCGTCGCCGCGGTCCGGCGGCCCGAGAGCGTGGCCGACCTCGAGCAGAAGTACGGCTCGCAGATCGAGGTCGAGCAGCTCGACGTCAGCGACCTCCCGGCGATCGACGAGGTCCTCGGCCGGGTGCTGGCCCGCGGGCCGCTCGACGTGGTCGTGAACAACGCCGGCTTCGGCGTGATCGGGGCCCTCGAGGACCAGAGCCCCGAGCTCGTGCAGAGCCAGCTCACCACGATGCTGCACGCGCCGATCGCGATCACGCGCGCCGTGCTGCCCGCGCTGCGCGAGCACGGCGGCGGGCACATCTTCCAGATCTCCAGCATGGGTGGCCAGATGGCCTTCCCCGGCAACACCGTCTACAACGCGGTCAAGTGGGGTCTGGAGGGTTTCAGCGAGTCGCTCGCCCAGGACGTGGCCCAGTTCGGCATCCGCGTCACGATCGTCGAGCCGGGTGCCATCCGCACCGACTTCCACCACGCGGCGAGCTTCCCCGAGGGAAATCCGGCCTACCAGGAAGGCGCGGTCGCGGCCGTGCGCGGCTACTTCCGCACAGCGGGCCTCGACCTCTACCAGGGCGACGCCGGCAAGGTCGCCGGCGCGATCCACGATCTCAGCACCCAGGAGAACCCGCCGCTGCGGGTTCCGCTGGGCAGCGATGCCTTCGACGCGTTGTCCGCCACGCTGCAGGGCCGCCTCGACGCCCTCGCGCCGCTGGAGACGCTCGCCCGGTCCGTGGCCATCGACCCGGCGCCGGAAGAATCCTGAGCCACCGTGTCCGGTCGGCGGCACCGGCGCCGACTCCGTGGTGAAGCGAACCGAAAGGACGACCACCATGGATTTCGAACGCCGGGCCGCCGAGATCGTGGCGCAGACCGAGCTGCTGCAGGCCACCGCGAAAGGCGCTGACCTCGCGACGCGGATCGCGGCGTGCCCGGACTGGAGCCTGGGCCAGCTGCTCAACCACGTCGGCGCGGGGCACCGATACGCCGAGGGAATCGTGCGCACGCGCGCGTCCGAGGCCCCCGCCGATGACTACCTGCGTAACCCGGGCCACGAAGTCCGGCCGGGCAGCTGGCTCACCGACGGCGCCCGGGCCCTGGCGACGACCTTGCGCGAAGCCGGGCCCGACGCCGAGGTCTGGACCCCCGTCCCCGCCGGCGCGCCGCGAGCCGCCTTCTACGCCCGCCGCTTCCTGCACGAGACGGCCATGCACCGCGCCGACGTGACGCTCGCCCTCGGGCGGAGCTTCACTCTCGACGGCGACGTCGCCCACGACATCCTGGACGAGTGGCTGGAACTCGGCTCCCTGCCGGTGATGTTCGACTACTTCCCCGAACGCCGCGCGCTGCAGGGACCCGGCCACACGATCCACCTCGCGCCGACGGACCACGCGGCGTCGTGGACCGTCGACCTCACCGGCGACCTGCCCGCGTGGCACCCCGGCACCGTCGGGAACCCGGCCGTGACCGTCGAGGCGCCGCTGACCGACCTGCTGCTGATCATCTATGCCCGCGTGCCCGCCACCACCGCGAAGCTCACGGGCGACACGGAGTTCCTCGGCACCTGGCTGTCGCTGGTGAGTTTCGGCTGAACGCCCGGCTCAGCCTCACGGCCGAGGCGCTTCGCACCCGCGCAGGAGGCGAAGCGCGCCCCGGCACGAGACGATCAGGACCATGACCACCCAGCGCGTGGGCCCGCGCATCGCCCTGGTCGCCGAGATCGCGGCGCTCGGCGTGCTCGTGGTGCTCGACGCCGTGGTGTTCGCGCGCTCCGGCTCGGCACAGGGCACGCTCGCGCTGATCGCCGTGGACTTCGCGCCCGGGCTGGGGCCCGTGGTGGCCGTGCTCGCGGTGCTGCGCCGCCGTTTCCCGGATCACGTCGCGCTCGTGGCGACGGCGGTTTCGTGCCTGTCGCTGCTCGGCACGGCCGTCACGGCGGGCGTCGCGGCGCTCGGGCAACGGCTGCCGGTGCAGCCCAGCGGTGCGGAGGCGCTCGCGATCGCGCTGGTAGTCGGTGCGTGCTGCCACCGGCTGCAACGCCCGCCCGCCGCGACGTTGTCCGTCCTCGGCGGGATCGCGGCCGTGACGGCGCCGGTGTTCCGCTACGGCATCGGCTCGCCCGCGGCGCTGTTCTCGGCCGCCGCGGCCGTCGCGTGGGGTGCGGCGCTCGCGATCGGCCTGCTGCTGCGCGACGCCGACGCGCGGGCCCGCGCCGAAGCCGTCGAGGTGCGCGCGGCGGAGCGGCTGAACCTCGCGCGCGAGCTGCACGACCTGGTCGCGCACCAGATCACCGGCATCGTCGTGCGCGTGCAGGCCGCGCACCGCGTGACCGAACGGCAAGGCGGCGACACCAGCGCGTTCTCCGAGATCGAGCAGGCGGGCGCGGAGGCGCTGGCGTCGATGCGCCGACTTGTCGGCACGCTACGCACTGACGGGGAGAACTTGTTCAGTCCACCGTCCGGGCTCGCTTCGGCCGTGGACCGCGCGGTGCCCGACGACGGCACCGTCACCCTCGACGTGCCCGACGACCTCGGCGGCCTCAGCGCGACGCCCGAGGTCGTGACCACCGTCCACCGCCTGATCACCGAGGCCCTCACCAACGTCCGCCGCCACGCGCCGCGCGCCACCGACGTGCGCGTGAGCGTGCGCCGTGACCAGCGCGACCTCGTGGTGGAGGTCGGCAACGACGGCGCCGCCAAGCCCACGCGTCCCGGCGGCTACGGCTTGATCGGCATGATCGAACGCGTCACCGCCGTCGGCGGTACGGTTTCCGCGGGCCCGGCGGCCGGGCACCGCTGGCTGGTGGCCGCGCGGCTGCCGCTCGAAACAGCCTGAGCAGGAGGAACCCCGTGCCGGTGACCGTGTTGATCGCCGACGACCAGGCGATGGTCCGCACCGGCTTCCGGCTCATCCTCGAAGGCGAGCCCGACATCGAGGTGGTCGGCGAGGCCGCCGACGGTCAAGACGCCGTACGGCTGGCGCGGCAGCTGCGTCCCGACGTCACGCTGATGGACATCCGCATGCCCGGCGTCGACGGGCTGCAGGCCACGAAACTCCTGGCCGGTCCCGACGTCGCCGATCCGCTGCACGTCGTGATGGTCACGACCTTCGGGCTCGACGAGAACGTCCACGCGGCCCTGCGCGCGGGCGCGTGCGGATTTCTCTTGAAGGACGCGGGCGCGACGCTGCTGATCGAGGCCGTGCACGCCGCTGCGCACGGCGAAGCGCTCGTCTCCCCGGCCATCACCACGCGGTTGCTGGCCCATTTCGTCGGCAGCGCCGGCAAAGAACGGTCCGAACCGGACAGTCCGCTCACGAACCGCGAGCTCGACGTGGTGAAAGCCGTGGCGGGCGGCCAGACCAACGCCGAGATCTGCGAGTCACTCGTCCTGTCGCTCTCCACCGTGAAGACTCACCTCGCGGCCGCCCAGCGCAAGCTTCGGGCTCGCAACCGCACCGAGATCGCCATCTGGGCCTGGGAGACCGGGCTCGTCCGCTGAGGCCGAGGTCGAGGCCGGGACACGCGCCGGTACTCGCACTACCAGCGTTCCCGCGACCAGGTCACCAAGGCGTTGCCGGCGCGGGCTGACCAGCATGATCACCACGCCCGCGAGGCCCCAGCAGAACCCGTCCACCACCATCAGCACCGCGCGGATCACGTAGGCGCGCAACGGCGGCTGCCCGCCGTCCGGCAGCACCACACGGATCCGCAGCCAGCGCATCGCCGGCGTCTGGCCGCCGTGGCGGTGCGGCCACCAGATCTCGAGGTACAGACTCGCGATGATCCAGATCCCGAACGTCGTGAACGCCACGATCTTGATGAACGTGAGCAGCGAGCCGGGCGGGGGCACGTAGAGCACGACGAGCACCGCGACCACCGCCACGGGCACGGTGGCGAGCAGCTGGTCGAGCACGCGCTGCACGACCCGTCGGCCGACCACGCCGGGGCCGGGCGCGGGAATGGTCATGCCGCCAGTTTCCCCGCTGCGGCAGCACCGCGCGCGTTGGCCCGCCTCGTTCGCACGGCCGAGGCGGCACCGGAAGTTCGTACCCGAGGCTGATCGCCGGCGTCCGCGCGCGCACGAGACTCGACGGCAAGCGGATCACGGACGAAAGGACTTCCCGGTGCGAACTCCCAGAGCAGTACTGGTCGCGGCGGTCATCACCGCCACCGCGGCAGCCACGGTCCCGGCGGTGGCGACCGCGGCCGAAGACCCCTACACAAGCCAGAAAATCACGTGGGGCGACTGCGCGTTCAAACCGGCCACCGGGGCGAAACCCGCACAATGCGCCGAAATCACCGTTCCGCGCGACTGGGCGAACCCGTCCGCGGGCACCGACCTCAAGGTGTCGATCAGCCGCGTCGCGGCGACCGGTGACCGGCAGGGTGCGATCCTCGTGAACCCCGGCGGCCCGGGCGGGCAGGGCACCTCGCTGGCCGGCCAGCTCGCCGGGCTCGAGCCGACCGTCAACGCGCAGTACGACTTCATCGGCATGGATCCGCGCGGCACCGGCCAGGAAGGCAGCAGCGACAAGGGTTTGTCGTGCCAGGTACCAACGGGCCGGCTGCCCGGCACCGCCCTCGACGCCCGTGACCGCTCCGCCGCCAGCATCGCGGCGCATCAGGCGACGCCGCGTGCGATCGCCGAGGCCTGCCAGAGCGACGCGCTCACGCCGTACATCACGACGTGGCAGACCACACACGACATGGACCTGATCCGCACGCTGCTGGGCGACCAGCAGCTCGACTACCTCGGCTACTCCTACGGCACCTGGCTCGGCGCGAAGTACGCGTCGATGTTCCCCGACCACGCGGGCAAGATCGTCCTCGACTCCAGCGTGAACTTCGAAGGCCGCCTGCAGGCCGACTTCGAGGCCTTCCCCGTGGTCGACCAGCGCCAGTTCGACGACGTGTACGTGCCGTGGCTCTCGCGCCAGTTCCCTGACCAGCTGGGCAAAACGCCGGAAGCGGTGAAACAGAAGTACGAACAGGTGCGCGCGTACTACGCGGGCAAGGACATGTCACCCGACAACTTCGACCACATCTTCGTCGGCAACGGCAGCAAACTGCAGTGGCTGCTCGCCGCGCTGGTCTTCACGCAGGGCGCAGCCGCGCTGGACGGCACCGTCCCGGCGCCGCCGAAGGACCTCGCGGCCGACCTCGACGCCGAGTCGCGCACCGCGTTCGGCGTGCCGGCCGCGGACCTGACCGTGGCGAAGGTCGTCGCGGCGACGCCCGACTACGTGCCGGTGGGCGGCACCCGCTACGCCGTGGCCTGCGGTGACCAGCCGACGCGGTCGGCGGCCTGGTACAAGAACCTCAGCGACCGCCAAGGTCCCGTCGACCCGCTGTACGGCTGGTCCTACGGGCTCAGCGAGCCGTGCGGCTACTGGTCAGAAGCGCCGCAGCACGAACTGCCGGACCTGCCGGCGTCGGTCGCGAGCCACGTTCTCGTGGTGCAGGGCGAGTTCGATCCGCAGACCGGCTACGAGCAGGGCCGCGCCGGGGCTCGTGCGGCCGGCGTGCCGCTGATCTCCGTGGACGACGCGCCCTTCCACGGCGAGTACGCGATCAACGGCAACCCGTGCGTCGACGGGCTCGTGAACACCTTCCTCACCAAGAACTCACGGCCCGCCTCGACCACATGCCCCGGTGTGCCACTGCCCGGCGAGGACGAGGTGCACCCCGTGGCCGGGCCGGTCGACCACCACGCCGGCGGCGTCGCGACCGAGGTGCGCGACGCGCTTTCGCACCTGCGCCAGAACGTGCAGGACCTGATCCGCGACCTCAACTCCGGGAGCTAGACATGGGACTTCGGTGGCTTCCCCGCACGCGGGGCACGGCTTGGGCGTACCTCGTGATCGGTTTGGTGATGCTGGGTCTGCTGATCGTGGAGCTGTCCACGGGTTTCGCCGGGGATTCCCTCGTGCAGTACGGAATCCTGGCGTTCATCTTCCTCGGGTTCACGTCGACGGGCGTCGCCAAGCTCGTCCTGACGCGCGGTCATCCCCACTGAATGGGGAGGCTCTTGAGGCCGTTCTGGAAGTTCGACCGCAGCCGCCGCGGTTCGCCCGCGAGACGGACTTCGCCGAGCTGCTCCAGGACGGCCTCGAAGAGCGCCCGCATCTGCACGCGCGCCAGGTGCGAGCCGAGGCAGAAGTGCGGGCCGTGGCCGAACGTCAGGTGCTCGCTCGGCGCGCGCGTGACGTCGAACGCGTCGGGGTCGGCGAACACGGTCTCGTCGCGGTTGGCCGAGGAGAACCAGACCACGACCTTGTCGCCGGCCTTGATGTCCACATCGGACAGCCGGGTGTCCTCGGTGGCCGTGCGACGGAAGTGCATGACGGGCGTCCACCAGCGCAGCATCTCCTCGACGGCGCCCGGCAGCAGCGAGCGGTCGTCGAGGAGCTTGCGGTACTGCTCCGGGTGCCGCAGGAGCGCGGCGAGCCCGCCGGGCAAGCCGTTTCGCAGGGTTTCGTTGCCCGCCACGGAAAACAGCCAGAACAGGTTCTCGAACTCCGCGATCGAGACGCGGCCGCCGTCGTCGTCGACGTGCTGCATGAGGTTGCTCATCACGTCGTCGCCGGGGTGGCTGCGTTTGTACGCGCCGAGGGCGTTGGCGTATGCGTAGAGGTCCGGCATCCCGGCGCGCGTGCGCGGATCGGGCATCGAGCCGTCCGGCCCCGGTTCGGGCCGCACGGCGAGGGCGGCGCGGGCGAGGTCCGTGACATCTTCCGGCCGGACGGTGGCGCTCACCGCGTACTCGGCGTCCTGGAAGCCGATCACGCGGTTGCTCCAGTCGAACATCAGCCGCCGGTCTTGCTCGGGCACGCCGAACACCTCGGCCAGCGTGAGCAGCGGCAGGTCGGCGGCCACGTCCTTGGCGAAATCGCACTCGCCGCGGTCCGCGACGGCCGCGACCAGGTCGTGGGCCCAGCCCTCGATGCGCTCGGTGAGCCGGCCGATCGCGCGCGGCGTGAACGCCTTGGTCAGCAGCCCGCGCAGCCGGCCGTGCTCGGGCGGGTCCATGTTCAGCATCATGCGCCGCACGTAGCCGAGGTCCTCGGGCGTCGCGGGGTCGCGGATCTGCGTGCCGCCGAGCTGCGACGAGAACGTGGCGGGGTTGCGCAGCACGTCGCGCGCATCGGAGTGGCGCAGCACGGCCCAGAAGTCGCCGACGCGCGTCACCGGCGTCTCGCGCCGCAGCTTCGCGAGCACGTCGTAGGGCACGCCTTCGACGTAGGTGTCCGGGTCGGCGATCAGGGCACTCGACACGGTCTCGACCCTAGCCCCGGAACCCGTGGGTGGGGAAAGATCCGACTGGTGGAAACGCTGAAGCTGCGCACCGACGGGTCCGGCGAGCCCGCCGTGCTGCTGCTCCACGGCCTGGGTGCGACCGGCGCGGTGTGGGACGGGCTGGCCGAACTGCTGGACCGGCGCGTGCTCGCGCCCGACCTGCCCGGTCACGGTGGTTCGGCGCCGTTGCCGGCTTACTCGTTCCCGGCGATGGCGGGCGCGGTGGCCACCGGGTTGGGTGCCGCCGGGCCGGTGGTCGTCGTGGGTCATTCCCTGGGTGGCGTGGTGGCCCTGGAGCTGGCTTCCGGGCGGCACGGTCTGGACGTCGCCGGGGTGCTGGCGCTGGGCGTCAAGGTGGAGTGGAGCGCCGAGGACCTGGAGCGCGCCGCCGCGATGGCCGCGCGTCCGCCGCGGTTGTTCGCCTCGCGGGAAGACGCCGAGGTCGCGTACCTGAAGGTCGCCGGGCTCGCGGGCCTGGCGCCCGCCGATCCCGGTGGCGTGACGGAGACCGCCGACGGTTGGCGCTTGGCGTTGGACTCCGCCGCGTTCGGCGTGGGCGCGCCGGACATGCCGCGGTTGCTGGCCGAGGCGACGTGCCCCGTCGTGCTCGCCGCCGGCGCCGACGACCCGATGTCACGCCCCGAGCAGCTGCGCGCGCTGGCTGCCGACTCCGTCACATTGACGGGGCTCGGGCACAACGCCCACGTGGAGAAACCCGCCGCACTGCTGCCGTTGTTGACGCAGCTCACGGGGCGTGCGGAGTGAGCGGTCGCTTAGGATGACGGGGTGATCACCGACCCCGTACACCCCGGCATCGACCAGCTCCTCAAGCTGGAACCGCTCGAGCGCAACCTCTTCCGTGGCACCAGCCACGAGGGTTCGCCGCAACGAGCGTTCGGCGGGCAGGTGGCGGCGCAGGCGCTCACCGCGGCGGGCGCGACCGTGCCCGAGGACCGGCACGTGCACTCCCTGCACGGCTACTTCATCCGCGGCGGCCGCACGGACCTGCCGATCGTCTATGAGGTGGAGCGCACGCGCGACGGCGGCTCGTTCACCACCCGGCGCGTGGCGGCGATCCAGAACGGCGAGACGATCTTCAGCCTCTCGGCGTCGTTCCAGAAACCGGCCGGCAGCAGCGAACACCAGGCCCGCATGCCCGAGGTCCCGGCGCCCGACGACGTCGAGGTCCGCGACGAGGACGAGCTGCCGATCATGCTGTCGGTGATCGAGGCACGATTCATCAGTGACCCGGCAGCGGGGCTGCCGGACGTCGGCAGCGGGCCGCGCCAGCGCATCTGGGTGCGCGCGAAGGGCCGGCTGCCGGACAACCCGCTGGCGCACGTGTGCGCGCTCACCTACATCTCCGACATCCGCCTCGCGGGCACGGCGGCGCTGCCCCACCGCGACGAGCCGGGCCGCGCGCAGCTGACCTCACTCGACCACGCTGTGTGGTTCCACCGCCCGTTCCGCGCCGACGAGTGGCTGCTGTTCGACATGGAGAGCCGCAGCTTCACCAACGAGCGTGGCCTCACCCACGGCGAGTTCTACACCACCGACGGCCGGCTGGTGGCCTCCGTCACGCAGGAAGTCCTGCTGCGGCGGCGGTGAGCTCACCGTCCTTGATGGACACTCCATTGAGGACCTTCGTGAGCGCCAGCATCTCGAGCACCGCGAGCAGCGTGTTGGCCACGGCCAGCACCAGGTACACGCCGGCCTGCAGCGAGAGCGTGAACGGGTGCAGCCCCGACGCCCCCGCCAGCAGCACGAAGTGACACACCGCGACGAGGACCAGCGACGCGGCGGAGAGTACCCCCAGCGCGAACAGCAGCCCCCGCAGTACGCGCGTGCGACGCCAGCGCAGGCGGCCGGTCTTCACGAGGTCGGGCGTGCTGACCATCACGAGGCCGCAGCCGTAGCCGCAGAAGCCGCCCAGCACGCCGCCGCCGGCGACCAGCGCCGTGGTGGTGTGGTACGACACGGGCACGCGGTACGCGGCCAGGATCGCGGCAACGCAGACCATCAGGCCGAGCGGCAGGTGCGGCCACCCGAACCAGGGCAGCCTCCGCTCCATGCGGACGATCGTCGGCAGGTCGACATCACGGTACGACCCGGAGTCAAGCAGGGGCATCTCGCCATTCCTGTTCTTCCGGTGATCGGCGCAGCCTAGGCCAGCGCGCGCCCGGCCGCAAAAACGCGGGTCAGGCGCTCGTCCACGGTGGACGGTTTTTTGTCGGTGGTCGTCGCTAGGGTTCCCGTATGAGTTCCGAGGAAAACTCCGCTCTCGAAAACGCCGCTTGGGGGAACGCCGTGGGGAACACGATGGGCAACGCTGTGGACGAGGTTGCCGCCGAAGATCTGACGCAGGGCCAGTGGTTCTGGCACGTCCCCGTCCCTGGGCTCACGGGCTGGCCCCTGCAGGTCGCCACCGCCGAACTCCTGGACGACGCCGTGCGCATCATCACCACCGACGAGGTCCGCGAACTCGTGTCCTACGCCCGCGACCGCCGCGTCCGCCTGGCCGTCGCTTCCTGACACCCGACGGCCGGAAAGCTTTCGTTGCCACGGGTTTCCGGCCCGCACGTGGTGATTCGACGGATGTCGGTCCAGCACGATTCGATTCAGCAAGATCAATTGCAACGCCCGGCCCTTCACGGTTCGAGCCGGTCCCTTCGGGCCGGCCCGCCGTCAATCCAGCAAATGCAGGTCCGAAGCGAGCCGCACCAGTTCAGCGCGACGGTGGACGTCGTGGCGGCGCAGCATGGACGCGATGTGGTACTTCACCGTGTGCGGGCTGAGGTGCAGGTGTTCGCCGATCTCGTGGTTGTTCTCGCCCCGGCTGATGCCGTGGACGATGTCCAGTTCGCGACTACTGAAGGCGGGTGGCGCGGCGTCCCCGCGGGCGCGGCGGTGTAGGAGTTCGCTGGCGATCCGCGGTTCGAACCAGCTCCCCCTAGTGGTGATCTCGCGCAGGATCCCCGGCACGCGCCCAACCGACGTCTCCTTCAGCAGGTAACCCGCGGCGCCCGCCTCGATGGCCTTGGCGAGGAGTTCGCCGTTGCCGTATGCGCTGAACATCACCACGGACAGCGCCGGGTACCGGCCGGTGAACGTTCGGCACAGGTCGATCCCGTTGCCGCCGTCGCGTTCACCGATGCGGAGGTCGAGGATGGCGACCGCGGGCTGAACCTGTTCCACCAGCACCTCGCCGTCGGTGACGGTGGTGGCGCCGCCGAGGAATTCGAGGTCGGGTTCGCGTTCGGCCATGGCGCGCAGGCCGTCGTGGATGACCTCGTGGTCGTCGATCACGCAGAACCGGATCACGACGGCACCGGCCAGACCGGGATCGTCGCCTCGACCACGGTGCCGCGGACCGGCGCCGGGTGCACGGCGAGCGAACCGCCGAGCGACTCGACGGCCGAGCCCATCGCCCGCATCCCGAAATGGCCGGCCGCGGGGCTTCGGGCGGCGTCGTCGAATGTGCCGTTGTCCGTGACCTGCAGGCTCACCACGCGCGAAACCGCCGTCACCACCCGGACCGCGAGCCGGTCGCAGCCCGAGTGCTGCTCGGCATTGGCCACGGCCTCCTGGCCCACCCGCACCAACGCCTCGGCCACCTCCCGGGCCACGTCCACGTCGTCACCCTCGAGCTCCAGGCTGCGCGGCACCCCGCGGTCGGGCAGGCCATCGATCCGTTCCAGCACCTCCGAAGCCTGCATCACGCCCGCACCGCTCCCGGCGACCAGGGTGCCCAGCTCACCGCGCAACCGCGCCAGGCAAGCCTCGGCCGCGTGCGCGATCGCCGCCAGCCGCGTCGCGGTCTCCGGGTCTGTCGCCGCAAAGCCCGCCTGCTCGGCCTCGAACCCGATCGTCACCAGCCCCCGCACCACGGAATCGTGCAGGTCGTACGCCACGCGCTCACGCACAGACCGCTCCACCGTCTCGGCCCGATGTCCTTCGCTGAGCCGCCGTCGCAAACCGAGCGAAGCGTGGCCCGCGAACTCCTCGAGCAGGTCCTCGTCGACGGACGTGAACGCGCGCATCCGCCGGTCGCCGACGTACAGCACCGCCGCGATCTCCCGGCCCACCAGCACCGGAACCGCCATCGCCGAGATGATCCCCTCGTCACGCGTTTCGCTCACGGGCGCGGCCTGCAGCCGCGCGTCGGCCGCGTAGTTGGCCGACCGGATGGGTTTGCCCAGCTCGCGCGCCAGCCCGCCGAGGCCTTGGCCGAGCTGCACGCGCAGGCTGCGGAACGCCGGCGTCCGGATCCCCAGCACCTGGTCGAACACGAACGTCCCCGGCCCGCCGTCGGGCACGGCGAGGTAGGCGACCTCCGACCGCAGCAAGTCCCGCGCCGACGTCAGCACCGCCGACAACACCGCCGGCACGTTCGGGCCGTCCACCGCCGCTTCGGCCACCAGCCGCGCCGCACCCCGCAGCGAGCGGTTCAGCTGCACCGCCCCCGACCGGCGCGCCTCGCGCAACGCCCGGGCGATCGTCGAACGGTAGTGCTTGCGCAGCGCGTCGTCCGCCAGCGAAGCCGGGTCGGGCACCGGCGCGCCGGCGGTCCCGACGATCACGGCGCCGACGCCATACGCGTCACGCCACGGCACCACCACACACGCACCGAGCCGCACCGCGTGGCGGCGCAGCTTCGACCGGATCTCCAGCTCCACCAGCGACGCCGGCTCGTGGCGCGGCAGCTCCTGGTTGACGACCACGGGCTCGTTGGGCAGGAACCAGTCGGCGGTGCCCGACAGCACGACGTGCGGCGGACCGCTGCGCCGGGCCTCGTAGACGACCAGCGCGACGTCGGCCGCGAGCAGCTCGCGGATCTCGTCGAGGATCGGGCGCAGGGCGTCGTCGATCGCCTGCAGGCCACCACCGTCGACGAGGTAGTCCACGAGCGTTCGTCCTCTCTGCTCGCCCGCCAGCGTCCCACACCCACCGGGGCCCGTCACGGCTCCGGCCGTGCGGAAACGGCCCGGACCGGCGCGTTTCACCGGTCCGGGCCCGTCTCGACGACCCGGGTTCAGCAGGTGGCTCAGCCCTGGCGGGCCCAGCTCGAGTCCGCAGGCGGGGGCTCCACGCCACGGACGTCCGGCAGCGCCATCAGCCGCTCGTCCTCCTCGTCGTCCACCCACGCGCGGGCGATCTCGTCGCACGTGGCGAACCAGACGCCGTCGTGGGAAACGATGTGCTCGACGAGCTTTTCGTACCAGAGCATGTTGTGCGCCTGGCCGATGATCTGCGGGTGCACGCACGAGGCGAACACGGGGTTGGGCACGCGCTCGTAGGCGTAGTCGAAGATGTCGCGCCAGCGGCGGAAGATCGTCTCCGTGTCCTGCATGCCGGTCGACACGCCGGTGTAGGCGAGCGGCGGGAAGTCGTCGAGGTACCAGTTGACCGGGATCTCGATCACGGAGCTGGCCTTGCCCGCGACGTTGCCCTTCTCCCAGTTGATCTGCCAGCGCTGCGGGTGGTAGGGCACGAGGTCGCGCGCCATCAGGCTGGTGTCGTAGCGGAAGCCTGACTCCTCGATGATGTCGAGCGTGTTCTCGCTGTAGTCCCAGTACGGCGACCGGTAGCCCGTCGGGCGGATGCCGAGCACGTTCTTGTACGTGGCGAACGCCAGGTCCACCAGCCGGCGCTCGGTGTCGCGCTCGATGCCCGGCGGGATCTCGTGGTAGTAGCCGTGGTGGCCGAACTCGTGGCCCGCCTCCAGCACCGCCTTGCACTGCTCGGGGAAGGTGTCCACGGAGTGGCCCGGCGTGAACCACGTCGTGGTGATGTCGAAGCGCTTGTACAGCTCCAAAAGCCGCGGCACGCCGACCTCGGCGCCGAACTGGCCGCGCGACATGAACGACGGGCTGGGCCGGTTGAACCCGCCGAGCCACAGCGACTGCGCGTCGAAGTCGGTGCCGAGGTTCACGGCGATCTTCTTGCCGGGCGGGAGTTGCAGGTGACCCATGGGTCCTCCTCTTGTGTCGGACGGTGTTGTGTCGGGCGATGGTGCGTCGGACTGTCTTGCGTCAAACTGTGCGTTCACAGGGTTTTCAGGCGGGCGGGTTCAGCTCGATGACGGTTTCGGCCTCGGCGTCGATCCGTTCCCGGCTGTAGAGCAGCGGGAACGCCTCCCCGCGGGCCCACGGTGCGAACAGGTCGGTCAGGTGCGGGTCGTCGAGCCGGCCGGACTGGCCCGGCGCGTTCATGGCGAGCGAGGAGTCCCACTCGCCGACGTCGACGACGATCCGGAACGTCGCGCCGGCCGACTGCACGAAATTCGGGCCGTACGCGGTGTTCCCGACGGTGTCGCCGCTGCCGCCGCGCGGAAGCGGTTCCGTGCCGAGCCGGTCCTCGGGCAGGTTGCCGAGCAGGGCCTTCAGCGGGTGCTGCGCGCGAGCCACGTGCAGCCGGCCCCACGCCCACGCATCGCGGTCGACGCCGAGCAGGCCTTCGAGCTCGGCCACGGCGGCGGGCAGGGTCTTGGCGACGATCTCGGCCAGTGCCTCGGAGTTCTCGACCAGTTCGAGGTCGATGCGCGCGTCGGCCAGGAGGTCCTCGGCGGGTGAGATGCGCGTGGCCGTCGCGTCGGCCTGGTCCCCGACCAGCGGTTCCAGCGCCCGGGCCAGCAGCTCGGGCCGCAGGTGGCGGCGGTACCAGACCTCGAACAGCGCGGCGGCCGCGGAATCCGGCGCCAGCACGGCGTCCCAGCCGGTGAGCAGGTCGAGCCCGTCGACGGCCACGCTCAGTTCCCGCAGCCGCGCCACGATCCGGCGCGCGGGCACGGACAGGAAGTCGCTCTGCAGGTCGACCATGCTCTGCGGGGTGGCGTCGGTGGTCTGCGCGAGGACCTCGTCGATGCGGTGCTTGCGGTAGGGCGCGTACCAGTCGTAGGTGATGTGCCGGTCGGGCGGATAGTCCGGCGGCAGGTTCATTTCGTTGGCCGTGGCCAGGAATCCCGCCTCCGGGTCGAGGGTGCCGGGCAGCTGGTCGGTGTCGTAGAAGCCGGCCCACTCGTACCGGCCGTCGCCCGGCACGGGCAGCGTGCCGTCCCAGTTGGGCCGGATCGGCGTGAGACCGCCGGTCTGCCAGGCGATGCGACCCGACGGATCGGCGTAGACCTGGTTCTCCGGCGGCGCGCCCCAGCGGTTCATGGCGGCCGAGAACTCGTCCCAGTCCCCGGCGCGCATGTAGTCCATGCTGCCGAGGTAGGGCGCCATGCCGGCCTCGAGCCAGGCGGCGCGGACCGCGTACGCCGTGTTCCGCTCGGGATCCTGGTACACGACCGGGCCGTGGCGGGTGAAGAGCAGCTCGGTCTCCACCGGCTCGCCGTCGCGTACGGCGATGGTCTCGGTGACGCGCCGCATCGGTTCCCAGCGGCCGTCGTAGCGGTAGCTCGTCGGGTCGGCGGGATCGGTTTCGTAGACGTAGAGGTCTTCCTGGTCGATCGCGAAGATGGTGAGCCCGAAGGCGATCCGGCCGTTGTGGCCGATCGAGATGCCGGGCAGCGCGGGCTCGCCGCCGCCGATCACGTTGAAGCCCGGCGCGTTGAGGTGCGCGATGTAGCGCAGGCCGGGCAACGCGGCGGCCGCGCGGTGCGGGTCGTTGGCCAGCAGCGGCCGGCCCGAGCGTGTCCGCGAACCGGCGAGGACCCAGTTGTTGCTGCCCTCCGGCAACACGTCGCCCTGCGGGTCGTGCGGTGCGGGCGGCGCGAACACGGGCGCGGTCGTCGCGAGGTCGTAGACGCGCAGCACGTCGTCGGGGATCGCGGCGAGGTCGAGCCCCTCGGGGATTTCCACCGGCCGCCACGGTTCGCGCCGGCGCCGCAGCTCCTCGGCCTCCGCGGGCAGGTCACGCAGGGTGCGAGCGCGGGCGACCTCCTCGCGGACGTTGTAGAACAGGCCGTGGCTGCGGATACGCGCCACGTCGTCGGGCTCCCACAGCGCCGGCTCGTAACCCAGCTCCCGGAACTCGGCGGGCAGCAGCTCGGGGTTCTGGTGCGTGAGCTCCACGAACGCGTTGACGCCTTCGACGAACGCCGTCGTCGCGCGTTTCGTGTCCGAGCCGTACGCGAGCCATTCGCGGTGCATGTCGCCGCGGTAGAGGAACAGCCGCGCCGCGCGGTCCCGCTCCACATGCTCGGGCCCGAAGACCTCGGCCAGGCGGCCGAGGCCGCGCCGGCGCCAGAAGTCGATCTGCCACAACCGGTCACGGGCAGCGTTGAAGCCCTGGGCGCGGAACGCGTCGTACGTGCTGGCCGCGTAGATGTGCGGCACACCCCAGCGGTCGACCACGATCTCCGCGGGCGCCGTCAGCCCGGGCAGCGTGTGGGAAATTCGATCAGGTGCCACCACGGTTTCTCCCGTCTCGTCATCGAGGTGGCCGCAGTCAAGCAGCCGGGGCGGTCGCCGCGTCGGCAGAAGTTCGCGGCCGGGCGGGTGGTGGCCGACTACCCGTTCGGCTAACCACCGGAGGCGAACAAAAAGCCGCGGAACCGCACCGGCTTTCGGGCCTGGACGATGGTGGTTGCTCCTGGGCGCCGTTCGCGGCTAATGTTCGATTATTGACATTGACTAACATCACACCCAGGGTCGACGGGCGCGTGCCACGATCGCGCGCGGGGCGCCGGTCCGGAGGAGCGCCATGCCCCCTGAGCCCGCCCAGGAGAGGCGCAGCCGCCTCGTCGAACGCATGGAGGAGCAGGGTTTCTGCACGATCGCCGAGCTTTCGGAGGCACTCGGCGTCTCGGAGATGACCGTCCGGCGCGACGTCCGCCTGCTCGTCCGCGAGGGCCGCATGCGCAGCGTGCACGGCGGTGTCACCACGCTGCCCGCGAGCGCGATCGGCGGCACCGACTTCCAAGCCCGATCCGGGCGCCACCGAGCGGCGAAAAGAGCGATCGCGCGCCGGGCGATCGAGCTGCTGCCCCACGGTGGCGCGGTCGCCTTCGACGCCGGCACCACCACCAACGAGGTCGCGAACCTGCTCCCGCCGACGCTGCGGCTGCAGGTCGTCACGGCGTCGCTGCCGATCATCAACACCTTGCCGGGCAAGGAGAACCTCGACGTGATCAGCCTCGGGGGCACCCTGCACCCGAGCTCGCAGTCGTTCGCCGGACCCATGACGATCGCCGCCATCGGGGAGCTGCGGGTGCGCACCCTGCTGCTCGCCGCGTCGGGCCTCACCGCCGAGGGCGTGTACTGCGGCAACCACTTCGACGCGGTGTCGAAGCGCGCACTCGTCGACGCCGCCGACGAAGTGATCCTGGTGGCCGACTCGAGCAAGTTCGCCCTCTCGGCGATGGTGCGGGCCTGTTCCCTCGACGACGTCGACGTGCTCGTGACCGACGACGGTCTGTCCGAAATGCACCAAAAGGTGTTAGCGGAGCACCACGTGCAGGTCATCACGGTGCCCGTCGACGAGGACCACGCCTTCACCTGACCTCGGGTTGGTACTTTCCTGTCACGCCGATGTTAGTTTATTGACATCACTGCCCCGGCCACTTATGTTCGCTGCACAGCACCAGCGCGAGCCCGACAGTGACGTCAAGGAGCGTGGTCCGTCGTGAGCGATCAGCCGGTGAAACAGCTTTCCGAGATCCTGTCCGGGGCCCCGACGAACTGGGGCCGCTGGGGCGCGGACGACGAGATCGGGGCCTTGAACCTGTTGGGCCCCAAGGAAGTTCTCGCGGCCGCGGCCTGTCTGCGGCAGGGCCGGGTGTTCACCCTCCAGACCCGCATGTGCGACCCGGCGGGCGACCCGTTCGCACCGCACCGGCAGCGGCCGGTGCGGGTCAACGTCCAAGATCAAGGCACCTGGCGCGGTGGCCTGGCGCCGGACATCCCCGGCGGCGGCCGGTTCGCCGACGACTACCTCACCACCCACGTGCAGGGCTCCACCAACTACGACGCGCTCGGCCACGTCTGGTACGACGACCGGCTCTTCAACGGCTACGACGCCGACTCGACCATCGGCGGCCTCGTCCGCGACAGCATCCTGCCGATCGCCGAGCACGGCGTCGTCGGCCGCGGAGTGCTCATCGACCTCGCCCGTCATCGCGGTAAGCGCTATCTCGACAGCGGCGAAACCTACACCCACCACGACCTCGAGGCCGCGGCCGAACGGCAGGGCGTCGAGCTGCGCAAGCGCGACATCCTGCTGGTCCGGACCGGCCGCACGGTCTTCTTCCGCGAGACGCCCACCGCCGAGTTCCACAAGAGCTGGCCAGAACCGGGACTCGTCTACTCACCCGGGCTCGCCGAGTGGTTCCACGAGCAGGAGATTCCGAATATCGGCTCCGACACCATCGGCGTCGAGACCTCCCTCGACCCCGAAACCGGGGCGAAACTGCTGGTGCACAGCGCGCTCATGCGCAACCTCGGTGTGCTGTTCCTCGAGATCTGCGACCTCGAAGACCTCGCCGAAGATTGCGCGGCCGACGGCCAGTGGGACTTCTTCTACGTCGCCGCGCCGCTCAAGATCGTGCACGCCACCGGTGGCCCGGTGAACCCCGTCGCCATCAAGTAAGACCCACCGAAAACCTTCGCGCAGGAACGGTTCCCCGTCCGGGAACCGGCGATCCGCCCCGCGCGCACACCGGAACACGCACACCGGAAGACCAGGAAACGGAGAGGACGGCTCGTGATGAGCGTTGCCCAGGAAACCCGTGACCAGAACGCCGTGTCGGAGCAGGAGATCAGGGCGGCGCAGGAAAGCCTGCGCAAGGTCCGCGCCCGCGGGGTGCGGTGGCTGCTCGACCACGTCGCCGACGACGGCAAGCCCGCCGCGGCCGACATCCGCAACGGCTACTACCGGATGCCGTGGGTCTTCGCGGTCGTCGGCGAGCGCGAGGTAGCGGCCCGCGTGCTGTCGTGGATCGAACGCAACACCCTGACCGCGCAGGGAGATCTGCGCGAGGGCGTGCCGCGCGAGGCGTTCGTGCACCGGTGGGCGACCTACC
The DNA here is from genome assembly GCF_040654155.1 of Amycolatopsis sp. NPDC050768. Lineage (NCBI taxonomy): Bacteria > Bacillati > Actinomycetota > Actinomycetes > Pseudonocardiales > Pseudonocardiaceae > Amycolatopsis > Amycolatopsis sp. NPDC050768. The sequence goes on from NZ_JBFAHL010000015.1 coordinate 77,570, forward strand.
CGCACTCGCTGCTGGCCCACGGCGCGTGGGCGCTGGAGCGCTACGACACCGCGCTCGCGCTCGTGGACACGATGCGCACCACCTTCCAGGACCCCGAGACCGGCGGGTCCTACATGGAGCGTCCGGAAGCCCGCACGGGCCGGCAGTTCATCTTCCCCACCGCCCAGATGGGCTTGGCCGCGCTCGCGAGTGGACAGTCCGATGTGGCCGACGGCGCGTTCGGCTGGTTCGACCGGCTGTGGGCCGCGCAGCCGGAGCTGCCGGACGTGCTCTACGCCTCGTGGGGCCCGCAGGGCCTGCGCACCGTGGCCGACCACGACGACGAGTTCATCAGCAAGATCGACTTCCGCAAGCCGCGCCAGGCTTTTTACGCCCCGGGCATCAGCGCGGCGTTCCTCACGCGCTACTACATGGTCACCCGCAACGAGCGGGCGAAGGAGATCGCCACCGGCATCTTGAAGCTGTCGGCCAATGGGACCCAGGACCAGTACAACTGGTGGGAATCCATGCAGATCTGCAAGTTCGGCTGGGGCTCGGCGATGGCGGCCGAGATCGACCCCACCGGCGACCACCTCAAGCACGTGGTGCGCATGGCTCGCTGGTACGTCGAGTCGCAGGGCGAGGACGGCAGCTGGGTACCGAGCGGATTCCTCGTGCCCGAGCCCAACGACAGCCACGCCATCGAGAAGACCACCGAGCACACGCTGTGGGTGAGCATGATGCTGGCGACCCTCGCCGGCGCCGCCACGCGGGGCCCCGTGGCCGCCGGCCGCTGACCGGACGCGTCATGACCACATCGGACACTCTGCTCGCCGTGCGCGACCTGTCGAAGACCTTCGGCGGCACCAGGGCGCTTCGCGAGGTCGACCTCGACGTGGGCCGCGGCGAGATCCACGGTCTCGCCGGGCACAACGGATCGGGCAAGTCGACGCTGATCAAGACCCTCGCCGGGTTCCAGGACGCCGATCCCGGCTGCGGCGCCCGTGCGTGGCTCGACGGCGACGAGCTCGACCTCACGGCGTCGGCCGGCGGCGCGCGGCACCCGCGGATGCGGTTCGTGCACCAGGATCTCGGCCTGGTTCTGCAGCTCAACGCCGTGGAGAACCTCGCACTGCGGTCCGGCTTCGCCCGCACGCGGCTGCGGACGATCCGGTGGGACCGGCAGGAGGCCGAGGCGCGCGAGCTGATCGCGCGCCTCGGGATCGAGCTCGACGTGCGGGCCCCGTTGTCCGAGACGACCCCGATCGAGCGGACCGGGGTCGCGATCGCGGCCGCGTTGCAGGGCTGGGAGACCGGCCCGGCCCTGCTGGTGCTCGACGAGCCGACGGCGGTGCTGCCGCCGAACGAGGCGCACCGGCTCTTCGAGATCGTCGAGGAGGTCCGCCGCCAAGGCGCGAGCGTGCTCTACGTGACCCACCGGCTGGACGAGATGTTCGAGATCTGCGACCGGGTCACCGTGTTCCGCGGCGGCCGGCGCGTCGCCACCCGCGACGTCGCGGGGCTCGACCGGCCGGGTCTGGTGGAGCTGATGCTCGGCGACGAGGTCTCCCACAACGTCACACCCGCCGCCGCACCGGCGCCCGAGGTGCCGGATGTGCTCGAAGTGCGCGGGCTGTCCGGCCGATACCTCACCGGGGCCGCGCTGCGGCTGCGGGCCGGCGAGGTGCTCGGCCTCGCGGGGCTGCCCGGGTCCGGTCGCGACGAGCTGCCCTACGCGCTCGCCGGGGCCCTGCAGTACCCCGTCGCCGGCGAATACCGGACGTCGGACGAGAGCGGGTGGAACCGGCTCGGCCGCGGTGGTGTGCCGAGCTGCTCGCTGGTCCCGGCCGACCGCGGGGCCGAGGGGATCATCGGCGAGTTTTCCGTGCGGGAGAACCTGACGCTGTCGATCGTGCCGCGCATCGCCTCCGCGGGCGTCCTCGGACGCCGACGCGAATCCCGCGTGACCGACGACTGGATCGGGCGGCTGCGGGTGAAGTCGGAAAGCCGGGACTCCGCCATCACCACGCTCTCGGGCGGCAACCAGCAGAAGGTGCTCGTGGGGCGCTGTCTCGCGCAGGAACCGGCGATCCTGCTGCTGTGCGAACCGACCGCCGGCGTCGACATCGGCACCCGGCGCGCGCTGTACGCGCTGATCAATGAACGCGTCGCGCAAGGGCTCAGCGTGATCGTGTCGTCGACCGACGTCGGCGACCTGCTCGGCCTGTGCAGCCGCGTGCTGGTCTTCGACCGGGGCGCCGTGGTGGGTGAGCTCGCCGGGACGGCGATCACCGAGAAGGCCCTCGTCCTCGCAATGGAAGGAATCGCCGCCCCGTGATGAGCAGACTGCCGACCACCGAACCGGACGCGCCGCCGAGCACCGCGGACGGCGCGCTCCCGGCCGCGCCGCACCACGGCCGCAACGTGGCCCACTACCTGAGCTTCAAGCGGATCGGCGCGGTGTACCTGCTGGTCCTCGCGATCGTGCTGTTCACCGTGAAGCTCGGCGGGGTGTTCTTCGCCGGGGCGACCGTGAAACAGGTCGTGGACAACTACTCGATCACCGCCATGGCCGCGCTCGCGCTCGTGGTGCCGCTTTCGGCGGGGGTGTTCGACCTTTCGTTCGCGTACACGATGTCGCTGACCGGCGTGACCACCGCGTACCTGGTGGTGCACGCGGGCATGGGGCTCGGCGGCGCGATCGTCGTCGCGATGCTCGTGGCGCTCGTGGTGGGCCTGGTCAACGCGTTCGTGGTGGTGGTGCTCAAGATCGACTCGCTGATCGGCACGCTCGGCACCGGCTCGCTGATCCAGGCGGCCAACACGTTCATCACCGGTGATTCGCCGATCAACGACGACAAACTCACCGCACCGGGCTACGCGCACATCGCGCAGGCGAGCTGGGCCGGGATCACGATCCCCGTGGTCTACGCGATCGTGCTCGCGGCCGTGATCTGGCACGTCCAGGAGCACACCGTGACCGGCCGCCGGTTGTACGCGACCGGCTTCAACGAGCGCGCCGCGCGGCTCGCCGGCGTGCCGACCTTCCGGCTGCGGTTCCTTTCGCTCGTCGCGGGAGCGCTGATCGCCGGGTTCACCGGGATCGTGCTGGGCTCGTCGGTCGGTTCGGGCGACCCCGCGTCCGGCACGCCGTACCTGCTGCCGGCGTTCGCCGCGGTGTTCCTCGGCGCGACGCAGTTCAAGGAGGGCCGCTTCAACGCGGGCGGCACGGTGCTCGCCGTGGTGCTGCTGGGCACCGGCGACACCGGACTGGCGCTGGCCGGCGCCGCCACCTGGGCGTCCAACACCTTCACCGGCATCGTGCTGATCGCCGCGCTCGCGGTCACCGGCAAGCAGCGCGGCACGCTGCGCGGCATCAAACGCCGCCTACGCCGTACCACCGAGCCCGTTTCCTGAGCTTTCCCCGTCGACAAAGGAGTCGTTCATGCTCGGAAAACCCTTGCGCGGCAAGATGTTCGCGCTCATGGCCGCGGCGCTCGCCGTCGCCGGACTGGTCTCGGCCTGCGGTTCGGGCGGCGCCGGCGCGTCGGCCGGCACCAGCGGTGCGAAGGCCGATCTCACGCAGGCCAAGCAGATCCTCGCCGCCGCGTCGCAGCGGCCGACCAAGATCCAGGTCACCGACCCGATCGGCAAACCCGTACCCGCGGGCAAGAAGATCGCGTTCGTCAGCTGCGGGCTGCCCGAGTGCGTGCTGCAGGGCGAGGTGATCAAGAAGGCGACGGACCTGCTGGGCTGGTCGCTCACCACGATCAACACCAACGGCACCCCGCAGGGCTTCCAGAACGCGTTCGACACGATCCTGCGCCAGAAGGTCGACGGGGTCATCTACAACGCGATCGACAAGTCCGTGATCCGCTCGCAGCTCGGGCAGCTGCAGTCGCAGGGTGCGATCACCGGCGCGTGCTGCCAGCTCGACCCGGTGGGCGACGGCATCACCTACGTGATCGACACCCCGGACGACAACTCGCCCAAGGGCAAGATCGACGCCGCGTGGGCCGTGGTCAACGGCGGCGACAGCGCTTCGGTGCTGTACGCGAACATCCCCGACTTCAAGATCCTCAGCTCGATCAAGTCCGGCCTGCAGACCAACCTCAAGACCCTGTGCCCCGGCTGCACGTTCGACTCGATCGACCTGCCGCTGACGTCGCTGGGCAAGGACGCGCCCAACCGCATGGTGTCCTACCTGCGCAGCCACCCGAAGACCAAGTTCGTGGTCCTCGCCGACGACGCGGCAGGCGTCGGTCTGCCCGCGGCGCTGAAGGCCGCGGGCCTCGACGACGTCAAGGTCTTCGGCCAGGCCCCGTACGGCGCTTCGCTGGGCTACCTGAAGAACGGCACCGAGGCCGGCGCGATCCCGTACGACCTCTACGGCGACATGTGGGCGATCGTCGACAGCATGGCCCGCAAGTTCGCCGGCGTCGCGGTGCCGACCATCCACCCACCGATGTGGGTCGTCACCAAGGACAACTACCCCACCGAGGCCGGCAGCGAGCTGTTCCCGATCGTCGCCGACTACGACAAGCAGTACGCCGCGCTGTGGGGCAAGGCGTGACGGACGAGGTCCCGGCCGTGGCGCACCTGCTCGCGGGTGCGCCACGGAACTGGGGCCGCTGGGGCGAGGACGACGAGGTGGGCACCCTCAACCACCTCGGCCCGGCGGAGGTGCTCGCCGGGCTCGGGACGGTCCGCCAGGGCCGGGTGTTCACGTTGCAGACGCCGATGTTCCACGAGCACGGCGACCCGTCCTCGCCCGCGCGGGCGGCGCCGCGGCGGTACATGGTGCAGGACCAGGGTTCCTGGTACGCCCCCGAACCACCGGACCTGCCCGGCGGCGCGCGGTACGCGGACGACGTCGTCGTGAGCCACCTGCAGGGCTCGACGCAGTACGACGCGCTCGGCCACGTCTGGTACGACGACACGCTTTACAACGGCTACGACGCCGCGACCACGATCGGCGGCCTGCGCAAGGCGAGCGTGCTGCCGATCGCCGAACGCGGCGTCGTCGGCCGCGGGGTGCTCGTGGACATGGCCGGGTTCCGCGGCAAACGCCACCTGGACCGCGACGAGACCTTCACCCACGAGGACCTCGCCGCCGCGGCCGCCGCGCAGGGCGTGGAGATCCGGCCGCACGACGTGCTGCTGATCAACACGGGCTGGCTGGAGTTCTTCTACTCCGTGCCACGGGAGGAGTTCTTCGGCGAGTCCTATCAGGAACCGGGATTGGTCTACACCCCTGAGCTGGCCGAGTGGTTCCAGACCATGGAGATCGCCAACCTCGCCACCGACACGATCGGCAACGAGGTGCTCATCGACCCGCGCAACGGCACCACGTTGCTCGTCCACTGTGCACTGATGCGCAACCTCGGCCTGGTGTTCACCGAGATCTGCGACCTGCGCGCACTGGTCGCCGACTGCCGCGCCGACGGCCAGTGGGACTTCCTCTACGCGGCGGCACCGCTGAAGGTGGTGGGCGGGACGGGTTCTCCGGTGAACCCGATCGTGGTCAAGTAGGGGCAGCGGGCGGGTGCCGCCCGCTGCCCAAGACCGGCTCAGCCGGCCCCGGCGGCTCCGGCGGAACTCGGGCCGGCTTCCGCGTTCGCGCTGCCGCGCAGGGGCATCGGCTGCCAGTTCAAGCCGTTCCCCAGGGTCTCCGACTGCGCTTTGATCTGGTCCGGGTTGCCGGTCAGCCCGTTGAGCGCCTCCTTGAGCGGGCCCACGTGCTCCAGCAACCACCCGACACCGGCCGCCAGAGCCGCGCCGAACGGGTCCATCGCCACTGACAACGCGTCGAGCGCGGTCGCCACCGCCCCCATCGCGACCGACGCCCAGTCACCCGACTCGATCGCCGAGGACAGACCATTCGCCGACTCCAGCCGCGAGATGCCCGAATAGGCCTTCGTCGAATTTTGCGTCGGTACGACGAGTGGGTTGCTCACCGTGAGGCCACCTTTTCCCCCGAAACGAGGGGATGACGGCAAACCGGTTCCGGCAACGGTGCTAGACACGTTCGTACACGTGAACATGGCTGACGGGCATCGTTTTCTACCGGTTCACCGCGCCGCGGGGAATATCCCGGACGCGGTCAAGCAACAGCCGGCTCTCACCATTGCGGTGTGGCCCGGCTCACTTCTCGGGCTCGCGGGAAAACGGGAACCCCCGCTTTCGACAACTGCGAGGACCCAGAATCACGTCGGCCTCGGCCAAGTTTTCGAACCCGGCCGAGGCCGACGTGAACAACTGACCCGCGTGCTCGAGGCCCGGGGGACGTGGACCTGCGAGCGCCGCGGCGCGTGGTGACCGGCCCGGGAAGCTCGCTCCCGCGGCCGGAGGCCGGGCACCACACCGATATACTTTCGCGGCCTGGTTCAGGCGCTGCCGGCATAGCTCAGTTGGTAGAGCAACCGCCTTGTAAGCGGTAGGTCAGGGGTTCAAGTCCCCTTGCCGGCTCCTTCCGCCCCACAGGTCGCTGATCTGTCTCGGGGCAGTTCGAGACCCGTCAGACGCGGCGGGCGTTGTGGAACGGCATCGAGGCCAGCGGCGACAGCTTCACCGGAACTCCGGGCCGGCTGGCGTGCAGGACCATGCCGCCGCCGGCGTAGATGCCGACGTGGCTCACGGGCGTGTAGAAGAACACCAGGTCACCGGGCTGCAGTGCGGCCTTGGAGACGGCGACGCCCGCCGTGGACTGCAGCCGCGAGCTGTGCGGCAACGCGACGCCGACCTGCTTGAACGCCCACACGACGAGGCCGGAGCAGTCGTAGGCGTTCGGACCGGCCGCGCCCCAGACGTAGGGCTTGCCCTGCTGGGTCAGCGCGCGGCCGAGCGCAGAGGCGCCAACCCGAGCGCTGGCCGACGCGGAGGCGGCCGGGGCGGCGGTCGCGGCGGACGCGGTGCTCGCGAGGACCGGGCCGGCGGTGGCCGACATCGCGGCGGCAAGTGCGGTCGCCGTCAGGGCGGCGCGGACGAAGCGCCGTTTGCGTGACGGCGCGGCATCGGATCGAACTTCGAATCGGTGTAGTGCCATTTCGGGGTAGAGCTCCTTCGGGGGAGGAGAGCGAATCACAGGTAACCGTGAGAACACGGGCACATTACGAAACGAAATACGAGAATGCACCAAAGAGTGATCAGTGGCACAGATCAACAATTCTTGCCTGCCGGTCAGTGCAAATACCGAGTGGTATCAGTCGCAATTTACCGGCAGTCAAAACCCGCTCCACCAGCGCGGATGCACCCAAAAAGCCGCTCGCGAAATTCAGTCAGCGGAATTCCGTGAAGCACATTTTGGAACCGGTTTCACCAGGAATTCCGCGCTCACGGCCCGCGCCGGCCGGCACACCCGGCGCAAACCCGCTCCAGACCACCCCGAACCCCCAGCTCAACCGCCGAAAACGAGCGCCCCGGACGACCCTGCGAGACGATCGAGGGCAGACGTGGTGCACACCACTTCCGGATCAGTGCAACGGTCGGGACGCGTCGGCCGATGGTCCCCGGGAACGTCGAGGAGAACGACGCCAGACGGACGAGGAGGTGGGATCGATCATTAAGATCAACGAACGCGCCGACCAGGGGATTCACCGCAGACGATGGCCGATCCTGGAGCCTCCCCGGCCGAGCTCGAACCAGCGGCACCGGCCGAATCTCCTGCGGCGGCGCGCGTGGCACATCCTCGAGGCGCCGACGGCGGAACAGCCGGCCGTCGAAAGCGGAGAGACGCTGGGCCCGCAGCCGCCCGACGACGCGACGGTCAACTTCGTCCTCGACCTGACGCTGCGCATCGGCGAGGTGCAGATGGCCAGCGGCGCCGGTGCGTCCGACGTCACCGCCACGATCCTCGCGCTCACCGCCGCGCTCGGGCTGCCCCACTGCGAGGTCGACGTGATCTTCACGTCGATCACCGTCACGTGCCACCGCGGCACGGACCTGGCGCCCGTCACCGCGTTGCGAGTGGTCCGTTCGCGCAGCCTCGACTACACACGGCTTACGCAGGCCGAGATCCTCGTGCGCAAGATCGTCCGCGGCAACATGGGCGCCGAGGAAGCGCACACGGAACTGGAGCGCATCACGGCCGCGCCGCACCCGTACCCGCGCTGGGTCGCCACGATCGCGTGGGGCGGGCTGGCCGCGTTCATCACGCTGCTGCTCGGCGGCGGCCCCGACGTGGCCGTGGTGGCGTTCGTGATCTCCTCGGTGGTCGACCGGCTCGGCCGGCTGCTCAACCGCTACCACCTGCCGTTCTTCTTCCAGCAGGTCGTCGGCGGGCTCGTCGCGACGCTGTCCGCGATGGCGATCGTGAGCAGCAACGTCCTCACCACCGACCGCCCGACGCTCGTGGTCGCCGCGGCCGTCACGGTGCTGCTGTCCGGGCTGTCCACCGTCTCGGCGGTGCAGGACGCGATCACCGGCTACAACGTCACGGCCGCCGGCCGCACGATGGAGACCGCGCTGATGTCCGCGGGCCTGATCACCGGCGTGGTGCTGGCGCTGAAGATCGCCGTGATGCTCGGCCTGCCGAGCACGCCGCTGCCGGAGGTCATCAACTCGACCCCTCAGCAGCTGCCTATCGTGGTCGTCACCGGCGCCGGCGCGGCCGCTTGCTTCGCGCTGGCCTCCTACTCGACGCTGCGCGCGCTGCTCGTCGCCGCGGCGGCGGGTGCCATCGGCGCACTCGTTTACGGCTCGCTGATGCTGACGCAGTTCGACGCGGTGAGCTCGTCGGCCATCGCGGCCACGCTCGTCGGCTTCTGCGGCGGCCTGCTCGCCCGTCGGCTGCAGGTCACCCCTCTCGTCGTGGCCGTGTCCGGTATCACTCCCCTGCTGCCCGGCCTGTCCACCTATCGTGGTCTATACCAATTGGGGGTCGAGCCCGGCGGCAACATCTCGTCGCTGATGACCGCCGTCGCCATCGGGCTCGCGCTGGCAGCGGGCGTTGTCCTGGGTGAATACCTCGCGCAACCCGTCCGGATGCGGCTCGGGCGGCTCGAACGCAAGCTCGCCGGACCGCGGATGGCGGGACCGCTGGAGCCGCCGGAGCGGCGTCTGGAGTAAGCGGTTGATCACCGGCCGGTCGCCTGGCGCGCGCTAGGGTTTCACTGGGGCCGCGACCCGCGGATGACGAGGGAGCAGCTGTAGTGACTGTCGAGCAGAAGACCGCACCGTCCGCCGATTTCGTCGTGGTGGCCAACCGGCTGCCCGTCGACCTGGAGCGCGCTTCGGACGGCGGCCAGCGCTGGACGGCGAGCCCCGGCGGGCTCGTCTCGGCGCTCGAACCGTTCCTGCGCTCGCGCAAAGGCGCATGGGTCGGCTGGCCCGGCGTCCCCGACGTCGACGTCGAGGAGTTCGACGACGACGGCCTGGTCCTGCACCCCGTCACCCTCACCTCCGCCGAGGTCCGTGACTACTACGAAGGCTTCTCCAACGCCACGCTCTGGCCGCTCTACCACGACGTCGTCGCGCCGCCGGTGTTCGACCGCACGTGGTGGGACAGCTACGTGAAGGTCAACCGCCGCTTCGCCGAGGCCAGCGCCCAGGTCGCGGCCCAGGGCGCGACGGTGTGGATCCAGGACTACCAGCTGCAGCTCGTGCCCACGATGCTGCGCGAGCTGCGCCCCGACCTGCGCATCGGCTTCTTCCTGCACATCCCGTTCCCGCCCGTCGAGCTGTTCATGCAGCTGCCGTGGCGCGCCGAGATCGTGCGCGGGCTCATCGGCGCCGACCTCATCGGCTTCCACCGCCCCGGCGGCGCGCAGAACTTCCTGTGGCTGGCCCGCCAGCTCGTCGGCCTCGAGCCGACGCGCGGCGCCGTCGGCGTGCGGTCACGGCCCGGCATGGTGCAGGTCGGCGACCGCACCGTGCGCGTCGGCGCGTTCCCGATCTCGATCGACGCCGCCGGCCTCGACACCCTCGCGCGCAGCAAGGGCGTGGTCGAGCGCGCCAAGCAGATCCGCCGCGACCTCGGCAACCCGAAGGCGGTGATGCTCGGCGTCGACCGCCTCGACTACACCAAGGGCATCGACCTGCGGCTACAGGCGCTGCACGAGCTGCTGCACGAGGAGCGCATGCTGCCCGAGGACGTCGCCTTCGTGCAGCTGGCCACACCGAGCCGCGAACGCGTGGAGCACTACCAGCGCATGCGCGGCGAGATCGAGCAGATGGTCGGCCGCATCAACGGCGAGTTCGCGCGTGTCGGTCACCCGGTCGTGCACTACCTGCACCAGTCCGTGAACCGCACCGAGCTGGCCGCCTTCTTCTCCGCCGCCGACGTGATGGTGGTAACGCCGCTGCGCGACGGGATGAATCTCGTCTGCAAGGAATACGTCGCCTGCCGCCACGATCTCGGGGGCGCGCTCGTGCTCAGCGAGTTCGCCGGCGCGGCCGCCGAACTGACCAGCGCGTTCCTGGTCAACCCCCATGATCTGGACGGGGTGAAGAACGCGTTGGTGGCTGCTATTACGCTCGACCCCGCCGAGGGCCGACGCAGGATGCGCGCCATGCGTCGACAGGTCCTCACCCACGACGTCGACCGGTGGGCGCGCTCGTTCCTGCAGGCGCTGGGTGCGGAGCCGGTCGACTGACCTCCCCCGTACCGCGCTGGACCTCCTGAGGAGGAGTGTTGACCGCCGAGGCGTTGCCTGCGGAGCTACGGCGCGCGATCGTGCAGATCGCCCGTACCCCGCGCCTGCTGGTCGCCTGCGACTACGACGGCACGTTGGCCCCCATCACCGCCAACCCCGACGAGGCCCGGCCGCTGCCGGAGTCCGTCGGTGCACTCAGATCTCTCGCCGGCCTGCACGAGACCACCACAGCCGTCATCTCGGGTCGCGCGCTGCGTGACCTGGCGACGCTGTCGCGCCTGCCCGCCGAAGTGAACCTCGTGGGCAGCCACGGCTCCGAGTTCGACATCGGGTTCATCCACGCCCTCGACGAGAAGGCGCGTGCGCTGCACCGCCGGCTCGAGGCGGAGCTGGAGAACCTGGTGCTCGACGTGCCGGGCGTGTCGCTCGAGGTCAAGCCCGCGAGCATCGCGGTGCACGTGCGCCGAGCCGAGCACGAGGCCGGTCGCCGTGTGCTCGCCGACGTGCACGAAGGCCCGTCGACCTGGGAAGGCGTGTCGACCACCGACGGCAAGGAGGTGGTGGAGCTCGCGGTCGTCCAGACGGACAAGGGCCGCGCGCTCGACACCCTGCGCCACCAGGTGGGCGCCACCGCCGCCATCTTCCTTGGCGACGACGTGACCGACGAGAAGGCGTTCGCGCGCCTGTCGGGCCCCGACCTGGGCATCAAGGTGGGCGAGGGCGAGACGCTCGCGACCTACCGCGTGCCCGACACCGTCGACGTCGCGCTGGTTCTCGGGTTCCTCCTGGAGGAACGGCGGAACTGGCTCTACGGCGAGTCGGCTCCGCCCATCGAGCGGCTGTCGATGCTGGCCAACGAGCGCTCCGTCGCGCTCGTGACGCCGGACGCGAAGCTCACGTGGCTGTGCCACCCCGGCCCCGACGCGCCTGCCGTGTTCGCCGACCTGCTCGGCGGCCCCGGTGCGGGAGCCTTCTCGATCAAGCCGCACCGCAACGGCCTGCCGCTGGGCCAGCGCTACCTGCCGAACACGATGACGGTCGAGACGCGCTGGTCGCGCCTGCTCGTGACCGACTACCTCGAGCCGGAAAGCCCTTCGCACCGCACGGACATCGTGCGCGTGATCTCGGGCGAGACGGCGGCGGACGTGCTGTTCGCGCCGCGGCCGGAGTTCGGCGGTGTGCCCGTGAAGCTGGTCGCCGAGGGCGACGGGCTGCGGGTGCTGGGCACGTCGGAGCCGTTCGTGCTCCGCTCGCCGGGCGTGGCGTGGACCATCACGTCCGACGGCCTGCACGACACCGCCACGGCGCTCGTGCAGCCGACACCGGACAACCCTGTGGTGCTCGAACTCCGTTGCGGCACCACGGATCTCGGCGCCCACGAACTGTCCGAAATAGACCGTCGCGACCGCGCGGGCCGCTACTGGAGCGACTGGGCGGCGAAGCTCAAGCTGCCGACGGTGCAGGCCGAGCTGGTGCGCCGCTCTGCGCTCACACTGCGCGGTCTGGTCAACACCGACACCGGTGGTGTCCTGGCGGCGGCGACGTCTTCGCTGCCCGAGGAGATCGGCGGCGTCCGCAACTGGGACTACCGCTACTGCTGGATCCGCGACGCGTCCATGACCGTGCGCGAGCTGGTGCACCTCGGGTCCAACGAGGAGGCCGAGGGCTACCTGCAGTGGCTCCACGGCGTGCTGTCCACTTTGGCCGGTCCGGAGCGCCTGCACCCGCTGTACACGCTGGCCGGCAGCGTGATCGGCGCTGAGGCCGTGATCGAGTCGCTGCCCGGGTACGCCGGTTCGCGCCCTGTGCGCGTCGGCAACCTGGCCAACCACCAGGTGCAGCTCGACGTGTTCGGCCCGGTCGTGGAGCTCGTGGTCACCCTGGCCGACGCGCGCGGCGAGCTGCGCGACGAGGACTGGCAGATGGTGCGCGCGATGGCCGAGGCCGTCACGCGGCGCTGGAACGAGCCGGACCACGGCATCTGGGAAGAGCGGCACGTGCCGCGCCACCGGGTGTACTCGCGGGTGATGTGCTGGGTCACGATCGACCGCGCGGTGAAGCTCGGCCACGAGTACGGCCGCGACGTGCCGGCCGCGTGGCCGGAGCTGCGTGAGCAGATCAAGGCCGACGTGCTGGCACACGGCTGGAACGACGAGGTCCAGGCGTTCACCACGGCGTACGACGGCACCGACCTCGATGCCGCGTCGCTGTTCGTGGGCCTCACCGGCCTGATCGACCCGGCCGACGAGCGCTTCCAGCGCACGGTGACCGCGATCGAGGCCGAGCTGCGCAGCGGTTCCACGGTGTACCGCTACCGCCGCGACGACGGCCTGCCCGGCGGCGAAGGCGGGTTCCACATCTGCGCCGCGTGGCTGATCGAGGCGTACCTCATCACCGGCCGCCGCAACGAGGCCGAGGAGCTGTTCACGCAGATCGTCGCCTCGGCAGGCCCCACGGGCCTGCTGCCGGAGCAGTACGACCCGATCGCCGAGCGTTCGCTGGGCAACCACCCGCAGGCGTACTCGCACATCGGCCTCATCCGGTGCGCGAACCTGCTCGCCGAGAAGCTGTGAACACCTGTCACCGGCCTAACCGCGTTAGCACAGGTCGGTGACAAGTGCCGTGAAGGTCACCTTGAGAGACCTACCGTCCCTTAAGGTGACCTTCACGAGCATTTGCACGTTCATTCGGCGCTCGGACGCAGGTCGGTGCAGGAGGTGACGGGATGAAGCAGTACTACGGCGAAGCCACGGACTACGCCCCGCTGCCCCCGCTCTTCGCCCGCCGCGTGCGCACCGGCTCCGTGGTCACCGGCATCGCGCTGCTGGCCGGCACCGCGTTCGTGTTCGGCGTGACGGCGTTCGTCAACCGCCCGCTGCACGGGCACAGCCTCCCCGACGCCCCTGTCGGCGTCATCGGACTGCTGCTGCCGACGCTCGCGGTGGTGATGACGGCCATCGTCGTGTTCGCCTGCCGCAGCTGCCTGCGGGGCGACTACCTCGTGGTCGCCCGCGCCCGAGCCGCGCGCACGGCGCTGATCACCTGCTTCACGGCTACGGTCGTCACCTGCCTGCTCGCCCTCACCGCGTCGGCGCTCGTGGACCTGTGGAGCGACCACGACCGCTTCGGCGCGACGGACGTGCTGGCCACCTTCGCCAACTTCGCTCTGGGCCTGCTCGGCTACGCGGCAGGCCTGTTCTACGTCCGCCCGTCCGTCACGACGCTGGAGAAGTTCAGCGACCACCCGATCTGGTGAGTCCGGTCAGTCCGTGAACGCCGCTGTGAACGCTGTGGAGCTCTGCGGGCAACACTGGGCATGCAGGTGATCCACGACGGTCCGGAGGCGGCGTTGCCGGACTCGTTCGACCGTCCCGACCTGGGCGTTCCCGATCCGGCGCCTGTGTTCGGGCGGCTCTTCGACGCACACTCGCGCCAGCTGCACCGCTACCTCGCGCGCCGCGTCGGCGATGATGCCGCCCACGATCTCGTGGCCGAGACGTTCCTCGTCGCGCTGCGGCGGCGCGAGTCGTACCGGCCGGACCTGGGCACGGCGCGCTCGTGGCTGTACGGGATCGCGACGAACCTGCTGCGCCACCACATCCGCAGCGAGACGCGGGCGCTGAGGGCGACCGCGCGGCTCGCGGCCGTCGGCGAGCACTCCACGGTCGGGCACGACGGCCGCGTCGCCGAGCAGGTGGACGCGCAGACCCGCGCGGCGCAGCTCGCCGGCGCGCTGGCGAAGCTCAACGCCGCCGACCGCGACACGCTGCTGCTCGTGTCGTGGGCCGGGCTCGAGCCGACGGAGGTCGCCGAAGCACTGGGTGTGCCGCCTGGCACGATCCGCTCGCGGCTGCACCGCATCCGGCGCTGGCTTCGGGCCAACGCCGCGACCGTCGGGAGCACCACCGAGATCGCCGAGGAGGCGAAGGAACTGTGAACGACGACAATGTGCGCCACCTGTGGTCCGACGCCGAGCTCGACGAAGCCCTCGACGCCCTGCACCCCCACGTCCGCACCGACCCCGCGGAGCTCGACCGCGCCCGCGCGACGCTGCTGCGGGCCGCCGCCGCCGAAACCGGCCGCGCGCACATCGCCCCACCGGCGAAGAAGAAGCCTGGCGGCACGTGGCGCTGGATCGCCGTGGCCGCGGCCGTCGCCGTCGTGACCGGTGGTGTGGTCGTGGCCCGCGAGGTGGTCGAGCGTCCCGCCACGGTCGCCCCGGCCGCCACGGCGACCGCCGACGTGCAGCCCGGTCCCGGTCAGTACACCCACGTGACCAACACCTACACGGACATCGAGTGGGTGGCCGACCGCAGTGCGTTCGCCGTGCAGCAGAAGGTCGAGTTCTGGATCCCCGCCGACCGGTCGGACCTGTGGATGCGCAAGTGGACCCGCGATGGCGGCCCGGTGGTCATCACGGGCCTGCCGTCCGACCAGGCAAGCCTGCCCGGCCCGGACTCCACCACGCAGATCGCCCCGGGCGGCGACTTCGAGCAGCCGTTCCCCTACCCCGGCGGCTGGAACACGGACGTCCCCGCCGGTTGGTACCGGCCGACCCCGGCGTTCGTCGCGAACCTGCCGACGGAGCGGGGGCCGCTGCTGAAGGAGGTCTCGTCCGCGTACCCGCCGCCCCGGCGATTGGACTACCCCACGGACGTCCTCCCGCCGATGCAGTCGTACCCCGGCCTCTTCCAGCTAGCAGCCGGCCCGACGTCCACGGCGAAGACGCCGCTCCCGCCCACCCCCGGGTCTGCGGTCGCGGCCTACGCGGGGCCAGGCAACACCCAGATGCGCCTGCTCACCGTGCTCGCCTCGGGGCTCGCGCCGCGCCCGGTGCGCGCGGCGATCATCGACCTCCTTCGCAGCCAGGCCACGTCGTGGAGCGAGGGAGGCGGCATCGACAACTGCCTGGTCAGCTACGGCAACCACCACCTGGTCGTCACCATCGACAACTCGACTTCCCAGCTGCTCAGTGCGAGCGACGTCACGAACCAGAACTTCTACGGAATCCATCCGGGCGAGACGCTCAGCGACGCGAAGTTCCGCTTCGAGATCACCAGCCAGTTCGGGTCGTGATCACTTCGCGTGGTTGGCGGCGTTGAGCGCACTGGCGACGTCGCCCACTTCGAGGGCACGGATGCCGTCGGGCAGCTTGCCGGAGTCGGGCGGCACGAGGGCGTGGGTGTAGCCGAGCCGCGCGGCTTCGGCGAGGCGGCGCGCGACGTTGGGCACCCGGCGCACCTCTCCGGCCAGCCCGACCTCGCCGACGGCCACCAGCCGCTGGGACAACGCGACGTCGTGCATCGACGACGTCAGCGCCAGGACCAGCGCCAGGTCGATCGAGGGCTCGGTGATCTTCATCCCACCGACCGTGGCGACGTAGACGTCCTTGTCGCCCAGCTTCAGCCGGCCGCGTTTCTCCAGCACGGCGAGGACCATGGCCACGCGCGAGGAGTCGAGGCCGCTCACCGCGCGCCTGGGCTGCGGCATGCTCGTGCTCGACACCAGCGCCTGCACCTCGCCCAGCAGTGGCCGTTTGCCCTCCATGGCGACCGTGATGGCCGTGCCCGGCACCGGTTCGGCGGTGCGGCTCATGAACAGCCCGGACGGGTCGGGCACGCCGACGATGCCGCCCTCGGTGAGCTCGAAGCAGCCGATCTCGTCGGCCGCGCCGAAGCGGTTCTTGATGCCGCGCACCATGCGCAGCGTCGAATGCTTGTCGCCCTCGAACTGCAGCACGACGTCGACGAGGTGCTCCAGCACGCGCGGGCCGGCGACCGAGCCGTCCTTCGTCACGTGGCCCACCAGCACCACGGGCAGCCCGCGTTCCTTGGCGACCGCCACGAGCCCCGCCGCGACGGCGCGCACCTGCGTGACCCCGCCCGGCGAGCCCTCCACCTGCGGTGACGCCATCGTCTGCACCGAGTCGACGATCAGCACGCCCGGCTTCACGGCGTCGATGTGGCCCAGGACCGCCGACAGGTCGCTCTCGGCCGCGAGGAACATCTCGCCGTGCACGTTGCCCGTGCGCTCGGCGCGCAGCCGGACCTGCCCGGCCGACTCCTCACCCGTGACGTACAGGGAGCGCCCGGCCGTTTTGGCCCACTGGAACGCCACTTCGAGCAGCAGGGTCGACTTGCCGACACCGGGTTCGCCGGCCAGCAGCACCACGGCGCCGGGCACGAGCCCGCCACCGAGCACGCGGTCCAGTTCGGAAACGCCCGTCGCCTTCGCGCGGGCCGTCTCGACGTCGACCTCGCCGATGGGCCGCGCGGGCGCGCTGGGCGCACCCGCGGCCACTCGCGTGGTCGCCGGTTTGACCCCGCCCCGCTCTTCGAGCGAGCCCCAGGCCTGGCACTCCGGACAGCGGCCGAGCCACTTCGCGGCTTCGTACCCGCATTCCGCGCACCGGTAGACGGTGTTGGTCTTCTTCACCACGCGCCGAGGCTATCGGCGGGCACCGACAAAAACCGTCAGGGCTCGACGTGTGCCGGCGCGGCGACCGGCATCGCGACGGTGATCGGGCCCGCGTTGCGGAAGGTGAAGGTGACGTTGATCGTCATGCCCGGCCACAGCGGCTGCGTGAGGTCCTGCAGCACGACCGTGCCCTGGTTCAGCTTCGTGGCCGCGCCGCCGTCGCCAGGGGACGCACTGCTCGTGGCGGTCGGAGCGCCCGAGGAGGTGTCGCTGGACGGCGTGGAGGCGGAGCTCGACGTGGTCGGCGCCGCCTGTTCGTTGGTCGACTCGACGGCGTCGTCCGGGCCGATGACCAGCGTGTGGCCGGCGACGATGTCGGTGGCGCCGCTGATCTGCGCCGGCGACTTCGCGCCCTCCGAGCTGACCGAGACGAGCTGGTCGTCCTGGGCGCCCTGGTTGACGATCGTGAGCGTGAGCGGCGCGGGCTGGCCGGCCGAGTAGGCGGCGCCCTGCGCGGGGTACTGGACGGCGGCGTCACGCAGCACCAGCGTCTTCACCTGCGCGTACGTGCCGTTGACCGCAGGCTGCTGCGTGTCGGTCTGGGTGATCTGACCGGCCCCGCAACCGGCGAGCACGAGCGCGGCACCGAGCGCCGACACACCTGCGCCGAGCACGCGACGTTTCTGCAGCCTCACGTCGGAGTCCTTCCATCTCACGGCCTCGTCACGACGAAGACTAGCCGGGCGCCTCCGCGCGCGCGGAACCGGTGGGCCCCAACGGGTGCGCCACGACCCAAGATCAACCGTCCAATTAGGATTTCGCACCTGCTGATCAATGGCTTCCCCATTACCTGCATGAGCACGGGCGATTCAGGTTTGTCAACCCCCGCCAAGCCGCTGACCTGCGACGACGATCCCGGGCCGCTAGGTGGCCATCTGAAGACCGTGCTAAGATGGAATCAGCGAAAGGGGCAGAGGACACATGGTTTTCAAGGTCGGAGAGACCGTCGTCTACCCGCACCACGGTGCCGCACTCATCGAAGCCATCGAGACCCGCGTGATCAAGGGCGAGGAGAAGAAGTACCTCGTCCTCAAAGTCGCGCAAGGGGATCTTACGGTTCGCGTGCCTGCTGACAACGCCGAGATCGTCGGTGTGCGTGATGTCGTCGGGCAAGAAGGACTGGACAAGGTTTTCGACGTACTGCGTGCTCCCCACACCGAAGAGCCCACGAACTGGTCTCGTCGGTACAAGGCCAACCTGGAGAAGCTCGCCTCCGGCGATGTGAACAAGGTGGCCGAAGTGGTGCGCGACCTCTGGCGGCGAGAGAAGGACCGCGGACTTTCAGCCGGCGAGAAGCGCATGCTGGCGAAGGCGCGGCAAATTCTGGTCAGCGAGCTCGCGCTCGCGGAAGGCACCGACGAGGACAAGGCGGAAACACTCCTCGACGAAGTTCTGGAAACCGCGACGGTCTGACCCCCTGGGTCATCCGGCTCCCGGCGGAGGCACCGGGCAGCCACTTCTCTACGATCACGACTCGATGAACCAGCAGGTGCAGAGCGTCGCGTTCGTGACTGTCGCACACCACATCGCCGATGAAGAGCGTGCTCTCACGACGGTGAACGGTGAAGTTCTTCTCAAGCACACCGTGCGGGGGCTACTCGGGACACCGGAGCTCGATCTGGTGGTCGTGTCAGCCCCTTCTCGGTGTGCTGAGTCGTTTTCGGACGCCCTTTCAGACACACTTTCGGACCTCGTTTCCGAGCTGTCCGATCGCTGCCGGTTCGTCCCCGGTGCGTCGCTCCGGCAGGTTTTCCCCGCCGTCGAGCCTTTGCTTTCCCCTGGTGCGGTGGTTCTCGTTCACGATGCCCTGCGCGCCTTCACTCCACAACGGACTGTCCGTGATGTACTGAACACGGTCCGTGCAGGTGCGTCTGTCGTAGTCCCGGTGCTCCCGATGGCGGACACCGTGAAGGCGACCGACGCCGGCTTGATCACCGCCACCGTCGACCGCGACGGCCTGCGCACCGCCCAGACCCCCGTCGGCTTCTCGCTCGACGCGTTTCGCGCGGCACTCGCCGAAAGCCCGGATCCGGGCCTCGGCTCCGTGTCCGGCGCGATCACAGTCCCCGGCGATCCCGACGCCATGCGCGTCGCGAGCGCCTTCGAACTCACGCTTGCCGAAGCCCTCGTGGCCGGCGGCGACCAGGAGGCCCCGCTGTGACCGACCTGCGTGTGGGCAACGGCGTCGACGTCCACCCCATCGAACCCGGCCGCGACTGCTGGATGGCCGGCCTGCTGTGGCCCGGCGTCGACGGCTGCGCCGGCCACTCCGACGGCGACGTCGCCTCCCACGCCCTCTGCGACGCCCTGCTGTCCGCCGCCGGCCTCGGCGACCTCGGCGCCGTCTTCGGCACGGGCGACCCCCGCATGGACGGCGCCCACGGCACCGACATGCTCGCCGAAGTCCGCACCCTGATCGAGGCCGAAGGCTGGCGCGTCGCCAACGCCACCGTCCAGATCATCGGCAACCACCCCCGCGTCGGCAAACGCCGCACCGAGGCCCAAAACGCCCTCGGCGCGGCCATCGGCGCCCCAGTCAGCGTCTCCGGCACCACCACCGACGGCCTGGGCCTCACCGGCCGCGGCGAAGGCATCGCCGCCCTCGCCACCGCGTTGCTCATCCGCGACTGACCCCTCCCCAGTCCGCTCCGCCACTCCGCCGCTTCTCTCACCTTCGCGCGCCCCCATGCGGCATTGGTTGCACCCAACGCACCCACCCACCACCACCCGCCCAACCAACTCACCACCCACCCAGGCCGCGTCCACCCTCCCCACCGCCGCCCAACCACGCGACGAAACCCCGCACCCAGACCCGCCCCGGCACCCCGATCCGAAGCCCCTTTGCGGCCGGCGAGCTTGTGTCAAGGCACGCTTTCCCCCCTTGACACAAGATCACCGGCCGTCAACACAATCCAGCTTCGGGGTGCACGCCCAACGCAACACGCCCTGCGAGGCCCCGAACCCGCATACCCCACCGCAACCCGCCCCGCGAGGACCGAGAACCCACCCCACACAAACCCGACGCCGCTCCCGCGAGAACCAGATCTAGTTAAAGTGACCACGTGGCCATCAACGCAGTCCTTTTCGACTTCTCCGGCACCCTCTTCCGACTGGAGCAGGACTCCTCCTGGCTCACCGACGTCATCGACGACCACGGCCAGACCCTCGACCTCGAAGCCCAGACCGAGCTCATGCGCCGCATGACCGCCCCCGTCGGCCAGGTCGTCGAACTCGACGCCGAATACCGACAGGCCTGGAACGACCGAGACCTGGACCCCGACCTCCACCGCAAGGTCTATCTCGAAGTCCTCTCCCGCTCCGGCGTCCCCCACCGCGACCAGGCCGAAGCCCTCTACAACCGCCTGATCACCCCCAGCGAATGGACGCCTTACCCCGACACCGAAGCCGCCCTCAAACTCGGCGCCGCGGGCGGCCGCAAGGTCGGTGTCCTCAGCAACATCGCCTTCGACATCCGCCCCGCCTTCACGCAGCGCGGCTGGGACACCCACGTCTCGTCGTTCGTGCTGTCCTTCGAGGTCGGAGCCGTCAAACCGCAGCCGGAGATCTTCCGCGCCGCCATCGACCAGCTGGGCGTCGGCGCCGAAGAGACCCTGATGATCGGCGACAGCGAAGAGGCCGACGGCGGCGCCCGCGCGCTGGGCTGCGCGTTCGAGCTCGTCGACCCGCTGCCCACCGCCGAACGACCGGACGCACTTCTCGGGGCTTTGCGCAAGCACGACGTCTTTTGACGTCTTGCGACGTCGCCCACACCGACCCCGTACCCTTTATGGGTGGCCCTACACCTGTTCGACACCGCGACCCGTGCCTCTCGGGAGTTCGTTCCCGTCCGCAGCGGAACGGCGTCCATCTACCTGTGTGGCGCCACGGTGCAGGGCGTGCCCCACATCGGGCACGTGCGGGGAGTGCTGAACTACGACGTCCTGCAGCGCTGGCTGCTCCACAGTGGACTCGACGTGCTCCTGGTCCGCAACGTCACCGACATCGACGACAAGATCCTCACCAAGGCCGCCGAAGCGGGCCGGCCGTGGTGGGAGTGGGCGACCAAGCACGAGCGCGCGTTCGAGAAGGCCTACGACGACCTTGGCTGCCTCCCGCCGTCGGTCAACCCGCGCGCGACCGGGCACATCACGCAGATGATCACGCTCATGCAGCGGCTGATCGACAGCGGCCACGCGTATGCGGCCGAAGGTGATGTCTACTTCTCCGTGAAGTCGTTCGACGGCTACGGCAAGCTCTCGGGCCAGCAGCTCGACGAGGTGCAGCAGGGCGAGACACCGACCCGCGGCAAGCTCGATTCACGCGACTTCACGCTGTGGAAGAGCGCGAAGCCGGGCGAGCCGTCGTGGCCGACGCCGTGGGGCGACGGGCGGCCGGGCTGGCACCTGGAGTGCTCGGCGATGTCGACCAACTACCTCGGCCCGGAGTTCGACATCCACGGCGGCGGCGTCGACCTGGTCTTCCCGCACCACGAGAACGAGCGCGCGCAGTCGAACGCCGTCGGCGACCCGTTCGCGCGGTACTGGCTGCACAACGCGTGGGTGACGATGTCCGGCGAGAAGATGTCGAAGTCGCTGGGCAACACCGTGTCGATCCCGGCGATGCTGGAGCGCTACCGCGCGCCCGAGCTGCGTTACTACCTCGTGCAGCCGCACTACCGCTCCACTGTCGAGTACTCCGACAACGCGGTCGCTGAGGCGGCGCAGGGTTACCGCCGCATCGAGGCGTTCCTGCGGCGCGCGGCGGCGGCCGGCGAGGTGCTCGCAGGCGCCGTGCAGCCGGACTTCGCCACCGCGATGGACGACGACCTGGCCACGCCGGCCGCGTTCGCCGTGGTGCACAACACGGTGCGCGACGGTAATGCCGCGCTCGACGCGGGCGATACCCCCAAGGCACTCGAGCTGGCTTCGTCGGTGCGCGCGATGACCGACGTGCTCGGCGTCGATCCGCTCTCGGACCGCTGGGCCGACGGCGGCGGCAGCGAGACCCCCGTCCGCGAAGCGCTCGACGAACTCGTACAAGGCCTGCTGGCCGAACGCCAGGAGGCGCGCGCCGCGAAGGACTTCGCGCGCGCGGACGCCGCCCGTGACCGCCTCACGCAGGCGGGCATCGTGGTTGAAGACACCCCGAACGGTCCGCAGTGGACGGTCAGGAACTCCTGATCCGTTCCACTGCGGTGGATTAAGGACTCGGTTACACATGGCAGGGAACTCACGGCGTCAGGGCGCCGTCCGCAAGACCGGCACCAAGAAGGGCCAGGTCGTCGGCTCCGGCGGACAGCGGCGCAAGGCGCTCGAGGGCAAAGGCCCCACGCCGAAGGCCGAGGACCGGCCCGGGCACAAGGCGTACCGCTCCGCCAACGCCGCGAAGACGCGGGAGCAGGCGCGGCAGAAGAAGGCCGACCGTCCGGAGCTCATCGCCGGCCGCAACCCGGTCGTCGAGGCCCTGCGCGCCGACGTCCCGGGCGTCGCGCTGTATGTCGCGGTGAACATCGAGATCGACGACCGCGTGAACGAGGCCGTGCGCCTCGCGGCCGACAAGGGCATCTCCATCCTGGAGATCCCGCGCGAGGAGCTCGACCGCAAGACCAACCGCGCCATGCACCAGGGCCTGGGCCTTCAGGTGCCGCCGTTCGAGTACGCCCACCCGGACGACCTCATGGAAGCCGCGCGCGACTCGGGCAGCACCCCGCTGTTCGTCGCGCTGGACGGCGTGACGGACCCGCGCAACCTCGGCGCGGTCATCCGGTCGGCCGCCGCGTTCGGCGCTCACGGCGTGCTCCTGCCCGAACGTCGCAGCGCCGGCATGACGGCCGTCGCGTGGCGAACGAGCGCCGGCACGGCCGCCAAGCTCCCCATCGCCGTCGCGACGAACCTCACGCGCCAGTTGAAGGCGTGGGCGTCGAAGGGCCTGATGATCGTGGGCCTCGACGCGGACGGCACCGTGGACATCGACTCCCTGGAGCTCGCGGCAGACCCGCTGGTCATCGTCCTTGGCTCCGAGGGCCGCGGCCTGTCGCGCCTGGTGCGCGAGACCTGCGACGCCACGGTGTCCATCCCGATGGCGGCGGGCGTCGAGTCCCTGAACGCCTCGGTGGCCGCCGGCGTGCTGCTGGCGGAGGTCGCGCGCCGCCGCCGTGCGGCGGGCCGGCTGAGCTGACGTTTCTTCGACCACTGCCGGGCTGCCTGTCATCGGGCGGCCCGGCAGCGGTCTGAACCCCTCGGTGCGACCGGTTCGGTTGCCCCTTCGGCTATCACCCTCAGTGATTCGCGTCGGGATCCGCTGGCCTTCACTCCACCGGGCCACCCGCTCGGGCTAAGGTCAGCTCCGGAACCGAGGGGGTCCGTCACCGATGTCGTTCGTTTCGCCGTTGTTCTTGTGGTACTTCATGCCCGCGGTGCTGATCGCCGTGCTGGTGTGCCCGCGCAGCTGGCGCAACGGCATCGTCGCGGTGGCGAGCCTGCTGTTCTACACGATCGGCGCCGGTCCGTACCTGTTCCTGCTGCTCGGCTGCATGGCCGTCAACTTCCTCGCCGGCCCGTCGCTCGAACCCAGCCCCTGGGACGTCCGCAGCTCGCGGCGCAAGCGGATCCTCATCGGACTCGTCACGCTCGACGTGCTGGTGCTCGTCATCTGGAAGTACGCGGGCTTCGCGACGCAGCAGATCGCGGCCGTCGCGCACTGGTTCGGCGGTGATGTCGGCGTCGCGAGCATCGTGGTGCCGATCGGCATCTCGTTCTACACGTTCCACCACATTTCGTACGTCGTGGACATCTACCGCGGCGAGCGTCGCGCGCTTCGCAACCCCGTGTCATTCGCGGCATACATCGCGATGTTCCCGCAGCTCATCGCCGGTCCCATCGTGCGCTACCGCGAGATCGCGGACCAGCTGCCGCAGCAGCGTTCCCACCGCCTCGACGACATCGCCGCCGGCTTCCCGCGGTTCGCGCTGGGCCTCTGCAAGAAGTCCATCGTCGCCGACTCGCT
This sequence comes from Amycolatopsis sp. NPDC050768, assembly GCF_040654155.1. Taxonomy (NCBI): domain Bacteria; kingdom Bacillati; phylum Actinomycetota; class Actinomycetes; order Pseudonocardiales; family Pseudonocardiaceae; genus Amycolatopsis; species Amycolatopsis sp. NPDC050768. Next base: position 101,623 of record NZ_JBFAHL010000015.1, read on the forward strand.
CAGCCCGATGGTCGAAGCGTGCTTCTCCACGCCCCCCGACCAGATGACCTTCGCGACGGCCTGGCTCGGCGCTATCGGCTACACGCTGCAGCTGTTCTTCGACTTCTCGGGCTACTCGGACATGGCCATCGGCCTCGGCCGCATGCTGGGCTTCCGCCTCCCGGAGAACTTCGCGCGACCGTACTCGTCGGTCACCATCACGGAATTCTGGCGCCGCTGGCACATGTCCCTGTCCCGCTGGTTCCGCGACTACGTCTACATCCCCCTCGGCGGCAACCGCTCAGGCGCCGGCAAGACCTACCGCAACCTCTGCATCGTCTTCGTACTGACCGGTTTCTGGCACGGCGCCCAATGGACCTTCCTGGTCTGGGGCTGCTACCACGGCGCCCTCCTGGTCATCGAACGCCGCTTCAACCTGGGCGACACCCCGGCCGGCCCGGCCGCCCGCATCGCCCGCCGGGTGCTGACCCTGGTCCTCGTGGTGTTCGGCTGGGTGTTCTTCCGCTCCACCGACCTGCCGCACGCGCTGAGCATGATCGGCCACATGCTCCTGCCGGACTTCGGCGGGCTCGGCGATGTGGTCTCGAGCGCGCTGACGAACCAGCGGTTGGTGATTTTGCTCTTGGCGCTGACGGTGTTTGTGCTGCCGGCGCATCCCGTTACGGGACCGCTGCTGGAGTCTTCGCGCACGCGTCCGGCGACGGCTTTGCGGGTGGGCGTGATGACGGCCGGGTTGGTTTATGCCGCGATTCTGGTGGCGACGGGCACGTTCAGTCCGTTCTTGTACTACCAGTTCTAGCCGCGCGAAAATCGCAATGGGAATCGGCGGCTGTCTGCGTACCCTGTACCTCCGTGGGCAACGAAGGGTCCAGCGTGACAGCCGATCAGCAGCGGTTCCGCGATCAGCGGCTGACCGCATGGCATTTCGCCGCCGGTGAGGTGCTGGTGCGCTGCCCGCGGTGTGCGGAATGCGCCAGGGTGGTTGTCGTGCCGGGGGTGGGTGCGGAGCTGCGGGAGGCCCGACGGCTGGTGTGTGGGCGGTGCGGGTATCTCCGGGACCAGATCGGTGGGACGCGATATGGGCCGGTGCCGACTGGGCCCGTGCGCGACCCGTATCTGAGGCAGCCGCTGTGGCTGCAAGGCGATTGCGGCGGGAATGTGCTGTGGGCGTACAACGAAGCGCACCTTGATTATCTCGAGGCCTTTGTCGGTGCGAGGCTTCGGGAGAAGGTCGTTGTCGGCGAGGGTGAGTGGCGGCGGCGGATGACGATGGTCGCCAAGCTGCCGGCATGGCTCAAGTCGGCGAAGAATCGCGAAAGGGTGCTGCGCGGAATTCAGCGGATGCGGGCAACGCTTTAGCCCTGGCCGTAACCGCGAAGTTTTTCCACCACATGCTCAATCTCAGCCGCCGGCAACAAAGCCGGGGTACCGGACGAGCGGGCCAACAGCCACACCTGACAGAGCCACTCCAATTGCTGAGCACGGTCATAAGCCGCAGCCAGTGTGGACCCGTAGGTGACCGTGCCGTGGTTGGCCAGCAGGCAGCCCCGGCGAGCCTCCAGCGCCGGGAGGATGTGGGCGGCAAGAGCGTGAGTGCCGTAGGTCGCGTAGGGGGCGACGCGGATGGTGGGGCCGAGGGTGGCCACCAGGTAGTGGATGGGCGGGAGCTCGTCGACCAGCGTCGACGCGGCGGTGGCGTGGGCGGAGTGCGTGTGGACGACCGCGTTCACCGGGGCGCCGTCGGGGTCGGTGGCGTGGTTGTAGATGGTCAGGTGCATGGGCAGTTCGCTGGTGGGCCGGAGACTGCCATCGACGAGCTCTCCGTCCAAGCCGACGATCGGGATGTCGGCCGGCTGCAAAGTCGCGTAGTCCACACCGGTGGGGGTGACGGCGACGAGGGCGCCGTCGCGGATGGAGAGGTTGCCGGAGGTGGCGACGACGAGGCCGTCCGACGCCAGGCGGCGGGCGTAGGTGCACAGCGCCGCGCGTTCGTCTTCGAGGATCAAGAGACAAAACCTCCGCAACCGGCGCTGGTGGATATCGACATTCTCGGGGCGAACATCCGTGCGGCGGGAATCGGCGACCCTGAAAAAAGAGCGGGCCCACCAAGTGTGGTGGGCCCGCGGAAGGGTGGGGTCAGCGAGCGGCGACGTCCTCCGACCCAAAGGCAGCGTCCTCAACGGACTCCGGCTCCGTAGCCGCCTGGTCCGCCGGGTTCAGCAGGCGCAGGGCTTCCTGAACGGCGACATTCGTAGCGGCCAATCGGTCCGCCACCCGCGAGCGCAGGTCGAGCGCCAGGGTGCGGGCTTCGGTGGCCTCGGTCTGCTTCTGGAGGGCGTCGGCGAGGGCGGTGTCCGTCTGGGAGCGCTTGGCGGCGATCTCCTCGGACGCGGCACGGTCGGCTTCGGCGCGGGCGGCGGCTGAGGCGGCTTCGGCGGCGGCGTCGGCCTCGACGCGGGCGCGGGTGGCCGATTCGTCGGCTTCGGCGCGGGCGCGGGCGGCGGCTTCGTCGGCTTCGGTGCGGGCGCGATCGGCGGTGGCCGTGCGGGTCGCGATGTCTTCATTCGCGGCAGCGGTCCGCGTGGCGATGTCTTCGTTGGCGGCGGCCGTCCGCGAAGAAATGTCCTCGTCCGCGGCGGCGGTGCGCGTGGCGATGTCTTCGTCAGCCGCAGCCGTGCGCGTAGCGATATCTTCATTCGCCGCAGCCGTGCGCGAAGCGATGTCCTCGTCGGCAGTCCGGGTCCGACGCTCGATGTCCGCGTCCGCGGCAGCCGTACGCTCGTCGATGTCAGCCTCGGCCGAAGCGATGCGCGACGCGATGTCCGCCTGCGCCTCCGTAAGCAGCCGCTCGCGCTCGGCTTCCGCTTCCTTGCCCAGACGCTCGACGGTCCGCTGCGACTCGTGCGCGTATTTGTCCGCCTCGGCGCGGGTGGCGGCGGCGTCGGCTTCGGCCGCGGCGCGGAGGTCGGCGATTTCTTCCTCGGCGAGCTGCATCATCATGCGCACGCGCTCGGCCATCGCTCCGGCGCCGGACGGGCTCGAGCTCAGCCGCACAAGGGCGGCCTTCGTCTCGGACAGCTCGTTCTGCGTAGTGGTCAGGGCCTTGGACAGCTCACCGGCCGTCGCGATGGCGTCATCGCGGCTGTGGGACGTCTCCCTCAGCTCGCGCGCGAGCGCGGTGAGCCGCTCGTCGACCTGGCGCTGGTTGTAACCCCTGACCGCGACTGCGAACGGGGCGCTCTTGGGAGTGGCTTCGGACTTCTCAGGCGCGACCATCGGGCCACCTTAGTGAGGGCAGGTCCGTGTTTACGTACCGCCAAACGGCTGCATTACAAAATGCGCTACCCCCGGTCACGCATGGCATCGCAGACGAGGAGGGACGACGGGGATAACAACACGGAAACAGCGGGAGACCGGAATGGACAGTCCGCAACAACCGCGCCGGATCGATCTTCGGCCCGACCAGCACGAGCCCGGCGGATACGCGGCCCCGACAAGCCACCACCGTCGATCCGCAGTCGAGCCGGCCCGAAGCCCACCCCACAGCCGAGCCGGCCCGAACCGGTGAACGCCCGACGCGGCTCCCCGACGCACTGCCCGCCGCCCGCTACCGTGCGCGTGAGCGCGACACGGGGAGGCAAGCGCGGTGCACCACTGGCAGGTCTACGCGACGATGCCCTTCATCGCCGCGCTGATCGGCTACGTCACCAAGCGCGTGGCCATCGAAATGATGTTCCGGCCCGTCGAGTTCGCCGGCGTCAAACCGTTCCTCGGCTGGCAGGGCGTGCTGCCCGCGAACGCCGAACGCATGGCGACGACCGCGACGGAAATGCTCACCACGAACCTCGTCGACCCGAAGGAGATTTTCGCGCGCCTCGACCCCGCGCAGGTCGCCAAGGAAATCGAAGAACCGCTGCTCGAAGTCGTCGAAGACGTCACGCGCGAGGTCATGGAGACCTACCAGCCGCGGTTGTGGGAGGTGCTGCCCACGACCGCGCAGCAGCTGCTGCTCAAGCGCGTTCAGGCCGAAGCGCCGCGCGCGATCACCAAGATCATGCGGGAAATCGCGGCCGACATCGAAGACGTGCTCGACCTCAAGCACATGGTCGTGACCAACCTCGTGCGCGACAAGGCGCTCCTCAACCGCCTGATCCGCGACATCTCGAAACCCGAAATGCGGTTCATCGCGCGTTCCGGAATCGTGTTCGGCTTCATTCTCGGCTGCGTTCAGCTGCTCGTATGGACGTTCACGAAATCGCCGATCGTGCTGCCACTGTTCGGTCTCGGCATCGGCTGGCTCACCGACTGGCTCGCCCTGAAAATGATCTTCCTGCCTCGCGAGCCGAAACGGTTCTTGGGCCTCTTTACATGGCAAGGCGTGTTCCAGAAACGCCGCGACCAGGTCGCCGCCGACTACGGCGACATGATCGCCCGCGAGATCATCACCGTGCCCAACCTGCTGGAAGCCGTCCTGCGCGGCCCGAAGTCCGACCGCCTGTTCACCATGATCACGCGGGAAGTGCAGAAGACGATCGACGCGCAGGCGAGCGTGGTGAAACCGTTCGTCGCGATCGCCGTCGGCACGAAGCGCTTTCAGGAAATGAAGCAGACGGCCGCCGCGATCGCCGCGCGGCGCGTACCCGAGACGATCCGCCACGCCGAGGACTACGCCGTGAACGCGCTCGACGTGCGCAACACGATCGTCGACCGGATGCGCAAACTCACCCCGCTGGAATTCGAACAACTGCTGCGCCCGGCGTTCCGGCAGGACGAATGGAAGCTGATCGCGGTCGGTGCGGTCATCGGTGGGCTGGTCGGCGAGCTCCAGGCGCTGGCCCTGCTGCACTGACAACTGCGATACGGTTTCTCCGGCGAGTGGAGGGAGGCCGGTTTGGACGCAGTCCTCGACGACCTCGCGCGGCACTGGCCGGTCTACGCCACGATGCCGTTCATCGCCGCGCTCATCGGCTACGTCACCAAGCGCGTCGCGATCGAGATGATGTTCCGCCCGCTCGAATTCGTCGGGATCAAGCCGTTTCTCGGCTGGCAGGGCGTGGTGCCCAAGCACGGCGGCCGGATGGCGGCCATCGCCACCGAACTGCTGACCACGAACCTGCTCGACCTCAAGGAGATCTTCGAGAAGATCGACCCGGTCATCGTCACGCGCGAGCTGGAGCAGCCGATGCTGCGGGCCGTCGACGCGATCGCGCGCGACGTGCTGGAGGAGCACCACCCGCGCCTGTGGGAAGTTCTGCCGACGCTCGCGCAGGAGCTGCTGATCAAGCAGGTCCAGGCCAACGCGCCGCGGCTCGTGCGCGAATTCCTGGAGGACGTGCGCGACAACCTCGACGAAGTGCTCGACGTGCGGCACATGACCGTCGAAAGCCTCACCCGCGACAAGGCCCTGCTCGTGCGCCTGATCCGCGAGACCTCGCGGCCCGAGATGGCCTTCATCGCCCGCGCCGGCATCTTCTTCGGGTTCGGCCTCGGCATCGTGCAGGCGATCGTGTGGGCGTTGACGCTCGAGCCGCTCGTGCTGCCGATCTTCGGCGGCTGCATCGGCCTGTTCACCGACTGGCTCGCGATCAAGATGATCTTCCTGCCCCGCGAACCCGTGCGCGTCGGCCGGGTGATCCTGCAGGGCAAGTTCCAGCGCCGCCGCGCGGAGGTCGCCCGGCAGTACGGCGAGCTCATCGCCGGCGAAGTCCTGACCACGGCGAACCTGCTCGAAGCCCTGCTGCGCGGCCCGAAGTCCGACCGGCTCGTAGCCATGGTCGAACGCGCGGTGAGCCATGCCGTCGACGAGCAGGCCAGCCTCGCGAAGCCCGTGCTCACGCTGGCCGTCGGCGGGCGCCGGCTGCAAGAGATGAAGCACGAGGCCGCGCGGCGGGCGCTGGCGGAGCTGCCGCAGACCGTCCGCTACGCCGAGGGCTACCTCACACAGGCCATGGACGTCGCCAAGGTCATCGAGCAGCGCATGCTCGCGATGACGCCCGTGGAGTTCGAAGGGCTGCTGCGCCCGGCGTTCCGCCAGGACGAGTGGAAGCTGATCGCCGTGGGTGGCGTGATCGGGTTCATCGTCGGTGAGCTGCAGGTCCTGCTCATGCTCGGCTGACTTTTCGGTGGTTGCCCACACCGCGTTCACTCGAAGTGGCTACCGTGATCGAGTGGCGTCCGAACCCCATCAGCTGCCAGCCGTCCACGAGGCGTACCTGCCCCGCGAGCACGCGCTGCACCGTCCGCGGCACGGCAAGCGGCAGCTCACAGCGCTGATCTGCGCGCTGCTGTTCTTCACCACGCCCACAATGCTGTGGGTGTTCGGGGTGCGCCCGACCGAGATCGAGAACCACAAGCTCGCGGGTTTCCCCAGCATCGGAGACGGCTTCGGCTTCTTCACCGGCCTGCCGACGTGGGCTGTCGACCAGCTGTCCTTCCGCGCGAGCGCCATCAACGCGGCCGACGGCGTCAGCCAAGCGATCTTCGGCGAGGACGCGCCGCTCGACCAGGGCTCGTCGTCCGACTCCGGCCCCATCCCCGCGCCGCCGCTGCAGCAGCCGGGCGCGCCCAACCAGGGTCCGGCCGCGCCGAGCCTGCCGGGCAGCAACCAGGCCGGCTACCGCAAGGTCGTGCAGGGCCTCGACGGCTGGCTGTACTACGGCTACGACGCCGAGTCGAAGTGCACGCCCACGCAGGACATCGACACGACGCTGAAGAAGGTCAACGAGCTGCGCACCGCTGTCGAGGCGTCCGGGCGCAAGTTCATCTTCGTGGTGACGCCGGACAAGACGACGATGGTGCCCCAGTTCCTGCCCGACAGCTTCCCGGGCAAGGAGTGCTCGCAGGCGGCCGCGCCGAACGACTGGTACAAGATGACCACCGTCGGCCACTCGCTGGACCTGCGCCCGGCGCTCGCCGCGTCCGCCGCCCGCGTGGGCCACCCGATCTACGCCCCCAACGACACGCACTGGCGTGACGAAGGCGGCCTCGTCCTCACGCGGACCCTCGCCGAGACCGTGCAGCCCGGCGTGACCACGAGCTGGCTGTCCACTCCGGACGGTGTGTACGACGCCGTCGCCGACCTGCCGCTGCTGATCGGCAAGTCGGGCACCAAGTCGAACACGCAGTACAGCCTGAAGCCCGACGGCGTCACCGACCGCGCGGCGGGTTTCCTCGCCAACATCGACCAGCCCGTGCACCACAACTCGCCCCCGCTGGTGGGCACGATCGCCAAGCCCACGCTCATCTACGGCGACTCCTTCAGCCTCGCGTCCTCGCGCTACCTCTCCGCGGCTTTCACGAACCTGACCTACCTCGCCTACTCAACCGACAAAACGCCCCAGGCACAGGCGGTCAACGAGTTCGTGAACTCGCAGGTGGTCGTCCTGCAGGCCGTGGAACGCAACGTCGCGGGCGGCCTGGTGCCGTTCACGGACGACGGCTTCATCAACGCGGTGAAGACGGCGATGGCCGCGCACCCCGTCGGGTAGGTCAGACGGCCACGGGTGTCCGCTCGGCCGGAGCGGTCACGCGGACGCCGGTGCGGCGGTCGCGAGCCCAGGAGATGGCGCGGCAGATCAGGTAGATCAAGAACGAGATGGCCGTGACGAAGGCGCTCACCGGTTTGCCCGGGGCCAGCGACAGGATGATGCCGCCCAGGGCCGCGACCTCCGCGAAGATCACCGACAGCACCGTCGCGCGCAACGGGCTCGCCGTGACGCGGGCGGCGGCCGCGGCGGGCGTCACCATCAGGGCGACCACCAGCAGCGACCCGACGATCTGCACGCTCAGCGCCGTCGCGACACCGACGAGCAGGGAGAACACCACCGTCAGCGTCTTCACCGGCACGCCGCGCGCCACGGCGACGTTGCGGTCGACGCTGGCGAACAGCAGGGGCCGGTAGACGCACGCCAGCACGGCCAGCACGGCGACGGCCGAGATCACGAGTGACGTCAGGTTCGTCGAGTCCACAGTGATGATCTGGCCCGTGAGAATGCCGAACTTGTTGGCCGACCGTCCCTTGTAGAACGACAGCAGCAACACGCCCATGCCGAGGCCGAAGGACAGGATCACACCGATCACGGAGTCGCGGTCGGCGTCGCGGGTGCCGAGGATGCCCAGCAGCAGGGCGGCGGCCACCGCGCCGAGAAGCGCCCCGTACTCGACGCCGACGCCGATCAGCAGCGCGCCCGCTGCGCCGGTGAAGGCCAGCTCAGACGTGCCGTGCACCGCGAAGGACATGCGGCGCATCACGATCAGCGGCCCGAGGATGCCGGCGAGCAGCCCGAGCACGGCGGCCGCGATGAGCGCCGTCTGCACGCCGTCCAGCTCGGTGATCAGCTCCCACGTCTTGGCGAAGTCGAACATGCCGTCCAAGGCTCAGCCCACTGCTTCCTGCTCGTGGTGGTGCGGTTGGTCTTCGCACAGGGAGCTCTGCGAACCCGCGATGTGGATCTGCCCGCCGACGCGCAGCACCTCGACGCGGGTGCCGTACAGCTCGGACAGCGTCTCGGAGTTCATCACCTCGTCGGGCTTGCCGACGCGGAACGAGCCGTTGACCAGGTACAACACGCGGTCGACGAACTGCAGCACCGGGTTGATCTCGTGCGTCACGAACAGCACGGCCGTGTCCGCCGTGCGCCGGCGCCGGTCGATCAGCTCGCTGACCGCGCGCTGGTGCGCGAGGTCGAGCGAAAGGAGCGGTTCGTCGCACAGCAATACGGACGGGTCACCGACCAGCGACTGCGCCACCCGGAGGCGTTGCTGCTCACCGCCGGAAAGCCGCCCGATCGGCTGCTTCGCGTACGCCGTGCCACCGACGGCCTCGATCGCCTCCGCGACGCGACGCCGGCGGTCGCGCATGCCGAACACGCCGGTCCCCCAGCGGTGCCCGTCGAGGCCCAGCCCCACGAGGTCGACGCCACGCAGGGTCAGGCCGTCGTCGATCGCGCGCTGCTGCGGGATGTAGCCGACCTTGCGGTTGGCGCCGCCCGGGCGGCCGCCGGCGATCTCGACGCTGCCGGCCGAGAGGCTCTGCATGCCGAGCAACGCCTTGAGCAGGCTGCTCTTGCCGGACCCGTTAGGACCGAGGATCGCGAGGAACTCGCCCTGCTCGACGTCGAGGTCGAGCCCGGACCAGAGGGTGCGGCTGCCGAACGCCAGGCCCGCCCCGCGGACGCGAACCGCGGGGCGAACCGTCGAGAGCGCGGCGGACATCAGCTGTTCAGAGCCCCGGACAGCGAGTCCACTTCCTTGGTCATCCAGTCAATGTAACCCGTGACGTCGGCAGGCAGCGTCTCGGCTACGTCGACCACGGCGACGTTCGACGCCTTCGCATCCGACACCACCTGCTGGGTCAGCGGGGTAACCGTCTGGACGTTGTTGATCAGGGCCTTGACCTGCTTGTTCTTGATGAGCTGGGTGAAGTCGTTGACGGCCGTGGCGGGCACGTCGGTCTCGTTCTCGACCGCGTCGGAGAAGGCCTTCGGCGTCGCGTCGGTGATCTTCGCGGTCTCGAGCAGGTAGTGCGCCACGGGCTCGGTCACCACGACCTTGGTGCCCGGGTGCGCGGCGCCGACGGCTTCCGTCTTCTTGACCAACGCGTCGACCTGGCCCTTGAACGCCTTGGCGTTGTCGTCGAAGGTCTGCTTCGACGCCGGCTGGATCGCGCTGAGCGCCGAGGCGACCTGGTCGGCCACCTTCTCCACGCCCGGCAGGTCGAACCAGACGTGCTCGTTCTCGTCGCCGGTCGCGGCGATGTCGTAGGCCACGAGCTTCTTCGCGCCGTCCGCCTGGTCGGCCAGCTTGCCGAAGAAGTCGTCGTAGCCGCCGCCGTTGGCGAGCGTGAGCTGCGCGTTCTTGGCCGCCAGCGCGTCGTCGGCCGTGGACTCGTACGAGTGCGGGTCGGCCGTCGGGTCGTGGATGATCGACTTGACAGCCACCTTGTCACCGCCGACGGCCGTGACGACGCTGCCCCACACGTCCGTCGCCGCGACGACGTTGATCTGGCCCGTCGTGGAACCAGAGCCGGAACCGGTGCCGGAGCCCGAGTCGGTGCTGGAGCACGCGCTGAGCGCGAACACGGTCAGAGCCGAAGCGGCGGCGAGCACGCCGCGGGCGCGGCGGGTACTCAGGCGGGAACTCATCGAAGACTCTCCTGGGTCGAACCGATCAGCTAATGGAAATCGTTGTCAGATTCACTTTACCCCATCCGAATGACAGTGCCCGCTCCACCGGGTGGCAGAAGGCCCGTCCGTCACTCAGCGGATCGAGACACTCACCACAGGGGTGTCGCTTCTGGAAAACGATCTGAACCGTTACGGTTTGCGGATGGGCCGTCCTATTCGCACCCGGAGGCAGGCGACATTGGCGTCGCTGGCGGCGGAGCTCGGGGTGTCCAGGACCACCGTGTCCAACGCGTACAACCGCCCCGACCAGCTGTCTCCCGAACTTCGCCGGCGCATCCTCGAGACCGCCCGCCGCCTCGGTTACCCCGGCCCGGACCCGGTAGCGCGTTCGCTGCGCACGCGCAAGGCCGGCGCCGTCGGGCTGCTGCTCACCGAGAACCTGTCGTACGCGTTCCGTGACCCGGCGGCGGTCGGTGTGCTCGAAGGCCTCGCCCTCGCCTGCGAGGACGCCGGGGTCGGCCTGCACCTGGTGCCCGCGAGCCCCGGCCGCGAAGACGTCGCCGCCGTACACCGCGCCGGCGTCGACGGATTTGTCGTCTACTCCGTACCCGACGACGACCCGCACTTGGCCGCGGTGCTGGAGCGGCCCGTCCCCACGGTGATCATCGACCAGCCGCGCATCGAAGGCGTGGACCGCGTCGGCCCCGACGACGCGGCCGCCGTCACGCGCCTGGCCGAGCACCTCGTTTCGCTCGGCCACCGGCAGGTCGGCGTGCTGTGCATGCGCCTGGCGCGCGAGCGCAACGACGACTTCGTGACCGCGCAGCGCCAGAGCAGCGCCCATTTCCACGTGCAGCGCATCCGCCTCGAAGCCCTGGCCACGGCGTTCTCTGCGGCCGGCGTTGATTGGGCCACCGTGCCCGTAGTCGAGCGCTTCGACCACACCGTCGACGACGGCGCTACCGGCGCCCGCCAGCTGCTCGACGCGTACCCGCAGGTCACGGCCGTGATCTGCACGTCGGACATCCTCGCGCTCGGCGCGCTGGCCGAAGCCGAGCGACGGGGCCTGCGCGTGCCGCTCGACCTCACCGTGACCGGCTTCGACGGCATCGCCGAGGCCGAGCGCCTCGGGCTCACCACCGTGCACCAGCCCGTGCTCGAGAAGGGCAAGGTCGCGGGGCGGCTGCTGCTCGGCTCGGCCGAGCGTGTGGGCCCGAAGGTGATCACGCTGCCCACCGAGCTGCGGCTCGGGCGCACGTCGGCGCCGCCGCGGACCGTCGAGGAGCCGTGGTTCGGGGGCTGACCTCCGGCAGCAGGGGGAATGCCCCTGTTTTCCGGTGACTTCGGACCTATCCCGTTGTAACGGGCGCTCCGGACGGGTTCCATGGGAGGGACCGCCCGCATAGTCGGGGAAGCGTGGCCGAAAGGTGACCATGACCTCCATCGACGTTCTTCTCAAGCGCAACGAGGAACTCGGCAACGTCGTGCCGGGCGACCGCTCCTCGCCCAAGCCTTCACTGCACGTGGCCATCCTGACCTGCATGGACGCGCGCGTGCGCGTGTTCGAGATCTTCGGCCTCATCCAAGGTGAGTCCCACGTGCTGCGCAACGCGGGCGGCGTGGTCACCGACGACATGATCCGTTCCCTCGCCCTCAGCCAGCGCAAGCTCGGCACGCGCGAGGTCCTGATCGTGCAGCACACCAACTGCGGCCTCTCGACCGTGACCGAGGACGACTTCAAGGACGAGCTCGAACAGGCCACGGGCCTGCGGCCGACCTGGTCGGTGGAGGCGTTCCGCAATGTCGAGGACAGCGTGCGCGTGTCGATGGAGCGCGTGCGCCGCAGCGACTTCCTGCCGCACACCGACAACGTGCGCGGATTCGTCTACGACGTGAAGACCGGGAGCCTGACCGAGGTCGTCTGAGCCGCGTCGGTTTCAATGGTCGGCGTGGCTGTGGACGCGGACGTTCTGATCGACTGGTTCGACACACACGGGCGAGACCTGCCGTGGCGGGAGCCGGAGTGCTCCGCGTGGGGCGTGCTGGTGAGCGAGATCATGCTGCAGCAGACGCCGGTCGCGCGCGTGCAGCCGATCTGGCTCGAGTGGATGGCGCGCTGGCCCGTGCCCTCGGCGCTGGCCGCGGAGACCACCGGCGAGGTCGTGCGCGCGTGGGGCAAGCTCGGTTACCCGCGCCGCGCCCTGCGGCTGCACGCGGCGGCCACGGTGATCGCGGCCGAGCACGGCGACGTCGTGCCGTCCGATGTGGACACCCTGCTCGCGCTGCCCGGCATCGGCGCGTACACGGCGCGGGCCGTGGCGGCCTTCGCCTACGGCAAGCGGGCGCCGGTCGTCGACACGAACGTGCGGCGCGTGGTCGCGCGGGCGGTGCACGGCGCCGGCGACGCGGGTCCGGCGTCGAACACGCGCGACATGGCCGACGTCGAGGCGCTGCTGCCGGGCGAAGACGCGCCGGCGGCGAAGCTGTCGGCCGCGTTGATGGAACTGGGCGCGCTGATCTGCACCGCGCGTGCACCGCGCTGCGCCGACTGCCCAGTGTTCGACATCTGCTCGTGGCAGCACAACGGCCGGCCGGAGTACGCGGGGCCGGCCAAGCCCGTGCAGAAGTTCGCGGGCACCGACCGGCAGGTGCGCGGCCTGCTGCTCGACGTGCTGCGCGGCAGCGAGGGGCCCGTCGAGAAGGCGCGGCTGGACATCGTGTGGCACGAGGCCGGGCAGCGCGACCGGTGCCTCGATTCGTTGCTGGTCGACGGCCTGCTGGAGCAGACGGACAGCGGGCTGTTCGCACTGCCGGGTGAGCACTGACGGACTGGTTCTCACGGGGTACGACGAAAGTCGGCAAAAAGTTGTCATGAGCTCCGTGGCGGGTTAGCTTTCCCCCGACGTTCTCTGTTCCGGCGGAGGAGATTCACATGGGGGAAGCCACTCGCCGTGCCGTGCTCAAGGGCGGGCTCACGGTCACCGCGGCGGGCGCGTTCGGCCTGTTCGCGACACGGACGGCGACGGCGGTGACCGCGCCGCAGATCCACCCGACGCACGCGTGGAACGCGCGGCCCGCGACGGGCGCGATCGTGGTGGAGAACCACAAGCCGACCTACATCGTGGTGCACCACACCGTCGATCCGGGCAACAACACCGACTATTCGCTGGCCCACGCGTTGCAGATCTCGCGCGACATCCAGAACTTCCACATGGACACCCGCGGCTGGATCGACACGGGCCAGCAGTTCACGAACAGCCGCGGCGGCTACGTGACGGAAGGCCGGCACCGCAGCCTCGAGATCCTGCGCGGCGGCAAGCAGCACGTGCAGGGCGCGAATGTCGGCAACCACAACAGCGAATGCCTCGGGATCGAGAACGAGGGCCTGTACAGCACGGTCGACGTGCCGGTGGCGTTGTGGAATTCACTGGTCTCGCTGGTCGCCTACATCGCCGACCAATACGGGATTTCGCCGAGTTTCATCAAGGGCCACCGGGATTTCAACTCCACGGAGTGCTGCGGGCAGGTGCTCTACGACCGGCTTCCGGAGCTGCGGACGGCCGTTTCCCGGGTGCTCGGTGTCGCGGCTTCGCGGGCGGAGGTGCCGGAGTGGCCGTTGCTGAAGCCCGGCGACGTTGGGCCTCGCGTGCTTACAGCACAACGATTCTTGCGCGCTTCGGGTTACGGCGTGCCGACCGATGGTGTGTTTGGACAGTCCACAACAGACGCCGTGACTGTTCTGGCGTCCTCTCACGGGCTGCCCCGCGACAGCTGCACGGCGGCGCGGGCGGCGGACGAGTCGGGGTTCCTCGGCTCGGACGTGTGGCCGCTCATCGTGCCGCCGGGGAAGTCCGCCGCCGCGTGGCGGGTGGAACTCGCCCACTGACCCCGGCGGGTCACGCGGTCCGGCGAGGGCGGTCCGCGTGACCCGCCGGCTTGCTCAGAGTCCGGCGAGGAACGCTTCCACCGCACCACGGTAGATTTCCGGTGCCTCGACGTGGGGCAGGTGTGCCGAGCCGAGGATGACGAGGTGTTTCGCGCCCGGCACCCGTTCGGCGACCTGTGCTTGCTGTCCGGCCGGCATGGCCGTGTGCTCGCCTTCGACGAGGAGCAGGGGGCATTCCATCGAGTCCACAATGGACCAGTAGTCGCGGCGGCCCCATTCGGCGGCGATCTCGTAGAGGTTTGCCAGGTTCGCGATCAGGTGGTAGCCGTCTTCGCGTTCCTCGACGCATTCGGTGAAGTAGTCGCCCGCGGTGCCGAAGAACTCGCGGACGTGGGCGAGTGATTCGAACGGCACCGGCCAGCTGTCGAAGTAGCCGCGCCAGGTCTCGACGGTGCGGCCGCGCTGGTCGGGCGCGAAGTCCTCGCTCACGACCGCGCGTACCAGCTCCGGATACTTGGCCGCCGTCGCCCAGGCGTGGAGGCCGCCCATGGAATGGCCGATCAGCACGGACGGGCCAATCTCGCCCAGGACCTCGGCGATGTCCTCGGCGAACTGCTCCGTGGTCCACGGTCCGGTGTGCGGCGCGCGGCCGTGACCGCGGGCGTCGAGGGCGTGGACGGAGCCGTAGGGCTTGAGCCACTGGGCGACCGGCCACCACGTGCGGGCGCGGCCCATCAAGCCGTGCAGCAGGAGCACCGACATGCCCGTGGTGTCGTCGCCGCCGAAGTGGATCAGCCCAGGTCGCATGGAGACTCCTGCCGTTTCGTCCGGTAGCCAATCACACCCGAACAGGCACATGTGGCGAAGCCACTCCTTTGAGGGTGGTGGCGGGGAGGACGGTTGGAAATAGGGTGAAACGATGCGCAGCCACCGAACCGCCGTCTTCGCCCTCGCCGGTGTGCTCGCGCTCTCCGCGTGCAGTGCGGACAATCCGGACACCGCGCCACTGCATCCGTCCGCTGGGGCGCGCGGCGCCGGCGATCCGTACTACCCCGAAGACGGCAACGGCGGTTACGACGCGCTCGACTACCACGTCGACGTCGGCTACGACCCCGCGAGCGGCCACCTCGACGGCGACACGACCGTGACGGCGAAGGCCACGCAGGACCTCAGCCGGTTCAACCTGGACCTGCGGGGGCTCGACGTCGCATCGGTCGAGGTCGACGGGAAACCGGCGAAGTTCAGCCGGGAGAAGGACTTCGAGCTGGTGATCACGCCGCCGCAGCCGTTGCGGGCGGGCTCGACCTATCGCACGCGCGTGCGGTACTCCGGCGACCCGTCGAACACCGAGCACGACGGTGGCAGCGAGACCGGCTGGAGCCGCTCGTCCGACGGCGGCGCGTTCATGGTGGGCGAGCCGCATTCGGCGGCGTTCTGGTACCCGGTGAACGAAACCCCGCGTGACAAGGCGACGTTCAGCGTGACCGCGCACGTGCCGGACGGCTGGACGGTGATTTCCAACGGCCGTGAGCAGGGCAGTTCTTCGGCCGGCGGCAAGACGACCACGACGTGGACCGAGCCGAACCCGGTCGCCAGCTACCTCACGACGATCGCGATCGACAAGTTCACGGTGAAGCGCTCTTCGCTGCCCGACGGCACGCCCGTGGTGTCGGCGTACGCGCCGGGCGCCGAGTCGCTCGAGGCCAGCGGCGACCGGCTGCCCGACATCCTGGGGTTCCTGAGCAGCAAGTTCGGCCCGTACCCGCAGAGCGCCGCCGGCGGCATCTACCTCGCGGAGGACATCCACTTCTCACTGGAGACGCAGACGCGCCCGACGTACGCGAAGTGGGCCGACATCCTCACCCTCGTCCACGAGAACGCCCACCAGTGGTTCGGCGACTCCGTGTCGCTCGACTCGTGGTCGGACGTCTGCCTCAACGAGTGCTTCGCGTCGTACGCCCAGTGGCTCTGGTCCGAACGCGAGGGCCAAAACCTCGACGATCGCTACCGCGCGGCCCTCGAAATCACCCACGCCAGCACGGACTTCTGGAACCGCAAACTCGTCGACCCAGGCCCCGGCCACGAGTTCGAAGCCGTGTACGACAAGGGCATCCTCGCCCTGCACGCCCTGCGCCGCCGCATGGGCGACGGCCCGTTCTCCACCCTGCTGCGCGACTGGCCCGCCGAGCACCGCCACGCCAACGCCACGTGGGCCGACTTCACGAAACTCGTGAACCACCTGGCGGGCCAGGACCTGAGCCCCTTCCTGGACGACTGGTTCCGCACGGCGAAACTCCCGTCGGACGAGGATCTCTACCCGGGCACACTCCACCCGTGAGCTGGGCTTTTGTCTCGCGCCGACCATGACCGCCCGCCCGCCACGCTGCGGCCCCGAGCGTCGCCGGCGCGGACTATCCCGCGCCGACCACAACCACTAACCCTGCCGCCCCTGAGCCGAGGCGCCCAGTAGCGACCTGGTCAGCGCGTTGCGCGCGTCAGTCATCTCCGCCAGCGCACCGCCCAACTCGGCATCGCCGACGACAGCCTCGGCGTCAGGGTTGGTGGTGAGGCTGCGCAGCGTCGCGCGGCGGAGGAGTTCCTTCACGAACGACGCCGTGACTCCCTCGGTCGCCTCGACGATCGGGGCGAGGTCGGCCGTCACCTTGAGGCCGCGGGAGTACAGCTCGAGCAGCGCGGCGCGGCCGGCGGCGTCGGGCAGCGGGATCTCGACGGCGAGGTCGACCCGGCCCGGCCGGTCGGCCAGCGCTTTCTCCAGGTCGCCGGCGCGGTTGGTGGTGAGGAGGAAGGTGACGTCGGCGTCTCCGCCGACGCCGTCCATGGCGTCGAGCAGGCTGAACAGCAATGGCGTGCCGCCGCGGGAGTGGTCGCGGTCCTCGGCGATGAGGTCGACGTCCTCCAGCACGACGACGCTGGGCTGCAGCCGGCGCGCGAGCGTCGCGGCCTTCGAGACGAAGCGCATCGCCGAGCCGGTGAGGATGACGACCGTGCTGCCGGGCAGCCGTCCCATCAGGTAGCGGACGGTGTGCGTCTTCCCGGTGCCCGGCGGGCCGTGCAGCAGCACGCCGCGCTTGAGGTGCTGTCCGGCCGCCAGCAGGCGTTCGCCGTGTTCCGCGATGCCGAGTGTGTGCCGCTCGACCGCGTCGAGCACACCTTCGGGCAGCACCACCTCTTCCGGACCGATCGCGGGCCGGGGCAGGAAGGTGAGCAGCTCGTTGCCGCGGTGCTCGCTCACGCCGAACGCCAGCACGTGGCCGCGCAACACGTCGTGCTCCGCGATCAGCTGCTCGATGCGGTCGCGCGTGGCCGTCGCCGCGGCGCGCTCCCCGGCGATCACCTCCAGGCGGCAGTACATCTGCCCGTACTGCTGGTTCGTCCCCCGCACGCCGACGATCACCGGCGTCCCGTCGGGCGCGGCCGTCCCCACCAGCCCCAGCTGCACGACCTCCCCCGCCGCGTCGGGCCCGATCGTCGCGGTCGTGTAGTCGACGGCCCCCAGCTCGTACAACTGGTGGTTCCGCGCGGCGAACAGCATGCCCACCAGGTCCTCGTGGCCACGCTGCCCGCCCGCGATCCCGAACCAGTCCGTCTGCACACCGCGCTCGGCGAGGTACGCGTCGACGCCCGCCTGGATGTTGGCGTGCTCCCAGTCCTCGTAGTTGCGCGTCACCACCAGCGCCTGCGTCAGCGCCACCCCGAGGTGCCCGGTGACGCGGTCGATCAGCTCGTTGGCCTGCCGCGAGCCGACCGCGTCGGCCGTGGCTTTGATGATGCGCTGCAGGTCGCGTGCGAGTGCTTCGTGATCTTCCCCCATGTACCCCAGAGTGGCATGAATCACCCAGTCAGGCCACCGACGTCAGGTACCGCGAGTAGTCCGGCAGATCGAAGCCGTTCAGCACCGCGAGCATCGAGCCGAACAGCAGGCGCTCCGGCAGGTGCGGCAGAAGACGCATGCCCACCTGCTGCAGGCGAACGCCAAGGGCGCTCGAAGGCGACCCGGCGCGCGCGTTGGTGCGGCCCATCTTCTGGTTCGCCAGGACCCACGGCCGGAGGCGGTTCTCGTATGCAGCCAATGCAGCTGGGACATCCGGCGCGGCCGCGAGCTCGCCGGCCAGGACGTAGCCGCCGACCAGGGCCAGGCTGGTGCCTTGGCCGGACGAGGGTGAGGCGCAGAAGGCGGCGTCACCGAGCAAGCCGACGCGGCCGCGGGACCACGACGGGAGGTGGACCTGGCTGACGGAGTCGAAGTAGAAGTCGGCAGCGTCGTCGAGTTGCGACACCAGCTCAGCGGCCTCCCAGCCCAAGCCCGACAGCCGGGAGCGCACCAAAGACTTCTGCCAGCCGATGTCCCGGTAGTCGTGGTGGAGGTCGTCGGCATGGAACGACGCGAAGGCCATGAAAGCCTGGTTCGAGTTGATCGTGCGGACGCCGATGCTGCGGCCCGGCGCGTTGTGCACCAGCGACCAGTTCTCCAGACCCAGGTGGTTGCGTGCGGTCCAAAACGCCAGGTAGCGGCCCAGGTGCCGCAACGGCACGTCGCCGAACAGCAGAGAGCGCACCCCCGAGTGGAGGCCGTCGGCGCCGATCACGGCGTCGAAGACCCGGCAGCCGCCGGATTCGAAAGTGACGTGGACGCCGTCGGACTGCTCGTCGAGCAAGACAATCCGGTCGCCGTAGAGGTACTCGTTGTCCGTCGCCTCCCGAAGGACGCGAGCGATGTCCCCGCGGAGGATTTCGATTTCCGCGATCGGGCCGTCGCCGCCGAACTGGTCGACGGTGAGGGTGGCCCGACGGCGGCCCGAGGCGTCGACGAGGGACAGGCCACCCGTGTCGGTGCAGGCGGCGCGGATTTGCTCCAGCAGGCCCATTCGATCCGCGGCGACTTTCCCCACGCCGCGCAGGTCCACGGCCTGCCCACCCGGCCGCGGCGCGGGCGCGCGTTCGACCAACGTCGCCTCGATGCCGTAGCGGTGCAGCCAGAACGCCAGCGCCGGGCCGGCGATGCTCGCCCCCGAGATCAGAACCCGCATGGTGTGCGCCCATCCCACGAATGCCTACCCAAACATGATAGCCACAACTATTTGACAGTTACTACCACTTTCTCCCACGGAAGACGGAAGTAGGCTGGAGCCATGGCAGTGGTGAAGATCAACGCGATCGAGGTCCCCGAAGGCGCCGGCCCCGAGCTGGAGAAGCGGTTCGCCGCGCGGCTGCACGCCGTCGACAGCCAGGCCGGGTTCCTCGGCTTCGAGCTCCTCCGCCCGGTTTCCGGCGAGACGCGCTACTTCGTTTACACGAAGTGGGAGTCGGAGGAGCACTACCAGGCGTGGGCGGCCGGCCCCGCGCGCGAGGCCCACGCGGGCGAGCGCGCGAAGCCGGTGTCGTCGGGTGCGAGCCTGCTCGAGTTCGAGGTCGTCCAGGCTTCGAAGCCGGGTGAGTGACGACCTCGCCCGAGCGGCCGAACTGATCCACGGTGCCGGCGCGCTGCTCGTGTGCGCCGGCGCCGGGATGGGCGTCGATTCCGGCCTGCCCGATTTCCGCGGCGACGAGGGCTTTTGGCGCGCGTACCCGCGATACGCCGGGCTCGGCCTCAGCTTCGAGGAGCTGGCCGACCCGCGGCACTTCGCCGACGACCCCGAGCTGGCCTGGGGGTTCTACGGCCACCGGCTCGACCTCTACCGGAAGACGGTGCCGCACCGGGGTTTCGAGCTGCTGCGCGAATGGGGCGACCGGAAGCCCGGCGGGCTCCGCGTCTTCACGTCCAATGTGGACGGCCAGTTCCAGGTCGCGGGCTTCGGCCACGTCGCCGAGGCCCACGGGTCCATCCACCACCTGCAGTGCCTCGACGGCTGCACGGACGACATCTGGCCGGCCACCGACATCCACGTCGACCTCGACGAAACGACCATGCGCGCCCGCCCGCCCCTGCCGAGCTGCCCGCGCTGCGGCGGCCTCGCCCGGCCCAACATCCTGATGTTCGGCGACTTCGAGTGGGTCCCGACGCGCAGCCAGGCCCAGCTCGACGAGCTCACCGCGTGGCGCCGCGGCCGGCGCGACCTCACCGTGGTCGAGCTCGGCGCGGGCCAGGCCGTGCCGACCGTCCGCCGCTACGCCGAGCTGGCGAGCGCCGCGACGGGCGCGCTCGTTCGCATCAACCCGCGCGAGCCGCAGATCCGCCACGGCCGCGGCGTGTCGATCGCGGCCGGCGCGCTGCAGTCGTTGCTCAAGCTTGCCTGAGGTGCAGCAAAGGGAACGGCCGGCCCTCGGAGTCCGTCGCCGAGCGGCCGGCGATCACGAACCCGTGGTGCAGGTAAAACCCGAGCGCCTGCGAGTTCTGCTCGTTGACGTCGAGCGTCAGCGATGGAGACGCCGACAAAGCCGCCTGCAACAGTGCGGACCCGACCCCCTCGCCGCGGTGATCGGCGTGCACGAACAGCATTTCCAAGCTCCCGGAAGCGATCCCGGAAAACCCTGCGGCAACACCGTCCACAGTGGCCACGGTCAGCTCCACCCGCGGGAAGTATCCGGGCACCCGCGAAGCGTAGAACGAAACGTCGGCGGCGGTCAGGAAATCGTGCGTCGCCTTGACCGCACTGCGCCAGATCGCCAGCAGCTCCGGGTATTCGTCCGGGCCCGAGACCGGACGCAGCGAGATCGTCACGGCAACCGCACCTGGGCGTACACAGCGCGGTGGTCGGTTCCGGGCACGTCGAAAACCCGGTAGTCCTCGACGGCCGCACGCTTGTCCACCAGCACGTGGTCCAGCGTAACGAGCGGCGTGGCATCAGCGGGCCACGTGGGCTGCAGGCCGTCGCCGCGTTCGTCGGCGGCGTCGTGGTAGCCGCGCGACAGCACGGTGGCCAGGGCCGCGTGGTCGAGGGTCGCGTTGAAGTCGCCGGCCAGGATGCGCAGGCCGTGCTCGCCGGCGGCGCGCGAAAGGTCCTTCGTCTCGCGTTCCCACTGGTCGACGCCCGTGTCCGGCGACTGCGGGTGCACCGCGACGAGCTCCACCACCGTGCCGCCGCCGAGGTCGGCTTCCGCGCTGGGCTGCTTCGCGGTGGAATCGCCCGTGTAGTTCTCCTCGGTGAGCGGGTAGCGCGACACGATGCCCGACCCGTCCGCGCCCGGCGCCGCGTGCAGCACCCGGTAGGGCAGCAGGCCGAACAGCCCCGCCTTGTCCAAAGCGGACACTTCGGCCGACGTCATCTCCAAGAGGTTCAGCACGTCGACCCGGTTGTCGCGCACCAGCTTCACGATCGCGGCAGCGTCGGCCCGGCCGAGGTACAGGTTCGCCGACATCACGCGCAGCGATTTCCCCGCCACGGCCGGTTGCTCGTCGGCCATCACGCGCGGCGCCACGAACACGGCCAGCAGGATCGCCAGCGCCAGCGCGATTCCACCGATCCACCACCGGCGCAGTACCAGCGAAACACCGCCCAGCAGCGCTCCGTACACGACCGCGTACGGGGTGAGCGCGAGCAGCACGAGTGTGTACCAGCCGCCGTCGTACCCGACCGTGCGCAGCGCCGCGATCGCCAGCAGGGGCACGCCGAACAGCAGCAAAACGCCCGTGACCAGCTGGTTCCGTGGCCGCGCCCGCACCTGGTCGTTGATCACCATGGGCCGAGTATGCCGACTCCGGCCGGGCAAGCGCGCCCCGGACACCGCACCTCCACAACACCTCCGCAACTCCTGACAGCGGAAGACAGGTCCGCGACAGGCGCTGTCAGCGTGCTGTGCGCGCCCTGACAGGCCGGCCGTCCACTGTGTTGCTCGGAGGGCGACAGCAGGAGGAGGACCACATGTCGTTTGCGATCAAGGCCGAGGGCCTGGTCAAGCAGTTCGGGGAGACCAAGGCGCTGGACGGGGTGGATCTGGAGGTCCCGTTCGGCAAGGTGGTGGGGGTGCTCGGGCCCAACGGCGCGGGCAAGACGACGGCCGTGCGCATCCTGGCCACACTCATCAAGCCCGACGCCGGGCACGCCACGGTCGGGGGTTTCGACGTGGTGCAGGACCCGGTGCGGGTGCGCTCGCTGATCGGGCTCACCGGCCAGTACGCGTCCGTCGACGAAGACCTCAACGGCATCGAGAACCTGGTGCTGATCGGCCGGCTGCTCGACCTGTCGCGGGCCGACGCGAAGGCCCGGGCGAAGGAGCTGCTGGAGCGCTTCGAGCTGTCCGACGCCGCCAAGCGCCCGATCCGCACCTACTCCGGCGGCATGCGCCGGCGGATCGACCTCGCCGCGAGCCTCGTCGGGCGGCCCGAGGTGCTCTACCTCGACGAGCCCACCACCGGGCTCGACCCGCACGCCCGCAACGAGGTGTGGGCCGTGGTCCGCGGCCTCGTCGCCGACGGCGCGACGGTGCTGCTCACCACGCAGTACCTGGAGGAAGCCGACCAGCTGGCCGACAAGATCACCGTGTTCGACCACGGCCACGTGGTCGCCGACGGCCGCGCCGACGAGCTCAAGCGCCGCGTCGGCGGCCAGACGCTGCAGGTGCGCCCGACGTCGCTCGCCGACCTCGACGCCGTCGCCCGCATCCTGGGCGAGATCACCGGCGTCCGGCCGACGCGTGACAACGACACGGGCCTGCTCACCGCGCCGGTTTCCGACCCTGTGCTGCTGTCCACGCTCGTGCGCAAGCTCGACGAGGCCGGCATCACCTCCGACGAGCTCGCGCTGCGGCTGCCGAGCCTCGACGAGGTGTTCCTGGCCCTGACCGGCCGCTCCGCCGAACCGACCACTGCCGACGCCCAGCTCGAAGGGAGCCTCGCGTGACCACGCTCGCGCTCGATCCGCCCCGCCGCATCAGCCCGGTGAAAGGCACGCAGCACGCACTTTCCCTGGCCTGGCGCGGAATCCTGAAGATCCGCAAGAACCCGGAGCAGCTGGCCGATGTGACGCTGATGCCGATCATCTTCCTGCTGATGTTCACCTACCTGTTCGGCAACGCGCTGGGCGGGTCCATCTCGAACTACCTGCAGAGCCTGGTGCCCGGCCTGGTCGTGATGAACATCCTGCAAGCCAGCCTGACCGTGGGCGTGCAGCTGAACACCGACGTCACCAAGGGCGTGTTCGACCGGTTCCGCAGCATGCCGATCGCGCGCTCGGCGCCGTTGGTCGGCGCGGTGCTGGCGGACCTCGTGCGCTACGTCGTGTGCCTGGCCGTGCTGATGGTCGTCGCGACGGTGATGGGCTACCGCATCGAGACGGGGCCGATGCAGTTCCTGGCCGCGATCCTGCTGGTGCTGGCGTTCGGGCTGTGCTTCTGCTGGGGCTCGGTGTTCGTCGGGATGCTGATGAAGTCGCCGGGTGCCGCGCAGGGCCTGATGTTCGTGTTCATCATGCCGCTCACCTTCGGCAGCAACGTGTTCGTCTCCACCGCCACGATGCCGGGGTGGCTGCGGGCCTGGGCGGACATCAGCCCGGTGAGCCTGATGGCCAACGCGTTGCGGGGCTTGATGAACGGCGGCGCGGTCGCCGGACCGCTCGGCGGGGCGCTGGCGTGGATGGTCGGGGCCGTGGTGGTGTGCTTCCCGCTCGCGACCTGGGCCTACCGCCGCCGGGTCTGAGCGACTGTCGAAAAAGGACCACAACAGAAGATGGGGGCACTCGGTCCCCTTCACCGCGGGGGTGGTGGAGGGGACCGAGCTCGTCAGAAGCCGGCTTCCTCGGCGAGCCAGGCAATTCCATCGGCTCGATCCATCGCGCGAGTGTCCGCGACGATCTCCGCGTAACGATCCGCGCCCAGCTTCTCCTCGAGCCCGGCGATCAGCGCGAGCACTTCCGGGCTCCCGAGGTCGAACTCGCCGCGGATCAACGCGGTCAGCGCCAACGCGCGCGCCGCCGTCTCGAAGTGACCCTGCTTGTAGCGGATCTCCGCGAAGACTTCCACGATCCTCGCCACGTCGGGCATGTCGACGCGCTCCACAGTAGAGCGGATGGCGGCCGCGGCGTGCGGCGCGGCTTCGTCCGGTTTATCCGCCGCCAACGCGATCCTGGCGTTGACCATGCCGAACCACTCGTCCTCGAAGTTGCCGGGGAACGGCCAATCGTCCCGGCTTCGCGAGATGTGCTCGCCGACGGTCCGCGCCTCGTCGAGCCGGCCCTCGCGGATCAGCAGTTCCAGCCGACCGAACGCGAGGATCAGGCTCAGCTGCCGGATCCCGCTGTTCTCGGCATAGCGTTCTGCCGCGGTCAGCTCGCGCCACGCGCCTGCGTAATCGCCACTGCGCGAGCGTTCCACGGCGAGCCGCCACCACTGCTGGATGACGTCGTCGTGCGACCGGAGCTCCATCGCCAGCCGCAGGCCTTCGGTGTATGCCGCGATGGCCCCGGCGTGGTCACCGCGCTGGGACAGGCTGGCGGCGCGGAAGCTGAACGTCATCGCCAGGCCCCAGCGGTCGCCGATCTCGAGGAAACCGGCGTGGGCTTGCTCGCGGGCGCGGGCGGAACCCTCCAGGTCGCCCTCGTCGGCGAGCAGGAAGCTCCCGGCAGCCCGGCCCCACGCGTCGTCACCGTCGATGGCGCGCTGGATCTCCCGGCGGGCGACGTCGCGGTGGCCGCTGAGGAACGCGACCATCGGCACCGCGAGCGCGAGCCACGGATTGCCCTTCACCGCGCCCGTGCGCACGCACTCCTCGATCAGGTCAGCGGCGTCCGCCAGCGCCTGCGGTCCGGTCATCATGTGCATCATCAGCTGACTCAGCCGCAGGCTGGCGGATACGTCCGGCGCCAGGCGGTCGCCGAAGGCGAGCACGTCGACCACGAAGCGCTCCGCGCGTTCGCTCTGGCCCAGGATCGACAGGTACCAGAACATGCCGTAGAGCAGGCGGCCGGCGGAATCCACGTCCTCGGACTCGATGGCGGCGCGCAGTGCCGCAGTGAGGTTGTCGTTCTCGTGCTCGAAAACCGCGATCGCGGCGAGCTGCTCGCGGGTGCGCAGGAGGGGCTCGGTGCGTTCGACGAGGTCGACGAGGTAGCGCACCATGGCCGCGGACAGCCGCTCGGTCTCCCCCGACGCGGTGAGCCGCTCGGTGGCGTACACCCGCAGCGTCTCCAGCATGCGGTACCGCCCGCCGACGGTGTCCACAATGGATTTCTCGACGAGGGAACCCAGCACGTACACCACGTCTTCGGCGGGCAGGAGCTCGCCGTCGGCGCAGACGGCGGTCACGGCGTCCTCGTCGAACGTCGCCGCGAACACGGCCAGCCGCCGCGCCAGGGCGAGCTCCGCGTCGGTGAGCAGGTCCCAGCTCCACTCCACGACGGCGCGCAGTGTGCGTTGCCGCGGCAGAGCCGTGCGACTGCCGGAGGTGAGCAGGCGGAAGCGGTCGTCGAGGCGTTCGGCGATGCTCGTGACGGGCATCGAACGCAGGCGCGCCGCCGCCAGCTCCAGCGCCAGCGGCATGCCGTCGAGACGGCGGCAGATCTGCGTCACGGCGTCCACTGTGGACTCGTCGAGCGTGAAGTCCGGCCGCACGGCGATGGCGCGGTCGAGGAACAGGCGCGCGGAGTCGAGCGCACCCACCTCGCCCGGCGGCGTCGACTCGGCCGGCACGGGCAGCGGGCCGAGCGGGCACAGCGCCTCGCCGGTGATGGCGAGCGGTTCGCGGCTGGTGGCCAGGATGCGCAGCGCCGGCACGCGGCGCAGCAGGTCGTCGGCCAGCTGCGCGGCGACCTCGACCACGTGCTCGCAGTTGTCCAGCACCAGCAGGGTTTCCCCGCCGCTCAGCGCCTCGACGGCGTGCTCGAACAGGTCGATCGGCTTGCGCAGCACCTCGGTTTCGGTGGCGCGCATGTCGCGGATCCCCAACGCGGTGAGCAGCGCGCCGAGCACATCGTCGGCGTCGCGGACACCGGCGAGCGGCACGAACCACACGCGCCCGGGCCCGTGCACCGGGTGGCGCGCCGCGGCCTCGGTCGCCAGGCGCGTCTTGCCCGCACCGCCCGGGCCGACGAGCGTGACGAGCCGGGAGCCGTCGAGCAGCTCCGACAGCTGTTTGAGCTCGTCGCCGCGGCCGACGAAGCTCGTGAGGCGCACCGGCAGCCGGTCGGTGACCGTCGCGGCGGGCGCGAGCTCGCCGCGCAACGCCTGCAGGTGGATCTCCTGCAGCTCGGCCGACGGGTCCACGCCCAGCTCGTCGGCCAGCGTCGCGCGGATCGTGCCGTACGCGGCGAGCGCGTCGGCCTGCCGCCCGGCCGAGCACAGCGCGCGGATGCGCAGTCCGGCGAGCCGTTCACGCAACGGGTGGGCCTCGGCGGCCGCGGTGAGGTCGGCGAGCACGTCGGCGTGGCGGCCCAGGCGCAGCTCGGCGTCGAAGCGATCCTCGGCGGCCTCCGTGCGCAGCTCCTCCAGCCGCGTCGCGGGCGCGGCGGCGAACGGCGCGTCGAGCACGTCCGCCAGCGCGGCGCCGTGCCAGAGGTCCAGAGCAGTGCGCAGCAGCTCGGCCGCGCGCGAGTCGCGGCTCGCCGAAAGCTCCCGGCGGCCCTCGGCCGCGAGCCGCTCGAACCGGTGCGCGTCGACGGTGTCCGCGGCCAGCGCGAGCCGGTAGCCGCCGGCGCCGGACTCCAGCTCGGCCCCGGCCGGCCGCAGCGCGCGGCGCAGGCGCGAGACCAGCGACTGCAGCGCGTTGGCGGCGTCGGCGGGCGGCTCGGTGCCCCACAGGCCGTCGATGAGCACCTCGGCCGGCACCGCGCGGCCGGCGTCGAGCGCGAGCCGGGCCAAGAGCATGCGAAGGCGCGCACCGCCGATGTCCACCGGGGTGCCGTCGTCGCAGGCCGCCCGCAGCGGACCCAGTAGCGCCACGCGCATGGCACCAGCTTTCCAGACGGATGCTGAGGACGGGTCCGAACGGCCGCAGGGGAACCGACGGAAGTGTGGACTTTCAGGACAAAACACCACCAGTCGCCATCAACGGCCCTTCACGGCGATACGTTGCAAACGGTTTCCCGAGCAGCAGACAGGAGCGTTTATGAGACTGCAGCACCGCTGGCGTCGCCCGGCAGTGACGGTCGTCGCCACGCTGGCCGCGCTGAGCCTGGGCGGCGGCATCGCCTCCGCAGGGCAGGACGGGTACGGCTGGGGCACCCCGGGTGCCGACGGAGCGGGCGACAGCTACTACCCGCAAGACGGCAACGGCGGCTACGACGTCGCCGACTACAACCTCGCCGTGACCTACGCGCCGGACAGCCACCAGCTCACCGGCGTGCAGACGATCAGCGCGCGGGCCACCCAGACGCTGAGCTCGTTCAACCTCGACCTCAACGGCCTCACCGTCGACTCGGTGAAGGTCAACGGCCTGAAGGCCAAGTTCACCCGCAGCGGCGACCACGAGCTCACGATCACCCCGCTGCTCCCGCTGTTGCGCGGCCTGCCGTTCCGCACCGTGATCAGCTACCACGGCGTGCCGGCCCCGATCAGCGACCCGTTGCTGGGCAACAACGGCTGGCAGTACGCCAAGAACGGCGGCGCGTTCGCCGCCGGAGAGCCGAAGTCGGCCAGCACCTGGTACCCGGTGAACGACACCCCCCTGGACAAGGCGACCTTCCACCTCGCCATCACCGTCCCCGACGAGTGGGGTGTGATCGCGAACGGCCGTGAGCTGGGCACGCACAAGACGGCGAAGGGCACCACGCACGTGTGGGCCGAGACCACGCCCGCCGTGCCGTACATGACCACGGTCGCCATCGACAAGTGGACGTTCGACAAGCGCAAGCGCAAGGACGGCACGCCGATCGTCAGCGCGTTCGCGCCCGGCACGCCCGATTCGACCAAGCAGGCCGACGCGCGGCTACCGGAGATCCTCGACTTCCTGGAGTCGAAGTTCGGCAAGTACCCCGTGGACGCCGCCGGCGGCATCTACCTGGCCGAGCCCATCGGGTTCTCGCTGGAGACCATGAGCCGGCCGATCTACTCGGGCCGCGCGGGCAACGTCGACACGATCGTCCACGAGAACGCCCACCAGTGGTACGGCGACACCGTGGCCGTGGACCACTGGAAGGACGTCTGCCTCAACGAGTGCTTCGCCTCCTACGCCGAATGGCTGTGGGACGAGGCCAAGAACGGCGTGAACCTCGACGACCAGTACCGGCAGCAGGTCGCCACCGCGTCCGACCGGTTCTGGAACGGCAAGCTCTACGACATGGGCCCGGGCAACGAGTTCACCTACGTGTACTCCAAGGGCCCGGTCGCGCTGCACGCCCTGAGCAAGTACATGGGCGAGGCCGCGTTCGACAAGGTGCTCAAGACGTGGAACTCGTTGCACCGCAACGGCAACGCGAGCATGCAGGAGTTCCAGAAGTACTGCGAGTCCGTGTCGCACAAGGACCTGCAGGGCTTCTTCGACGCCTGGATCTACGGCTCGGGCAAGCCGGCTGATCAGTACCTGTACCCGGGCGACCTGAAGCCCGCTGCTTGATCTGTACCTTTCGTGAAGGCCTCCCCGGTCTGCCCGGGGAGGCCTTCACTGCTTCGCGAGGGGAGTTTCGGCATGACTGTGTTGCTCACGGGGTTCGCGCCGTTCGGCGGCTCGGCCACGAATCCCTCGTGGCAGGCGGCGCGGCTGGTGGCCGCGCGGCGGGACGACGTGGTCGCTGTGGAACTGCCGGTGGAGTTCGGCGCGTCGTTGCCGGCCTTGCGTGCGGCGATCGAGCAGCACCGGCCGAGTCTCGTGGTGTGTGCGGGAGAAGCGGGTGGGCGCAGCGCGGTGACGCCGGAGCGAGTGGCGATCAACCTGATCGACGCGCGGATTCCCGACAACGCCGGCGACCGGCCCGTCGACGTGCCGGTGATCGCGGACGGCCCGACGGCCTACTTCACCACGTTGCCGGTCAAGGCGGCGGTGGCGGCGATCCAGGCGAAGGGCGTGCCGGCGGCGGTGTCGCACACGGCGGGAACCTATGTGTGCAACCAGGTCTTCTACGGCCTGATGCACTTGCTCGCGAACGACTTCCCCACGCTCCGGGGCGGATTCGTCCACGTGCCGCCGACACCGGAGCAGGTCGGGGCGGGTAGTCCGTCACTCGACGTGCAGCAGTCGGCGGAAGCGTTGGACGCCGTGATCACGACCGCGCTGACCACCGCGGACGACCTCGATGTCAGCGCCGGAACGTTGAACTGAGCCTCGGGAACGGCGCCTCCCGGTCCACCCGGAGCCGGTCGTAGAAGTCGGTGAACTCCACAGCCGTCTTCGCGTGCCGCGCGACCACCGACGCCACGGATTCCGGCAGCGGCAGCTCCCCGGCGGCCGCGCGCCGGACCGCGGCCACCCGCTCGGCCCGGTCCCAGGTGCCGCATACCTCCGTGACCAGCCACTGCGTCAAGTACATGGCCAAGTACGCGGAATCGTGCTCGAGGGTGAGCTCGGCGAACGCGCGCTCCTCGGCACTCAGGTCGAACCGCGTGGCGAAGGCGAGTCCGAAGTCGGTCAGGTAGACCCGCTCGCCGTCGGTGAGGAAGTTGCCGAAGTGGGTGTCGAAGTGCAGCACGCCTTGGGCCTTCAGGAAAGCAGCCGTCTCGAACAACTGCTGTTCGACGCGCTCGGCCTGGTCGAGTTGCGCGGGCAGCCAGGCGTGCAGCGTCGTCGGGAAGTACTCGCAGAACAGCACCACGCTCGCTTCGGCAGCCTCCAGCTCCTCCAGCCGCCGGCGCACGGCCGAAGAACCGCCCCAGTACTCGACGTCCTCTTCGAGCGGACGATCGGGAACCCGGTTGGCGCGCAGTGGCAGCACACGCCAGTGGTGCAGCAGCGGGAAGTACTCGCACTCACCGCCGAGCACCCAGCCGGTGGCCATGACGTGCAGCGCCAGCTCCCGCCACGCCGAGCCCTCCGGCGAGCCGAGGCCGTAGTGGCAGAACACCGGCAGGTCGTAGAGATTGGCCGTGGAGTGCGGATGCCGGAGTTCGAGCTCCGTCAGCGGCACCCGTTTCGCGAACACCGGCGTGCCGTCGACGTCGAGCCGCACGCCCGTGCCGCCGATGCCTTCGGACACGACCTCGGCGTCCGCGAGCCGTTCGGTGAGCTGCCGGTCGCTCAGCAGCGCCAGCGCCGTGGACACGCGCAGGTGGTTCGTGAGTCGTGAGTCCCCCATGGACTCGACGATACGGAGAAGGGCGGCTCCCCGTGGGGAACCGCCCTTCTCACCTCGTCAAGCGATCAGTCGTTCTCGGTGTCGTGCTCCGAGGCGCCGATGCTGACCGGCGGCGCGTCCGGAACCGAGGACGGGCGCTTCTCACCGCGGAAGGTGAAGTGCGCTTCGTCGTCGCGGTCCTCGGGGTTGCCGCTCCAGCCCTCGACGTCGACCAGGATGATCTGACCGGCCTCGATCTCGCCGAAGAGGATCTTCTCCGACAGCTGGTCCTCGATCTCGCGCTGGATCGTGCGACGCAGGGGCCGCGCGCCGAGCACGGGGTCGAAGCCCCGCTTGGCCAAGAGGGCCTTGGCCTTCTCGGTCAGCTCGATCTCCATGTCCTTGGCCTTGAGCTGCTTCTCCACCCGCCCGATCATCAGGTCGACCATCATGATGATCTGTTCCTGCGTGAGCTGGTGGAAGACGATGATGTCGTCGATCCGGTTCAGGAACTCGGGCCGGAAATGCTTCTTCATCTCCTCGTTGACCTTCTGCTTCATCTTCTCGTAGCGGTTGGTGATGTCCGCTCCGGAAGAGAAGCCGAGGCTCACGGACTTGGAGATGTCCGAGGTGCCCAGGTTCGAGGTGAAGATCAGGACCGTGTTCTTGAAGTCGACCGTGCGACCCTGGCCGTCGGTGAGGCGGCCGTCTTCGAGCACCTGCAGGAGCGTGTTGTAGATCTCCTGGTGCGCCTTCTCGATCTCGTCGAAGAGCACCACCGAGAACGGCTTGCGCCGCACCTTCTCGGTCAGCTGCCCGCCCTCTTCGTAGCCGACGTAGCCCGGAGGGGCACCGAAGAGCCGCGAAGCGGTGTAGCGGTCGTGGAACTCACCCATGTCGATCTGGATGAGCGCGTCGTCCTCGCCGAACAGGAAGGCCGCCAGCGCCTTGGAGAGCTCGGTCTTACCGACACCGGACGGGCCGGCGAAGATGAACGAGCCCGACGGGCGCTTCGGGTCCTTCAGACCGGCACGCGTACGGCGGATCGCCTGGGAGACGGCCTTGACCGCGTCCTCCTGGCCGATGATGCGCTTGTGGAGCTCGTCCTCCATGCGCAGCAGCCGGGTGGTCTCCTCCTCGGTGAGCTTGAACACCGGAATGCCGGTCCAGTTGGCCAGCACCTCCGCGATCTGCTCGTCGTCCACCTCGGCGACGACGTCGAGGTCGCCGTCCTTCCACTGCTTCTCGCGCTCGCCCTTCTGGCCGAGGAGGGTCTTCTCCTCGTCACGCAGGCGCGCGGCCCGCTCGAAGTCCTGCGCGTCGATCGCGGACTCCTTGTCGCGGCGGACGTCGGCGATCTTCTCGTCGAACTCGCGCAGGTCCGGCGGCGCGGTCATGCGGCGGATGCGCATGCGGGCGCCGGCCTCGTCGATGAGGTCGATGGCCTTGTCCGGCAGGAATCGGTCGTTGATGTAGCGGTCGGCCAGCGTGGCGGCCGCGACCAGCGCCGAGTCGGTGATCGAGACGCGGTGGTGCGCCTCGTACCGGTCGCGCAGGCCCTTGAGGATCTCGATCGTGTGCTCGAGCGACGGCTCGCCGACCTGGATCGGCTGGAAGCGGCGCTCCAGCGCGGCGTCCTTCTCGATGTACTTGCGGTACTCCTCGAGCGTGGTCGCACCGATCGTCTGCAGCTCACCGCGGGCCAGCATCGGCTTCAGGATCGAAGCCGCGTCGATGGCACCCTCGGCGGCACCCGCGCCGACGAGCGTGTGGAGTTCGTCGATGAACAGGATGATGTCACCGCGGGTCTTGATCTCCTTGAGCACCTTCTTCAGGCGCTCTTCGAAGTCACCGCGGTAGCGGGAGCCGGCGACCAGAGAGCCCAGGTCCAGCGTGTAGAGCTGCTTGTCCTTGAGCGTCTCGGGCACCTCGCCCTTGACGATGCTCTGGGCAAGGCCCTCGACGACGGCCGTCTTGCCGACGCCCGGCTCGCCGATGAGCACCGGGTTGTTCTTGGTGCGGCGGGACAGCACCTGCATGACCCGCTCGATCTCCTTGCCGCGCCCGATGACCGGGTCGAGCTTGCCCTCGCGGGCGAGCACGGTCATGTTGCGGCCGAACTGGTCGAGCACCAGCGACGACGACGGGGTGCCCTCGCCGCGGCCCGAGCCGCTCTCGGTGGACTTCTCGCCGGTCTGGTAACCCGACAGAAGCTGCAGCACCTGCTGGCGCACCCGGTTGAGGTCCGCGCCGAGCTTGACGAGCACCTGTGCGGCGACGCCCTCACCCTCGCGGATCAGGCCGAGCAGGATGTGCTCGGTACCGATGTAGTTGTGGCCGAGCTGCAGCG
Source organism: Amycolatopsis sp. NPDC050768 (assembly GCF_040654155.1). NCBI lineage: Bacteria > Bacillati > Actinomycetota > Actinomycetes > Pseudonocardiales > Pseudonocardiaceae > Amycolatopsis > Amycolatopsis sp. NPDC050768. Next base: position 134,074 of record NZ_JBFAHL010000015.1, read on the forward strand.
CTTCGCGCAGCGACAGCTCAAGCACCTTCTTGGCCCGCGGCGTGAACGGGATGTGCCCGCTCGGCGCCTGCTGACCCTGGCCGATGATCTCTTCGACCTGCTGGCGCACTCCCTCGAGGGCAATGCCCAGCGACTCGAGCGCCTTGGCGGCGACACCCTCACCCTCGTGGATCAGACCCAGGAGGATGTGCTCGGTGCCGATGTAGTTGTGGTTGAGCATCCGGGCCTCTTCTTGGGCCAGGACGACCACCCGCCTCGCGCGGTCGGTGAACCTCTCAAACATGCGCACTCCCTCGACTGCTGCGTCGGCGGCCCGTTGCCGGCGCGGATTCACACCCGCGTCGGACAGCACCGTGAGACCACTGTAGTAGCCAAGCGGTCGCGCTTGCGTACCACTACGGCTTGCGGTGGCCTTTCAACACCCGGCCGGCGACCCGTCCGGTCACCATCCAACATCCGGTTGCCCTGCACCTTTACTTCTTCTCGAACGTACGGCCCCGCGTTCGGATTCCGCCCGCACCCCCCTGTCCGCTCAGCGCGAACACATCCGGGAGCTGGCCGTTTCCACCAGGTGGGCACCCGATTGGCGCAACCGCGAAATCTCTGTAAGGTTAGGCACGCCTAATCAGTTCGGCCGGTAAGGAGGCCGCGGTGAACCAGCAGCGGTCTTCCAGGGATGCCAGCGACGTCGGAGACGGCCTCGCCAGTTCGCTCCTGCGGGTCGGGGGGCTGCAGGAGCGCGGTGAGCTGCGGCGAGACGTCCCGACCGGGTGGTTCCACTGCGCTGAGCTGCTCGAACACCCCGAGCTTTTCACCGAATGGCGTGAACGGCTGGAAAAGTGGCTTCTCCACAACCACGGCGCCGCGCCCGAGCGCACGGGCGCGAGTTACGTCATGTCGTGGTACCTGCACGTGCCCGCGTACGTCGGCGCGCTGCTGCTGCACCACGAACGCCGTGTGCCGTCACTCAAACCCGAGCAGCTCGCCTTCGGCCTCGGCGACGACCGTCCGCACCCCGAGGGCATGGCCGTGCTGGGCGACAGCTTCTACTGCCTGCCCACCGACCCCGGCTCCGCTCGCCCGGAAGCGACGGTCGTGGCCGACGAACGCGCGCTGGCCGGCGTGCTGCGCGCCCAGTTCGTGGCGCACGCCACACGCTTCGTGCGTGCGTACGCGCCGAGCAGCCGGCTGGGCCGCCGCATGTTGTGGGCCGCGGCCACCGACGCGCTGGACAACTCGCTGTGGTGGGCCGGCCGTCAGGGCGGGACGCCGGACGCGGAAGGCGCCGGTGTCGCCGACGCCGCGTTGGTGCTGGACGACCGGTACCGCCCGCTGACCTCCGCCTCGACCCTGCGCATGGCCGTGGACGCCGATGGGCACCGCGCCTGGGAACGGCGGCGGGAGAGCTGCTGCTTCTCCTACCTGCTGCCGGGCGAGGCCGAGTGCGAGGAATGCCCGCGCGTCTGCTCGCGATAAGCGCAGGTCACACACGCCTGGCCGGGTTGCGGCCCGAAGCGCCCAGCGCGCGGCTCAGCGCCGGAGCCTCGGCCGGAACCGGTACCTCGGGGCCGTAGACGCCCATCGCCCGTGCCTGCTCGCCCATGGCGACGGCGGACGCCCGCACGGCTTCCGCGGCCTCGTCGGTGCAGTTCAGCGGCGTGCCGGCCGCGCGGGCGAGGTCCCAGCCGTGGATCACGAACTCGCCGAGCACCATGTCGCCGACGACGGCCGCGGGCATCGTGGCCGAGCCGAGCGTCACCAGGCCTTCCCACGCGGCTGCGGGCGCGAAGGCGTCAACGAGATCTTCGGTCTGCTTCCCCAGTGTTGCGAGCCAGTGTTCGCCGACGAGGGCGGCGTCGGCTTCGGTGCCGGACGCCGTGTACGTCTCGCGCCGGCCGGCGGCGGCGAGCCAGGGACCCCAGTAGAGCAGGTGGTTGAGCAGGCCGCGCACGTCGTAGCCGGTGCACGGGGTGGGCGCCGTGAGCGGTTTCGCGGCGGCCGCCACGCGCAGGAACTCGGCCGCGGCCGGGCGCAGCAGGGCTGAGTGGTCGGTCATCCGCGAAGCCAAGCACGGCGGGTGACGGCCGTCTTGAACGTACGCGACGCACTAGCGTGAAGCGCATGCGCCGGATCCCGCGCGGCATCGTCGACGAGCACGTGGCCCGCACGAAGTTCACGCTCGCCCGTCACGCGCCGGCGCCCGCGCTCACCGAGTTCGTCGACTACCACTGGGTGCTGCACTGGGACCTCGACGGCTTCCACGACCAGCACGTGCTGCCCAACATCGCGGTGCACGTGACCTTCTTCCCCGGCGCGTGCGGCGTCTACGGCCCCGGCCACACCCTGTTCACGCACCGGCTCGAGGGCCGCGCACACGGCCTCGGCGTGCGGTTCCGGCCGGGGTGCTTCCGCCCATTCCTCGGCGCGCCCGTGCGGATCCTCACGGACCGATCCGTACCGCTGGAGGACGTCTTCGGCCGCGGCGGCACCGAAGCGGCCGAATCGGCGCGAAATGCGAGTGGCGATCAGGAAATGATCGCTGCAGTCGACAACTTGCTGATCGCAAAGCACTCGGCTCTTCCACCCGCCGCGCGGACGGCCGCCGCGGCGGTGGAAACAATCGCGGGGGATCCGGAAATCACGCGCGTCGATCAACTCGCCGCGAGCGCCGGCTTGTCCGCACGTGCACTTCAGCGGCTGTTCGCGGAACACGTCGGCTGCATGCCCAAGTGGGCGATCCGGATATACCGCCTGAACGACGCCGCGCGCAACCTCGCCGACGCCGACAGTCCCGATTTGACGGACCTCGCCGCCCGGCTCGGCTATAGCGATCAACCTCACTTCACCCGCGATTTCCGGGCGGTGACCGGATCCTCGCCCGGCGAGTTCGCCCGGTCGGCTCGCCGAGCCGTCCCGGTGCAGAACGAGCGTTCTTGAACACTCCGCCGCGGTGAACACAAGCCGCTGAAGTCGCCGAACGCCCCGGGGTCAATCCGACCGGACAGAAACCGGACAAGCAAAACGGCCGCCGGAATCAATCCGGCGGCCGCCTCCTCGTTGTGCCCCTCAGTTCTTCTGGTGGTAGGCCTCCACGACCTCCGACGGGATCCGGCCCCGGTCGGAAACCGCGAAACCGTTCTTGCGCGCCCAGGCGCGAATGGCCTGGTTCTGCTCGCGGTCGACCGTGGCCGGGCGGGCCGAGGCCTTCGCACCAGCGATCGGGCGCAGCGCGGCACGCTTGCGGCCGCCGGCGCGGCGGGCGTGCTCCACGTACTGGGCCAGTGCGTCGCGCAGCTCTTCGGCGTTTTCCGAGGAGAGGTCGATCTGGTAGGTCACACCGTCCAAACCGAACTCGACGGTCTCTTCGGCCTCACTGCCGTCGAGGTCATCGACCAGGGAGACGAGCACCTTCTGTGCCATCTGATTCCTCCTGCGGGGCTTACGCGAATGATCTGGTTACGGGGCGAGCCCCGGGACAGAAGTCTTTGTCACTCACATTAATACCCGCTCATCCCCCGGCGTGCAAATCTCGTTTGAGATAAACCCCGCCGGTTCCTACCGTCGGGTGGGGTTATTCAGGCCGCACGAGGGGGAAGAGGATCGTCTCCCGGATACCGAGACCGGTCAGAGCCATGAGCAGCCGGTCGACTCCCATTCCGACACCGCCGCTCGGCGGCATTCCGTACTCCAGGGCGCGAAGGAAATCCTCGTCGAGACGCATGGCCTCGCTATCACCCTGTGCCGCCAGGAGGGACTGTTCGGTGAGGCGCTCCCGCTCCACGACCGGATCCACCAGCTCGGAGTAACCCGTGGCGAGTTCGAAACCGCGCACGTAGAGGTCCCACTTCTCCGCGACCCCGGCCCGGCTGCGGTGCTGCCTGGTCAGAGGGGATGTCTCGAGCGGAAAATCACGCACAAATGTGGGCGCGGTGAGATCGTCGCCCACGAGGTGTTCCCACAGTTCTTCGACAAGTTTGCCGTGGGTGAGCTTCGGGTCCACCTCGATCTCGCGCGCCTGGGCGATCTTGTGCAACCGCTCGGCGGGAGTCTCGGGTGACACTTCTTCACCCAATGCCTCCGACAGCGACTCGTACATGCCGAGTGTCGTCCATTCGCCGGAAAGGTCGTACTCCGTTCCGTCGACGAGGGTGACGACCTGGGTGCCCAGCACGTTCTCCGCGGCCTCCTGGATGAGTTCGCGGGTCATCACGGCATTCGTGTCGTACGTGGCGTAGGCCTCGTAGTACTCCAGCATCGCGAACTCGGGCGAGTGCGAGGAGTCGCTGCCCTCGTTGCGGAAGTTGCGGTTGATCTCGAAAACCTTCTCGATCCCGCCGACCACGCAGCGCTTGAGGTAGAGCTCCGGCGCGATGCGCAGGTACAGCTCGAGGTCGAACGCATTCGAATGCGTGACGAATGGCCTGGCCGCGGCGCCGCCGTGCAGCGTCTGCAGCATCGGCGTCTCGACCTCGGTGAATCCGCGGCGGTGGAACGACTCGCGCAGCGAACGCACCACGCCGGCGCGAGTGCGCACCACATCGCGGGCCCGATCGCGCAGAATCAAGTCGACATAACGCTGCCGGATTCGCGTTTCCTCGGCGAGGTCGGAGTGCGTGTTGGGCAGCGGCCGCAGAGCCTTCGATGTGAGCTGCCACTTGTCGGCCATCACGGAAAGCTCACCGCGCTTGGAAGTGATCACCTCGCCGGCGACGAATACGTGGTCACCGAGATCGACATCGCTCTTCCACGACGCGAGCGACCCCTCACCGACCTTCGCGAGGCTGAGCATCGCCTGCAGTTCCGTGCCGTCGCCCTCACGAAGAGTGGCGAAACACAGTTTGCCCGTATTGCGCAGAAACATCACCCGGCCGGTGACGCCGACCGTCTGACCAGTGGCGGTGTCGGGTGCGAGATCTGTGTGCGCGGCCCGGATCTCGGCGAGCGAGTGAGTGCGGGGAACCTCAACGGGGTAAGGATCGACACCCTCCGCGATTATCCGGTCGCGCTTGTCCCGGCGCACCCGCATCTGTTCGGGCAGGTCGTCTTCGGGCAGCGCGTCGGGCGCGGGGAATTCGGTCATGGCCCATAGCGTACGAACCCGCTGGTCGGCGACGCCAACCGGATTACCCTTCGAGGCACCGGCGCTGCCTTTTCCCGTATTAGTCTCGGTTCTCGTGACCGATCCCACATATGACCAGGAACTCCACGCCCGCCGCGCCTCGTCGTTCGGCGGCCACGCCGCCGCCTACGCCGAGCACCGGCCCGACTACCCGCAGGCCGCCGTGGAATGGGGGCTCGCCGGCGCCGCGCACGACGCGCGCGACGTGCTCGACCTCGCCGCCGGCACCGGAAAGCTCACGCAGGGGCTGGTCGACCTCGGCCTCACCGTGACCGCGGTCGAGCCCGACGAGGGCATGCTCGCCCAGCTTTCCAAGCTGCTGCCGGACACGACGGCGCTCATGGGCAAGGCCGAGGACATCCCGCTGGCCGACGAGTCCGTCGACGCGGTGTTCATCGGACAGGCGCTGCACTGGTTCGATCTCGAGCCCGCGTTCGCGGAAATCCGCCGCGTGCTGCGCCCGGGAGGGGTCGTCGTGGCGCTGTGGAACCACGACGACGCGACGGTGGAGTGGGTGGTCGAGTTCTCGAGGCTCGTGCGCACGGGCGTGAGCCGCCTGTTCCGCGACGAGAACGAGCGCCTGTCGGCAGCCGGCTTCGAGCCGTTCGAGGACCACGAGTTCCCGCACACGCACCGCCGCACGATCGACTCGCTGCTCGCGACCGTCGGCACGCACTCGAACCTGATCGTCGCCGATCCGGCCGAACGCGACGCGGCGCTGGCGGCCGCGCGCGAACACCTGCTGTCGGTGCCGGAGGCGGGCGCGGGCGAGTTCGACTACCCCCTGGTGACGACGGTGTTCCGCGCCCGCAAGAGCTGACCCACGACGCGAGATCGCGCCGGTTTCTTCCGTCCCGATGTGGTCGGCCCCCCGGGGCCGATCATGTCGGGAGGGAAGGAGCCGGCTCAAAGGCGATCTCGCACGCCCCGGCGGAGCCGGGGCCGAAGACACCGCGTCGTACCCGGTCAGGACAAGACGGCGCAGTGAATTCATCACTGCGAAAGGTTCTGATCATGGCTTGGGTTGTTCTCGTCTTCGCCGGCGTCCTGGAGACCGTCTGGGCGGCCGCGCTGTCGGCCACCAAGGGCTTCACGAAACTGTGGCCGACGGTGGTCTTCCTCGTCGCCCTCATCGCCAGCATGGGTGGTCTCGCGTACGCGCTGCGCAGCATTCCCCTCGGCACCGGTTACGCGGTGTGGGTCGGCATCGGTGCCGTGGGGACCGCCGTCTACGGCATCTTCGCCCTCCACGACCCCGCGACGATCGGCCGCATCGCGTGCCTGGTGCTGATCGTCGCCGGGGTCGTGGGGTTGAAGGTGCTGCACTAGAAAACTGAAATCTCCAACGCGCGGAGGCGCTCGGGGTCGCCGATCACGTCGATGGCCGTGATGCGGTCGCCGTCGAAGGTGAACGTGAGCACGACCTCCAGGCGGCCGCGCGGCGCGAGCACGAGCGCGGGAGAGCCGTCGACCAGCGCCACCTGCGTGCCCCGCGCGCGTTCCGAAGCGAGCAGCGCGCCCTTGCTCACGCTGCGGACACCGCGCAGCACCACGGGCGCCGGAGCTCCCGAAACGGCGGCGTCGGCCTGCAGCACCACGTCGGGGTCGAGCAGCTGCAGCAGCGCCTCGAAGTCGCCGCCGCGCGCGGCCGCCAGATAGGCCTCGACGGCCCGGCGGCTGCGAGTGACGTCGGCAGCCGGCTGCTCGCCCCGGACCCGGCGCCGGGCGCGGCTGGCCAGCTGGCGCACGGCGGCGGGCGTGCGATCGAGCATCACGGCGATGTTCTCGAACGGCACCGCGAACATGTCGTGCAGCACGAACGCGATGCGCTCGGCCGGGCCCAGCGAGTCGAGCACGACCAGCAACGCGAGCCCCACCGAGTCGGCGAGCTGCGCTTCTGCCTCGAGGTCGAAGTCGTCGCCTCGCTCGAAGACCTGGGCGTCGAGCGAGTCCTCACGCCGGCGTTCGCGCGTGCGCAGCTGGTTGAGGCACTGGCGCGAGACGACCGTGGTGAGCCAGGCGGGCAGGCTCTCGATCTCGGCCGAGTCGACGCCGTCGAGCCGCAGCCACGCTTCCTGCACGGCGTCCTCGGCCTCGCTCAGCGAGCCCAGCATGCGGTACGCGACGCCACGCAGCCGCGGGCGGTTCTCCTCGAACTGCTGCGCCAACCAGGCCTTTTCGTCCACGTGTCACATTCCTCCGTCGCGCGGGTTCACCGAAGTAGACACCGACAATCCCGGTCACGTGACCGGAACGGAGGAACCCGATGAGCACGATCCTCGTCACCGGCGGCACCGGCACGCTCGGCACTCTCGTCACCCCGCTGCTGCGGGACGCGAAGCTGCGCGTCCTGAGCCGGCACGCCCACGAACCCGCCGACGGCATCGAGTACTTCGCCTGCGACCTGCTCAGCGGCGAAGGCCTCGAAGCCGCGGTCGACGGCGTGGACGTGGTGCTGCACCTGGCCGGCGGGCCCAAAGGCGACGACGTGGCCACCGCGAACCTGGTGAAAGCCGCCAAGCGCGTGGGGGTGGGCCACTTCGTGCTCATCTCGGTGATCGCCGCGGACCGCGTGCCGCTGGGCTACTTCACGCGCAAGTTCGAGGCGGAGAAGACCGTGATCGCCTCGGGTCTGTCGTGGACGATCTTGCGCGCCGCCCAGTTCCACGGCTTCTGCCTCGACGCCGCGCGCGCCGCCGCGAAACTGCCCCTCGTCCCCGTGCCGGGCGGCATGCGGTTCCAGCCGGTGGACGCCCACGACGTCGCGGCTCGCCTCGCCGAACTGACCCTCGCCGCGCCCGCCGGCCGCGTCCCCGACCTGGCGGGCCCGAAGGTCTACGCCATGCGCGAGCTCGTCGAGGATTACTTGCGGGCCAACGGAAAGCGCCGCCCCAAGCTGCCTGTCCGCCTGCCGGGCAAGGCCGGCCGCGCCTACCGCGCGGGCGACAACCTCAACCTCGACGCGGAAACCGGCACCCGCTCGTGGGAGGAATTCCTGGCGAAGATCTAGCGCACGTTGCGTTCATAAACCAACCGCAAGCCCAGCAACGTCAAATCGGGGACGTGTTCCTTGATCGTCTCCGATTCGCCGATCACCAACGGCGCGAGGCCGCCGGTCGCGATCACCGCGACCGGCTCGGTTTCCTCGCTGCGCAGCTCACGCACGATGCGTTTGACGAGGCCGTCGACCTGGCCCGCGAAGCCGTAGAGGATGCCGGACTGCAGACATTCCACGGTGTTCTTGCCGATGACCGACCGCGGCGGCACGAGCTCCACCTTGCGCAACGCGGCGGCGCGGGCGGCGAGCGCGTCCACGGAGATGTCGATGCCGGGGGCGAACGCGCCGCCGAGGAACTCGCCCTTGGCGGAGATGGCGTCGACGTTCGTGGACGTGCCGAAGTCGACCACCACGCACGCGGTGGCGTGCAGGTGGTGGGCGGCGAGGGTGTTCACGAGCCGGTCGGCGCCCACCTCCTTGGGGTTGTCCACCAGCAGCGGCACGCCCGTGCGCACGCCGGGCTCCACCACGATCTTCGGCAGCCGCGAGTAGTAACGCCCCAGCATCACCCGCAATTCGCGCAGCACGGCGGGCACTGTGGACAGTGCGCTGATGCCGGTGATCGCGTCAGCGTTCGGGCCGAGCAAGCCGCGCATGGTGAGCGCGAGCTCGTCGGCGGTCATGCGCGCGTCGGTGCGCATGCGCCAGTCGCCGACGAGCCGCTGCCCCTCGTACAGGCCGAGGACGATGTTGGTGTTGCCGACGTCGACGGTGAGCAGCAACGCGGACTTCCTTTACTGCGGCCCCGGTCTCGCCGCCGACTCAGTGGATCACAGCAATGACTTAGCTTTCCGCGTGCAGCAACGCGTCGAGGCGGCGCGCGTCCGCGGTTTCGGCCACGGGAAAGGCGATCGTGTCCTCCTCGGGCAGCGTGACGGTGCCGCTCAGCAGCCCCGACCCTTCCGGCGCGTGGGCCGGGTCGGTTCCGCGTTCGACGATCTGGTTGTCCTCGTCGACGAAGATCACCCGCGGCTCATAGTTCAGCGCCTCCACGCTGTCCATCTGGCCGTAGGAGATGAGGATGACAAGGTCACCGGGGTGCACCAGGTGCGCCGCGGCGCCGTTGATGCCGAGCACGCCGCTGCCCCGCTCGCCCTTGATCACGTAGGTCTCGAGCCGGGCCCCGTTCGTGACGTCCACAATGGACACCTGTTCGCCCGGCAGGAGGTCGGCGGCCTCCATCAGGTCCTCGTCTACGGTCACGGACCCCACGTAGTGCAGATCCGCCTGCGTCACGGTGGCCCGGTGGATCTTCGACTTCAGCATCGTGCGGTACATCGTGGACTCTCCCTATTCCCCTGCGTCCAGATCCACACTCGGATGGTCCACAGCCCGTCCGAGCAGCACTCCCACGTTGTCGATCAGCCGGGTGCTCCCCACCCGGGCGGCGATCAACAACCGTGCCTCACCGTCGACGGGCGCCGGCCCGAGATCGGTTCCCCTCAGCTCCAGGTAGTCCACCTCCACCTGCGGACGCTCGGCGAGCGTCCGGCGAGCCAGGTCCAGCACCGCTTCGGCCCCGTCGCGGCCGACGTGCGCCCCCGCGGTCAGCGCCGCGGAAAGCACCACGGCGTCCTCCCGCTGCTCCGGCGTGAGGTACGCGTTGCGAGAAGACAGTGCGAGCCCGTCGCGCTCGCGGACCGTCGGCACCCCGATCACGCGGGTGTCGATGTTCAGGTCGGCCACCATCTTCTTGATCAGCACCAGCTGCTGGTAGTCCTTCTCCCCGAAGAACGCGTAGTCCGGGCGCAGCAGGTTGAACAGCTTCGCGACGACGGTGAGCACCCCGGTGAAGTGCCCGGGCCGCACGGCGCCTTCCAGCTCGTCGCCGAGCGGGCCGGGGTGCACGGTGACCATGGCGTTCTCGGTGTACAGGTCGCTCGCCTTCGGCGTGAAGGCCAGCTCGACGCCGGCTTCGCCCAGCGTCGCGAGGTCCTCCTCCATGCGCCGCGGGTACGCCTCGAAATCCTCGCCCGCGCCGAACTGCAGCGGGTTCACGAAGATCGACGCGGCCACGATTGTGTTCGGCAGGCGCTTCGCGCGGCGCATCAGCTCGCGGTGGCCGGCGTGCAACGCGCCCATCGTGGGCACGAGCGCCACCTTGTGGCCGACGCTGCGCAGCGCGCGCGTCACCTGGCTGATGTGCTCGGGCGGCTGGTACGCGTTGAGCGTGGCGCGCTTGAACTTCGGTGTGGTCACGGGGTCTGCCCTTCGGCGGGGTCGTCGAGGAGGTCGGTCAGCTCGGCGGCGGTCGCCGCGTCGAGCAGGCCGGCGGCGCGGGACCGCTCGGCCGTGCGCCGGGCCAGTGCCCGGTAGGCCGGGGCGATCGCCGGCGCCGAGTCCGAGAGCACGGTGAGGTGCTTGCGGACGGTGCCGAGATCACCACGCGCCACCGGGCCGGTAAGGGCGCGGTCGCCGTGGCGCAGCACATTATCCAATGCGGCCGACAGCAGTGGTGCGACGAGTCGTTCCGAATGCCCGATTCCGGCTTCACGGAGCATCTCCGTGCAGTCGGCGACGAGCGTCATCAGGTGGTTGGCGCCGTGCGAGAGCGCGGCGTGGTAGAGCGCGCGGGCGGCCTCGGGGATGCGCACCGGCTCGGTGCCCATCTCCACAGCCAGCGCCTCGCCGACGTTCCAGGCCACCTCGTCGTCGGGCGCCGCGGTGACGCCGATGCTGGCGGTGCTGAGGCGTTCGAGGTCCTCGGCGCGGCCGGTGAACGTGAGCACGGGGTGCAGCGCGAGCGCCAGCGCGCCGGCCTGCGCGGCGGGCTTCAGGACGTCGACTCCGTGGGCACCGGAGGTGTGGACGACGATCTGGCCCGGCCGCAGCGACTCCGTCGCCACGAGCCCCCGGACCATGCCCTCGAGGGCGTCGTCGGGCAACGCGAGCAGCACCAGGTCGGCGCGGCGGACGACCTCGTCGGGCGGCAGCAGAGGGACGTCGGGCAGCAGGCGTTCGGCCCGCGCCAGCGACTCGGCCGACAGGCCGGAGGCGGCGACCACCGTGTGCCCGGCCCTGGCCAGTGCGGCGCCGAGGACGCTGCCCACCCGGCCGGCCGAGACCACGCCCACCGCGAGGCGGGCCGGTCGGTTCATGGCGTGCGCCTGTGGACGCTCATGGCTCGAAACTCCTTGGCTCGTTCCAGTCCCGCTCTTCCGTCGCGGGTACCAGACGACGGCGCGAGAGTAGCCCCGTCGCGTCCGGATGGCGGAGCTCTGGTGACGAGCTTCACCCGGTCGTTCAATCGCGGAGGTAATTTAATCGCGCCTCGGGGATCTGCGTGGCGGAGGGCTGCCGCACCCCCGCTGAGCACGGGTTTTTCGGCTCGATCGAGCTACCCCACGAGGGGGATGACGATCATCGCGGCTCGCCCGCGGTGGCGAGGCGCACGGCGTCGGCCCGCGCAGTTTTGAGGGTGCGCAGCAGCTCTTCCTGACGCTGCTGGTCCTCTTCACTGCGGATGCTGTTGCGCCCCAGGAACGCGAGCTCCGAAACGCTCGCCTGGTACACCCCGACCGCCCGCGCCGCCGCTCTGCCGGACTCGCGTCTGGCCTGTCTGCGCCACGCGCGGCGCCCCGGGAGACTCGCCAGCAGGCTGACCTCGGACTTCGCGATCCACCGGTCGGCCACCATCTTCGGCAACGCGGCCGCCACGATGCGTTGCTCGCGCCGCCGTTGCAGCACGATCACGTAGACCACGCCGATGAACAGCGGCACCATGATCAGGAAGTACACGGTGAGGAACGCCTTCGAGCCGCCGAGCGTGGCCGCGCTGTTCCACAGCGCGTGGAGGCAGACGCCCGCGAGGTACCCGGTCAGCGGCGCGACGACCCGCAGCCACCGCTGCCGCGTGCGTGCCGCCACCCCGAAACCGATGCCCGCCATCACAGCGAACAACGGGTGCGTGAACGGCGACAGCACCCCGCGCAGGAAGAACGCGGCGAGCACGCCGGCGTTGGCGCCGTTGCCGAAGCCGTACTCGGCGAACGCGCGGCCGAAGTAGTAGATGTTCTCGGTGAACGCGAAGCCGGCCGCCGAGAAGCCCGCGTAGACGATCCCGTCGACCACCCCGTCGAACTCCGCGCTGCGGCGCCAGAAGATGAGCAGCACGAAGGCGTCCTTCGCCGCTTCTTCCACCAGCGGAGCGGAGACGAGCGCGCTCACCTTGGAGCCGTTGCCACTGCCGAGCAGGATGTCGCCCACGGCCTCGGCGCCGCTGTTGATGACCAGCGCGGTGATCGTCGCGATGCACGCGCCCCACGCGAAAGCCAGCAACAGCAACTTCGCGGGCTCCGGCTCCCACCGGTCCACCCACAGGAACCCCGCGACCACCACCGCGACCGGCACGAGCGCCGCCAGCACCCCGATGGACACCGCCCCCACGCCGACGCGCGCCGTGGCCAGCCCGAACAGGAACAGGCCACACAACGCCACGACGATCAACCCGACCACGGGCAACAACACCGTGACCCGACGCGGAAGGCGAGCACCGGGTCTCGCCGCTGAGCCCTTCGTGGTGGGGAGGGTTCCGTTCACGAGCGGTCACCATACGGGGGTGAGGTGTGTGGTGCTGGCTGTGGCTCTTCGCGGCCGCGGTTTTTCCTGGGTGGGCAACGGCTGTGCGGGTGTCGCCGCTCATCTCGCGGCGGCCGGATGTTTCCGGCCGACGGGGCCACGAGCACCGAATCCGGCTCGGCCCGCACCCGCGTTCACCGGCTCCGGCCACGGCTGCTGCGAGCGGCTCCCCGGGTTCGAAGCCACTGCGCGGCCGAGGTTTGGCTTCTCGCGCCGCGACGAATCCGGCTCGAACCGACGACCGCGCTCTCCGGTTCCGGCCACAGCCGCCGCGCTTCCCGGCGCTGCGCGACCGAGGTTTCGTCAGCAAAGACTGCGCGGCGGCGTGAGGCCTGCGGAAGGCTGGTACACAGCGAAAAGCCCCGGCCCAATCATGCTGAGCCGGGGCTTTCCGGGACGTTCAGTCCTCTGCGCGACGACGACGCCGCGGCGCTGATTCCGCAGCGCCATTGGCGGCCAGGAGTTCCGTGACCGACCGGCCCGCCGTGTGGGAGCCACTCGCGGGAGCGGCGTCGGCGGCGCGGCGGCCGCGGGAGGGGGTGTCCTCCGGGGCCTCCACGGGGGGCAGGTTGCGGCGGCTCTGCGAAGCCCGCTCGTTGACCACGCCTTCCCACGCGGGGCGCTCGCCGTCCGGGCGACGGCGACGGCCGCTGCCGGGCGTTTCGGCCGGCTCGTCGTCGGAGCGGCGGCGGCGACCGCCGGAGATCTTGGCGGCGCTGCTGCGGACCGACTCCGGCAAGGTCGGGTTGACCGGCTCCTCGGGTTCGTCGCCCGAGTTCGAGTGAGCCCCGTGCCTCGTCGACGGCGCGGAGTCGGCCAGGGGCGACAGGTCCGCACGCGAGAACTGCTCCAGGCGCGAAGGCTTGCGCTGGCCCGGTTCCGCGTGCGACGGCTCCGGAGTTTCCGCCACGGGCGGGAGGTCGGTGCGTGAAGCGGTGGCTTCGCGGGGATTCGGCGGGGTGTCGCCGGAGGGGCGACGGCGCTCGCCGAAGTCGGCGGACGCGTCCCACGCCGGCTTCCACGTGCCCGTGGACTCGCCGGTCGGCTGGTCCTGGCGGCTCACGCGGGGCAGGTCGGGCCGGGACACCTCGGCGTGCGAGACCGGGGGTTCGACACGTCGCAGGTCCGGTCGCGACGCCTCGGCGCGCGACACCGGCGGCTCGACGCGACGCAAGTCCGGCCGCGACACCTCAGCGCGCGACACGGGCGGCTCCACCTGGCGCATGCCCGGGCGCGAAACCTCGGCCCGCGGCACCTGGCGCGTTTCCTCGAGCGACTCGGGCTTCGAGACCGGCGCGACGGTGCGCGTCGGCTGCGACTCGGCCGCGGCCGCCTGGCGACGCGCGGCTTCGGCGCGCAGCTCGGCGGCCTTCACGGCGCGCGCGGCGGCCGACTCGGGCTCGGGTTGGGACGACGGCTGCGGAGCCGGCTTCGGCCGGTTCTGCTTCGGCCGCGCGAGCTGCTGCGTGCGCTGGGTGTTCAGCGCAGCGGGCGGTTTGCCGTTCGGCCCCTGGCCCTGACCGGGACCGTGCTGACCCGGCTGGCCCGAGCCGTTGGCGGGCTTGCGCCGCCGGTCGGTGCCAGGGGTGTCGAGCACGCGGTCCATCAGCTCGGTGGGCCGGTCGTTGCTGACCTCGACCACAGGGTTCTTCGGCGCCATCAGCTGCGCGGGCTTCTTGCCGTTGCCGTTCTTCGACTCCGAGCCTGCCGACACGAGCCGCTGGTCGTCGTTGAGCGAGCGCATGCGCGTGGCCTGCGCGGTGAGCGCGACGCGTTCCAGCAGCACCTCGCCACCGAACAGCGACTGCAGGCTCTCGCGCAGCGCCGACACTTCGGCGCGCAACGCATCGAGCTCTTCGCGCGACTTGACCTCCGCGGTCTCCCTCGTCTCGGCTTCGATCTCCAGCTCGTACTCACGCCGAGCCGCGATCTCGCGTTCCAGTTCCAGTTCGTATACCGCCTGCGCCTCGGCGACCGCGTCCTCGCTGTGCGCCGCGTGCTTGCGATACCTCACGGCGAGGAAGGCGCCGATCAAGGCGGCCCAAAGGGCTGCGACGATTCCCAACCGGAGGAACCGGAGGTCGTCGCTGAGCACCAGTGCGAGAGTGGCTCCGATGGCGAGGACGAATCCGACGACGAGCCACGGCCTACCCAGAAGGCGGCCGCGCGAGTCGTCACCCACGCCGGTCATGACAGACACCGTACCTTCTAGTGACCCGAACGAGACCTAGTCGGTACTTCGAGCGGCAGGATCTGGTCGTTAACCGGTCGTCGGACGGTTGTCCTGGCGCTCGTCGCCGGGAGGGGTCCGGCAGGAGTGCTCGAGCCACAAAGCCGCAGCTACGAGCATCGCGGAGCACACCGCACCGACCACCGCGGCACGGGTGTCGAAGACGCTGGCGACGAGTTCGTCACGTCGGGGAAAAACATACGCGAACGCCGCCAGCCAACCCCCTGTCATGAAGGATCCGGCCAACGAAGACGCCTTCGCGAGCGCTACTGAGCGTGCGATGCCGATCGAGGCCGTCACCCGTCCGGCCTTGATTCTCGACCTGATCGTGTAGGCCATGATCGCCTCGATCACAGCGAGTACTGCGAACGTGACTCCTGCCAGCGTCGGGAGTCGGGGCAGATCACCGTAGGCGAGCTGAAAGACGACGTAGACCAGGACAAGGCCGAGGACCGCGGCCACCACCAGCTCACGGGGCCGGGTGAAGTGCATGTGGTCTACCGTACCGAGAAGCCTTGACCCTCCAGTGACTGGAGACTCCACCATGCGTCGTGTGGGTGCCACCGCGGTCTTCACGATCGGCGAGCTGTCCCGGCGGACGGGACTGCCGGTCAAGACCATCCGCTTCTACTCCGACGAGGGCCTGCTCCCGCCCACGGAGCGCACCGACGCCGGCTACCGGCTGTACGACGCGCACGCGCTCGCACGGCTGGAGCTGGTGCGGACGCTGCGTGAGCTGGGGCTCGGCCTCGCCGACGTCGCTCGCGCCCTCGAGCGCGAGTCGTCGGTGCGCGAATTGGCCGTGCGCCACGTCGAGGCCCTCGACGAGCAGATCCGCAGGCTCCGGCTGCGCCGGGCCGTGCTGCGGGCGGTGGCGAAACGCGATTCCGAACTGGAGGAAGTGAAGCTGATGAACCGCCTCGCACAGATGTCCGACGAAGAGCGCAAGCGTCTCGTCGACGAGTTCTGGGCCGAGATGACCGAGGGCCTCGCCGTGGACCCCGAGTTCTACGACCGCATGGGCGCGGCCAAGCCCGAGCTGCCGGACGACCCGTCGCCCGAGCAGCTGGAGGCCTGGCTGGAGTTCGCCGAGCTCGTGCAGGACCCGGAGTTCCGGCGCCTGATCCGCGGCATGAGCGAGCGCCACGCGGCCGACCGCGACGCCGGTGCGTCGACCGAGGTCACGCAAGCCCAGCGCGACAACTGGTTCGCCTGGTCCGCGGACGCCCGCGCCGCCCTCGACGCGGGTCTGGGCGCGGACTCACCGGAGGGCCGCGCCTTGGCCACAACCATCGCCGTCGCCTCGGCCGGCCCGGACGACGACCCGGCGGACCCCGCGTTCCGCCGCGCCCTGGCCGACAAGTTCGCCTCCGGCGGCGATCCCCGGGCCGAGCGTTACTGGCAGCTACTGGCGATCATCAACGGCTGGCCGCCGATCCCGAGCGCCCAGCCCGAGGTCGGCTTCATGCTGGCGACGCTGCGTAGCTGAGTGCGTACCTGAGTGAGTGCGTTACCGCCGAATCGGTGAACGGCGGGCGAACGGCGCCGAGTCACCGAAGCCGCAGGTCCGGCCGAAGGACGACACCCGCTTTGTCGTCCTCCGGCCGAGCCCGCAAGAGATCCGCGACGGGACCGTGGAGCGGCAACACCGCATCCGGCTCGATTTCCAACCACGGGATCAGCACGCTCGCGCGGTCCGGCGTACCCGGGTGCGGCAGGAGCAGGCGCGGGTCGTCGGACTTCACGGCGTCGACGGTCACCACGTCGACGTCGAGGGTCCGCGGGCCCCAGCGCAGCTCGCGGACGCGGCCGGCCGCCTGTTCCGCGGCCTGGGCCGTGGCGAGCCAGGCCCAGTGGTCGTGCGCGGGGTCGTCGACGACGCACACGGCGTTGAGGAAGTCGGGCTGGTCTTCGACGCCCCACGGCTTCGTCTCGTACACGCTCGACACGGACACCAGCGCCGGCCCGACGGTGTCCAGCGCGATGCGCAGGTAGGCCAGCCGGTCGCCGAGGTTGGAGCCGAGCGAGAGGACGGCGCGGCTCACCGCTCGCGCCGGACGGTGACCGCGACGTCGTCGAACGTCAGCGGGATCGGCGCCGCCGGCTTGTGCACCGTGACCTCGACGGCGCTCAGCCGCGAGTCGCGCATGACCTCGTCGGCGATCTTGCCCGCGACGCTCTCGATGAGGTCGTACGGCTCGCCCGCCACGATCCCGGCGGCCAACTCGGCGAGCTCGCCGTAGTGCAGCGTCTTGGTCAGGTCGTCGGACGCGGCGGCCGGCCCGAGGTCCAGCCACGCGGTGACGTCGACGACGAACTCCTGCCCGTCGCGCTTCTCGTGCTCGAACACGCCGTGGCGGCCGAACACCCGCAGCCCCGTCAACGTGATGCGATCAGCCATCGGCCCGCCCCTTCCGCCACGCGGCCGCGACGGCGACCGCGTCGAGCGACGCGCCCACCTCGTGCACGCGCACTCCCCACGCCCCGGCCGCGGCGACCAGGGCGGAAATCGCGGCGGTGGCGTTCTCGCGCCCGTCCGGCGGCCGCGGCTCACCGTCCTTTTCGGCCAGCAGCCGCCCGAGGAACCGTTTGCGCGAAGCCCCGACGAGCACCGGGAAACCCAGTGACAGTACTGAATCCAGGCCGTGCAGCAGCGCCCAGTCGTGCTCGGCGTGCTTCGCGAACCCGAGCCCCGGGTCGAGCACGATCGCGCTTTCGTCGACGCCGGCGGCGAGCGCATCGTCCACTCTGGACTGAAGCTCGCTGCGCACCTCGGCCACGACGTCGGTGTACGTCGCGAGCTTGGTCATGTCCTTGCTGTGCCCCCGCCAGTGCATCAGCACCCACGGCACGCGGCACTGCGCGGCGACGCGTCCCATGTTCGCGTCGGCGAGCCCGCCGGACACGTCGTTGATCACCCGCGCCCCCGCCTCGACGGCCGCCTCCGCGACGGAAGCACGCGTCGTGTCCACGGACAGCGCGACACCTTCGGACGCCAGCTGCCGGATCACCGGCAGCACCCGCGCGGCCTCGGTCTCCGCGTCCACGCGCAACGCCCCCGGCCGCGTCGACTCGCCACCGACGTCGATCAGGTCCGCGCCGCGCGCCCACATGTCGCGCGCGTGCTCGAGCGCCTGGTCGAGGTCGAGGTAGCGGCCGCCGTCGGAGAACGAATCGGGCGTCACATTCAGCACGCCCATCACGGCGCACCGCCCGGGCCGGGGCAGGCCCGAGATCACGGGCGCCGCCCCTTGATCAGCTCGATCGCCTCCGCGCGCGACGTCGCCGACGTCCGCATCAGCCCCCGCACCGCCGACGTCACCGTCAGCGAACCCGGCTTGCGGATGCCGCGCATCGACATGCAGAGGTGCTCGGCCTCCATCACCACGATGACGCCGCGCGGCTCCAGCTTGCGATCCAGCGCGTCGGCGACCTGCGACGTCAGCCGTTCCTGGACCTGCGGCCGCTTCGCGTAGAGATCGACGAGCCGGGCGAGCTTGGACAGCCCGGTGACCTTGCCGTTGGCGTTCGGGATGTACCCGACGTGGGCGACGCCGTGGAACGGCAGCAGGTGGTGTTCACAGTTCGAGTACATCGGGATGTCAGTGACGAGCACGAGCTCCTCGTGCGCTTCATCGAACGTCTTCGCGAGCACTTCGTCTGGATCGGTGTACAGCCCGCCGAACATCTCGCGGTACGCGCGGGCCACGCGGGCCGGCGTGTCACGCAGGCCGTCGCGGTCGGGGTTCTCGCCGCAGGCCAGCAGGAGTTCCCGGACAGCACGCTCCGCCCGGTCCTGGTCGAAGACCGGGACCGGGCGGAGGCCGTCGTTGCTAGTGCTTGTCTGGTCCGTCCACGTCACGCCGCTGCTGCCCCTCGTCCGGCTGCTGGCCGTTCGCGCCGTCGGCGAACCAGCCCTGCTCACGCGGACGGTCTTCGGCTGGGCGCCAAGGCTGGCTGCCCGGGGATGTCGCCGGGGTCCAGCCCGGAGGCGCCCCGTAGTTGGGCGGACCGCTCTGCGTACCGCTCGGGCCACCCGGGTAGTAGCCGCCTGCCGGACCGCCCGGCTGCTGACCACCATACGACTGGGGCCAGCGACCCGTGCCGTTCGGCCCACCGTTCGGACGGCCGCCGTTGGGCGGCGGAGCGTACGGGTTGGCGTTCGGGTCGGGCGGCGTCGGCGGTGCGTACGGCGGCCCACCGGGGAGGTCACCCGCGCCCGCGGCGGTGCCGACAGGCGTCGGCTCCGGCTGCAGGACCGGCTTCTCCTTCTCCGGCGGGGGCCACGGCTCGCCGCGCTCCATCGCCAGCTCGCCCGGGGTCTTGATGGGCGGCTTGTCCGACGGGGTGCGCTCACCGAACTCGTTGAAGACGGTGATGTGCGGGCGCTTCTCGACGGTCGCGAAGATCCGCTCGAGGTCCTTGCGCTGCAGCGTCTCCTTCTCGAGCAGCTCCAGCACCAGGTTGTCGAGCACGTCGCGGTAGGTGTTGAGCACGTGCCACGCCTCGGTGTGCGCGGTCTCGATGAGCTTGCGCACCTCCTCGTCGATCTCGTGCGCCACTTCGAGCGAGTAGTCGGCCTGCCGGCCCGCGGAGCGGCCCAGGAACGGGTCGCCCTGCTCCTGGCCGTACTTCACGGCGCCGAGCCGCGCGCTCATGCCGTACTCGGTGACCATGGAGCGGGCGATCTTCGTGGCCTGCTCGATGTCGGAGGAGGCACCGGTGGTGGGCTCGTGGAACACGAGCTCCTCCGCCGTGCGGCCACCCATCGCGAACACCAGGCGGCCGATCATCTCCGACCGGGTCATCAGCTGCTTGTCGTCCTCCGGCACGAGCAGGGCGTGGCCGCCGGTGCGCCCGCGCGGGAGGATCGTGAGCTTGTACACGGGCTCGATGTCCGGCATCGCCCACGCGGCGAGCGCGTGCCCGCCCTCGTGGTAGGCCGTGATCTTCTTCTCCTTCTCGGAGATGATCCGGCTCTTGCGCGCCGGCCCGCCGACCACACGGTCGACCGACTCTTCGAGCTCGACTTCGCCGATCACGTGCCCGTTCTTGCGGGCGGTGAGCAACGCGGCTTCGTTCAGCACGTTGGCCAGGTCCGCACCCGACATGCCGACGGTGCGCTTGGCGAGGCCGGTCAGATCCACGCCCTGCGCGATCGGCTTGCCCTTGGAGTGCACATCGAGGATCGCCTTGCGGCCGCGCAGGTCCGGCGCCGACACGGGGATCTGGCGGTCGAACCGGCCCGGGCGCAGCAGCGCCGGGTCGAGGATGTCGGGCCGGTTGGTGGCCGCGATCAGGATGATGCCGCCGCGGGCGTCGAAGCCGTCCATCTCGACGAGGAGCTGGTTCAGCGTCTGCTCGCGCTCGTCGTGCCCGCCGCCGAGGCCGGCACCGCGCTGACGGCCCACCGCGTCGATCTCGTCGACGAAGATGATGCACGGCGCGTTCTGCTTGGCCTGCTCGAACAGGTCGCGGACACGGGACGCGCCCACACCGACGAACATCTCGACGAAGTCGGAACCGGAGATCGTGTAGAACGGCACGCCCGCTTCACCGGCGACGGCTCGCGCGAGCAGCGTCTTACCGGTACCGGGCGGCCCGTAGAGCAGCACGCCCTTGGGGATCTTCGCTCCGAGTGCCTGGTAGCGCGCCGGGTTCTGCAGGAAGTCCTTGATCTCGTACAGCTCTTCGACGGCTTCGTCCGCGCCCGCCACGTCACCGAACGTGGTCTTCGGCATGTCCTTGTTCAGCTGCTTGGCCTTGGACTTGCCGAAGTTGAGGACGCGATTGCCGCCGCCCTGCGCGTTGTTCATCATCCACATGAGCAGGCCCAGCACGAGGGCCAGCGGGATGGCGAAGATGAGGATCTGCGTCAGGATGCTCTGCTGCGTCACCTTGGTGTCGAACTTGATCGGCTGCTTGTCGAGCGTCGCGGAGTTGAGCTCGTTGTAGATCTCCTGAGCCGCGTTCGCCGGGTACTGCGCGACGATCTGGTCAGTCTGGGTGCCGTTGACGTCGATCTTCTGAGTCAAGGACAGCTTGACCTGCTGTTCCTTGTCCTCGATGCTGGCTTCCTTGACGTGGTGCGCATTGATCTGTGCGTTCGCCACGGAGATCGGAGCCTGGGTGTAGCCACGATCGCTGTCGAAGATCGTGTTGTAGGCGAACAACGCCAGCAACCCTGCGACGATCCACAGCAGTGGGTTCCTGAGCACGCTCTTCCGGTTCATACGACTCGGCCCTTGCGGCCTCGACCCTCCCTGGTTGGGCGGCTCCTGTGATACCCGCCATCACGATCTTGACAACCCGTGGTGCCCGGGCCAGTCCCACCAGGGTACCGCCCGTCCGGACGATCGACCCTTGTGAGCCTCACGCAGGTCAACGGGCGATACAGCACGAGGGTTCCCGGATGGTGCCGGTTCGCGTCACCCTAGCGTGTGTCGGCGGCCACTGAAGCCACCATCTCACCGAGTCGCGTGCGCAGCGTCATCGGGTCCGCGGGCGCCACCGTCACCCATTCGCGGCCGTCGGATCCCGCTCGCGACAGGCTGAGGTAACGGCCCGTGGCGGTGTCGAACCAGCCCAGCACGCGGGACCGCTGCCGGGCTCCGAGCTGGGTACGGCTGTTCGCGGCCAGCTGACCGCCGCGCAGCCGCGGCTGGCCGGAGATGAGCGCGTACGTCTCGCGCGGGTCGACCGTCGCGCGCTCGCTCAGCGACTGGCGCTTCGCCCGTCGCCCCGTCTCCTCCGCCGCGCCGAGGCCGCCGGCCGCGACGGGCACGCGGATCGGGCGTGTGTGCAACGCCTCGTCCAGCGGGAGTGTGACGGATGCCTCGCTGCCGCGGCGGCCACCGGGCAGCAGGTCGACGATCGTGGAGACCAGGCCGTCGGCGGGGGTCTCGCGCAGCCAGATGCCGTCGGCGTCCTGGATGGCCACCACGCCGGCGGCCCGCCCGTCACCCGCGGCGAGCAGCGCGACGGGGTGGGCCTGGAACTCGGGGATGTGCAGCGCGTCGAGCGTGATCGGCGCGCGGGCGAGCAGGTTCAGCCACTCGTCCACGGGCGGTTCGAGGCGGCCTCGGGCGTCACGGACGCCCCGTGCCTTGAGCTCGACGTCGACCCGGTGCCGCAGCGAAACGCGTTCGTCTTCCGTGGCACCGTGCGAGCGCACGCGCAGCGGGTAGGGCAGCTCGCCGAGTCCCGCGGACTCCCAGAGGAAGTCGAACGCCAACGGCGAGAAGAACTCTTGGTGCATGCGGTGGTGCTCACCCTCCAGGATCGATCTCTTGCTCAGCGTAGCGCGAGCGTGCCCCGGGCAGGAACGGCCTGAAGTGCTGAACTACCAGCAGCTCCTCAGAACGCCGCCGCGCTTTCCTGCCCCGCCGCGCCGGCCACCATCTCGCCGAGGCGGTGCCGCAGGGTCGCGGCGTCGGCCGGCGCGATGGTGATCCAGTCGCGGCCGTCGCGACCGCGGGTGGCCTGCGTGAAGTAGCGGCCGGTCTCGGTGTCGAACCAGCTGAGCACCGGCGACCGGCTGCGCCCGCCGAGGCGGTTGCGCGCGTTGGCGCCGATCTGCCCGCCGCGCAGCCGGGGCTGGGCGTGCAGGCGGGCCAGTGCCTTGCGGTCCTCGTCCACGCTCGCGCGGCCCGAGGCGTCGACCTGGTTGCCACGGCGCTGCATGAAGTCGACGCCGGAGCTGCCCACGAGCTGCTCCAGCGGCACCGTGATCGACTTCTCCGTGCCGCGCGGGGCGCCCGGCAGGAGCGAGACGATGGCGGTGGCCAAGCCGTCGGCCGGGCACGGCTGCAGGTGCAAGCCGCGCTGGTCCTGCACGGCCAGCAGGCCCTGCTCGCCGACGAGGCCGGCGACGGCCAGCAGCGGTTCGGCGTTGGGATCGAGCAGCTGCACCGTGTCGAGGCTCGTGTCGGGCGCGGCGAGGATGCCGAAGTACTCCTCGACGTGCGGCGCGGGCCGGCCGCGGCCGTCGGCGAGATCCCGCTGGACCAGGCCACCGAGCGTGCGCGCTCGCAGTGCGTCGCGCTCATCGACGGTGGCGCCGTGCGAACGGATCCGCAGCGGGTAGGGCAGCTCACCCAGCGCGGCCGACTCCCACAGGAAGTCCACCTCGAGCGGGGTGAGCAGCTCCGCGTTCGGCATCGACCAAACCCCCAAACCCCGTGTCACACCTTGTGTTCAGGACGTTGTGTTCAAGACATTTTCGGTGGTGCTGCGCCGTGTTCCAAACAGCCGTGTTCGAGACAAACGCGGGCGCGCGGCCGGAAAGGCCACGCGCCCGCGGGAAGTGCGTCAGTTGTCGTCGTCGTCCGACCAGGCACCGATCACCGGCGGAGGCGTGGCCTCGTTGGCGCCGAAGGCGTCGTCCGGGTCCGGCTCGATGAGGAAGGACGCGTGGGTGTGCTCCTGGTCCTCCTGGCCCTGGCCGCCGTGGGCACCCATGCCGCCGCCCATGCCGCCACCCATGGGGTTCATGCCCGGCGGGTTCTGGCCACCGATCGTGCCGCCGGCCGAGACCACGCCCTGCTGCTGCGCGGGCGCGGCGCCCTGGGCACTCTGGTGCTCGGCGGCCGCCGACGTGCTCTCCTCGTTCTTGCGCGCGCCACTGCGCGAGCCCTGCCCGAGCTTGCCGCCCGCGAAGCCGGCACCGCCGCCCAGCGCGCTCAGGCCGAGTGCCGAAGCGGCACCGCCACCGCCACCGCCACCGGCGGACACGGCCGGTGTGGCAGGAGCCGGGGCCGGAGCGGGCGCGGCACCCGCGCCGGCTCCCGCCGACGCGGCCATGCCGCCGTCGAAGCCGGACGTGCCGTAGGTGCCCGAGTTGCCGGTGACCAGAGGGCCACCCGCACCGGACGCCCCTGCGGCCGCGCCGCTGCCGGAGTGGCCCGTGTAGCCCGTGCCACCGCCGACGGCGTAGCTGCCGGCACCGAGGGTACCGGCGCCGACCGGCGCCGCGATCGTGCCGACGTTGCCGAAGTCGTTGCCGTTGAAGTGCGAGGGCGTGGGCTTCATGCCGAGCGAGTCAGGGCCGAAGCTCGGGGTCGTGTTGTCGACCTCTTTCATCGACTGCGTGTAGGCGTTGAAGAACGCGACCTGCTGGGCCTTGACGTCGTTGGCGGCGTCGGCCTGGGCCTTCTGGTCGGCGGCCAGCGCGGCGGGACCGCCGGCCAGCGCCGCGGACATGGCCTGCTTCGGGTCGTAGTCGAGCGGCGCCGGCATCTTCTTGACTTCGGCGGCGGCCGCGGCCTGCTTCGCGAGGCGGTCGGCCATCGTGTGTGCGGCGTCGGAGGCCTGCGTGCCCGAGTTGGCGATGGACACGAGCGCGCCCTGCGCACCCGCGGCACCGTCGCCGACCCACGCGTTGCCGAGCTCGGCAACCGCGTTGAACAGGTCGTCGGACGCCGTCTTCAGCTCGGTGCCGTGCTTGGTCCAGTGCTGCCCGGTGGCCTCGGCCGTGCCCGGGTCGTTGTCGGTGATCGCGCCGTTGTAGAGCTGGTGGCTCTCCTGCGCGTTCCAGTTGGGCGGGTTGGCGATCGCGCGGTCGCCGCCCATCTCGAACCCGCCGGCGCGACCGCGCGCGGAGTCGACGATGTTCTGCGAGACCGAGTTGTCGCCGAGTTGCACCGCGGACCCGCTGGCGGGCACGTTCTGCGCCGGCGGCTGCTGGCCGTAGCTGCTGTCTTGGTTTCCAGCCATGACTTCGTGATCCCCCTCGTCAGGCCTTGCGGAACGGGTCGGCCGCGGACTGGTCGAACTCGTGGTAGCGCGCCATCGCCGTGAGGATGCCCTGCTCCGCCGCCTCGTACTGGCTCAGCAGGTTCTGCAGGGCCGAGGAGTAGGAGTCGCCACCGCCGTCGGCGCGCTGGACGAACTTCTCGGCCATCGCCTGGCCGACGGGGTTGGCGCCGAGCTTCGGCGGCTGCGCCAGCGAGCCCGCGCTGTTGAGCAGGGCTTCGACCGCGTCCTTGCCCGTGCGGATCTTGTTGAGCGCGGTCTGTGCGGCGTCCGGGTCGATGCCGACCTGGCCGTTGACAGCGGCGCTCTTGAACGCGTTGGCATCGGCCAAGCTGCTGTTGCCCATTGCCCTCTCTCCGTTCCCCCGCGCGAGCTCCCCGCTCGCTTGGCATAGGTCTTCGCATAGGTTAACGCACCAGGTCTGCACCTATGACGCGATCGGCGAACCCCAGGTTCCCCGCCGTGTGTGATCGCCGCAACACCGCCGGCGCGTTACCACCTCTGACACGTCCGAAAGCCCCGCGAGGTTCACCGCCGGGCTTCAGGACGTGTAGACGTGCGGGTCCAGTGTGCCGATGTAGGGCAGGTCGCGGTAGCGCTCGGCGTAGTCGAGGCCGTAACCGACGACGAACTCGTTGGGGATGTCGAAGCCGATGTACTTCACCGGCACGTCGACCTTCACGGCCTCGGGCTTGCGCAGCAGCGAGACGACCTCGAGCGACGCGGGGTTGCGGCTCGCGAGGTTCTTCAGCAGCCACGAGAGCGTGAGGCCGGAGTCGACGATGTCCTCGACGATCAGCACGTCGCGGCCCGCGATGTCGCGGTCGAGGTCCTTGAGGATGCGCACCACACCCGACGACGAGGTCGAGGAGCCGTAGGACGACACGGCCATGAACTCCAGCTGCGTCGGCACCGGCAGAGCGCGGGCGAAGTCGGTCATGAACATCACGGCACCCTTGAGCACGCCCACCAGGAGGAGATCACCCTGGCCGTTTTCGGGGTAGTCCGCGGCGATCTTGGCCGCCAGCTCCGCGATCTTGTCCTTGATCTGCTGCTCGGTGATGAGCACGGAGGCGATCTCGCCCTCGTACACGGTCATTCCCCTCGGGTGGTGGGTTCGAGTCCGGACAGCGAGAGCCTGCCACGGCACCGGCGCGCCTCCAAGTTGCCCGGCAGCCAGACGCCGCCCTGCCCGCGCCAGCGGGCCACGAGCGCGTCGACCGAGCGCAGGTGCGCGTCGGTCAGTTCCCGCACGCCCGAGCCCAGCAGCCACCTGCGGAGAACCCGTCTGCGCAGTGCCGCGGGCTCGCCCTCGAGCACCGTCACGTCCAGCCCTTCGGGCCCTCCCGCGCGGGTGAGAATCCTGTCCGCCACTGTGTCCAACGCCTCGGTGTCGTCACGCAGCTGTGCGGCCGTTCGGGCCAATGCCGCCGCGACGCCGCCGGCGAGCACCTCTTCCAGCAGCGGCAGCACTTCCGCGCGCAGGCGGACGCGGGTGAAGCGCGGATCGGCGTTGTGCGGGTCCTGCCAGGGTTCGAGGCCGAGCTCGGCGCAGGCACCGCGGGTCTGCTCGCGCGTGACGCCCAGCAGCGGCCGGCCCCACGGCGGGTCGAGCGGGCGCATGCCGGCCAGCGACCGCGGTCCGGAGCCACGGCCGAGGCCGAGCAGCACCGTTTCGGCTTGGTCGTCGAGGGTGTGGCCGAGGAGCACGAGTCCTTCTTCGCCGCCGGGCAGCGCTGCGCGCAGCGCGCGGTACCTCGCGGTGCGCGCGGCGGCTTCGGGACCGCCCTTGCCCGTGACGTGCACGGTAAGGATTTCCGCCTCGTCCACGCCGAGCTCCTTCACGGCCGCGGCGGCTCGCGCGGCGACTTCCGCGGAGCCGTCCTGAAGCCCGTGATCGACGATCAGCGCGCGCGTGCGCAGCTTCCGGTGGCGCGCGACGTACGCCGTGGCTTCCGCCAGGGCAAGGGAATCCGCCCCGCCCGAGACGGCGACGCATACCTCCGGCGGCGGCGCGTGCGTCGCGAGGAACTCCCGCACGGCCCGGCGGACCGCCGCGAGCGCGCTCACCCGTGCAGGCGCCGCACCCAGGCCGCCGGATCGCTGATCTCGGCCCGGGTCGGCAGCGTGTTCGGCGAGCGCCAGACCGCGTTGAACCCCTCCATGCCGACGGCGTTCACCACGTGCTTCGTGAACTTCGCGCCTTCTTCGTACTGGCGGATCTTCGCGTCGAGCCCGAGCAACGCGCGCAGCATGCGGTCGAAGACACCGCCGCCCTGGCGACGGGCGCTGAAACGCGAGCGGATCACCTCGACGCTGGGCACGACCTGCGGGCCGACGGCGTCCATCACGTAGTCGGCGTGGCCTTCGAGCAGGGTCGACAGGGCCAGCAGCCGATCGAAGATCGCGCGTTCCGCGGGCGACTGCAGCAGTTCCGCGATGCCGACGCCCTTGCCCCGCTGCTTGAGCGCCTCGGGCAGGCGCCCGACGAGGTCCGAAAGGCCGTCGGCGGAATGGCCCGCGATGCCGGTGACGAGGCGTTCGACCTCGTCGGCGAAGTAGTCGCGCAGCCACCGCACGGCCGTGAACTGCAGCCGGTGCGTGCACTCGTGCAGGCACACCCACAGCCGGAAGTCGGGCGCGTGCACCTTCATCGCGCGCTCTGCGGCGACGACGTTGGGCGCGACGAGCAGCAGCTGCCCTTCGCGCTCGGGGCCGCCGAAGGGGTCGTACTGGCCGAGCACGCGCGAAGCGAGGAACGACAGCACCAGCCCCGTCTGCACGCCCGCGCCCGACGCCAGGATCGGGCCGAGCGGGCCGCCCTGCGCTTCGGGCAGCGCGCGGCCTGTGAGCGCTTCGAGCCCCGACGCGGCGGAACGCACCCAGCCGGGCCGGTCGACGACCGTGCCCGGCAGCAGTGGCAGGTCCTTGCCCAGGCCCGTCAGCTCCCGCACGTGGCCCTCGGCCTCGGCCGTGAGGTCACGCAGGTCGGTGACCGCGCGCGCGGCCTCTTCCTTGGGCACCTGCGGACCACCGCGCACCAACCGCGCTCCGGTGGACGCCGCGAGGTCCCAGTCGACCATCGGCCGCCGTGGGGTCTCGGTTTCCTGGCTCACCTGTCCGACGCTACCTGCACAAGGGCACTTTGCCCGACTGAATCCGGCACCGATTCGCCTAGTTGCAGCCACACTTCCGCAGGGTGGTGGCCAGCACGTCGAGCGCGGCCTGGCCCGGGTTCTTCTCCGAGCCGTTGGACATGAACGCGAACGCGAGCACGCGGTTGTCGCTGTCGAGCACGTAGCCGGCGAGGGTGTTGACGCCGGTGAGCGTGCCCGTCTTCGCCCGGACCCAGCCCTTGCCCGCGGCCGAGTTCGGCGTCGCGTAGCGGGTGGCGAGCGTGCCGGCGGGGCTGCCGGCCACGGGCAGGCCCGCGAGCAACGGGCGCAGCTTCGGGGTGTCCGGGTTCTTGCCGTCCGGTGCCGCGGCCTCGGCGAGCACCTGCGCGAGCAGCCGCGCGGGTACCTTGTTCTGATTGGACAGGCCGCTCGTGTCGGACAGCTGCAGGCCCGTGACGTCGAACCCGTGGTCGGCCAGCACCTTCTTCACCGACGCGGCCGCGCCGGAGAACGACGCCTCGGCGCCAGCGGTGATGGCGACCTGGCGGCCGAGAGCGTCGGCGAGGACGTTGTCGGAGATCTGCAGGAGCGCGTACGCCAGGTCCGGCAACGGCGCCGACTGCACCTGCGCGACGACCTTCGCATCGGCAGGCGCCTTCGCGGTGCCGGCGGCCTGCGCGCCGAGCTTGTCGGCGACGAGCTGGGTGAGCGTGGTCGCCGGGTTGCCCGAGCGCGGCGTCTCGTCGACCGACGGGTTGAGGCGGCCGCCGTCGGCCATCGCGGGCACGATCGGCGCGCCGTAGGTCGACGGCGCGTCGCCGGGCTCCCAGCCCGGGGCGGTGGTGGGGCCCGAGTAGGCGCTGACGTCGACCTGCACCTTCTGGACGCTCGGGTCGGCCTTCTTGATCTGGGCGACGAGGTCGTCCACGTGGGCCGCGCCGGGGTAGAGCGGCGAGTCGGTGCCGATGGGCAGCGCCGTGAGCGACGGGTCGCCACCGCCGACGATGATCACCGTGCCGGGCGACGAGCCCTGCACGACCTTGGTGACGATCCGCTTCGTCGGGTCCATCGACAGCAACGCGGCCGACACCGTGAGGATCTTCGTGGTCGACGCCGGCGTCAGCGGAGTGGTCGAGCTGTGGTCCCACAGGACGGAGCCGTTGGCGGGGTCGATCACGCTGCCGCTGAGCTGCGAGAGCGCCGACGCTCCAGAGGGTCCGGCCAGGGCGGAAGCGACGCCGTTCGCCGACGGGCCCTGGCCCGAGGTGTCAGGGCCGTGCAGCGCGAGGGTCACGGACGCGGGGTCGGGGCTGTCGCCCTTCGGCGCGTTGGGCGCCCACGGCAGGCCGAGCTTGTTGGACACCTGCGGCATCGCGGACGCGACCCCGGCCGCCGCGAGCACCAGCACCACGACGACGCCGAGGACGACGAACTTCTTCTTGCCCTTCTTGGCTTTCGGCTCTTTCGGCGGGGTGTCCCGCTGCGGCTCGCTGTGGGGCGGCTCCTGGTCGTCGTAGCCGCCGGCGAAGCCTTCGGCGGGGCGCTCGATGCCGACGGTCGCCTCCGCCGGGAACTGCTCACCCGACGGTTCGATGCGCACCGGGCGGGCCTGCGTCCCCGACGCCGGGGGGACCGCGCCGCGCGGCGGCTCGGGGAGGCCGCGGGGGTTGTCGGGCTTGTCCTGGGACCAGGGGCCCTGGTTCTGGAGGCTGTCCCACTGGGGTGCGTCCCGGGGGCCTTCGGGTTCGTTGCCGCCCTGGGCGGTGTGGAAGACGTCCCAACGTTCTTCGCGTGGGGACTCGGTGTTCTGGCGCTGGGATTCTTGGCGCTGGGGTTCTTGGCGCTGGGGTTCTTCGCGCTTCTGCTCGTTGCGGAAGACGTCCCATTTGGACACGTCGATGTACTCGGTGCCGCTCTCGCTGTTGGCGGCGCCGCTGTCTTCGCTCGCCTCTTCCTCCGGCGGCTCCGCGGCCACGGACTCGAACATCGACCCGACGCGGCGCGGCTCTTCGCTCCGGTTCTGGTCACCACGGTTCTGGTCGCCACGGTTCTGGTCGCCACGGTTCTGGTCGCCACGGTTCTCGTCGCCGCGGGTCTCGTCACTGCGGCTCTGATCACCGTCGCCCGGGCGCGCGGGTCGCTCCACCGGCACCCAGGGCACGCCGGGCGGCGGCACCCGAAGCTGCTGAGTGGCCTGATCGGACGGCGTCTCCTGCGACCGTTCCGACGAGGACTGCTCTTTGCCCTGCTGGCTCTGTGTCTGCGGCCGCTGGCCCTCCGAGCGATCCAGCTGCAGCCCTTGCGACCACGGGCCTTGCTGTTGGCCTTGCTGACCCTGACCCTGACCTTGCTGCTGGCCCCACGGCGCGTGGCCGGACTGCTGCTGACCCGGCCCCTGCTGCGTCTGCCGGCCCTGCTGGAGCTGGCCGCCCTGACTCTGCTGACCGAACAGGCCCTGCCCCGGCTGGGACTGGCTCCTCTCGCCCTGCGACTGCTGCCCCGGTGCCTGCTGGTTCTGAGACTGCTGGTTCTGGGGCTGCCGGACTCGCGGCTGCTCACCTGGCCGCGGCCCGAGCCGGTCGGCGAGGTCCTGCCGCGGCTGTCCCGGCTGCCGCATCTGCCCGGACTGCCCCGGCTGGCTCTGCTGCCCCGCCTGACTCGGCTGACCCGACTGTCCCTGCGGCCCCGACTGCGGCTGCTGTCCCTGCGGCGGCTGCTGCCCCGGCTGTCCACCTCGGTCACCAGCCGGGCGCGGCTCGACCGGAGTGTTCAGTCCCGGAATCAGTTCAGGAGCCACGTTCGGCTTGAACCACGACCCCGGCGGACGCCCGCCGGCGCCGGGTGAAGAACCGGCGGGAGGTGTGACGTTCGGCACGGCGAGCTGGTCCGTGACGGTCTGGCCGGGCTTGGGGATGGGAAAGCGCGCGGTCGCCCCACCGCCGCGCGACGACGTGTCCTCGTCACCATCGGGCCACATCGGCTGGTCGTTGTCCGACACCCACCACTCCTTCTCACCTGCCCGGAAGGGGCCAAGGTCACATGCTGCCTAGCCGACATCCACGGGACCCGGCGGCAGCGCGTAGTCCACACTAGTGACGTCAATGAGGTGATTACGGTTGCCGCCCACGACGTGTGGGATACCGAGATTCGAGAAGCAGCGAGGACGGCCGTGGAGTTCGACGTCACGATCGAAATCCCCAAGGGGGAGCGCAACAAGTACGAGGTCGACCACAAGACCGGTCGCATCAAGCTGGACCGGACCTTGTTCACGGCGACGCAGTACCCGGCGGACTACGGCTTCATCGACGACACGCTCGGCCAGGACGGCGACCCGCTCGACGTGCTCGTGCTGGTGCAGGAGCCGACGTTCCCGGGCTGCTTGATCCGCTGCCGCGCCATCGGCATGTTCCGCATGACCGACGAAAAGGGTCCGGACGACAAGGTGCTGGCCATCCCGACCAACGACCCGCGCCTTGAGCACCTGCGCGACATCCACCACCTCAACGAGTTCCACAAGCTCGAGATCCAGCACTTCTTCGAGGTCTACAAGGACCTCGAGCCGGGTAAGAGCGTCGAGGGTTCGTCGTGGGTGGGCCGCGCGGAGGCCGAGGCCGAGATTTCGCGGTCGTACCAGCGGGAGCAGGACCGGCTGGCGAAGGAAGAGGTCGACGGTCCCGCTCACTGAGAGCGACCGAGAACGCGCGAAAGGGCCGTTCACCCCGAGCTGGGGTGAACGGCCCTTTCGTTGATCTATTTCAGTGCGCCAGCGCGAGCGCTTCCTGCTCCGAGCGCTGCTCCATCGCCGACTTGTCCGAAAGCGGCTTCTCCTTGAGCAGCCAGACCAGGGCGAACCCGACCGTCAGCACGATCCCGCCGACCAGGAACACCGTGCTCATCGAGCCGGCGAACCCGTCGAGGATCGGGCGGGCCAGCACCGGGTCGAGGTGGGCGAGGAACGAGGTGTCGTTTACGTCGACGCCGCCGTTCGCCATCTGCTGGGCGAACTCCGGGTGCTGGGCGAGCGCCGCGACGTACGACGGGGTCGCCATCGCCGAGCGCACCGCCGCCGCGATCCGGTCACCGACCGTGCCGAACAGGATCGAGAGGAACACCGCGGTCCCCGCCGTGCCGCCGATCTGGCGGAAGAACGTGGCCGACGAGGTCGCGACGCCGATGTCCTGCGGGGCGACGTCGTTGGTCGCGGCGAGCTGCAGCGTCTGCATCGAGGCGCCCAGGCCCAGGCCGATCACGAACGCGATCGCCATCACGACGCCCAGCGGCGTGGCCGCGCCGATCGTCGACAGCCCGAACAGCGCCGCCGCCATCAGCCCCAGACCGGCCACAGCGAAGACCTTGTAGCGGCCGGTCCGCGAGATCACCGCGCCGGAGCCGAGGCTCGCGACCATGATCCCGAGGGTGAGCGGCAGCATCTGCAGGCCCGCCTGCGTCGGCGTCGCACCCTTCACGATCTGCAGGTACAGCGGCAGCGACATCATCGCGCCGAACATGCCCGCGCCCTGGATCACCGTGACGAGCGTGGCCACCCGGAACACCGGCCGGCGGAACAGCCGCAACGGCAGCAGAGCCGCGTCGCCCATCCTGCGTTCCTGCAGGATGAACAGGACGACCCCGACGAGCCCGATCGCGTACATGCCGAGCGACGCGGGCGAACCCCAGCCCCACTCGCGCCCCTGCTCGGCGACGACCAGCAGCGGTACCAGGCCCAGCGTCAGCGCGCCGGCGCCGAGGAAGTCCACGCGCTGTTGCACGCGGGTGTGCGGGAGGTTCAGCACCTTGCTCACCACGACCAGCGCGGCCAGGGCGATCGGGACGTTGACCAGGAAGACCCAGCGCCAGCCCGTGACCCCCGCGAAGGAGTCCAGCCCCGCGAAGAACCCGCCGACGACCGGTCCCGCCACGCTCGAGATCCCGAACACGGCCATGAAGTAGCCCTGGTACTTGCTGCGCTCGCGCGGCGCCGTGATGTCCGTGATGATCGCCAGCGCCAGCGACATCAGCCCACCGGCGCCGAGACCCTGGAACGCGCGGAACGCGGCCAGCTCGTACATCGAGCTCGCGAACCCGCTGGCCAGCGAGCCGGCGAGGAACATCGAGATCGCCGTGAGGTACATGGGTTTGCGCCCGAACAGGTCGGACAGCTTGCCGTAGAGCGGCGTCGAGAGCGTCGCGGTGATCAGGTAGGCCGTGGTGGCCCACGCCTGCAGGCTCTGGCCGTGCAGCTCGTCCGCGATCGTCTTCATCGCCGACGACACGATGGTCTGGTCCAGCGCGGCCAGGAACATGCCGAGCATCAGCCCGGACAGCACGGTGAGGATCTGCCGGTGCGACAGCTTGCCGGTGCCCCCTTCCGCGGTGATGGTGGCGGTCATCTTGGTACTCCCTCAAGTCCGGTCGAGAAGTTGCTTGTATCCATCAACTACTTTCAGGGTGCAACTGTTCCCGGGAAGCTTGCATGAGGCAAGTAAATAAGGTGTGACGCTGGTCGCAGGGAGTTAGAGGTGGGCCTCGAGCTGGGCGAAGTCGGCTTCACGCATGGGCCTCGCGTGGCCCGGCCGGGGGCTTCGGGGCTCGCTCCTCAGCGCCGCGGGCACCTCGGCAAGCCCAAGCCGCAGCGCCACGGCGATGCGGTGGTTGCCGTCGAGGACTCCGAGCTCCTCGTTGAACCCCAGCCTGAGCGGCGTCGGAATCCCCCGCCGCGCGATATCCCCGGTCAACTCGTCCAGGCGGCGCGGGGTGTCGACCAACGCGGACCCGACCAGCTCCCGGTCGACGGCGCAGTACCGCACGACGAGCTCGGTCGGCAGCAACAGAGGCGGCATCGGCTCATCATCGCGCGCAGCCGGCCAACGCCCCGATCGCGACGGCTCCGCTCTCGGGCGCCGGCTGGTCCGTTCGCCACGCGAAAGGTCCCCTCGCGACGCCGACACAGAACGAACGGTCCCCTCACCCCGCCCGCTCAGCGCGACCGGTCAACCCGCCCCACCAACACGCCACCAACGGTCCCCTCGCACCGGTACCTCAGCACGAGTGGACCCCTGCGCCCACGCGCCCCGACACGAGCCAGTCCTCTCATGCACCGGCGCGACCGGCCCGCTCAGGCAGGAGAACCCGCACGAAAGCACCGTTCGCGCCATGTTGGCGCCGCGAAGGGACCTATCGCGCAACCGCTGGCATCGCGAAGGTCCCACTCACACCGCCGACACCGAACCACCAGCCCTCCTTGCCAATCACTCCCTGCGCGAAGGGTCCCCTCGCGCAAGCGTGGAGTGTGGAAGGCCCTCTCGCGCCAAGCGCGCGGTGCGAAGGATCCCCTCCCTCCACGCCTAGCCCTCGCGCGAGAGGCCCACTCGCACCAGGCCCACACCAAGAGCGGTTCTCTCGTGACGTCGGCTCCGCACGAAAGGCCCACTCGCACCGGCGGCACAGCCCAAAGGTCCCCTCGCGCGGAAGGCTTGGCGCAAACGGTCCCCCCGCCACGCCGACACCCGCACCAACGATCCACCCACGCCACGTCCGCAGCGCGAAAGGCACTCTCGCACCTAGTACGCAGCGCGAAAGGTCCCATCGCACCACCGGCACGGCACCAGAGGACCCCTCGCACCGAACCAACAGCGCAAAAGGTCCCCCCGCACCAACCACCATTGCGCGAGGGGACCATTCGCTCAGCGAAAGCAGCGTCAGGCGACGTAACCCGGAATCGGGAACGGCGTCAGAAACTCCCGGATCTCAGCAGCGATCCGGTCCAACTCCGCCTCCGGAGAAGAAGAAGCAGCTGCCGCGACCACCGTGCGGTCGATCCACTCCGCCACCTGCACCTGGTGCTCCGGCAGCAACCCCCGCGTCGTGATGGCCGAGGTGCCCAGCCGGATGCCCGACGGGTCGAACGGCTTGCGCGGGTCGAACGGCACCGTGTTGTAGTTCAGCTCGATCCCGGCGCGGTCCAGGGCCTGAGCGGCAGGCTTGCCGGCCACGTTCTTGTTCGTCAGGTCGATCAGCAGCAGGTGGTTGTCCGTGCCGCCGGAAACGAGGTCGTAGCCGCGGTCGAGCAAGGCCGAAGCCAACGCAGCGGCGTTCGCCACGATCGTCTGCGCATAAGTAACGAACGAAGGCTGCTGCGCCTCCCCCAGCGCAACGGCGATGGCCGCCGTCGTGTGGTTGTGGGGCCCGCCCTGCAGACCGGGGAACACGGCCTTGTCGATCGCCTTGGCGTGAGCAGCGTCCGACATGATCATCGCACCACGCGGGCCGCGCAGAGTTTTGTGCGTGGTGGTCGTAATAACACCGGCGTGGCCCACCGGCGACGGGTGCGCCCCGCCCGCGATGAGGCCGGCGATGTGGGCGATGTCGGCCACCAGGACGGCGTCGACCTCGCGCGCGATTTCCGCGAAGCGCGGGAAGTCGATCGTCCGCGGAATGGCCGTGCCACCACAGAAAATCAGCTTCGGCCGGTGCTCCAGAGCCAGGTCGCGCACCTGGTCGAAGTCGACGCGGCCGGTTTCCTTGCGCACGCCGTAGCGGACCGGGTTGAACCACTTGCCCGTCGCGGACACGGACCAGCCGTGAGTCAGGTGGCCACCGTCGGGCAGGGCCATGCCGAGCACGGTGTCGCCGGGCTGGGCGAAGGCCAGGTACACGGCAAGGTTGGCAGGGGAGCCGGAGTACGGCTGCACGTTGGCGTGGTCCACGCCGAACACGGCCTTCGCGCGCTCGATCGCCAGGTTCTCGATGGGGTCGATGAACTGCTGGCCCTCGTAGTAGCGCTTGCCGGCGTAGCCCTCGGAGTACTTGTTGGTGAGCACGGTGCCGGTGGCCTCGAGCACCGCGCGCGAGACGTAGTTCTCCGACGCGATCAGGCGGATCTTGTCGTGCTGGCGCTTCGCTTCGTCCTCGACGAGCCCGGCGATCTGCGGGTCGGCGGCGGCGAGCGTGGAAAGGGCGGGCTGATGTGTCATCACGTCTCCGGCTCTAAACCGGCCGGGCACCCAGGCGCGCGGTGCCGGCCTCGTCGTCGCTTCCCGGTGGTGCTCCACCTCTGATGGCGCCAGTCGCAGCTGTGTGCCGGAGTTTAGTGCACGTCAGACGGGCTTGGAGCCCTCCCGGTGCCGTCGCGCGAGGTCCTGGTAGATCCCGGCGTTGTGCTCCACCCACATCCGCGCCGAGTCGGTGAGCGGCACGAACTTCTTGGCCGGGCTGCCCATCGCGATCACTTCTTCGGGCACCTCCGTGCCGGGCGTCACCGTCGAGCCCGCGGCGATCAGCGACCGCGCTCCGATCACGGACCTGTCGAGCACCGTCGACCCGTTGCCGATCAGCGCCTGTTCGCCGATCGTGCAGTCGTGGACCAGGCACTGGTGCCCGACGGTCACGTTCTTCCCGATCTCCGTCAGCGTGCCGCCGCAGTGGATCACCGAGTTGTCCTGCACGTTCGCACCCTCGCGGATCACGATCGGCCCGAAGTCGGCGCGGATCACGGCGCCGTACCAAACCGATGCGTCCTTCTCGACGGTCACGTCGCCGATCAGGGTGGCGGTGGGGGCGATCCAGGCGTCCGGGTGGACCTGCGGGCTGGCGCCCTCGAAGGAGAACAGAGGCATGCCAGCACCCTAAGCGGCGTCAGCGATAACCGGCGAAGCAGAGCGCCTCGACGTCGCCGCGCAGGCTCTCGACCGGCCGCGGCCGCACCCGCTGCTGCACCACGGCGCCGAGCAGGTAGCTCAGCAGCGCGCGGGCGCGCGCCCGCGGGTCGTCGACGTCGAGCGGCGCCAGCAGCTCCGCGAACAGCTCGGTGATCGACGTCAGCATCGCGTCGATCGCCTGCGGGTGCTGCGCGCGCCCGGCCGCGATCCAGTACTCGAACCACAGGAACGCCCCGTTGGGCCGCTCCGCGAACTCCGCCAGGTACGCCTTGGTCACCTCGAACAGGCGCTCGCGCGGTTCGGCGAACTTCTCCCCGACGGCGCGCAGGTCCGTGGCGAACGTGGTGATGTGGGCGGCCATCGCGCGGTCGATGAGCACGTCGATATCCGCGAAGTAGTAGTGGATCGCGCTCTTCGTGAGCGGGCCCGCGTCGGCGATCGCGCGTACTGTGCACCCGGCGAGCCCGTCTCTGGCGAGCACGACTCGTGCGGCCTCGACGATCTGCTCCTGCTTCTGCAGCTGGTTGGGCGACAGCTGCGCGCTGCGGCCGGGTACGGCGGTCACGGTGATCCTCGTTACGTTATTCAGGACGACAGGCCCGAATCCTAGGGCAGACGTCCCATCGTGCCCTCTCGGGTGAAAAAGCGGATTGGCCACCCCGGTCCGCACAGCGGACAATGCCCGGCATGGTGATCTCAGGGGACAAGGGGCTCAGCGAGGCGGCGCGCCGCCAGCTGGAGAAGGAAATAGCCGATCTGCGCGCACAACGAGCGGCGCTCGCACCGCAGCTCGGCGAGCAGGAACGCACAGGGGACGCGGCCGACCAGGCCGACGTGATCGACCGGGCCGAGGCCGCCGCGCGGCTGGAGCGCCAGATCTCCGACGTCGCCGCCAAGCTCGAACACGGCGCCTACAACAGCAATCTGCTCCCCGACGGCACGCGCGTCTCGCTGCGCTTCGCCGACGGTGACGAGGAAGTGCTCAACGTCGTCACCATCCCAGGCGAGGACGTCGACTCGCTGACTTCGGACAGCCCGCTGGGTCTCGCCCTGGTCGGCGCCAAGGCCGGCGACAAGATCACCTACCGCACCCCGCGCGGCGAAGCCTCCGCCACGGTGATCGAGCTGACCCCGCCGGAGGACTGACCACTTCGGACACCACGGATCGGGCTGCCGGGCATCACGCCTCGGCAGCCCGATCCGTCTTTTTATGCGGCTCTCAGCGACGCTGATCGAGCGTCTCCGGTTTGTAGGCGTAGATCAGGCCCTGGTCGGCGATGACGTGCCAGTCGGTGTCGCAGACGCGGTCGGTGCGGTGCTCCTGGCCGGCGGGCCACCAGTCGGCCGACAGGGTCGCGCGGGTCGCCGCCGCGGGACCCTTGACGCACGTCGCGGGCAAGCCCGAGGCACCCGGGGTGTAGCGCAGGATCCGTTCGGACCCGGTGGTGCGGATGACCTCCGTGACGGCCGTCGCGTCGTCGGGGATCCAGGACGGCAGGCGCGCGTCGGTGTCGGCCTTGCCGATGGCGCCGGTGTCGTACGAGACGTTCTTGACGTGCTCCGGCCCGTCCGGCGCACACGCGGTGACGGTCGCCAGTGCCGCCGCGATCGCCGCGAACCAGATCGCGGTTTTCCCGATTTCGTTCATGCCACCGAGTCAATCCGGGCCCCGGAGGACCGGCATCGGCTTTCCGGTCCGAAGCCACAGGCCGGATGGCCGAGTCAGGCGGCCCCGGCGCGTGATCCACGTCGCGCTCCGCGAGCGGAAGTCATGCAACGGCTCTCGTCGGGCCGTTTCATGGGGCGTCCCCCACCAGTCTCCACTGTGGATAGTGAGGTCCACCGGCACCGGCGACACCACTGGACACGGCCGGCTCGACGGACCACCAGAAGGCAGCCAGTGTGTCGACGCCGTGGATCAGCACGGCCTGCTTGAGCAACGCACTGCGCCGCGGCCCGCCGCGTACCAGCAGCAGGTTGAACCCGAGGACCAGCGTCCGGATGTCGAACATCCGCGCCGGGTAGACGAACGTCTTGTCGTCGTCCATCGCGCTGCCCAGCTGCTTCGCCATCTCCTCCGGCGCGACCAAACCGGGGGCGCCGTTGAAGATGCGGATGAGGGACAGCACCGTGGCCGTAGCCCGCCTGATCGCCATGTCGGGCCTTCGGAATCGTGCACTGAGAACCGCTCGAGCGATCCGCGCGGGGCTTACCGGGCTTGATCAGCTTCATTTTGCGGCTTTACGCCCCATTCGCGCGTCGACGTGCTAGACAAGCCGGATGCCGAGAACCTTTGCCTTCCAGGAGATCCGGTGAACGACGATGTGTCCCGGAACCTCGTCGTCTTCCGGATCAAAGGCTTCGCCGAGCCGGTGCTGGCCGACGCGCCCACGAAGGCCGACGACGCCGTCGAGCAGGCCTGGGCGAGCGTTCGGCAGCAGCACAAGGTGCGCGCGTCCGCGGTTTCGGCGGTGTACAGCGAATGGCAGCCCTCCGCGGCCGATCAGAAGTTCATGGCCAAGCAGTTCCGGAAGGCCGAGTGCACCTACAGTTTCGCCCGGCCCGCTCCCGATGACTGGGAGCGAGCGTTCGCCGAAGCACGGTCCGTGATGGCTGAAACGCACGAAGCACGGCAGCAGGAGAACGCCGAGGAACTGTTGCCGGTGTTGTGGAGTGCGTCCTCGCCTCGCGCCGGGTTGCTCGACACACTGCCGCACCAGCCGTTGGTGCCCGGCCGGCTGTCGGTCGCGCTCGCGGTGGTGGCGCGGACCCCGCAGGGCAAGATCGGGATGCGGCACGTCACCCGGCACCAGCACGAGGAGATGGGCGCACCGCCGCTCGAGAAGCTGTTCGACATCGCGTACGGCGCCCTGGCCCGCGGCCTGAAGTTCGAGGTCCGCCGTTCGGGCAAGGAGGTGCTGGTGTCGGTCGCCAGGGACAACCTGATGGCGGCCTCCGCGCTCGCCCTGCCCGACCTGCACGCCCAGCTGTCCCGGCACCTCGGTGCGGGCGACCTGCTCGTCGGCCTGACCTGCCCGGACGAGATGTTCGTCGCCAGGGAGGGAAGCGGCTTGGCGGACACCATCCGGGAGCAGGTGCTCGGTTCGCCGTACGAGACCACGGAGCTGGTCCCGTCGGTGCTGCGGCTCGGCCCCGGCGGGCTGGAGCTACTCGCCGAACGGGGCGCCGGAGCAGGTCCGCACAGCTGAGAGTGCGGCGCCGTCACGAGAGATCAGGTGTCCCCTTGACGGGTGAACTTGGCGATCAACAAGACAAGGCGTCTTAGACACTCATTACAAAAATCAGGGCCCATCCGAGGTGTCTCGGATGGGCCCTGACCTGCGGAGCCGCCTAGGGGAATCGAACCCCTGACCTATTCATTACGAGTGAATCGCTCTGGCCGACTGAGCTAAGGCGGCATGCCGGGTGGCTAGCGCCGTCCGACGGGAACAAGTGTAGCGGAGGCCGTGGGCGTCACCTTGCGGGGGCCGCGTCGTTAGGGTCCTATGACCTCGGTCTCACTCCCCGATCGGCCTACCCGGAGGACTCGGCACATGCGGCGAAGACTGCCCCGCACGGTGGCCCTGCCCGCGGCAGCGGCGTTGCTGCTGCTCATCGCCGCGCCGGCGAGCGCCCAGGAGATCCCGACGACGCCGATCCCGCAGCCGGCGAACCCGTCGCAGCCCCCGGCGTCCGCGCCGATCGGGCCGCAGCCGCTCGGCCACGCGGTGGGCGACGCGGGCACGGCGCTGGGCGTGCTGCGCCTGCTGCCGAACTCCGTGCCGACGTCGACGATCCTGCCCGGCTTCGGGCAGACGCTGCCGAAGCAGTCTGCGCTGGAGGCCGGGATGGGCCTGTCGAGCGCGTCAGCGAACTCCGAGGCGTACCTGGCGTACGAGAAGTCGATCGCGCAGGCGTCACCGTTCGGGGTGGCTGTGGGGGGCCAGGCACCGCAGACGCCGGGCTCCGTGGTGCAGACCGCGCTGCCGGACAACCCGCACCCGCTGTCCGGCGGGCTCAACGCGCCGTCGAACCCGCTGCTGAACATCGGCGTGCTGAACGGCACCGCGCACGCCCGCTGGAGTGACTCGCTGGGCCCGTGCGTGGGCACGATCGCCGACGCGAGCACGTCGGTGGCGAGCCTTTCGCTGCTGAACGTGATCCCGTCGCTGCCGCAGATCCCGTTGCTGGGCCAGGGTGGACTGAACCTGCCGCAGGGCACGCAGCTCGCGCAGGGCTTCGACCCGGCCAAGGGCCTGCAGAGCCTCGGCGGCCTCCTGTCGGGCGGCGGCCAGACCGCGGCCAACGGCACCGGTTCGCTGCTGAGCCTGCCAAACACGCTGTCGTCGCGTTCGCAGGTGAAGCTCGTGGACATCCCGGGGTCGAAGAACAAGGCGGTGCAGTCGACCTCGACGCTGCAGGCCGCCGACATCGACATCCTCAAGGGCGCGCCGCTGGAGCTGTCGATCAAGGTCGCCAGCCAGCCGACGCTCACGGTCACCTCGACCGGCGACGAGAAGACCTCGAAGGTCGACTACACCGCGCCCGTACTGACCATCGAGGCCGGCGGCAAGACCCTGTACACGCTCGACGCGGCGCACCCGACCAAGGACATCCCGATCGGCCTGCCGCTCGCGGGCCTGAGCGACAAATTCGGGCAGCTCAACTCGATCCCCGTGGTCGGCGGACTCGTGTCCACGCTGACGAAGGGCATCCAGCAGGTCGGCGACACCGCGGGCACCGTCCTCGACCTCGGCGTCCTCCGGCTGTCGATCGCCGGTCTGGACCAGAAAGGCTCCGTCGCGACGACGCCGTACAAGGGCTACCAGCTCGGCGCCTCGGCGCGGCTGTTCGACCTCCAGGTGCTCCCGACGAAGAACCTGAAAACCCTGCTCCCCGCCGGCGCCGGCGACAACCTCCCGTCGTCCCTGGCGCAGCTGTCCCTTGGCGAACAGGTCGCCCGCGCCTACGCCCCCACCGGCGGCGTCGTCTGCGGCACGGCCACCACACCCCCGCCCGCGGCCGGCGGCCCGGCACCCAAGGGCCCGATCAAGAACCTCGCGTACACGGGCACGGCGTACGACACCGTGCCACTCTTCTGGGCGGGTACGGCGATGCTGCTGCTCGGCGTCGTGATGGTCGCGGCTTTCCCCAACCGCCGCCGGATCGCCGCGCCGGTGAAGCTCCACTCCGACGACGCTCCGCGCAAACCGTCACCACATCCGCGCGACTGATCCCCGGGGGTTCGTGAGAACGGCCCGGTCACCTTTCGTGGGTGACCGGGCCGTTGTCGTTTGCTGCGCAGTCAGCCCTGGCGCAGCGTCGTCACCATGGCTTCCACGGCGATGCGCGGCTTGACGTTCAGCTCGATCGCCTCGCGGCATTCGAGGACGGCTTCCAGGCGGCGCAGCGTGGATTCCGGCGTCCAGGCCCCGGCGGCGGCGCGGATGTCGTCGGCGTGGTCCGGGTGGTTGAGGGTCGCGCCGGAGTGGGTGGTGGTGACGAGGACGTCGCGGTAGAAGCCGGCGAGGTCGACGAGCGCGAGGTCGAGCGTGTCGCGCTGGGTGCGGGTCGCGCGGGACTTCTGGCGTTTTTCGAGCTGCTTCACGGCGGCCTCGGCGGCGCGCTTGGCACCGGCGACGCCCTTGCCGATGCCGTCGCCGCCCATGGCGGTGCGCAGCTCGGAGCGTTCGTTCTCGTCGCGGGCCTTGCTCTCCTCGCCGGCGTCGGCTTCCGCGGCGCTGATCAGCTGGTCGGCGCTGGTGAAGACGTCGGCGGGGCGTCGCAGGCCGGTCGGGATCCGCAGCACGGTGGCACGGCGCTGGCGCGCGGAGTCGTCCGTGGCGAGCCGGCGCGCGCGGCCGACGTGGCCGCCGCAGACCGACGCGGCCCACTGCGCGAGCTCGGGATCGACGCCGTCGCGCGCGATCAGCACCTGCGCGATGGCCTCGGGCGGCGGCGTCCGCAGCGTCACCACACGGCAGCGCGAGCGGATGGTCACCGACACGTCGTCCGGGTGGTCCGACGGCGCGCACAGCAGGAACACCGTGCGCTCCGGCGGTTCCTCGACGGCCTTGAGCAACGCGTTGGACGCGCCCTCCGTGAGCCGGTCGGCGTCCTCGATGATCACGATCTGCCAGTCGCCCGTGGTCGGGCGCCGCGCCGCGGCCTGCACTAGCGCGCGCATCTCGGCGACCGAGATCGACAGGCCTTCGGGCACCACGAGCCGGACGTCGGCGTGAGTGCCCGCCATCGTCGTGCGGCAGCCGGGGCACGCGCCGCAGCCTGTGCCGGTGCTGCACTGCAACGCGGCCGCGAACGTGCGCGCCGCGACCGAACGGCCGGACCCCGGCGGGCCCGTGATCAACCAGGCGTGCGTCATCGCACCCGGCGGAGCAGGCTCCCCCGCCACGATCTTCGCGGCCGCCGTCGAAGCCGACGACAACGTTTCGACCGCCGGCTCCTGGCCCACGAGCTCGGCCCAGACGCCGATCGGCCCGGTCACTTGGCGTCCACTTCGGACACTTCCTGCGCGGGCGCGAGCTCGGCTTCCGCGACGGCACCTTCGACGACGTCGGCCGTCGCCACCGCGTGGGTGCTGTGGTCCAGCTCCGGACGCTCGGCCGGCTCCGACGGCGCGAGCCCGGACAGGCGGCCGACGAACACCGCGAGCACGGCCGTGCGGACGCGTGCGGCGACCTCGTCGTCGGTGCCGTCGGCATCGACGACCACGTAGCGGTCGGGGTCGGCCGCGGCCATCTCGGCGAGCAGGTGCTGCACGCGCCACTGGTCGTTCACCGACACCGACGAGTTCTGCTCGCGCTGCCCCGGCTCGGCGTCGAGCAGCACCGTGAGGTCGGGGCGCAGCTTGCCCGTCGCCCAGTCGGCCAGGCCCTCGAGCTCACCGACGTCGAGGCCGGCGATCGTGCACAGGTGCGCGAGCGGCGAGTCGACAAAGCGCTCCATGACCACCACGGACCCGGCGTCGAGTGCCGGCTGGATCTCGCGTTCGACCAGCTCCGCGCGCACGGCCGCGGCGACAAGCGCCTGGGCCCGCGCGCCCGTGAGCGACGCGTCGGAGATCAGCGAACGGAATCGCCGCTCGTCGAGCGCGGGATCGGCGGCGAGCACCACGGGCCGGGTGCCGGTGCCGAGCCAACGCGAAAGGCGCGCGGCCTGGCTGGCCGTGTTGATGGCCGTGGTGCCTTCAAGTGCGATGAGGAAACCGTTCACGCGCCGGGGCGCGCGGCGCAGGGCATTGCGCAGGTCGGTGAGGATCTTCTCGCTGCGGCGATCGTCCATCTGCCGGTAGGCGATCACGCCGAGCAGCACCGCGAGCAGGCCGCCGCCGATCATCACCGGGCGCGTGCCGTCGATGGTGACGGGGCTGCCCCACACGTTGATCTGGTGCGGCCGGACCAGGCCGATCAACGCCGGCGTGACGATCGTCGAGCCGAACAGCACGATCTTCAGCATCGACTGGTAGATCGCGTTGACCCGGCCGCGGATCGCGTCTTCGACCCGCGAGCCGATGATCGTGACGCCGGTGAGGAACGCGATGCCGGCGCAGAAGCCAGTGAGCGCCACGGCGATCACGGAGATCGCGAGGTGCGGCGACAGCGCGATGATCACCAGCGAGAGCCCGGCCACGACGATCGAGATGCCGAACAGCCGGTCGTGCGGCAGGCGCCGCGCGAGTTTGGGCGCGAGGGCCATGCCGGTGGCGAGGCCGAGGAACACGGCCAGCACCAGCAGGTTGAACGCCGCGTCACCCGCGAGCAGCGACGACGAGTACGGCTTGGCCGACGCCACCACCGCCCCGCCCGCGGCGAACGCTCCGAACGCACCGATCAGCAGCCCGCG
This sequence comes from Amycolatopsis sp. NPDC050768, assembly GCF_040654155.1. NCBI lineage: Bacteria > Bacillati > Actinomycetota > Actinomycetes > Pseudonocardiales > Pseudonocardiaceae > Amycolatopsis > Amycolatopsis sp. NPDC050768. The sequence continues at coordinate 178,448 of NZ_JBFAHL010000015.1, forward strand.
CACCAAGGGCGTGCTCTTCACGAAGCGCAGGCCGTCGCGCACCATGTCGCCGAAGCCGAACTTCTCTTCGTCGGCGTTCTTGACCTTCTGGTCGGGCAGCTTGTGGACGTCGCGCAGCGAGAGCTCGGGAATCCGCGTGGCGATGAGGATGCCGCTGGTCAGGTAGAGCAGGCCGTTGATGACGACGACGATCTTCGCGATGTAGAGGTCGGCCGTCGAGCCCTGGAACAGGTGGAACGTGGTGTTCGCGCCCAGGATGAGAGCGTTGGCGCCGGCGGCGGTGATCACGGCGAGGCCGTAGGTCATCACGAGGCCGAGCTGGTTGGCCGTCTCGACCTGGTCCGGGCGGCGCAGCAGGTTGGGCACCGCCGCGTCCTTCGACGGGATCCACATGATCGAGCAGCAGCCGACCAGGAAGTTCGCGACGAACAGCCACCACGGCGCGCCGACGATGGCGATCGACAGCAGGAAACCGCAGCGCAGGAAGTCGCAGACGACCATCACCTTGCGGCGGTCGAAGCGGTCGGCGAGGATGCCGCCGATCGGCGCGAACAGCAGGCCGGGCAACAGGTTCGTGAGCACCACGCCGACGAACGCGAAGTTCTGCGCGGTGTAGTTGCTGAGCAGTTTCGTGCTCAGGCTCGTGAGAGCCAGCAGGTTCAACCAGTCGGCGACACTGCACAGGTACGTGACGCCCCACAGCCGACGGAATGGTCTGATCGCCAGCACCCGACGGACGCGGTGGATCGTGGACGCCTCGGCACTCGCCGAACCGTCCGATCCGGCGCCGGGTACCGACCGCACGCCTTCGCTGATACGCCCACCCCACTCGTCACGGCGGCGTCGGGAAACCCAGTTTCGGATCCCCCGACCGTGTCGTCAGGGTAGCCCGATCGCCGATCCGGACACGGCACCGGCCCGGGTGTGGCGGCGGTGGAGCGACGTCAGCTGAACAGGCCCGTCACACTGCTGACCAGGCTCGACACCATGTACAGCGCGATCACGACGAACACGACGAGCAGCACGACCGCGAGGATCACACCCGCCGCGCTCGTCGACGGACGGCCCAGGTTCGGCATCCCGATGTTCGGCAGACCGCGCCTTTTGGCCTGCCGTTCGGCTAGTTCGGCCTCGATGTCGTCGTCGGCGACCTCGGCTTTCGCCTTCGGCCGGGGCCGCGGCACCCGCTTGAGCAGCTGCGGCGCACGCGTGGGCCACGTCCGCTGCCGCGGCAACAACCCGAGCGGCACACCGTCGGGCTTCTCCTCGGCCGGCTGGATCGGCTGCGGCGTACGCGCGGCCTCCTCCCGCAGCGCGGCCTCGACCATCCGCTTCACGGCTTCGGGGTCGTGCTGCACGGGCCGCGCGGTCGGCAACGGCCGCGCCTCGTCGACCGCGGGCGCCGCCTCGGCCGCCGTGACCAGCCCGGCGAGCGGATCGGCGAACCGCTCCCCGCCGATGCTGCCGTCCAACGTCCCATCGCGCTCCGGCTGCGGGGCGCTGCGGGCGTTGATGCCGGGGGCGCTTTGCGTGCCTTGGGGGGCATTGAAGAAAGGAGCCCCACCGCTCGTGCTCATGGTGACCACCTCACTACGGAATGTCCTCGCCTTCCAGTGTCGGCGACACTACCGGCTCCCGCATCCGCCCAATGGCCGCAGAAACGCTCGCGCCCACGCCGCCGACCGGACGGTCCCGCAGCAGTTTGCAGGCCACGGCCACCCCGGTCGACCGCCGAAAGCGACGTCCAGGGGTGATACCGGTCACGAGATCGGGCACTCTTCGTAATCGATCGTGGCCGGCGCCCTGAGGCCCGGCGGGCCATTTCACGCGCGACGGCGGTCGGCAGCGCCGGTTCAGCCGACGATGGGGCCGGGCTCACCCGCCTGGCGACCCGCTCCGCGACAGTCCGCGGCGCCAGTTCGGCCAGCGATGGAGCCGAGGCTCACCCGCCCGGCGAGCCATTTTCGGCGCGACGGCAGTCGACCCCTCCGTCACGGCCGGCAATCCGGCCGCGCTCAGCCGCCCGGCGAACCCCGCTCCACGACAGTCCGCGCCGCCGGTTCCGGCAATCAGGCCGCGCTCAGCCGCCCGGCGAACCCGCCTCCGCGAGGCTCTGCGGCGCCGGTTCAGTTGGATGCCTTGCCCGCCCGCGCGCCGGCACCGCGAAATCCGCCGGGCCAGTACCAGCGAGCCGAGCGCGAAGCACAAGCCAAGCGCCGCTGCGGCGCGCGCTCGGCTCCAGCGGCTCAAACCGCAAGGCGCCCTCAACGCACGTCCCACGTACCTCCGTTCCCGGTCTCCGGATGCCCAGGTCGGGCGTCGTGTCGGTCAGGCATGGTTGCGCACCGCTTCGACGATCCACGCCTCCGCCGTGCTGCGAGTGGCCGGTTGCCAGGTCATGAGCCAGCCGCCGTCGGGGCGGGGGGCGGCGCGGAACTGGTAGCGGCCCTGGTCGTTGTCGACGAGGCCGAAGGCGCCGTGCGGGTACTCGGCGAGGACGGCGTCGCGGACGGCCAGGTCGACGAGGACCGTGCCGAGGCGCGGGCGGGCGACCGCGGCGCGGATGACGTCGAGCGAGCCCCACGCGGCGCGCGGGACGAGGCCACTGCGGTCGGTCTCGATGCGGACGGCCGGCCCCGGCCCCGGCGGACGGTCCGGCAACCCGTCGAACACCCAGCCCGGCAGGGCGCTGAGCAGACCGGAACGCAGCCGCGCGCGACGGCCCAGCTTGCTCATCACCGTGGTGTAGTCCTCGTCGCCGAAGAAGCGGACCTCCCACGGCTCCGGGCGCGCCGGGAAGACACCGGTCACCACGCCGCGGATGAAACCGCCCCGCAGCACGCGGTAGAGCCCGACGGCCTCCGGCGTCACCTCGCCCTCGGGCACCAGGCCGAGCTCGGACATGCCCGCCACGAACCGCGTGTACTGCTCGATCTCCTCGATCAACGCCGGCACCAGCGTGGGCCCGAACGACTGCCGCACCTGGTCGGCCAGGCTCAGCTCCTCCGACTCCGAAGAACCGGAAGAACCCGACGAGCCCGAAGACCCCTCAGCACCGCCGGCCCCGGAAGCTCCCGAGTCACCCCGCGACCCGGACTCGCCCGAACGACCCGAGCCATCGCGAGAACTCCCGCCGCCGCCAGGTCCCGAGGCGCCCCGAGAGTCCCAGGCGCCAGACTGCCCCGGCCCCTCCGAACCCCGACCACCCGAACTACCGGACGAACCCGAGCCGCCCTGAGACTCCGAGCCGCGAAAGAAGCCCACACCTCCATCGGCACTCGAGCCTCCCCGAGCGCCCGATCCACCGGAGCCTGAACCTGAAGAGGCCTCCTCATCGCCACCGGGACCAGAACTGCGCGAAGGGCCCCGGCCACCGAAGGGACCACCGGAGCCCAGAGAACCCGCGCCCCGAGGGCCCGAGCCCCGAGAACCCGACCCCGGAGACCCCGAACCATCACGGGACCCCGAGCCACGAGGACCCCGGCCCCCAGGCGGCCCGGAACCGCGGGAACCAGAACCACCCACCCCCTCCAGCACCGGCGGCACCATGAACTGCGGGTCGTAGAACTCCATCACCGACGGCCGCTCCGGTACCTCGGCCCGGAGCGGCGCGATGACTTCGTCGATGACGTCGAAGACTGCGGTCGCTGAACTCACCCTTGCATTGAACACCCTGGCACCGACAATTTTTCGAACCTTTGTTCGACTCGCCGCGACGTTGCGCCGAACGGTCGGTCAGCGGGCCGGAACCGGGGCCGCCCGCATGGTCGGTGCCAGGAAGTACACCGCCACCACCAGCGCCCCGACCACGCCCAGAGTCCAGTGCAGCCCGATGCCGCCGGCCAGGGCACCGACGAGGACCGGGCCGACGAGGAAGCCGAAGTAGCCGCACGCCGCCACGGCCGCGATCGCGCGGCCCGGCGCAAGGGGCTGCTTACGGCCGGCCGCGCTCCACGCCAGGGGCACCATGCCCGAGACGCCGAGCCCCACCACGGCGAACCCGGCGACCGCGAACCCCGGCACCGGCACCGCCACCACCAGCAAGAACCCGACGACAGTCACCAAGGTCGCCACCCGCATGAAAGGCACCACGCCGAACCGCGCCACCAGCCGGTCGGCCACCACCCGCACCGCGATCATCGTGATCGAGAACGCGAAGTACCCCAGCGATGCCAACGCAGCCGACGCGACCGTGACCTCCCGCAGGTAAACCGCGCTCCAGTCGTTCACCGTCCCCTCGGCCACGAACCCGCAGAACGCGATCACCCCGAGCGGGATCAGCGCCTTGCCCGGCAGCACGAACGCCGCGTCGCCCTGGCCGCGGTCGGCGCCCGGCAGGAAGCGCGTCGACGCCGCCAGCGCGACCACCAGCAGCACCACGCCCGTCACGGTGAAGTGCACCCCGATCGGCACGCGCTCCAGCAGCGCCCCGGCGCCGGAACCCAGCAGCCCGCCGATGTTCCAGAACGCGTGGAACCCGGCGAAGATCGGCCGCCCGTACGCCTCCTCGACGCGCGCGGCGTGGGCGTTCATCGACACGTCGAGCAGGCTGTTGCCCATCCCGAGCACCACGAGCGCACCCACGAAAGCGACCAGGTTCGTTGCCAGCGCGGCCAGCGGCAGGCCCGCGCACAGCACCGTGGCGCCGACCACGACACCCCGACGGCTGCCGATCTTCGTGAGCAACGGCCCGGCCGCCACCAGCGCCACCACAGACCCCGCCGCGAGGCCGAACAGGCCGATCGCCAGCTGTCCCGCGCTCAGTCCCGCGTGGGCCTGGGCCGCCGGGATTCGCGCGGCCCACGTGGCGAACGCCGCCCCGCACACCGCGAACACCACCGAAACGGCCGCCCGCGCACGCCGCGTCTCCTGCATCGAATACGTCCCCCAGACGCGAAGAAGGGGCCACCCGAAACGTCTCGGGTGGCCCCGACGGAAACTCCGCCTGCTACTTGGCCTTCGCAGTGCTCGCCTTCTTCGCGGGCGCCTTCTTGGCCGTCGTCGACTTCGCCGCGGCGGCCGACTTCGTGGCCGAAGCCGACTTCGCCGCCGTCGACTTCGCCGGCGCCTTGCGCGTCGTCGTGGTGCGGCGCTTCGGGGCCGGGCCCTTCGCCCGCTTCTCCGCCAGCAGCTCCGCGCCACGCTCGGCCGTCAGCTCCTCGATGCTGTCGGACTTCCGCAGCGTCGCGTTGTATTCGCCGTCGGTGACGTACGGGCCGAAGCGCCCGTCCTTGACCACCATCGGCTTGCCCGACACGGGGTCGTCACCGAGCTCCTTGAGCGGCGGCTTCGCCGTGGCCGACCGGCCGCGCTGCTTCGGCTCCGAGTAGATCTTCAGCGCCTCTTCCAGCGTGATCGAGAACAGCTGGTCCTCGGTCTGGATCGAGCGCGAGTCGGTGCCCTTCTTCAGGTACGGCCCGTAGCGCCCGTTCTGCGCGGTGATCTCGTCACCCGACTCCGGGTCCTTGCCCACCACACGCGGCAGCGACAGCAGCTTCAGCGCGTCCTCGAGCGTCATCGTCTCGATGGTCATCGACTTGAACAACGAGCCCGTACGCGGCTTCGGCGCCTTCGCCTTCGCGGCCTTCTTCTGCGCAGCCGTCGCGCCCTCGGGCAGCGGCTCGGCCTCGGGCAGCACCTCGGTGACGTACGGGCCGAAGCGGCCTTCCTTCGCCACGATCTCGTGCCCACTCACCGGATCGACGCCCAGCTGACGGCCTTCCTGCGGCGTCGCGAAGAGCTTCTCCGCGAGCTCCGACGTCAGCTCGTCCGGCGGCAGGTCCTCGGGCAGGTTGGCGCGCTGCGACTGGCCGTCGACCTCACGCTCGAGGTACGGCCCGTAGCGGCCCACGCGCACGACGACCTTGTGCCCGTCGGCGTCGTTGAAAAGCGGGATCGAGTTGATCTCGCGCGCGTCGATGCCCTCGACACTGCCGTCGACCAGCTTCTTCAGCCCACCGAGTCGCCCGACCGAGCCCTCCACGCCGAAGTCGCCGCCGAAGTAGAACTTCGAGAGCCACTGCACGCGGTGCTCGTCGCCGTTGGCGATGCGGTCGAGCTCGTCCTCGAGACCGGCGGTGAAGTTGTAGTCCACCAGGCGTTCGAAGTGCCGTTCCATCAGGCCGATCACCGCGAACGCGACCCACGAGGGAATCAGGGCGGAGCCCTTCTTCCACACGTAGCCGCGGTCCTGGATCGTCTTGATGATCGACGCGTACGTCGACGGGCGGCCGATGCCCAGCTCCTCCAGCTTGCTCACGAGGCTCGGCTCGGAGTAGCGCGCGGGCGGCGAGGTGGTGTGGCCGTCGGCCGAAAGGTCGGCGGCGGTCAGCGCCTGGTCCTTCACCAGCACCGGCAGGCGGCTCTGCTTGTCGTCCGCCTCGCCGCCGGCCTCGGTGTCGACAGCCTCGACGTAGGCCTTCAGGAAGCCGGCAAACGTGATCGTGCGGCCCGACGCGGCGAAGGTGCACTCCTCACCCGACGTCGCGGTACCGACGATGCGCACCGACATCGTGGTGCCCTTCGCGTCGGCCATCTGCGACGCGATCGTGCGCTGCCAGATCATCTCGTACAGGCGGAACTCGTCGGAGTCCAGCTCGCCCGCGACCTGGCCCGGCGTGCGGAACACCTCGCCCGACGGCCGGATCGCTTCGTGGGCTTCCTGCGCGTTCTTCACCTTGCGCGTGTACTGGCGCGGCGAAGACGGCACGTACTCCTTGCCGTACAGCTGCGTGGCCTGGCTGCGGGCGGCCGAGATCGCCGACTCCGACAGCGTGGTCGAGTCGGTACGCATATAGGTGATGTAACCGTTTTCGTACAGCTTCTGCGCGATCCGCATCGTGCGCTCGGAGGTGAACCGCAGCTTGCGGCCCGCTTCCTGCTGCAGCGTCGAGGTCATGAAGGGCGCGTACGGCTTCCGCGTGTACGGCTTTTCCTCGACGCTGGACACGGTGAAGTCGCGGTTGGCCAGCGCCTGCGTCAGCGCCTGCGCCTCGGCCTCGCCGAGCACGCGGATCTCCTTGGCCGTGCCCTTGAGCTGGCCGTTGGAGTCGAAGTCGCGGCCGGTGGCCAGGCGGGCGCCGTCGACGCCGACCAGGCGCGCCGGGAACGTCTGCGGCGAAGCGTCTTCGCCGGCGTCCATCGTCGCGGAGATGTCCCAGTAAGAAGCCGAGGTGAAGCGCATGCGCTCCCGCTCACGCTCGACCACGATCCGCGTCGCCACGGACTGCACGCGGCCTGCCGAGAGCTTCGGCATGACCTTCTTCCACAGCACCGGCGAGACCTCGTAGCCGTAGAGGCGGTCGAGGATGCGGCGGGTCTCCTGCGCGTCGACGAGGTCGACGTCGAGCTCGCGGGTCGCGTCGGCCGCCGCGCGGATCGCCTGCTCGGTGACCTCGTGGAACACCATGCGGCGCACGGGCACCTTGGGCTTGAGCGTCTCGAGCAGGTGCCACGCGATGGCTTCGCCCTCGCGGTCGGGGTCCGTGGCGAGGTAGAGCTCGTCGACGTCCTTCAGCAGGCCCTTGAGCTCCGTGACCTTGGACTTCTTGTCCGGCGTGACGATGTAGAGCGGCTTGAAGTCGTTGTCGATGTCCACGCCGAGGCGCGCCCACGACTCGCCCTTGTACTGGGCCGGCACGTCGGCCGCGCCGCGCGGAAGGTCGCGGATGTGCCCGACGGAGGACTCGACGACATAGTTGCCGCCGAGGTACGGGGCGATCTTGCGGGCCTTAGTAGGCGACTCGACGATCACCAGCCGCCGAGTCCCGGCGCCGTTCGTCCCGGTGCCGTCCTTCTTGGTCCGTGCTCCTGCCACGCTGCCCTGCTCTCCACTCATCCCCGCGCCATCCTCGATGGCTGCGGCACTCCTTTACCCCTCCACGAGGGGTGCTGCGCCCGCGTCTTCGACCTGCCAGTGTGCACGCCCGCACCGGCCGCGCAGCGGCTAGGTGGCCTGACACGCCGCCGGGCCCCTGCCCGTCGGATCGCCTTTGACCTCGGCGATGTTTCCTCTCCACACCTAGCACGTGATTCCGGACACGTGCCGTGCAGGGTATCTCGCGATCACGCCGATACCCTCCGTTCGACGGTGGTGGACCTGACGTCGGCACCGCTTCACTTACTACCTCGTCGAGCCGAAAGGAACCACCATGACCCGACGTCTGCTCGGTGCCGCGGCCGTGGCCGTGGCCGCGTTCGCCCTGGTCACCGCCCCTGAGGCGAGCGCCGCGACCACCACGTTCTCCGGCACGGTGGCACTGTCCAACTGCTCCGGCTCGGTCGTCAAACCGGCCGGCACGCCGGACACGGCGCCCGCACTCGTACTTTCCAACGGTCACTGCCTGGAGTCGGGTTTCCCCGATCCCGGCGAGGTCATCGTCGGTCAGCGGTCCACTCGCACCTTCAGCCTTCTGTCGTCCGACGGCAAAAGTTCACTCGGGACGCTGAAGGCCAAGAAGGTCGTGTACGCGACCATGACCGACACCGACGTGTCGCTGTACCAGCTCGACACCACCTACGCCCAGATCAAGCAGAAGTACCGGGTCTCCCCGCTCGAGCTCGTCTCGGCGCACCCGACCGCGGGCACGCACATCGACGTGGTCTCGGGCTACTGGAAGACCATCTACTCCTGCTCGATCGACGGGTTCGTGAACGAGCTTCACGAAAATGGCTGGGTGTGGAAGGACTCGATCCGCTACACGCCCGAGTGCACGACCGTCGGCGGCACGTCCGGCTCCCCGATCGTCGAGACCGCGACCGGCAAGGTCATCGGCGTGAACAACACGTCGAACGACGACGGCCAGCGCTGCACGCTCGACAACCCGTGCGAGGTCGACGGGTCCGGGAACGTGACCGTGCATCCCGGCACCAAGTACGGCGAGGAGACGTTCGGCATTCCCGCGTGTCTGACGACGGCGAGCGAGATCGACCTCAATCGGGTCGGCTGCACGTTGCCGAAGCCCTAACCGACTGCCTCCAGGACGTCACCCAGCAAATACTGAAGGGGACTCCCGCCGCCTCCGCCGCGGCGTGAGTCCCCTTCGGTGCGTTCTGGCCGCGTTTCCTCGCGGACTTCCGGCAGTTCGGGCCACGCGTCCTCCGCGCCCGCAGGCGCCTCGCCGATGAGCTCCAGCAGCCCGTCGAGCTTGCGCCGCCCGGTCAACCGCGCGGCGGGCTCTTCGGCCTTCGGCCCCAGCAACCGCGCGTGGACGCCCAGTGGCGCCAGCGCGGCCAGCAGATCGTCGTGCAGGTGCGGCGCCAGCGGGTCCATGCCGAGCAGGTAGCCCGACGGCCCCTGCCGCCCTGCCGCCAGGGCCCACATGCGCAGCATCGCGCCGCTCAACCGGAAGCCTTCGGGCAGCGCTTTGCCCGAATCGTCTTCGGACGGACCCGAGCAGCCCCGGCGCAGCCACTGCACGGACAGCGGAAGGAGGTCGACGCGGAACGACGTGCGCACCTGCGGCCGCCCGCACTCCCGCACCGCCACCTGCGCGTCGGCCCCACGCCGGCGGCACTCGCGCGCCAGCACCCGGGCGCGCCACTGCTCGTCGACGTTCACGGACAGCCGCGCTGCCGTGCGCCCGAAGCCGGTGATCTGTCCTTGGCAGCACAGCAGGCCGGCCAGGTCCGCAACCCCCGGGCCGCTCGCCTCCGCCGAGAACAGCGAGATCGTCCGATCCACGCGGATCATGATAGAACACAAGTTCGATCGGACGCGAGGGTTAGGCGGCGGCTTTTCGCCGATCGGGCGATCATGCCGCCACGCAGTCGTCGGCGGCGCGGGGAGCGGCGAACACGGCGACCAACAGGGCTGCGGCGGCCACGAGGAACACCGCAGGCAGCGTGAGCAGGCCGAAGATCGCGATCCCGAGCGAACCGCCGATCTGGCGCGCGAAGGTGAGTGTGGCCATCCCGGCGCCGAGGATGTCCGGTGGTGCCCACGTCTGCGCCAGCAAGGTGTAGGCCTGCATTGACAGCCCGAGCGCGGCGCCGCTGCACGCGAGCCCCACGACGACGGCGACCAACCGCGTCGGGCCGGGCTGGAGGATCGGGAGTGCCGCAGTGACAAGGAGCCCGGCCACGCCGAGGACCAGGCCGAACCGACCCCACACCGTGACGCGCGGCCATCGGCGGGCGAGCAGCGCGAACCCGGTGGTCACCAGCACCTGCCCGACGCTCATCGGCACGAGCAGCAGGCCCGTGGCCGCCGGACGCGCGACGCCGATGGCCAGTGGGACATAGGTGAAGCTGCCGAACAGCGCCACGCCGGTCAGGAAGGTGACGGCGACAACCCTCGCGAGGCGGGCGTCGGCGAACAGCCGCGGCGAGACCAGTGGCGCGGCCGCACGCCGTTCGACCTGCACGACGGCGACCGTCGCGGCTAGTGCGACAGCGACCAGCACGGGCGCCCACCCCGGTGCCGCACCACTGCCGAGCACGACGACACAACCACCGACGACCGCGACCAGAACCGCGCCCGTCCAGTCGAACCGGATTCGGCCCGCGCGCCACGTGCCCGGCACCGAACGCACCCCGAGAAACAGAGCCACAACGCAGATCGGCAGGTTGATCAGAAAGATCGACCACCAGCCCGCGACGGCCGCCAAGAGGCCGCCCAGCGGAGCACCACCGATCGACGACAACGCGAACACGGCTGTCAGCCAGCCTTGCCGCCGCACCAGTTCGACTCGGTCGAACAGCTCCGCCATTGCCGCCACCGCGGCCACGATCAGCCCGCTCCCACCCAGCCCCTGCACCGCACGAAACGCGATCAACGCGACCAGATCCGACGCCAAGGCGCACGCCACCGACCCGACGGCGAACGCTGTTACCGAGCCGACGAACATGCGCCGCCGCCCCCAACGGTCACCGAGGCTGCCGTGCACCGGCGTGGCGACCGCGACCGCCAGCAGGTACGCCGCCGTCACCCCGCCCACCGCACCCGGATCGCCCAGGTCAGCGCCGATGGACGGCAGTGCCGCGACCACCACGCTGGTATCGAGCGAAGCCATCAGCAGCCCCAGCACGAGCGCGGCGAAGGCGGCGTCGCGACCGCGGAGAAGTACATGCATATCGCACACGTTATGCATGCGGATCGCACGCAGTCAAGATAGGGTGGAACCCGTGACGCCACCCCTCACCGAAGCCGGCCCCGCGTTGTTCCGCCTGGTCAGGCACTGGTCCCGGCGCTGGACCCTGCGCACGTCGACCGAGCTCACGGGCGAGATGCGCCACGTGCAGCACATCCTCGCGGTCGAGGCCGTCGACACGGGCAGCGAGCACACCGACGAGGTGACCGTCGCGACCGTCGCGCACCACCTCGGGCTCGACCACTCCGGCGCCAGCCGCATGGTCCGCGACGCGACCGCCGGCGGCTACCTCACCCGCGGCACGTCGGGCCAGGACCGGCGGCGCGCGTCGCTGCAGCTCACCGACACCGGGCGCGAACTGCTCAACGCCTCGCACCAATGGCAGCGCAGAACGTTCAACGACCTCACCGCCACCTGGTCGGCCACCGACCGGCAGCGCTTCGCCGGATACCTGATTCGCTTGACGAGCGAGCTCGACCTGGAGAGCTAGCGAGTCCTGTCACCGCCGGGCGTCGCTGGAGCTGGGCCGACAGCGGGCCACAGCTGCTCGACGTGTCGCACCGGTGGCAGCGGCGGAGGTTGGATGAGGTCACCGCGACCGGGGCAGCAGCTGACCGCCGACTTCCCCGTACGCCTCGCCGAAGCGCCCCGTCAGCGCGGCGCCGGCGGCACCACGAGCTGCTGGCAGTCCGGCGCCCGCTTCCCCGCAGCAGAGAGTTCCGGCGTCGCATTGAGGCCCTGGAGGACGTTGAGGGCGGCGACGTCGTCGAGGGTGGCCCGGGCGTCGCCGAGGGCGGTTTTGGTGGCGGAGGCGTCGGTGGCTGTGTCGAGGCGTTCGCGGGCGGTGTCGGCGCGCGAGCGGACGGAGGCGAACTGCTTGAGCAGGTCACCGCGCGCTTGGTCGTCGCCGGGGAGGGGCGGCGGGCCGACGCGGTCGAGGCCGTCGACGGTCTGGTCGATGCCGTCGACGACAGACGACAGGAGCCGGCTCGACGTGCGGGAAGCCTGTTCGGGCGAGCTCGGGTCGATCTCGGGCAGGTTCGCGAGCGTGCGCACGAGGTGGGTGACCGCCGAGCAGTAGCCGTCGGCCCATCTCGCGGCCGGATCGGCCTGGCTGGAGGTGTCCGCCTGCCCACCGCTGTGGGTCTGCGACACCGGCGGCTGCTGCCCGCAGGCGGCAAGGCCGATCCCGAGTGCCGTGACCAGCGCGGCTAGAACGGTCGACCGCGGCCGCACCGCGACACCTCCTGCTCGTCGACGTCCAGGTGCCCCCGACCGTACCGATCCGAGAATCATTCGCAAGTCACCCACTGGAGTGCGGGAAGAATTCCCGACACGCCGGAGCCCGGCGCGCGAACAGCGCGCCGGGCCCCGGACGGGTTTCGCATTGAACAGCGGATCAGGCTTTCGCTTCCGCCGGGGTGTTCTCGATGACCGTGCCGCGCCGCTTGGACACGACGACCGCCGCGACGATGACCGCGAGCGCGACGACCGCGATCACGATGCGCCACGTGGTGTTGGTGCCGCCGCCCAGGCTCAGGGTGACGACCGCGGGCGCAATCAGCACGGAGACCAGGTTCATCACCTTGATCAGCGGGTTGATGGCCGGGCCGGCGGTGTCCTTGAACGGGTCACCGACGGTGTCACCGATGATGGTGGCCTCGTGCGCGTCCGAACCCTTGCCGCCGTGGTTGCCGTCCTCCACGAGCTTCTTGGCGTTGTCCCAGGCGCCACCGGAGTTGGCCAGGAAGATCGCCATCAGCGTGCCGGTCGCGATCGCGCCGGCCAGGTAGCCGGCGAGCGCCTCGGTGCCGAGGCCGAAGCCCACGGCGATCGGGGCGAACACCGCGAGCAGACCCGGCGTGGCGAGCTCACGCAGCGAATCGCGCGTGACGATGTCCACGACCTTGCCGTACTCGGGCCGCGTGGTGCCCTCCATGATCCCGGCGATCTCGCGGAACTGGCGGCGCACTTCCTGCACCACCGCGCCGGCCGCACGCGAAACCGCGTTGACGGCGAGACCCGAGAACAGGAACACGACGGCCGCGCCGACGATGACACCGACCAGCGTCTTCGGGCTGACGATGTTCGCGACGAACTCGCCCGTGCCGCCTACAGCCTTCGTGATCGCGTCCGAATAGGACCCGAACAGCGCCGTGGCCGCGAGGACCGCGGTGGCGATCGCGATGCCCTTGGTGATGGCCTTGGTGGTGTTGCCCACCGCGTCCAGCTCGGTCAGGATCTGCGCGGCCTTCTCGTCGACGTCGCCCGACATCTCGGCGATGCCCTGCGCGTTGTCGGAGACCGGGCCGAAGGTGTCCATCGCGACGATGACGCCGACGGTGGTCAGCAGGCCGGTGCCGGCGAGCGCGACGGCGAACAGCGCGATGCCGCCACCGAGCAGGTACGCGCCGAACACGGCCGCGCCGATCACGAGCGCGGTGTACACGGCTGACTCGAAACCGACCGAGATGCCGGACAGGATCACCGTGGCGGCACCGGTTTCCGACGTCCTGGCGACGTCCTGCACCGGCTTGTTCTCCGTGCCGGTGTAGTAACCCGTGAGCTTCAGGATGATCGCGGCGAGCACGATGCCGATGATCACGGCGACGGTGGCGATGACTGCCGGGTTACCGCTGTTGCCCGCGAACTCCGCACCGAAGTCGGAGAAGCTGCTCGGCAGGTACACGAAGGCCGCGATGGCCGACAGCACCGCGGAGATCACCGCGGAGATGTAGAACGAGCGGTTGATCGTGACGAGACCACCCTCGCCCGCGCGCGCCTTCGTGATGTACACGCCGATGACGGCCGTGACGACACCGATGGCCGGCACGATGAGCGGGAAGATCAGGCCGCTGGAGCCGAAGGCGGAGCTGCCCAGGATCAGCGCGGCGACGAGCATGACCGCGTAGGACTCGAAGAGGTCCGCCGCCATGCCGGCGCAGTCACCGACGTTGTCACCGACGTTGTCGGCGATCGTCGCGGCGTTGCGCGGGTCGTCCTCGGGGATGCCCTGCTCGACCTTGCCGACCAGGTCGGCGCCGACGTCGGCGGCCTTCGTGAAGATGCCGCCGCCGACACGCATGAACATCGCGATCAACGCGGCGCCGAACCCGAAGCCCTCCAACACCTTCGGGGCCTGGCCCGTGTAGACGAGCACCACGACCGCGGCACCGAACAGGCCGAGGCCGACGGTGATCATGCCGACCACACCACCGGTGCGGAACGCCACGCGCATCGCGATCTCGCGGCCGCCTTCCTCGCGCGACGCGGCCGCCACGCGCAGGTTCGCCTGCGTCGCGAGCCACATGCCGAGGTAGCCGATGGTGAACGAGAACACCGCGCCGACGAGGAAGAAGATCGAGCGGCCGATGCGCTCGTTCCAGTCGTCCGCGGGGAGTGCGAAGAGCAGCAGGAACACGATTACGCCGAAGACGGCGAGGGTGTTGCGCTGCCGCTTCAGGTATGCGGCCGCACCTTCCTGCACCGCCTTGGCGATGTCCTGCATCTTGGCGGTGCCCTGGCCCGCGGCCAGCACCTCCCTGAGCAGCACGTAACCGATGGCGAGTGCGGCAAGGGCGACCACGGCGACCACACCTACGATGGTGTAGCCACCCCCGGAGAGCGTGAGACCGCCCTCCGCGAGGAACTGCCGGGACATTCGTCCTCCTGGGAACGCCGTTGGCCAATGCGGACTCGTCGTACCCGGCGTGCCTGCACTGGCATGGATCTGTACCGAGCGACACGCTAGCCGTGCGGGCAATGCACGTCTCACATGACGATCGCCACAGAGGGTGTGGATTGCGGGAGTGTATTGGTAGTGCTCAGCGGGCCTGCAACGCGTCCCGGTCACGGTACGTTCCGTGACCTTGTGTGATTGCTCACTTGATCGATCTCGCGCCGGTTCTGTCGGTGCCCTGTGCGAAGCTTCGGCACGTGGTCGAGCGAGGACGGAGGCTGCTCAGCCGGGTCACGGCGGGGGTCCCGGTGAACGAGAACCCGGTCACGCACGTGGCCGAGCTTCCCGCGCGGGCAGCCGGTTTCGCGGCGTGGCCGGAGTGGGCCGCGCCGTCGGTCGTGTCGGCGTTCGCGGGTTCCGGAGTGGAGACTCCCTGGAAACACCAGGTAGAGGCGGCTTCGCTGGCTCACACGGGGTCCCACGTGGTGGTGTCGACGGGCACGGCTTCGGGGAAGTCGTTGGCGTACCAGCTGCCGGTGCTGTCCTCACTGGCCACGGGCTCCGCGGCGACCGCGTTGTACCTCTCGCCCACCAAGGCGCTGGGCGCTGACCAGCTGCGTTCGGTGTCCTCTTTGGACGTCCCCGGGGTGCGGGCGGCGTCGTACGACGGCGACACCCCGATGACCGAGCGCGACTGGGTGCGCGCGCACGCGAACTGGGTGTTCACGAACCCGGACATGCTCCACCGCGGGATCCTGTCTTCGCATTCGCGGTGGACCCGGTTTTTCAAGAACCTGGCCTACGTGGTGGTCGACGAGTGCCACAGCTACCGCGGGGTGTTCGGTTCGCACGTCGCGCTGCTGCTGCGCCGGCTGCGGCGGGTGGCGGCGCACTACGGGGCGTCGCCGGTGTTCGTGCTGGCGTCGGCGACCACGGCTTCGCCGGCGGAGTTCGCTTCGCGGCTGACGGGGCTGCCCTGCGCGGCGGTCATTGAAGACGCTTCGCCGCGAGGCGCGCGGACGGTCGCGTTGTGGGAGCCCCCGCTGCTCGACGAGCTGACGGGCGAGAACGGCGCGCCGGTGCGACGTTCGGCGGGTGTCGAGACGGCGCGGATCCTCACGGACCTGGTGGTGGAGGGCGCGCGTTCGCTGGCTTTCGTGCGCTCACGCCGCGGGGCGGAGCTCACGGCATTGGGCGCGCGGCGCCTTTTGTCCGAAGTGGACCCGGCGTTGGCGGAAACCGTTGCCGCGTACCGATCTGGCTTCTTGCCCGAGGAGCGTCGAGCGCTGGAGGCCGCCTTGCTGTCCGGCCGGTTGTTGGGGGTGGCGACCACCAACGCGCTGGAGCTCGGTGTCGACATCGCGGGCCTCGACGCCGTGGTGCTCGCCGGTTACCCGGGCACGCTGGCGTCGTTCTGGCAGCAGGCCGGCCGCGCGGGCCGCTCGGGCGACGAGGCCCTGGTCGTGTTCGTGGCGCGCGACGATCCACTCGACACCTACCTCGTGCACCACCCGGCGGCGCTGCTAGAGCGTCCGGTGGAGACGGCCGTGCTGGACCCGACGAACCCCTATGTGCTCGGGCCGCAGCTCGCGTGCGCGGTGGCGGAGCTGCCGTTGACGGAACCGGAGCTGGAATCGTTCGGCGGTCCGGCCGCCCGCGCGGTGCTCGCGGACCTGGCTGAGGAGAAGCTGCTGCGCCGCCGTTCCAGCGGCTGGTACTGGACCGCTCGCGAACGCCCCCACGCGGAAGTCGGCATCCGCGGCTCGGGCGGCGACCAGATCGCGGTGGTGGAGGCGGATTCCGGCCGCATGCTCGGCACCGTTGACCCGGGTTCGGCTTGCTACGCCGTGCACCCGGGTGCGGTGTACCTGCACCAGGGTTCGTCGTACGTCGTCGACGAGCTCGACCTCGAGACCGGCCTCGCCCTCGTGCACGCCGAGGACCCGGACTGGCACACGTCGCCGCGGGAGGTCGTGGACATCTCGGTGCTGTCCACGCAGGAACAGTGCTCCCACGGCGGTGTCACGGTGTGCCTGGGCGAGGTGGCGGTGACGTCGCAGGTCGTCGGCTACCTGCGCCGCCGCCCGTCGGGCGAGGTCCTGGACCACACGCCACTGGACCTGCCGGAACAAAGCCTGCACACGCGCGCCGTATGGTACACGGTGACGAGCGACTTGCTCGGCCCTGCGCATCGGGTGGGGACCGGGGGTGCTCTTGGCGCGGCTCGGGCCGGGACCGTCGCGCCGGTGGGGACCGGGGGCGCTCGGGTCGAGGCCGAGGACGTGGAGCCGGCGGGGATCGGCGGCGCGCCATCGGCACAGCCTCCTGGTGCCACCGAGCCTGGGGCCGCTCCGGTCGCGGCCGCAGGGAAGGCGGCCTCCGACGCCGCGGCTTCGGCGCGGGTGGAACGCGGCCGAGTGGAGCCTGAAGCTTCGGACACCGAGCGCACGGCTTCGAAGCCAGCTGCCCACGGCCAGGCAAAGCTTGAGCCAGGCGAGCCTGGCACCGCGGCTTCGGGCGCTCGCGCGCCGAAGCCCGCGGAAGGCAACCGTTCCGGCAGTAGCCCGGTGGGGCCGGAGCCGGCGGAGCGATTGTCTCGGGAGGACGACGAGGGCGAGCCGGTACAGGAGTCGCAGGCGGCGCAGGTGGCATCGGCGGGGACCGGGGGTGCTCTGGGCGCGGCTCGGGCCGGGACCGTCGCGCCGGTGGGGACCGGGGGCGCTCGGGTCGGGGCCGAGGGTGAGGCGCCGGTGGGGACCGGGGGTGCTGGCAGAGCACCGGGGGGCGCCGGATTGGTTCCGGCGCGCGTCCCCGGTGCCCTGCATGCCGCCGAGCACGCGGCGATCGGCCTGCTACCGCTGTTCGCTACGTGCGACCGCTGGGACATCGGCGGGGTGTCTACCGCGTGGCACGAGGACACCGGGGAGGCAACGGTGTTCGTGCACGATGGGCATCCCGGGGGTGCGGGATTTGCCGACCGCGGTTATGCCGCGATTGTCCCGTGGCTGGCCGCAACGCGGGAGGCGATCATCTCCTGCGAGTGCCCGACGGGCTGCCCGTCCTGCGTTCAGTCGCCGAAGTGCGGGAACGGCAACGAACCGCTGGACAAGGCAGGGGCAGTGGCCGTACTGGATACCGTGCTTGGGGCTTTGCGTCAGCACGGGGAGCAGTGCGGCCACGGTGGTGCGTGAAATCTCTTCAGTTGTCGACGCTGCTTGCCGGGGTCGAACCGGTCAGGCAGCGGTGGTCTCCGCGAGCAGCGGGGCGTGCTCGTCAGCGAGGGCGCGCATGAGCACGTCGTGCACCTCGGCCGGGTCGGGCAGCTGCCAGCCGCACACCTCGGGCTTCACGCGCCAGTGCACGACACCGTGCTGGAACGGCGACGGCGGCAGCGGGATGTAGCTGCCGGCACCGTGCCACTGCACGGACGCCTGCTCGGCGAGCTCGGCCGGGATGCCGTCGGCGGGCGTGGTGAGGAAGAGCCAGCGGCCGTTGGGCATCGCGACGATCGGCGCGGGGTGCCCGAGAGCACGCAGCAGGCGGGCGGCGCGCTTGCCCAGCTCGTCGTCGACCTCGATGGCGTCGACGACCGTGCCCGTGGCCACGAGCAGACTGTGGGTGCGGCTGGAGAACCAGGTGGCGACCTCGTGGGCGTGGGTGCCGACCAGCTCGCGCCAGTCGTCCCGCACCGGCACCGGCCGGCGCCACGTGAGGTCGTCGCCCTCACCGGTGATCGGGGCCGGGGTCGCCCCCGGGAGCACCGGCCAGCCGCGCCAGGCGAGGCCGATCGCCTCCGCACGAAGTTCGATGCGGAAGGCGCTCCGCCAGCTGTCCGGCCAATTCGCGTCCAACATTGCTTTCCTGCCTTCAAGGTCCGGTTTCGCGCCACCCGGGTCGGGGCCGTTGGTGGCGCACGTCTCACTAAACGGCAATTTGCACATTGCGCGGAAGAGCCGCGCGACAACCGGTGGTTACTGGGCGATGAACGCCAGGTAGTCCACCGCTCGGCCGATAACGGACAGCCGATGATCGGCCGTTGAGACCCCGCTGAGGCCCCCCAGCACGCGGGTTGACACTTTCACTGCCCTTCGCGGCCACTGTGGCGCACCACGTCGTTTAGGCCGTTGACCAGCTGCTTTAACCGCTCGCCGTTCGTCAGCTACCGCTGCTCGTGGCTGTTCGCCGCTCGTCGAGACAGTGCGTCTGATTGCTCCGGCGATGATCAACACCGGGCGCCACTCGTCGTAACGGCGGCTGGACGAGCGGTGGCGGGCGTCACTCCGGGAGGCCGACGGGGCCGGCCCGGGCCCGCGCCGAGGGCGGCGGCAAGCCGGGGACGGGCGGGGTCGCCGCTCGCACCTCGACGAGGGCGTCGCGCTCGTGCCAACTGCAGGTGATGACGACCGCGCCCTGATGGTCGGCCACTTCGCGAGCGCGGTCGCAGGCCCGGGCGGGCCCGTCGGCGGCGTGCGCGGCTGCGGCCAGCGCGCCGAGGTCAGCGGCGGCTTCCACTCGGTGCCGGGCTGCCACGGCCGCGCCGAGCCAGCAGCCCGCCGCGGCGAGGCCGACGAGCGCGGCGATCACGATGGCCGTCCACACGGTGGCGACGCCGTCGTCGTTGTCCTTCATTGCTGCGCTCCGGGTTCGGCGACGGCGTAGGCGCTGGCGTCCAGGTGGAAGCCGGTGAGCGTGTCGGTGGTGACCTCGGCGGTGATGCCGTCGCCGGACCGGCGGATGGTGAGGCGCGCGCCGCGGGGCGCGATCGTCCGCACGACGGCCTCGGCCGCACCGGGCTGTCCGGCGGCGGCCAGGCGCGCGGCTTCGCGGGCGGCGTCGAGGCACCGGATGTGTCCGAGCACCGCGGCGAGGCCGGCGAGCAGCAGAGCCACCACGGCCGTGAGCGCGCCCAGCGAAAGGGCGGCTTCGACCGTGACCATGCCGCCGTCCCGGCGACGGCCGGCCATCAGGTCGCCACCGTGAGGGCCCGCTGCACGAGACCCGACAGCGCCGTGCTGATCGAGTCGCCGCTGAGCAGCACGAACAGCGCGAGCGCGAACGCCGCCGCGGCCACTGTGCCGATGGCGTACTCCGCCGTGGTGGTGCCCTCGTCTCCGGGGAGGAAGTGCATGGTCGGTCCTTTCTGTCCATTGTGGATTCATCTACAACACGCTCCCGATCCGCTCGGCCAGGCCGAGCACCACCGGCAGCACGCCGAGCACGAAGAACGCGGGGAGGAAACAGAGCCCCACCGGCAGCGCCAGCGCGACCCCGGCCCGTTCCGCGCGTTCCTCGGCCTCGACGCCGATCCCGTCGCGCAGGCGGCGGGAGACTTCGTCGGCCGCCGCGGCGAGCGCCGCGCCGGACCGGGCCGTACGGGTCGCGGCGACTGACAGCTCCTCGAACCCGGGCCGGGTTTTGAGCTGGGCCCAGGCTTCGGCCGGTCCCGCGCCGAGGGCGAGGAGGTTGGCGGTGGCTTTCATGGCGGCCGACGTGTGCTCAGGCGCGGTGGCGCTGACGGCTTCGAGGGCCGTCGGCACCGGCAGGCCCGTGCGGAGGCAGGCGCCGAGGAGGTCGAGGGTGGCGGCGGAGTTCAGGCGCTCGGTGACGTCGTCGCGGGGTTTCGGTCGGCGGGAGCGGCGGAGGAGCCACCAGGCTGTTGCTCCCGCCAGTGCGCCACCCGTAATTCCGGCGACTACGGCTACCGATGCCCCGGCCACTGCGGCGGCGAGGACGTGTCTCGTGCGGAGGCTCGGGAGTGTCGGTCGCCATGTGGTTGGTGGCGCGAGGCTCCGCGGCTTCGGCGCGCTGGGCCAGACGAGGAGCGCGACGGCGGCGAGGACGTACGGCGTCATCGGGCCTCCCGACGGCCGGTGAGCGCGCGGGACCACGCAGTGCCCGCCCAGAGGAGTGCGGCGCCCGCCACCAGGAACAGCTGCCCGAGGACGGTCTGGGTGAGAACGGTCAGCGGCTCGGCGCCGATGGCCTGCCCCATGGCGAGGCAGAGGACGGGCAGCCCGGTCAGCACGGTCGCGCTCATCCGCGGGCCGGCCATCTTGGCGTGCAACCGCCGGGCGTACAGGGTGGCGGCGTCGACGTCGCGGCGAGTGGCGTCGAGGGTGTCGGCGATGGGGAGGCCGTGCCTGCGGGCGAGGGTCCAGGCCGCTGCGAGTTCCGGGAGTTCCGGAGATTCGAGTGCGCTGTCGAGTCTTGCGGCGGTGGCCAGGTTGGTGAGCTCGCCGGCCAGAGCGGGGACGGCTTCGGCGGCCGCTTCCGCCGCGAGTACCGGATGAGCGCCGGCCCGCAGCTCGGCGACCATCGTGCGGAGGGTGGCCGAGGTCTGCTCGGCTCGGGCGAGCCCCGCGGAGGTTTCCCTTCTGCTGCGCCGTTCCTGCCTTGCCGCCACGGTGATCAACGCGGTCGCCACTGCGGCTCCGACTCCGGCGAGCGGAAGAGCGAGGAGCGTCGGCAACACCCAGACGGCTTGGCGCGGTGGCGTGGGGATGGTGAGCCGTCGCCGCGGTGGTGCCTTCAGCCGGGTCGGCAGGGTCGGCCAGGTGAGGAGAGCGGTGCCGAAGCAGAGGAACGGCCAGGCGGTGATCACGCGGTCGTCTCCTCTGCGCTGAAGGGTCTGGTCGCTCGCGAGCAGGTCGGGATCACGCGGTCGTCTCCTCGAAGAGGGGGCGGTAAGGGGTCCAGTGGCCGTCGCGCCAGATGGGGGTGGTGTGGGTGGTCGCGGTGGTGCGGTGGAGGGTCGCGATTTCGGTGAGGCGGCGGGCGCCGGTGGGGTCACGGCGGAGGTGGAGGACGACGCGGATGGCGGCGGCCAGCTGGCTGTGGAGGGCGTCGCCGGTGAGGCCGCCCAGGGAGGCGAGCGCTTCGAGGCGTGCGGGGACCTCGGAGGGTGAGTTGGCGTGGAGGGTGCAGGCGCCGCCGTCGTGGCCGGTGTTGAGGGCGTTGAGCAGGGAGCAGACTTCGGCGCCGCGGACTTCACCGACCACCAGGCGGTCGGGGCGCATGCGCAGCGCCTGGCGGACGAGCTCGGGCAGCTCGACGGCGCCGGCGCCTTCGACGTTGGCCGGGCGCGCGACGAGGCTGACGAACTGCGGGTGCGCGGGGCGCAGTTCGCCGGCGTCCTCGACGCAGATGATGCGTTCGCGCGGGCTGACTTCGGCGAGGAGTGCACTGAGGAGGGTCGTCTTGCCGGCACCGGTGCCGCCCGTGACCAGGAACGCGAGGCGGCGCGTGATGATCGAGCGGAGGATGTCGGCGCCTTCTTCGTTGACGACGCCGAGTGCGGTCAGGGTGTCGAGCGTGTGCGTCGCGGGGCGGAGGACGCGCAGGGACAGGCAGGTGCCGTGGGGCGCGATCGGCGGCAGGACGGCGTGGACACGGACGTGCCCGCCCGGGACGGGGAGCCAACCGTCCACATAGGGCTGCGCGTCGTCGAGGCGCCGGCCCGCCGCGAGAGCGAGGCGCTGCGCCAGCCGGCGAACGGCTTCTTCATCGGCAAAGCGGACGTCGGTGCGGGTCAGGCCGGAGTCGCCGTCGGTCCAGGTCTGGTCGGGCGCCGTGACGAGAACGTCGGTGACGGCGGGGTCCTCCAAGAGCGGCGCGAGAGGACCGGCGCCGACGAACTCGTCGTGGGCCTGGCGGACGGCGTCGAGGACCCCGTCGTGGCTGAGGGTGCCGCCGGCTTCCGCGCGCACGGCCTCCGCGACGGCGACGGGGTCCGCGAGGCGGCTCTCACCGGCGAGCCGATTGCGGACACGCTCGACGAATTCGGTGGTCATGTCGGTGGCTTCGGGTAAGTGGGCATGGCTGGGCTCCAGAGGCGACGCACGATGGATGGGTTGGTGGTAAAGGGAAAGGACAAGGACCACGCGATCTGCCGAGTGCAGGCGAGCCATGTCGGGCGCACCGAGCGGGCGCCGACCGGAACGACGGACGACTTACTTCACACGGCAGCGCGGGCTACGGCCCGCACCGCAGCGCGTGCCTCAACCGGACGGCATGGTCGCGGCACGAGCGCCAAGGCGGAGGCGAACCGAGGGCGGATTTCGGCAAATGACGTCGGCCCACCACGCCGCCGCCTACGGGGTAGTCGACCGCCCCTGCAACCTCGACCCCATCTCAAGCCGCCGCAGGGAGGGCGGCCGACGATGGGTGGAGTTCGGCGAGGACGGCACGCGCCGCGGTGACCAGGGCTCCCTTGGGTGGGAGGTCGAACTCGCCCGTTTCGAGGGTGGCGGCGACGCGGCGTTCGGGTGGCAAGGTGGCGAGCAGGGGTGGGCCGAGGAGCGCCGTGGTGCGGGATGGGGGTGCGCCGGCGTGGGGGTGTCCACTTGCGACAATGGCGAGCCGGTCGGCGTGGGGCCTGAGGAGGTCGAGGACCTGCCGTGCGGCCATGCAGGCGCGGAATTCGACCGGGACGACCAAGACCACCAGGTCCGCGAGAGAGGCGACGGCCAAGGCGCCCTCGTCGAGGTGGCGGGGCAGGTCGCAGACGACAGTGCGGCCCGAGCGGCGACCGGCGGTGACGACGGCGGAAAGGGCGCGCGGGTCGGGGCCGGGGCCGGTGCGGCCGCAAGCCAGCACGGGCAGGGTGCCATGGCGAGGGAGGGCATCGACCAGAGACGGCAGCGAGACGCGGCCGGACAACCGGACGTCGGGCCAGCGGTGGCCGGGAGTGTTTTCCAAGCCCAGTGGGAGATCCAGGCCGCCGCCCAGGGGATCGCAGTCGACGAGCAGCGCCAGGCCGGCTCGGTCCGCTTCGACGGCCGTGGCTGCCGCCAGCACGGAAGCACCCGCGCCGCCGCGACCGCCGAGGAAGGCGAGGACCGGGCCGGGGTGTTCGGCGGGGGCGTCGGCGACGTCGGCGAAAGCCACTGTCAGGTCGGATTCGTCGTCGGGCAGGCACAGGACCCGCCGGGCGCCGACGAGGGCCGCGCGACGCCAGGACTCGACGTCCACCGCGCCTTTCGACACCACCAAAACGCCGTCGCGACGAGGTAAGTGCAGGTCGTCGGCGGAGTCCTCGTCGATCACGACCAGCGGTGCCCGCGTCCAGCGTGGACGCGCGGCCGCGAGATCCGGTGCGCGGTCGAGCTCGCAGCCGGCGACCGCGGCGACGCGCAGGATCTCGTCGAGCACCGCGCCGTCGGCGGCGACGACAAGTGGACGTGCGGTTCTCATGAAGGCCTCCCCCTTGCGGAGCGGAACCCGGGCCACGTGGACCGGGTCCCACCAAGATCGCCCGGCCCGGACGCGACGGCAATGGCCAACCGCGCAGCCTGTGGACAACCTGTGGCTTGTGGACAACTTCCCGCCGAAACGGCTCGGCGCGGAGTTCCGGTCGGATCGATGAGGCACAATGCGCGACCAGCCATGACCCCTGAACCGGGGAATTCCAGGCAATCTCGTAATTGCCACGAAAAACATCCTGGCGATCCGCGAACGCGGAGGAAGAAATGCACTACCCCCAGAAAAGAGGGCGGCCCTCGCCAGGGGGGAGGGACGAGGGCCGCCGGTGGGTTCAGCCCCGGGGGGTCGGACTGAACCGGCCCGGTTGGACACCGGGTTCCCACACTGTAACTCCCCCGGGCACCGGTTGGCGCCGCAATCGACACCTACGATTCGGTAACGGCATCCAAAGCCGGATGTAGTGTCCTGTCATGGATTTTCCGCCGGGCGGGCGCGCCGGTGTTCGATCAACGCGAGTACGCGGGCGCCGCTTCTCCTATCCTGATCACGTGGCCGAACCCAGCACCGCGCCGCCGCGCGAATCCCACCCCGAAGAACCCCGGCGAGCCGTCGCCGCGTTCTTCGATCTCGACAAGACCATCATCGCTTCTTCCAGCGCGCTGGCGTTCAGCAAACCATTACTCAGAGAAGGGCTGATCAACCGCCGAGCCGCTTTACGTAGTGCGTACGCACAACTCGTCTTCTCCCTAGCAGGTGCCGACGCCGACAAGACCGAACGCATGCGCGCCGAGGTTTCGAAGCTCTGCGCCGGCTGGGATGTCGCCCAGGTTTCCGCGATCGTGCGAGAAACGCTCCACGACGTGGTGGACCCCCTCGTGTACGTCGAGGCCACCGATCTCATCAACCGCCACCTCGCCGACGGCCACGACGTCGTCGTCCTCTCCGCCACCGGTGAAGAGGTCGCCGCACCCGTCGCCGCGATGCTCGGCGCCACGCGTTGCGTCGCCACGCGCATGGAGATCGCCGACGGGCGCTACACCGGCGAAGTCGCCTTCTACTGCTACGGCGACAACAAAGCCGTCGCCGCGAAGCAGCTCTCCGCGACGTACGGGTACGACCTCGCCGAGTGCTTCGCCTACACCGATTCGAGCACCGACATTCCGCTCCTGGAGACCGTCGGCCACCCGCACGCCGTGAACCCCGACAAGCTCCTGCGGCGCGAAGCCGGCGAACGCGGGTGGCCGATCCTCACGTTCGAACGCCCGATGTCACTGCGCAGCCGGATCCCCGCCCGTTCCGCGGGCATGGTCGCGCTCGGCGTGGGCGCCTTCGCGGCGGGCGCCACCTGGTACAGCCTGAGTCGTCGCCGACGGTTCCGAACGCCCCCGCGCTAGGCACCCACACGGCGGTACCGGGACCCGTTTTCTTAAGCGTAGAGCGGAATCGGCCGTTGCTCAGGGTGTGTGCATCACCGGATCGAGCCTCTTTTACCGGTGCACCCGTCCACGCTCTTGAAGTGACCGGGCTCACGGCGTAGAAAGTAGGTGCGGACGTTGAGCCGGCCAGGGCAGAGGTAGAAGAGAAGCCTCTGTCACCCCGGGCAACCTCCGTGCGCGGACTCCGGGTACCCACGCGCAGCGCGCCGCGGGAGGCTCGTCGTCTAGGGACTGCGTACCGGGACGCCGGACGCCGAGTCCATGAAGGTACGACCAGAGTTGCACGCTTGGTCGCCCGAGATGTTCCGCGCTTGCAGGCGGCGCCCGCCGGCTTCGGCCGACGGGCGCCGCCAGTGTTTCCACCACAAATTCCCAGGTGAAACCCCACGTTCCTGCGCTCGGCCGATGGACAACGCCCAAGCCGGTGAGTAGCTTCCCGATACCGGCGCCGCCAGGTGGACTTCTCACCACCCGCGGCGCACGACACTGGGAGGCCCTTTCGTGACGACCCGACTCGCGCGTACGCGCCCGCGGAGGATCCATGCGCTCGCCGTCCCCCTCGCGGGGCTCCTCGCCGTCGCCGGAATCGGCGCGACCGCTTCAGGCAGCACACCGGACGCGAAAGCGATGACGTCTCTCGACGCCGCCGCCCAGCAGGCGCTCCGCGGCCTCAGCCTCGAGGAAAAAGTCGGGCAGCTGTTCGTCACCTGGGTGAACGGCAAGTCCGCCGATGAGGTCAACCCCAAGAACCAGACGGACTTCGGCGTCGACACGCCCGCCGAGGTCGTCCGCAAGTACCACCTCGGCGGCGTCATCTACTTCAACAACGACACCCGCGACAACTTCGACACCCCGACGCAGGTCGCGAAGCTCTCCAACGGCCTGCAGCAGGCCGCGATCTCCAGCGGCGCCCACATCCCGTTGCAGATCGGCACTGACCAGGAGGGCGGCACTGTCACCCGGATGGGCGCTCCGGCCACGGAGTTCCCCAACTCCATGGCCATCGCCGCCGGCCGCAGCACCGACAGCGCGACGCAGGCGGCCACGATCATCGGCCACGAACTGCGCGCCGTCGGCATCAACCAGGACTTCGCGCCCGACTCCGATGTGAACTCCAACCCGGCCAACCCGGTGATCGGCGTGCGCTCGTTCGCCGGCCAGCCGGGGCTCGCGAGCCAGTTCGTGACGGCCGAGGTCAAGGGCTACCAGAACTCCGGCCCGTCCTTCGAAACCGTTTCCTCCACGGCAAAACACTTCCCCGGCCACGGCGACGCCGCCACCGACAGCCACACCGGCCTGCCACGCATCGACCGCACCGAGGACGAGTGGCGCAAGATCGACGTGCCCCCGTTCAAGGCCGCCATCGCCGCGGGCATCGACTCGATCATGAGCGCCCACATCCAGTTCCCGAGCCTCGACCCGTCGGGTGAGCCGGCCACGCTGTCGAAGCCGATCATCACCGGCAAGCTGCGCAACGAACTGGGTTACGACGGCGTGGTGATCACCGACGCGCTGGAGATGCAGGGAGTGCGCGAGCTCCACAGCGACGCCGAAATCCCTGTGCTGGCACTGAAAGCCGGCATCGACCAGCTGCTCATGCCGGTGCACCTCGACGTCGCGATCAACTCCGTGATCTCCGCCGTGAAGTCCGGCGACCTGCCGATGCAGCGGATCGACCAGAGCGTGCTGCGGGTGCTCAAGCTGAAGCTCAAGCGCGGCATCCTCACCGCGCCGTTCGACAACCCGGCGCTCGTCGCCAAGAAGGTCGGCACGCCGGCGCACCTCGCCACCGCGCAGGGCATCGCCGACCGCTCGATCACCGCGATCGCCAACGACGCGGGTGTGCTGCCGCTCAAGCAGAAGCCCGCCACCGCGCTCGTCACCGGCTGGGGCGTGGCCAGCACTCAGACGCTCGCCGACCGCCTCACCGCCCACGGCACCCAGGCGACCGCGTTGCAGACCGGGCAGACCCCGTCGGACGACCTCATCGCCCAGGCCGCCGCGGCCGCCGCGAAGACCGACCTCGTCGTGGTGCTCACGAACAACCTCGGCGGATTTCCCTTGCAGAATAAGCTTTTGCAGTCGTTGATGGGCACCGGCAAGCCCGTGGTCGCGGTCGCCGCGCAGATCCCGTACGACGCCGGGTACGCCAACCCCGTGCCCACGTGGCTCGCGACCTACGGCTACATCACGCCGTCGCTCGAGGCGCTCGCGAAGGTCGTGCTCGGCGAGACGAAGCCGAGCGGCAAGCTGCCCGTCGACGTCCCCGCGGGCGCCGACGTGAACACCGTCAAGTACCCCTTCGGACACGGGCTGAGCTGGTGAACATCAACCGCAGGAAGTTCCTCGCCGTCCCCGCGCTCGCCGTCCCGGTGCTCGCGGGCGGCTCGGCCGTCGCGCAAGCAACACCGGCAGCGCACCACCAAAAAGTGCTCACCGGCGCCGAACAACTCGCCGCCCAGCACTGGCGCCCGCTCTCCGGCCGTAAGCTCGGGGTGCTGTCCAACCCGACCGGCGTGCTCGCGAGCGGCGACCACATCGTCGACGACATGGTCGCCGCCGGGGTCCGCCCCGTCGCCGCCTTCGGCCCCGAGCACGGCTTCCGCGGCAGCGCGCAGGCCGGCGGTTCCGAAGGCGACTACACGGATCCGCGCACCGGCATCCCCGTGTACGACGCGTACGGCGCCGACGCGGCAAAGCTCGCGACACTGTTCACCAAGGCCGGCCTCGACACCGTCGTGTTCGACATCGCCGACGTCGGCGCCCGCTTCTACACCTACATCTGGTCGCTCTACACGGCGATGGTCGCGGCGGCGAAGGTCGGCGCGGCGTTCGTGGTGCTCGACCGGCCGAACCCGATCGGCGGCCGCCTCGCCGGCCCGGTGCTCGACCCGAAGTTCGCCTCCGGCGTCGGCCGCAAGCCGATCGCGCAGCAGCACGGCATGACTGTCGGCGAGCTGGCGCGGCTGTTCAATTCCGAGTTCCTGCCCGGCGAAGGCGTGAAGCCGGTGAAGCTGGACGTCGTCGAAGTCCGCGGCTGGCGGCGAGACATGCTCTTCGCCGAAACCGGTCTCGACTGGGTCATGCCGAGCCCGAACATGCCGACGCCGGACACCGCGATCGTCTACCCCGGCACCTGCCTGTTCGAAGGCACGCTGTTCGCGGAGGGCCGTGGCACCACGCGGCCGTTCGAGATCATCGGCGCTCCGGGCGTCGACTGGCACTGGCGCGACAAGCTCGAAGCGCTCGACCTGCCGGGCGCGCGCTTCCGTGAGACGTACTTCGTCCCCACGTTCAGCAAGTTCGTGAACGAGACCTGCGGCGGCGTGCAGCTCACCGTGACCGATCGAGGAGCGTTCGACGCGATCACCACGGCCGTCGCGATGCTCGTGACCGCGAAGCAGGTCGCGCCGCAAACGTTTGGCTGGCGGCCCGACCACGCCATCGACTTGCTGTCGGGTTCCGACCGGCTGCGCACCATGATCGACGCCGGCGCCGGGGTCGACGAGGTCACCGGCGCCTGGCGCGCCGAGCTCGCCGCGTTCGACCGCAAACGCCGGCCTTACCTGATCTATCGCTGAGGAGAGCGGTCATGCGTGCTAGGAAGGTGCTCGCCGCGACGGTCGTTGTGCTGGTCGCGGCAACGTCGACCGCAGGAGCCGCCGCCATCGCCACCACGACGCAGCACGACCCGCTCGCCGGGCGCTTCGACGTGGTGCGACACGGCTTCGCGGCGCCGCCGACGACGTTGCGCGAAGGCAAGCCGTCCGACGTCGGACTCGACGCCGGACCGATCAAGTCCGCCGAGCAGTTCCTGGCGAGCTGGACGCAGCCCGACGCGTCCGGCCACCCGCACTTCTCCGGCGCCGTCGGCCTGCTCGCCCACGACGGCGTGGTCGTCGACCGCTACGCCGTCGGCGGCGCGCTGAGGTACGCCGACGCGGCGGGTACCGAGCTGCCGAAGGACCAGCAGGTCCCGATGCGGAACGACACGATCTTCGACATGGCGTCGGTCTCGAAGCTGTTCACCTCGATCGCCGCGCTGCAGCTGGTGGAGCAGGGCAAACTCGACGTCAACGCACCCGTCGTGCGCTACCTGCCCGAGTTCGGCGTGAACGGCAAGGAAGCCGTGACGATCGAGCAGCTGCTCACGCACACGTCCGGCTTCGACGCCGACCCCGTGCCGTCGCTGTGGCAGGGCTATCCGGACATCCCGTCACGCCGCAAGGCCGTGCTCGACAGCCCGCTGAAGAACGCGCCGGGCACGACTTATCTCTACTCCGACCTCAACATGCTCACCCTCGGCTTCGTCATCGAGAAGCTCACCGGGCAGACGCTGGACAAAGTGGTGCACGACCGCATCACCGCGCCGCTGGGCATGGTCGACACCGGCTACAACCCGCCCGCGTCGAAGCTGAACCGCGTCGCCGCGACCGAGTACGAGGCCGACCCGCCACGCGGGCTCGTGCGCGGCCAGGTGCACGACGAGAACGCGTGGTCCCTCGGCGGCGTCGCCGGGCACGCCGGCGTGTTCTCCACCGCGAGCGACCTGGCGATCCTCTGCCAGACGATCCTCAACGGCGGCACTTACCGGGGCAAGCGCATCCTGCGGCCGGACACCGTCGAGACGATGCTGACCAACTACAACCAGCGCTTCCCCGACGACGCCCACGGCCTCGGGTTCGAGCTCGACCAGCCCTGGTACATGGGTGCGCTTTCCTCACCGGTGACGGCGGGCCACACCGGATTCACCGGGACGACGCTGGTCATCGACCCGGAATCGCGGTCGTTCGCGTTGTTGCTGACCAACCGAGTGCACCCGAGTCGTAACTGGGGCTCCATCAACACGGCCCGCCAGGTCTGGGCCACATCGCTGGCCCAAGCCATGGCCGTGAAGCCCGTTCAGGGCCGCGACGCGTGGTTCGCGGGCCTCGGCGACAAGTCGACGGCTACGCTGAGTACGCAGCCCTTGACACCGCGATCCGGCGGCCCTCTGCAGGTCTCCTTCTACGCCTTTGTGGATACGGAAGGTCCGACTGATCCACTTCAGCTGGAATCGTCCTCGGACGGCGTCAATTGGCAACCAGTCGCCGTTCATGCAAACGGAGCAGGCACACCCCCCGGACAGGTGACGTCGCTCTCAGGCCACGGACACCGTGCCTGGTGGCGCGTGACGGCAGAAGTACCGGCCTCGAGCGTTACGACCCTGCGCTGGCGTTACAACACCGACGCGAGTTACACCGGACGCGGAGTTTCTGTCGACGGTGTGAAAGTCACCGAACGCGGCCGGACAGTTCTCGATGGTGAGCGGAATCCGTCGGCACTCACCGCGACCGGGTGGATTTTGAGCGCTCGGTGACCGGGCTGTCGCGCAGCGCCGAACTGGCCCTCCCACTCAGCGATCCGAAGCCTTTTGCGGGGCGACACTAAGTTGCCAAGTCGTTAGCTTGAGCTCGTTAACAAGGTCGACCTGGTTAGCGACTTTCTGGTCAACGATTAATCGCAAAACGAAGTCCGCAGACACGGACGGGTTGCGATCCTGCCGAAGGATGTGGGTAGCCTTGTCGCAAATGCCAACGGTTAGTAACTTTCCGACGGTGGACGATGCCGATTCCGTAACCATCCCGGCACCGTCCGAGCAAACCCCAGCTCAGGCCACTGTGCGTGACGCCGATGCGAGCCCGCTGGTCCGCATCCGCTCGCTGCTGCCAGGGCTCGCCCGCGCCGAGCAGCGGGTGGCGAAGGTGGTGCTGGAGGACCCCGCGACGGTCGCGCGCCGGAGCATCACCGAGGTCGCCCTCGCCGCCAGCACCAGCGAGACCACGGTCACGCGGTTCTGCAAGGCCGTCGGCGTCGGCGGGTACCCGCAGCTGCGCATCGCGCTGGCCGCGGACACCGCGCGCACCGAGGCGAGAACCACGCGCAACCTCGGCGGCGAGATCAGCCCGGAGGACGACCTCGCGGCCGTGATCGGCAAGGTCAGCTTCGCCGACGCGCGCGCCGTCGAGGAGACGGCCGACCAGCTCGACGTCGCGACGATGCAGCGCGTGATCGACCTCTTGGCCGAAGCCGGCCGCGTGGACGTCTACGGCGTGGGCGCGAGCGCCTTCGTGGCCGCCGACCTGCAGCAGAAGCTGCACCGCATCGGCCGCGTGAGCTTCTCGTGGTCCGACACGCACATCATGCTCACCTCGGCCGCGGTCCTCAGCCCCGGCGACGTCGCGATCGGCGTCTCCCACACGGGCGCGACCACCGACACCGTGGAGGCCCTGCGGGTCGCGCGCGAGCACGGCGCGGTCACCGTCGCGGTCACGAACTTCCCGCGCTCGCCGATCACGGAGGTCGCCGACCACGTGCTCACCACGGCCGCGCGCGAAACCACCTTCCGTTCCGGGGCCACGGCGAGCCGCATCGCTCAGCTCACCGTGATCGACTGCCTGTTCATCGGGGTCGCGCAGCGGCACATGGACGCCTCCGTCAGCGCGCTGGACGCGACGAGGGACGCGGTCGGCTCGCACCGGCTCGGGGTCAGGCCCGACGGTCGCCGCCGTCCGCGGGAAACCGGTAAGTGAACCGAGAAACGAGGCGCATGATGTCCGTCCCCACGCAGGCGGTACACGTCGATTCGCCGACCGAGCAGCGCAACCCCCGCACGGTGGACATCGACCTGATGTCCACCATGGGGATCCTCAGCGCCATCAACGCCGAGGACCGCCGGGTGCCCGACGCGGTGGCCGCGGTGCTGCCGCAGCTGGCGCGCGCGGTCGACTACGCCGTGGAAGCCCTGCGGGGCGGCGGCCGCGTGCACTACGTCGGGGCGGGCACGTCAGGCCGCCTGGCGACGCTGGACGCGGCCGAGCTCGTGCCGACGTTCAACGTGCCGCCGGACCTCTTCGTCGCGCACCACGCGGGCGGCGAGAAGGCCCTGCGGCAGGCGGTGGAGAACGCCGAGGACAACGACGAGGCCGGCGCGGCCGAGCTCGCTGCCGTGGTGCAGCCGGGCGACTTCGTGCTCGGCCTCGCCGCCTCCGGGCGCACGCCGTTCGTACTCGGCGCGCTCGAGGCGTCGAGCCGCCTCGGCGCGCACACGGGGCTGGTCTCGGCCAACCCGCGCGCGTCGAAGCCGGCCGGCGTCGACGTGCTCATCGCCGTGGCCACCGGCCCGGAGGTGATCGCCGGCTCGACCCGGATGAAGGCGGGCACGGCGCAGAAGCTGATCCTCACGGCGTTCTCCACGGCCACGATGATCAAGCTGGGGAAGACCTACTCGAACCTGATGGTCAGCATGCGGGCCACGAACGCGAAGCTGCGCGGCCGCACGATCCGCATCCTGCAGGAAGCCACGGGCCTGACCATGGCCGACTGCTCCGACGCCCTGACCGAGGCCGGTGGCGACCTCAAGACGGCCCTCGTGCACCTGCTGTCGGGCTCCGACGTCGAACGCTCCGCGGCGGCGCTGGCGGCCAGCGGCGGCCACGTCCGCAAGGCACTCGCCTCGCTGCACTTGCGCGCGGGTTGAGTTGTCCCGGTAAATACGACTGCTTGAGCTCTGCGGGGAGCGCAAGCACCTTGCTTGAAACGGACGAAGAGCCCCTCATCTCCTGGTGAGGGGCTCTTTTGTGAACCTGCGCTTATTGCGGTTCACCTGTTCACCTGCCTAACCTCTCAGGTGTTGTCTGCGAGGGAGGGCAGGTCGATGACCGGGGTGAAGGAACCGACCCGCGCCAGGCAGCCGCTGTCGAGGCGAGAGTGGGGGTCGCTCTCCGGGATGGCGGCGGTGATCCTGCTGCTGAACCTCGTGGGCTGGGGCGTGCTCGTGCTGTTCATCGCGCCGCACCACTACGACCTGGGGGCGTCGGGCGTGTTCGGGATCGGGTTGGGGGTCACGGCGTTCACGCTCGGCATGCGCCACGCGTTCGACGCGGACCACATCGCGGCGATCGACAACACCACGCGCAAGCTGATGGCCGAGGGCCAGCGGCCGCTGTCGGTCGGGTTCTGGTTCTCGCTGGGGCACTCGACGATCGTGTTCGGCCTCTGCCTGCTGCTCTCGCTGGGCGTGCGCGCGGTCGCCGGGCAGCTCGAGGACGACTCGTCGGCGCTGCACCAGACCACCGGCCTCATCGGTACGTCGGTTTCAGGCGTTTTCCTTTATTTGATCGGGATCATCAACCTCGTGGCGCTCGTCGGGATCCTCCGGGTTTTCGCGCGGATGCGCCGCGGTGAGCTGGACGAAGCCGCGCTGGAACGCCAACTCGACAAGCGTGGCTTCATGAATCGCCTGCTGCGCGGCGCGACGAAGGCCGTGCGCAAGCCGTGGCACATCTACCCCGTCGGTGTCCTTTTCGGACTCGGGTTCGACACCGCGACGGAGATCGGGCTGCTGGTCCTCGCGGCCGGCGCGGCGGCGTTCGCACTGCCCTGGTACGCGATCCTCGTGCTGCCCGTGCTCTTCGCCGCGGGCATGAGCCTGTTCGACGCCGCCGACGGGGTGTTCATGAACTTCGCCTACGGCTGGGCGTTTTCGCGCCCGATCCGGAAGGTCTACTACAACATCACCGTCACCGCGCTGTCCGTGGCGGTGGCGCTGGTCATCGGCACGATCGAGCTCGTGTCGATCCTCGCCGAGCAGCTCGACATCACGCACGGGCCGCTCGCCACCATCGCCGAGGTCAACCTCGACTACGTCGGGTTCGCGATCGTCGGGCTGTTCATCCTCACGTGGCTGGTCGCGCTCGCCGTGTGGCGGTTCGGGCGCATCGAGGAGAAGTGGTCGGCGCGGCTCACTGACCACTGAGCCGCGCGACGCGCAGCGCGAGCTGGATCTCCAACGCGCGTTCCGGCTCGCGCCAGTCGTCGCCCAGCAGCGCGGAGACGCGGTCGAGGCGCTGCACCACGGTGTTCACGTGGACGTGCAGCTCGTCCTTGGCGCGCGCCAGGTTGCCGCCGGCCGCGAAGTACGCGCGCAGCGTGCCGACGAGGTCGGTGCCGCGGCGGGAGTCGTAGTCCAGGACCGGGCCGAGCGTGGCCGTGACGTAGGCGGGCAGGTCGGCGTGGCGGCCCAGTAGCACACCGAGGAAGCCCAGCTCGGCCATCGCCGCGCCGTCGCCTTCGCGACCCAGGGCGAGCAGCGTGCTGACGCAACGAACCGCCTCGGCGTACGCGTGGGCGAGCGCGGCGGGACCCTTCGCGGGGCCGGCGGCACCGACCGTCACCGGACAGTCCACAACGGACTGAAGCTCACGGGCCACCTTGGCCGCCCCGACACCGTCCGGCGCGAGCGCGACCACCTGTTCCGCGTGCACACCCACCAGGTCGCCGTACCGCGCGCAAGCCGATGCGAGGCCACGGCGGGAAATCCCGGGCGCGTGGGCGACGAACACCACGTGCGGCGCCGACAAGTCGACACCCAGCCGCCGCGCGCGGGCCGTCAGCGAGGCCGGGTTGCGCGCCGGTGCCGTCAGCAGGTCCGTGAGCAGCTCGCCGCGCACCTCGTCCTCGGCCTGCGCGACGGACCGGCGCAGCATCAGCAGCAACGCCGTGACCACGGCCGCGCGCTCGAACAACCGCCGGTCCGCACCCGCCAGCTCCGGCCGGCCCGCCAGCGTGAGGCTGCCCAGCAGCTCCTGACCGGCCCGCACCGCGCACACCCAGGTGTCCGATGTGGACTCCGCGCGCCCGCTGCCGCGCGAAGAAGCCACCGCCGGCGCGTCGAACGACAGCAACGAGCCCGCCAGCAAGTCCCCCGAAGCGTCGTGGACGGCGATCTCGCCACGCAGCACGCCCGCCACCTCCGCGGCGACTTCCGGCAGGTCACCGCCCCGGAGCACGAGGTCCATCAGGCGGTCGTGGGCTTCGTCGG
Source organism: Amycolatopsis sp. NPDC050768 (assembly GCF_040654155.1). Classification (NCBI taxonomy): domain Bacteria; kingdom Bacillati; phylum Actinomycetota; class Actinomycetes; order Pseudonocardiales; family Pseudonocardiaceae; genus Amycolatopsis; species Amycolatopsis sp. NPDC050768. Next base: position 213,716 of record NZ_JBFAHL010000015.1, read on the forward strand.
CGCGGCGCATGGTCGCGTTCACGGCGTTGAGCTCGGCGGCCGAGCGGCGCGTCTCGTCGAGCAGGTGCGCGCTGTCCAGGGCGATCGCCGCGTGGTTGGCCAGCGACGACAGCAGCGCGACCTCCGCCGTCGAGAACTCGCGCGGCGCGCGGTCCGACGCGTAGAGCACGCCCAGCACCTTGCCGCCGATGGCCAGCGGCACGCCGAGGATTGCCGTGAGGCCCTCCTCCAGCACGCCGGTGTCGATGGGTGAGGTGTGGCGGAAGCGCGCGTCGGCGAAGTAGTCCGCGGTGGCGTACGGCCGCGCGGTCTGGGCCACGAGCCCGCCGAGCCCCTCGCCCATGCCGAGCACGATCTGCTGGAACAACGCGGAAACCGAGCCGTCCGTGACACGGATGTAGGTCTTGCCGGCGGCCTCGTCGTTCAGGCTCAGGTACGACACGTCGACGCCGAGCAGAGTCCGCGCCCGCCGCACGATCGAGCGCAGCACCGCGTCCGGGTCACGCAGCCGCGCGAGGTCGCTCGCGGTGTCGAACAACGCCGTGAGCTCGGCTTCCCGCCGCTGGTGCTCGGTGAGCGTCTCGCGCACGCGCAGCGCGAGCTCGGTCGCGTCGGCGCCGGACTCGCGCGCGGCGTGCGCCAGCTGCTCGCTGCTCGCCCCGGCGGCGAGCAGCTCGAGCAACCGGCGGTAGGGATCCACACAGGTCATGCTGTCACTGAGCGCCGTTCGGCGGGAGCCTCCTCCAGCGATTCACCGCGCGTCTCCCGCGCGCCGAGCAGGGCCAGCACCGACAGCACGCACATCGCGGCGACGTAGACCGAAACCGGCAGCGTCGAGTGGTACGCCTGGAACAGCGCCACGGCGACGAGCGGTGCGATCGCGCCCGCCGCGATCGACGACAGCTGCCCGCCCACCGAAAGGCCCGTGTAGCGCACGCGGGTGGGGAACTGCTCGGCGAAGAACGCCGCCTGCGGTCCGTACATCGCGCCGTGCACCACGAGCCCGATGGTCGCCGCACCGATCACCGCGCCCGTCGTGCGCAGGTCCAGCAGCCAGAAGAAGCCGAACGCCCACGCGGCCATCCCGACCACGCCGAACAAGTACACCGGCTTGCGGCCGATCTTGTCGGAGAGCAAGCCCCACAAGGGAATCGTCACGAAGTGCACGGCCGAGGCGACCAGCACGGCGGTGAGCCCGGTCGCCTTCGGCAGGCCGAGCCCGGTGGTGACGTAGACGAGGATGAACGCCGTGATCACGTAGTACGACACGTTCTCCGCAAGCCGCGCGCCGAACGTCACGACCAGCCCGCGCAGGTGCCCGCGGAACACGTCGACGATCGGCGTGGCTTCCTCCTCCCCGGCCGCGGCCTTCGCGGCGAGGAACACCGGCGACTCCGCGACGGCCAGCCGCACCCACAGCCCGATCGCCACAAGCACGCCCGACAGCAGGAACGGGATGCGCCAGCCCCACGCGTTGAACGTCGCGTCGGACTGCACGGAGGCGAGGATCGCCAGCACCGCCGTGGCCAGCAGGTTCCCGGCCGGCACGCCGGTCTGCGGCCACGACGCCCAGAAACCGCGCCGGCGGTCGTCGCCGTGCTCGGACACGAGCAGCACCGCGCCACCCCACTCGCCGCCGAGCGCGAAGCCCTGCACGAGCCGCAGCAGCGTCAACAGGATCGGGGCGAGGACGCCGACCGCGCCGTACGTGGGCAGCACGCCCATGAGGAACGTCGAGCCGCCCATCATCACCAGGCTCACCACGAGCAGGCGCTTACGCCCGATGCGGTCGCCGAAGTGGCCGAACACGAGCCCGCCGACGGGTCGAGCGAGGAAGCCGACCGCGTAGGTCAGCAGTGCGAGCAGCGTGCCGGTGAGCGGGTCGGCGTTCGGGAAGAACAGCTTGTTGAACACGAGCGCGGCGGCCGAGGTGTAGAGGAAGAAGTCGTACCACTCCACGGTGGTGCCGATCAGGCTCGCGCCGACCACGCGCAGCAGGCCGGCCCGGGTTGGTGTTGTCACTGCACACTCCACTTCGTTGTGGGGACGGGGGTTCAGGCGGCCGACCAGCCGCCGTCCAGGGGCAGCGACGCGCCCGTGACGTGCCCGGCGTGCTCGCCGCACAGCCACACCACGAGGTCGGCGACGTCCGCCGGTTCGATGAGCCGTTTGATCGCCGCGCGCCGCAGCAGCACCTGCTCCACTACCTCGTCGGCATCGAGGCCGTGCTCGGCGGCCTGCGCGTCGATCTGGCCGGTGACGAGCGGCGTACGGACGTAGCCGGGATTGACGCAGTTGGACGTCACGCCGTGCTCCGCGCCCTCGAGAGCGGCCACTTTGGACAGTCCCTCGAGGGCGTGTTTCGCCGTGACGTACGCGGCTTTGAACGGGCTGGCGCGCAGGCCGTGCACGCTGGAGACGTTGACGATCCGCCCCCAGCCGCGCGCGTACATCGCCGGCAGCGACCGGCGGATCAGCAGGAACGGCGCCGTCACCATCAGCGCCTGGATCCGCGCGAACTGCTCGGGCGGGAACTCGGGCAGCGCGGCCACGTGCTGGAACCCGGCGTTGTTCACGAGCACGTCCAGCTCGGCGGGCAACGCGTCGATCACCGCGGGGTCGGTGAGGTCACCGACGTGCGCCCAGCCGCCGATCTCGGCCGCGGCCGCTTCGGCACCGCGCGCGTCGAGGTCGACGATGTGCACCTTCGCCCCGGCCGCGGCCAACGCGCGAACGCAGGCGAGCCCGATTCCGCTCGCACCGCCGGTCACGAGGGCGACGCGGCCATCAAGGTCGCCCTGTGAGCTGTGACGTACCCCACTGGTCATGGGCTACGAGGTTAGGTCTCGCCCACCTCGCCGACCATGTGTCCGGCCACCACAGCCTGGCAAGATCCAGTGTGCCCGGACCACAGCCCTAACCGGCGGCGGACGAAATGCTGCGAGCCTCCCGCGCACCCGCCTCGAACGCCTCACAGCAGAACAGCAGCCACTCCCGCACCCCGTCCGTCGTCCCGGCGGCGAAGCCGGAAGCGAGCTCGACGTACTTCGGCACGCGCCGGAAGAACGCCACCTCCGGCACGGTCAGCGCCTTCGGGTCCAGGCCCGTCGCGATCATCGACAGGCGCGCCGCCGCGCGGGCGACCACGCCGTCGGCCGAGCCGAACGGGCGCAGGGCCAGCAGCTCGCCGTGCACCACGGCCGTGAGCACCGGCCCGGGCACGGACGTCGCGCCCGTGACGAGCTGGGCCAGCAGCTCCAGGCGCTCGCCTCCGGCAAGGGGCCGGCCGAGTGTGTCGGGATCTTCGACGACGTCGGCCGCGGCCAGGACGTGCAGGCGGGCCAGCGCCTGCAACGGCGCGCGCCGCCAGGTGGGCAGGAGTGGTTCCAGCGACTCGGCCACGCGCAGGGCGCCGGCGAGCAGGGGGTCGGCGACCGCGCCGTCGGCGGGCAGTTCGGGGTTCGCGCCGTCGATGCCGGCCGACGCTCGCGCGGCGCGCACCGACGCCTCGGCGGCCGTCTCCGCGCCTCCGCGCAGGTTGGCGGGCAGGCGGTGCACGGCGAACACCGCGTCCTGCGCCGCCTTGGCCGCGGCGGCGACGCCGGCGAGCTCCAGCAGCGGCTTGAGCGGGTCGCTCATGCGTCGAGCACCTGCCCGGCGCGCTTGACGACCGGCGGCAGGACCGACCACGGGAAGTTGATCCAGCGATCGGTGCGGCGCCACACGTACTCGCTGGTGACCGTCGAATGCGGCTTCTCGTAGATCACGGCACAGCGCACGTCGGCCACGTGGTCGGCGCAGAAGTCGCGCACGAGCTTGAGCGTGGCGCCGGTGTCGGCCACGTCGTCGGCGACGAGCACCCTCTTGTTGCTCAGGTCCACGACGTTCGGCACCGGCGGCAGCATCACCGGCAGATCGAGGCGCTGGTCGACGCCGGTGTAGAACTCCACGTTCATCACGTGCAGGTTCTTCACGTCCAGCGCGTAGCCCAGCGCGCCGGCGACGAAGAGCCCGCCGCGGGCGATGGAGAGGATGAGGTCGGGCTCGAAGCCGTCGGCGGCGACCTGCTCGGCGAGCTCCCTGCTGGCGGTGCCGAACAACTCCCAGGTGAGCTCTTCCCGCGCCGCGCCGTCTTCAGCCATGCCCATGCCTCTCCTAGGTCGTTCCCGCGAGCATAAGCAACCGGAAAGTGGTCTGGAGAAATGATCGAGAAATGGCTATCGGGCACGACCACTTGACGCCGTAGCTTGGGTTTCGTGAGCGACTGGAACGATCACCCGACCCTGTCCGGCACCCACGTGCGCCTCGAGCCCCTCGGCGCGGACCACGCGAAGGGCCTGTTCGAGGTCGGCCAGGATCCCGCGATCTGGGCCTGGTTGAGCATCCGGCAGTTCGAGACCTCGGCCGACGCCGAGCGGTTCGTCGAAGCCGCCACAGCCGATCCCGACCGCCGCGCATGGGCGCAGATCGACGTCGCCACCGGCCTCGTCGCCGGCACCACGTCGTACTACCAGGTCGCGGCGAAGCACCGGATCCTCTCGATCGGGCACACCTGGATCAGCCCGCGCTGGCAGCGCACCGGGCTCAACACCGAGGCCAAGTTCCTGTTGCTGCGCAACGCTTTCGAGGTGCTCGGCGCCCAGCGGGTGGCATGGGAGACCGACAGCCGCAACCTGCGCTCGCAACGCGCCATCGAGCGGCTCGGCGCGCTGCGCGAGGGCGTGCTGCGGGCCCACCGGATCCGTCCGGACGGCACTTCGCGCGACACGGTGGTGTACTCGATGACGGAAGCTGAATGGCCCGGCGCACGCGCCCGGCTGCTGGCCCGCCTCGCCTGAGGGCTCGCCCACACGGCTGCATCCTTGTCGTGAGCGGACTAACGTCGCTAGCGTGCCGTGAGCCGCGGGTTCGCACTACAGGAGGCCTTGCACCATGACCGAGCAGTCCCCAGCGCTGGACAACCTGCTCACCGAGAGCCGCACCTTCCCACCGAGCGACGAGTTCGCCGCTCAGGCCAACGCCAAGGCCGATACCTACGAGAAGGCGGACGCGGACCGGGAGCAGTTCTGGGCCGAGCAGGCCGAGCGCCTGAGCTGGGACACGAAGTGGACCCGGGTACTGGACTGGACCAATGCGCCCTTCGCGAAGTGGTTCGTCGGCGGCAAGCTCAACGTCGCCTACAACTGCGTCGACCGGCACGTCGAGTCCGGCCACGGCGACCAGGTCGCCATCCACTGGGTCGGCGAGCCCGGCGACACCCGTGACATCACCTACGCGCAGCTGAAGGACGAGGTCTCCAAAGCCGCCAACGCGCTGACCTCGCTCGGCGTGACCGCCGGCGACGTCGTGGCGATCCAGCTGCAGATGATCCCCGAGGCGATCTTCGCGATGCTCGCGTGCGCCCGCCTCGGCGCGCTGCACAACGTGGTGTTCGGCGGCTTCTCCCCGACCGCGCTGCGCGCCCGCGTGGACGACGCGTCGGCGAAGATCGTGATCACCTCCGACGGCCAGTACCGCCGCGGCAAGGCCGCCGCGATGAAGGCCAATGTGGACGAGGCGCTCGAGGGCGCCGAGACCGTGGAGAAGGTCATCGTGGTCCGCCGCACCGGCAGCGACCTCGCGGGCGAGGTGCCGTGGACCGACGGGCGCGACCTGTGGTGGCACGAGCTCGTCGACGGGCAGTCGGCCGAGCACACGCCCGAGGCGTTCGACAGCGAGCACCCGCTGTTCATCCTCTACACCTCCGGCACCACCGGGCGCCCGAAGGGCATCCTGCACACCTCCGGCGGCTACCTCACGCAGGCCGCGTACACGCACCACAACGTGTTCGACCACAAGCCGGGCGAGGACGTGTACTGGTGCACGGCCGACATCGGCTGGATCACCGGCCACAGCTACATCGTCTACGGGCCGCTGGCCAACCGCGTCACGCAGGTCGTGTACGAAGGCACGCCGAACACCCCGCACGAGGGCCGGCACTGGGAGATCGTGCAGAAGTACAAGGTCTCCATCTACTACACCGCGCCGACGCTGATCCGCACGTTCATGAAGTGGGGCGCGGAGATCCCGGCGAAGTACGACCTCACGTCGCTGCGCGTGCTCGGCAGCGTCGGCGAGCCGATCAACCCCGAGGCGTGGATCTGGTACCGCGAGACCATCGGCGCGAACAAGGCGCCGATCGTCGACACGTGGTGGCAGACCGAGACCGGCGGGATCATGATCTCGCCGCTGCCGGGCGTCACGTCCACCAAGCCGGGTTCGGCCCAGCGCGCGCTGCCGGGCATCTCGGCGAAGGTCGTGGACGACCAGGGCAACGAGGTCGGCAAGGGCGGCGGCGGGTACCTGGTGCTCGACAAGCCGTGGCCGGGCATGCTGCGCGGCGTGTGGGGCGACGAGGAGCGCTTCCGCGAGACGTACTGGTCGCGCTTCGCCGCCCAGGGCTTCTACTTCGCCGGCGACGGCGCCAAGTACGACGCCGACGGTGACATCTGGCTGCTCGGCCGCGTCGACGACGTGATGAACGTGTCGGGCCACCGCATCTCGACCACCGAGGTCGAGTCGGCGCTGGTCTCGCACCCGACGGTGGCCGAGGCGGCCGTGGTCGGCGCGACCGACCCGACGACCGGGCAGGGCATCGTGGCGTTCGTGATCCTGCGCGGCAACGCCGTCGATGGTGGTGACGAGGCCGTGCAGGAGCTGCGCAACCACGTCGCGAAGGAGATCGGCCCGATCGCGAAGCCGCGCCAGATCATGGTCGTGCCGGAGCTGCCGAAGACGCGCTCGGGCAAGATCATGCGCCGCCTGCTGCGCGACGTCGCGGAGAACCGGGCGATCGGCGACGTCACGACGCTCGCGGACTCGTCGGTGATGGACCTGATCTCCTCCGGCCTGCAGTCGGGCAAGGAGGAGTAGGCACCGCGAGGTAGGTTCTGTCCGCGAGGAAGGGGCTCTCCCGCCGGGAGGGCCCCTTTCCTGCTGACTACCCCGAATGGCGGACATCGAACGCATGTTCTAAGATGTGCCGCTGTACCCACCCCAGATCCGGGCAAGGAGACGACACGAATGACCGTGGAAGCCTTGACGCACGACGAGGACACCGCGGCCGAAGCGGCGACGACCGAGGCAGCCGCTGCCTCGGCGCAGGCCGCCGACGCCCCGGAGGTCACCGAGCCCACTGAGACCACTGCCTCACCTGCGTCGTCTTCCGATTCAGACGAGGCCGCCCCGGCCGCTGAAGAGGCGCCGAAGCCGAAGCGCGGCCGGCCGAAGGCCGCCGCGTCCACCGCGAAGAAGACCCGCACGGTGGAGCTCATCCTCACCGTCACCGGCACGGCCGACGGCGAGTGGCAGGCCGAGCTCAAGAACGGCAGCAAGTGGGTCGCGAAGGGCCTGGAGATCCCGGCCGCCGCCGTCTCGCGCGCGGCGAAGGAGCTGCACGCGGACCTGTCGGGCCCGATCGACGAGGTCATCAACCAGGCCCGCGAGGCGCAGGCCGCGAAGGTCGCGCAGCTCGAGGCCGAGCTGGAAGCCGCCAAGGCGGCCCTGGCGGAGCTCGACGCCTGAGTTCTTGTTCCGCGAAAAGGCCCGGCATTCTTTGCCGGGCCTTTTTCATGCCAGGGGCGAGTTTTTCGGCAGCGGCGCTTTGAACTCGAGCCAGCGACTGTCCACAATGGCGTGAACTTGGTGGTCGACTCCGCGCGGGTGGACCACGGTGTCGCCGGCGCCGAACTCTCCCGGCACGCCCCCGACCACACCGGACAGCCGACCTTCGAGCACGTAGATGACGCTGTCGTGGTCGTGACTGTGCACAGGCGACCCGACGCCGACCGGGTAGCGGATCTCGTACACGAGCCCGTGCGCGGCGCGTTCTCTCTCGCGGACGAAGGCGGCGCCGCCGGTCAGCTGTCGCCCTTCCACAGTGGACACTTCGAGCCATTCGCTCATTCCGCCGCCTTCCGGGCACCTCGGGCACTCCCGCCACCAGCAACATATACTCCATGTATACAACGGCCATCGCAAGACTCCCGGAGGTTCCCGGTGCACTTCACCCTTCGAGACGGTTCCGAAATCACCACGCCCGTCCACACCCTGCTCAACGCCGGGTACACCGGCCGCAGCCAGGACGACGTGGCGGCGCACGTGAAGGAGCTGGCGGAGCTCGGCGTGCCCGCGCCTTCGGTGACGCCGGCGCTGTACCCGGTGGCGCCGTACCTCGCGCAGCAGGCCGGCGCCGATCGGCAGACATTCAAAGGATAGGCACAATTAAATAAGGAAACCCTTCCTTGATGTAATTCACTGGACAGAGGCGCTCGCCCGAATTTCGTGTTTCACTATTCCCGTGACCGAAACGGTGGACGCGACTGATTCCCACTCGCACGAGCCCCACGACGACCTTGGCGGCAAGCTGAACTGGCTGCGCGCCGGTGTTCTCGGGGCCAACGACGGGATCGTGTCCGTCGCGGGCATCGTGGTAGGCGTCGCAGGGGCGACCACGAGCCGCACCGCGATCCTCACCGCCGGAATTGCCGGACTGGTGGCCGGTGCGTTTTCGATGGCCGGTGGGGAATACGTGAGCGTGAGCACGCAGCGCGACACCGAACGCGCGTTGCTGCAGCTCGAGAAGCAAGAGCTGAAAGCGATGCCCGAGGCCGAGGAACGCGAGCTCGCCGAGATCTACGAGGGCAAGGGCCTGTCCCGGGAACTCGCCGCGGACGTCGCGCGCGAGCTGACCCGCAAGGACGCGTTCCACGCCCACGCCGAGGCCGAACTGGGCATCGACCCGGACAACCTCACCAACCCGTGGCAGGCGGCCTGGGCTTCGCTGATCGCGTTCTCCGTCGGCGCGCTGCTGCCGCTGCTGTCCATCGCCTGGACGGCGGTGCCGGAGCGCGTGTGGGCGTGCGCGCTGGCCGTGGTCGTGGGCCTCACGCTCACCGGCTTCGTGAGCGCGCGCCTGGGCAACGCGCAGGTGGGGCGCGCGATCGCGCGCAACGTGGGCGTCGGCGCCCTCACCATGCTCGTCACCTACTTCGTGGGAGTGCTGTTCGGCACCACGATCGGCTAGCAGCTAGTGCACGCCCCTCATCAGCCGCCGGATGAACGGGATCAGCGCGAGCAGGACCAGGCCGATCACGATCGCGACCACGCCGATGATGCTGAAGTACGGCGTCTCGTCGTGCACGTCGTAGGACTCCGCGAGCTTGCCCGACATAGCGGTGCCCAGCGAGACCGACAGGAAGTTCAGCGCCACCATCTGCGTCCGGAACGCCTTGGGCGCGAGCTTCGTCGACAGCGACAGCCCGACCGGCGACAGCATCAGCTCCGCGATCGTGAACACCAGGAGGATCCCGGCGAGCGCGATCAGCGGGCTGCCGTTCACGCCGGTGCCGGTCATCGGCAGGAACAGCAGGAACGCGAGACCCATCAGCACCGTGCCCAGCACGAACTTCATCGGCGTCGACGGCTGCTTCGGCCCCAGCTTCGTCCAGATCGCGGCGACGATCGGCGCGAAGATGATGATGAACACCGGGTTGATCGAGTTGACCCACGACACCGGCATGTCCCAGCCGAACAGGTTCCGGTCGAGGCGCTGGTCGCTGTAGACCGAGACGACCGTGGACTGCTGCTGGTACAGCGAGAAGAACGCGGCGCTCGCGATGTACATCGGGATGAACGAGAACACGCGGCTGCGCTCGTCGGACGTGATCTTGCGGCTGGTCAGGATGACCACGAAGTACACCACCGAGATCGCGACGACCACGTAGACGACCACGTCGGCCAGGTTCGACGGCCCGACCACGCCGGACATGATCAGCGCGACGACCGCGACCACGATCACCACGGCGACACCGATCGCCGTCCAGCGCTGCGAAGGCTGCAGGGGGTTCGGGATCTCCGACGCCTTCTCGCCCAGGTTCTTGCGGCCGAGCGTGTACTGGGTCAGGCCGAGCGCCATGCCGATCGCGGCGAGCCCGAAGCCCAGGTGGAAGCCGACCTCCGACTGCGCGAGCCCGGTGAGCAGCGGGCCGATGAAGCCACCCAGGTTGATGCCCATGTAAAAGATCGTGAAGCCGGCGTCGCGGCGCTCGTCGCCCTCGGCGTAGAGGGTGCCGACCACGGCGGTCGCGTTGGCCTTGAGGCCGCCCGAACCGATCGCGACGCACGCGAGGCCCACGCCGATGCCGGTCAGGCCCGGCAGCAGCGCCAGCGCGATGTGGCCGATCATCACCAGCACGGCGCTGTAGAACAGCGTGCGCTCGGAACCGAGCAGGCGGTCGGCCACCCACGCGCCGATCACGGTGGCGAGGTAGACCGTGCCGCCGTACGCGCCGACGACGCCGAGCGCGTCGCCTTGGTCGATGCCGAGCCCACCCTGGTCGGCCTTGTAGTACAGGTAGATGGCGAGGATGCCGAGCATCCCGTAGTAGGAGAACCGCTCCCACATCTCGACGCCGAAGAGGTTCGCCAGCCCTCGTGGGTGCCCGAAGAACCTCGTGTCGTGCTGGGCCTCGGTAGAGGTACTCACAACTGTCTCGTCCTTGTCCTAGACAACGTTGTCGTTTCCGATTCGCATGCTAGAAGGCGAATGGGTGAACAGAAAACCGGACCGGGTGTGGTGAGCGTCATCGAACTCCCGGGCCGGCTCGGACGGGCGCTAAAATGGCGGCAAAAGGTGCGCCGGGAAGCCTGGTCGGCGATGTTTGTGACGATTGCCGCACCTGGAGGACTCCGCCCATGACCGCTTCCCGCCCGGCCCGCGCCGCCGCCGAGTTCGCCCGCTACCTGCGCACTGAGACCACCGGCGGGATCATCCTGCTCGCCGCCACTGCCGTAGCGCTGATCTTGGCCAACTCACCGGCCGATGACGTCTACCGGGCCGTGCGCGACTTCCACGTCGGCCCCGAGTTCCTGCACCTGAACCTGTCGATCGGCGACTGGGCGAAGGACGGGCTGCTCGCCTTGTTCTTCTTCGTCGCCGGGCTGGAGCTCAAGCGCGAGCTCGTGGTGGGTGAGCTCTCGCGCTTCAAGCAGGCAGTGCTGCCGGTGATCGCGGCCGTCGGCGGGATGGTCGTGCCGGCGCTCATCGCACTGGCGGTCGGCTGGGGGACGCCGGGAATCGACCGCGCGTGGGCGATCCCCGTGGCCACGGACATCGCGTTCGCGCTCGGCGTGCTCGCGCTGACGGCATCGAACCTGCCGAGCAGCGCGCGGGTCTTCCTGCTTTCGCTGGCGGTGGTCGACGACCTCGGCGCGATCCTCGTGATCGCGATCGTCTTCACCACGGGCTTCGACCTCGTGGCCGCTGCCGTCGCCGTGGTGGCGCTGGCGCTCTACTGGTTCCTGCAGCACAAACGCGTGCGCACGGCCTGGTTGTACGTGCCGCTCGCGGTGGTCACCTGGGTGGCGGTGCACTCGACGGGCATCCACGCGACCATCGCCGGCGTCGCGCTCGGGCTGCTCACGCGCGTGAAACCCGACGAAGGCGAGGACGAGGCGCCGGCGGTGCGGCTGGAACACCGGCTCCAGCCGTGGTCGGCGGCTGTCGCGGTGCCCGTGTTCGCGCTGTTCGCCGCGGGGATCTCGGTGAGCGGGCACGCGTTGGGCCAGGTCTTCACCACCGCGTTGCCGCTGGCTGTCCTGTTGGGACTGGTCGTGGGCAAGTTCGTCGGCATCCTCGGCGCGAGCGTGCTGGCGGTGAAGCTGGGCGTCGCGGAAAAACCCACCGGCATGGGCTGGCGTGATCTCTCGGCGCTGGCTGCTCTAGGCGGCGTCGGCTTCACGGTGAGCCTGCTGATCGCAGACCTCGCGCTCGACGAACCGGAGACCGAACTGGCCAAGGCGGCGGTGCTGATCGCGTCGGCCGTCGCGTCGCTGACGGCGGCCGCGCTGCTGCTGCGACGCAACCGGGCGCACGCGAGAGCGGACTGATCCCCGACACTCCCGACGGTCCGCCGCGCTTGGGGAACGGGTACGTGGCACGATGACCCGGTGACCAGCCCCAAACACGAACGCACCGGCCCCGACGGCGTGGGGGCCGTGCCCTACCTGCCCCTGTCGAGCGACGAGGAGGCCGCGGCGGCGGAACAGTCCATCGGCAAACTCGTCGGCGACGCCACCCAGCACCTGTCGACGCTGGTCAGGGCCGAGGTCGAGCTGGCGAAGTCGGAGCTGGTCGGCGAGATGAAGAAGGGGCTCAAGGGAGCCGTCTACTTCCTCATCGCCCTCGCCGTGGGGCTCTACAGCTCGTACTTCCTGTTCCTGTTCATCGCCGAGATCCTGTCGGACTGGTGGGGCATCCGCTGGCCGGCGTTCCTCACCGTGTTCGTCCTGATGCTGCTCACCACCGCCGTCACGGCCTTCCTCGGCTGGCGCAAGGTGAAGAAGCTGAAGGCGCCCGAGCGCACGATCGACAGCGTCAAGGAGACGGCCGCGGCCCTCAAGCCGCGTCGCGCCACCGAAGACGACCTGCCCGCGACGCGTTCCTGACCCGGCACCGCATCCCAGGCTGCGTTACTGATCCGGCCAAAAGTAGGCCGACCCCACCCGTCACGTAACCGTTGCGACGAAGCCATTCGGCCGTGACTGTGGTCGGATTGGTAACCATCGGCACAGTATCGGCTGAAGCGGAGCCCGCAGTGCAGCGCACGCCCGACCCGTCGATCGTCCGGATCGACGGTCCGTGGACGCACCGCGACGTCTCGGCCAACGGCATCCGCCTGCACGTCGCCGAGCTCGGCGACGGACCACTGGTACTGCTGCTGCACGGCTTCGGCGAGTTCTGGTGGACCTGGCACCACCAGCTGCGTGGCCTCGCGGACGCCGGTTTCCGCGCCGTCGCCGTGGACCTGCGTGGCTACGGCGACTCCGACAAGCCCCCGCGCGGCTACGACGCGTGGACGCTGGCTGGCGACGTCGGCGGCCTGATCAAGGCCCTCGGCGCCCGCCGCGCGCACCTCGTCGGCCACGCTTGGGGCGGCATGCTCGCCTGGACGGTCGCCTCGCTGCACCCCCGCCTCGTGTCTTCGGTGACGGCCGTCGGCGCCGCGCACCCGCTCGCGCTGAAGTCCGCCGTGCTGCGTTCGCCCCGCCGCCAGGGACGCGCGGCCGGGCACCTGTTCCGGTTCCAGGTGCCGATGGCGCCGGAGAAGTGGCTGGTGCGCGACGACGCCGCCAACGTGGAGTCGTTGTTCCACAGCTGGTCCGGCCCGGTCTGGCGGTCCTCTTCGGACTTCACCGACACGGTCGACCGGTTCCGCCAGGCGATGCTGATCCCGGGCGTCGCACACTCCGCGCTGGAGTACTACCGCTGGGCCTTCCGCGCGCAGTTCCGCGGCGAGGGCCGCCGCTTCACCGACGCCGTGGGCAAACGCGTCGCCGCGCCCGTGCTGCAACTGCACGGCGCCGTGGACACGTGCATCGTCCCGGAGACCGCACGCGCGTCCGTGCATTGGGCCGGGCCGCACGGCGAGCCCCGCGTCTGGCCCGGCGTCGGCCACTTCCCGCACCTGGAGGAGCCGGACCGCGTGACGAAATCCGTTGTGGACTTCGTGAGCTGACTCAGCTCGCGCAGGCGCCCGTGCTCACGTTCGTCGTCTGCGACGGCGCCGCCGCGACCTCCGCGCGCACCTGTTCCGCGGTCAGGGTGAAGCCCGTGTCCGGATCTTCCACCGCCGCGCCGAAGACGACGCCGATCACGTCGCCGTCGGGGGTGATCATGGGGCCGCCGGAGTTGCCGCTGCGGATGCCCGCGCGAATGGTGAACACGTCGCGCTGCACGGTGTTGGCGTCGTAGATGTCGGGGCCGCGCAGGTTGATGCGGCCGCGCACGCGGGCGGCGGTGGACGTGTACGGGCCGTCGAGCGGGTAGCCGAGCACGATGGCGTTGTCGCCGGCGCGCGCGGTTTCCTGCGCGAACGGCAACGCGGGCGCGGACAGGCCCGGCACGGCCAGCACGGCGATGTCGACCTCGGGGTTGAAGTACACGACGCGCGCCCGGTAGTCGCCGCGCGTGGACTCGATTCCGACCTCGTTCGTGCCCGCGACCACGTGCGCGTTGGTCATCACGCGCTGCGGCGCGATCACGAAACCGCTGCCCTCCAGCGATTTCGAGCACGACGGCGCGTTGCCGCGGATCTTCACCACGCTCGGGTGCACCCGGCGCGCGACCGCGCTGATGTTCATCGACGTGTCCGGCGGCGCGGCGTCGGCGGCCGGCGCCTTTTCGAACGGCGAGAGCGCCGACGGGAAACCCGACGCGTCGAGCAGCTTGCGCAGGTCGCTCGGCAGGCCCTGGGCCTCGGCCGGCATCAGGTTGTTGACCTCGCCCAGCACGACCGACGAGTTGATCGACTTGGCGAGCCCAGGGATGGCCGACACGGTGGTGAGCGGGTTCGCGACCAGCCACGCCACCACGAAAACCGCCGCGGCCTGGACGATCGCACCCAGCGTCTTGTCCACTCCGGACAGCTTGTCGGGGTTGATCTTCTGGCGCAGCTTGCGCCCGATCCACACCCCGAGCGTTTCGCCGAGCACCACGAGGAACACCACCACGGCGAGCGCGAAGGCCACCTTCGCCACGGGGTTGTCGAACAGTTCGATCACGAACGGCGCCAGCTTCACGCCGAGCACCGCCCCGATGGCGACCCCGATCAGCGCGGGCAGCGCGACGATCACGCCCTGGAACGCCCCCGAAACAGCCGCCAGCACCGCCAGCACCAGCACGAGGACATCGACCCAGTTCACGCCGTCACTCCCCGATCGCCTCTCCCCGCGCCACGTTGCGGGCCCGGTGTTCGGCCAACGCTACGTCAAGGTCGCGCACGTCGCCGGTGTCCCAGTCGCGCTCCCAGCCGCCGAGCGAAAGCAGCACCGACAGCAGGCCGGCGGTGAAGCCCCAGATGAACAGGCCGTCGACGTCGAAGCCCGGGCCCTTCCACGACGCACCACGCTTCTGGACCATGAACCGGTTCGCCGGATCGGCGAGGTCTGAGAGCGCCACGCGCGCGACAGCGGCCGTCTCGCCGAGGTCGACGGCGTGCACGGGCGAAGGCGTGTGCCAATAGGCGAGCACAGGCGTCACGGCGAAGCGCGACACCGGCACGGGCAGCTCCGGCAGGATCGCAATCGGCAGGATGCCCCCCGGGTCCACGCCCGTCTCCTCCTCGGCCTCGCGCAGGGCGGTGCCGACGGGTCCGCCGTCGCCGTCCTCCGCGCCGCCGCCCGGAAACGCGACCTGGCCCGCGTGCGAGCCGAGCGTGTCGGCGCGGCGCTGCAACAGCACGTCGGGACCGTCGGCGCGTTCGCCGAAGAGGATCAGCACGGCGGCCGAGCGCGTGAGCGACTCGTCGACGGTGAAGCGGGTGAAGGTGCGGCTCTCGACCTCAGCGGACACCTTCACCAGCGGCCGCAGCCATTCGGGCACGGCTTCGGGGTCGACGAGGGGACCGGTCATGAGAAGTCCTTCACAGCTGCGCGCACCTGGTCGGTGCTGTCGAACGTGCGGGGGCTGGAGATGAAGCGCACTTGACCGTCGGGGGTGACGAGGTAGGACGCGGGCAGGTTCGAGGGCACTTTCAGCGCGGTGCGGATCGGACCGGTCTGGCCGTCGCCGTCGTACAGCGAGGGCAGGTGGACGCCGATGTCTTGCAGCAAGCCGAGTCCGTCGGCGGCCGGGCTGGCGATCTGCACGCCGATGACCCGCACGGCGCCGGGCTCCGCGGCGTAGGTCTGCAGCACGGGCAGCTCGGTGCGGCACGCCACGCACCACGAGGCCCACACGTTCACCAGCGTCGGGCCGCCGGCGAGCACCTTGCCGACGTCGACGCGCGAGCCGTCGCCGAGGCAGTCGGCCTGGATACCGGACAGCTCGCCGACAGCGGGTCCGGGCGACGGCGGCGGGCAGGCCTGCAGCGCGGCCTTCGCGCGTACGCCGGCGAGGTCACCGGTCGCCGCGGGCGCGTCCTTCGAGCCGCCACGCGTCGTGAGCACGGCGACCAGCACCGCGACCACCAGGACCGCGACGCCGAGTGCCCATTTGGTGACCGTGGTCACCCGCGCGCCGCCAGCTCGAGGATGTGCTCACGCTCCTCGCCCTTGACGAGCTTCGCGGCGACCTCGAACTCCGTGGGTCCCAGTCCGTAGGACGGGCAGTCCTTCTTCAGCGGGCACGCGCCGCACGCGGGCTTGCGCGAGTGGCACACGCGCCGGCCGTGGAAGATCACCCGGTGGGACAGCATCGTCCACTCCTTGCGCGGGATCAGCTCCCCCACGGCGTGCTCGACCTTCACCGGGTCTTCCTCGGCCGTCCAGCCCCAGCGGCGCACGAGGCGGCCGAAGTGGGTGTCGACCGTGATTCCCGGCACGTCGAACGCGTTGCCGAGCACGACGTTGGCCGTTTTGCGCCCCACCCCGGGCAGCGTCACGAGGTCGTCGAGCTTCTTGGGCACCTCGCCGTCGAAGCGCTCCACGAGCGCCGCGCCCAGCCCCATCACCGAGTTGGCCTTGGCCCTGAAAAACCCGGTGGGCCTCAGGAACTCCTCGAGCTCGGTGCGATCGGCGCCCGCGTAGGCGGCCGCCGTGGGATAGCGCTTGAACAACGCGGGCGTGACCAGGTTCACCCGCACGTCGGTGGTCTGCGCGGAAAGCACCACCGCGACCAGCAGTTCCAGCGGATTCGTGAAGTCCAGCTCGGCTTTCGCGTCGGGATACACCTCGTCGAGGCAACGCTTCATACGCCGGGCGCGTCTCACCAAGGCAAGCCGGCTTTCACCGGCGCCCTCGCGGGGGGCGTTCGTGACGGCAGGTGGCACCCCGATAGCCTACGGGCGCGTCGGACGAGCCGGGCGGGAGCACCCGCCGGTGGACGGCCGACACGCCAGAGCACCACCTCGGCGCACCGTGTGCCGCGAGGAGCGAGGATCTGGAGTCGATGCTTACTTTCCGTAGTGGATGTGTGTCATGACCGCGTGGTTCGTGATTCTGGTCCCACTGGTGATCATGTTCTTCGCTCTCTTCATGGAGCGGGTGGAAAGCCGCCTCAAGCACGTCGCGGTGCAGGAGAACGAGGTCGAGGAGTTCCTGGAGCAGGCTCAACCCAACGAGGTCAGGGCCCTCTACGGCCACGGGATCGGCCGTGCTCTGGAGCTGTTTCGGCTCCGCAGGCTGGGCGGACGGGCAGCCAGGCTTCGCGCGCGACGCGTGCGGAGTTAGGCTCCCTGTTCGTGCGAGATCGTCTCCGGCTGCCGCGCCCCGCGCGGCGAGCCGACGGGCGATCTCGCCGACACGCCCTAGACTGACGCGAAAGTGATCGGCGACACGGCCTTCGACCTGCGAAGGAAGTGATCGTTTCTCGACGAGGAGGCACCCGAGGTGGACGAAACCCTGGCCCGTGCGGGCATTTTCCAGGGTGTTGAGCCTGCAGCCGCTGAGGCTCTGGCCCAGACCTTGGAATCCGTGGAGTTTCCCCGCGGCCATGTCATCTTCAGCGAGGGTGAGCCGGGCGACAAGCTGTACATCATCCAGTCCGGCAAGGTGAAGATCGGCCGCAAGTCGCCGGACGGCCGCGAGAACCTGTTGGGCATCTTCGGCCCGTCGGACATGTTCGGCGAGCTGTCCATCTTCGACCCGGGCCCGCGCACGTCGAGTGCGACCACGGTCACCGAGGTCCGCGCCGTCACCATGGACCGCCCGGCCCTGCGCCAGTGGATCTCGACGCGGCCGGAGATCGCGGAGCAGCTGCTGCGCGTCGTGGCCCGCAGGCTGCGCCGGACCAACAACATGGTCGCCGAGCTGATCTTCACCGACGTGCCCGGCCGCGTGGCCCGCGCGCTCCTGCAGCTCGCGCAGCGCTTCGGCAGCCAGGAGGCCGGCCTGCTGCGCGTGACCCACGACCTCACGCAGGAGGAGATCGCCCAGTACGTCGGCGCCTCCCGCGAGACCGTCAACAAGGCCCTCGCCGACTTCGCCCACCGCGGCTGGCTGCGGCTGGAAGGCAAGAGCGTCCTCATCCTCGACCCGGAGCGCCTCGCCCGCCGCGCGCGGTGACTTTGGCCTCGGCTCCGCCGAGGCATGCCTTCGACCTGCTGATGAACGGCCTCGGGACACTCCGCAAGAGTTAGCCGCGGCGGATCCACAGGTCGTGCGGAGTGCGGCCCGATCGGAAC
>NZ_JBFAHL010000016.1:0-136430 GCF_040654155.1 Amycolatopsis sp. NPDC050768
TTTGGGCCACCCACTCAATCGCCTGAGGCGAGAGCTTGGTTCGTGTCCCGGTGGCCGCCCGGTTTCCCTGGCGACTTGGAGAACTTTACATGGCCGAAAACCCCCCAAAACAGGGGGGTCCCTTAACTCGATCTTCCCAGGTCAAACCCCGTGTTATCTCCGGAAACGGCCCGCCGCGGCCCCGAACACCTCGTCCAGCCGCCTCGTCGGCCGGCGGAAAACATTGCTCCGACCACATTGCGGCGTATTGCACCGATCCAAAGCTCTGCCTACCGTCAGCCCCATGCCCACCCTCCACACCGGCCACGGCACCGTCCTCACCTACGACGACCGAGGCACCGGCGACCCGGCGCTGCTCCTCGTCCACGGCCACCCCTTCAACCGCTCCATGTGGCAGCCCCAGACCGAGCACTTCGCCGAACGGGGCTTCCGCGTCGTCGTTCCCGACCTCCGCGGCTACGGCGAGAGCACCGGCCCCGCAGTGACCGGCCTCCGCGACTTCACCCGCGACCTCATCGCGCTGGCCGACCACCTCGGCCTCGCCACGTTCGTCCTCGGCGGCCTCTCCATGGGCGGCCAGATCGCCATGCAGACCGTCGCCGACCACCCCGAGCGCGTCCAGGCGCTCCTCCTGGCCGACACCTTCCCCACCGCCGAGACCCCCGAGGGTCGCCAGAACAGACGAGCCGCCGCCACCAGGATCGAGCGACAAGGGATGAGCGACTACGCCGACGAGCTCCTCCCGAAGATGGTCTCCCCGCAAACTCGCGCGAAGAACCCCGAGGTCACCCAGCACGTCCTCACGATGATGCGCACCACGCCACCCGCCGGCGCCGCCGCGGCGCTTCGGGCCCGTGCGCTGCGCCCCGACTACCGGGTGACCCTCGAACAGGTCGACGTCCCCACTCTGGTGACAGTCGGCAGCGAAGACGAGTTCACCCCCGTGTCCGACGCCCAGCTCATGCACGGACTCGTGGCCGGTTCCGCACTGGCGGTGCTGGAAGGCGCGGGCCACCTGCCTAACCTGGAGTCCGCGGCCGGGTTCAACGACGTGTTCGGCCGGTTCCTGAACGCACTCCGGCCCCGGCCGGACCACCAGGCGGAAGAACGGTGACCCACCCCATGAAGACCGTATTCGTGACCGGCGCGAGTGCCGGGTTCGGTGCCGCGATCACGCGCCGGTTCGTGGCCGAGGGCTCGCGGGTCGTCGCCACGGCCCGCAGCGCCGACCGGCTCGCCGCGCTGACCTCGGAGCTCGGCGAGTCCGTGCTGCCCGTGGTGCTCGACGTGCGCGACAGCGACGCGATCGTCGCGGCCGTCGGCGCGCTGCCCGGCGACTGGGGCCGGATCGACGTGCTCGTGAACAACGCGGGCCTGGCCAAGGGCCTCGAGCCGGCGCAGGAGGCCAAGCTCGAGGACTGGGACCAGATGATCGAGACCAACGTGACCGGTCTCGTGCACCTCACCCGCGCGGTGCTGCCCGGCATGGTCGAGCGTGGCAGCGGCCACGTGATCAACATCGGCTCCATCGCCGGCACCTACCCCTACCCCGGCGGCAACGTCTACGGCGCGACCAAGGCGTTCGTGCACCAGTTCAGCCTCAACCTGCGCAGCGACCTGCGCGGCACCGGTGTGCGCGTGACCAACATCGAGCCCGGCATGGTCGGCGGCACGGAGTTCTCCAACGTCCGCTTCGGCGACGACGACAAGGCGGCAGGCGTCTACGCCGGCACCACCCCGCTCACGGCCGACGACATCGCCGAGTCCGTGTTCTGGGCCTCCGCGCAGCCGCCGCACGTGAACGTGAACGTCATCGAGATCATGCCGGTGGTGCAGAGCTTCTCGGCCCTGACCATCCACCGCGAGAGCTGAGCCTCGAAAATCTAGGGCGCGAATCGCTCCAGCCCGAACAGGTCGAACAGCGCCTGCTGGGCCGGGTCGCGGTCGGTGAGGATGCGGCGGCTGCGCGGCCGCCCGCCGGTGGACGGGTAGCGCAGCACCGTCTCGCCGATCCCGCATAGCTGATCGAGCAGCTCGCCCACGGACAGGTTCATCCCGTCGCGGTCGGCCTCGCGCCGCATGAGGTGCGTGACGGTGGCGGCGAGCACCGAGACCAGCGCGTGCACGGCGACGCGGTGCGGGGTCCACTCCCACCGCGGCGTCGGGCCGACCGCGGCGGGGCCGGTGAGCCAGCGGAACGTCGACTCCAGGTAGGTCCGCGCGCGGTAAGCGGTGACGATCTCGGCCACCGGCCAGTCGCGGTCGGTCACGAGGATCTGCTTGCCGAAGTACTCGTCCACCAGCCGCGCGACGGCCGCCTCGTCGACCCGGCGCGTCAGCCGGATCTCCCCCGGCCGGGTACCGGTGAGCGTCGCTTCCAGGACCCGGCCGACGCGGCGGCCGCGCGTGACCCGCGAGATCTCGGCGTGGACCTGCGTGCGGTCGCCGCGGTGGGTGCCGGCTTCCAGGGCCGCGGCCAGGCCGTCGAGCTCGCGGATCGCGGTGCTCAGCTCGTCGGTGAACGCGCGGTACTGCGCGGCGTACAGCGTGGCCGAGTGCGTGAGGATGACCCGGCGCCGCACGCCGTCGACGGTCGCGCGGGTGTCGATCGCGGTCAGCCCGGCGAAGCGTTCCGGGTCCACGCGCCGGCGGGCCGAAGCGGGCTGCGTGAGCAGGTCCGGGTGGTCGGCCGGCAGGAGCGAGCCGACGAACCCGCGCCGCGCGCCGAGGTCGAGCTGCGCGGCCTGCCCGGCGTGGAAGACGAGCGTGACGTCCGTGGCCGGGTAGCGCTCGCCCAGCTCCCCCGCCAACGCGCCGAACGTCGGCGCCGCGCCGCTGTCCCTGCGGTACACCCGCGACGCGAGCGGGATCGCGCCGTCGCGCGTGACCACGAGGCCGAGTCCGGCCAGCGCATCCTGGCAGGCCGAGGGCACCGTGCAGTCGGCGGCGGTGAAGGCCGCGAACTGCGGGACGTCCACCGCGAGCGCGGAGGTGCCGTCGTCGCCGAGCAGGTCGAGCACGGCTTCGGCGACCGCCGTTTCGACGCCGGTGATGCGCTCCGGCGTCAGGCGCTGCAACGCCCGCCAGTGGGCCGCCGTGGTGACGGCGGCCTTCGGCGGACGCGGGCGCACGAGATCCTGCGCCGCGCAGCCGGCCCACCACTGTTCGAAGCTCACACCGGCGCCGGTCGCGCGGTGCAGCACGGCGAGCGCGACGTGGAACCCGAGCGTGGTCTTCGCGCGCTGCGGGCCCGCCACGGCGTCGACCCGACGGACGAGATCGAGGCGCTGGATCGTGCCCCACACGGCGGCCACATCACCGAACGTGCGGTGCCGCGCGCCGCCCGGTTCCGCGCCGCCGGGCAGCGCGCCGGCGATGTCTTCGGCCGTGCCGAGGTACCGCTGCGTCACCACCCGCGGCGCGCCGTCGACCCGCGCGGATTCGGCCAGGTAGTAGTACGTCCGGCCGCCGATGCGCTTCCCGATCACCGATGCCACACTTTAGGTAATACACGTTCCGCGGGTGATCGACAACCTTTCCACGCCTCTGACCAGCGCGGATGATCGTCTCTTCCGAACGGGTGAGCACGTGGCGGACAACGCACTGGCCCACCTCTGCGAGCTGGTCCTAGCGTGACGGGAATGGCACCCGAACCCGAGTTGACCGCCCCCACCCCGTCGGCGATGCGCCGCGCGCTCGCGCGGGCCAGGGACGGGAAGACGCTCGACCTCGCCGAGGCCACCGTGCTGCTGCACGCGCGCGGCGACGACCTCAAGACGCTGTCCGAGCACGCCTCCCGAATCCGCGACGCCGGCCTCGAAGCCGCCGGGCGCGCGGGCGTCATCACCTACAGCCGCAAGGTTTTCATCCCGCTGACGCGGCTGTGCCGCGACCGTTGCGGCTACTGCACCTTCGTGACCGTGCCGGGCCGGCTCGAGTCGCCGTTCCTCTCGCCCGACGAGGTCCTCGAGATCGCCCGCAAGGGCGCCGAGATGGGCTGTAAGGAAGCCCTGTTCACACTCGGCGACCGGCCCGAGGACCGCTGGACGGCGGCGCGCGACTGGCTCGACGCCCACGGCTACGACGACACGCTCTCCTACGTCCGCGCGATGGCCATCCGCGTGCTGGAGGAAACCGGCCTGCTGCCGCACCTGAACCCCGGCGTGCTGAGCTGGCAGGACTTCCAGCGGCTCAAGCCGGTGGCGCCGTCGATGGGCATGATGCTCGAGACCACGGCGACGCGGCTGTGGAGCGAGAAGGGCGGCCCGCACTACGGCTCGCCGGACAAGGATCCCGCCGTCCGGCTGCGCGTGCTGGAGGACGCAGGGCGCAGCTCTGTGCCGTTCACGACCGGCGTCCTGATCGGCATCGGCGAGACGCACGAGGAGCGGGCGGACGCGATGTTCGCCATCCGCAAGACCGCTCGCGAGTACGGCGGCATCCAGGAAGTCATCATCCAGAACTTCCGCGCGAAGCCGGACACGAAGATGCGTGCGACGCCCGACGCCGATCTCGAGGAGCTCGCGGCGAACATCGCCGTGGCGCGGCTCGTGCTCGGGCCGAAGATGCGCATCCAGGCGCCGCCGAACCTCATCGGCAACCAGTACGACCTGATGATCCGCGCCGGCATCGACGACTGGGGTGGCGTCTCGCCGCTGACCCCGGACCACGTGAACCCCGAGCGTGCCTGGCCGCAGATCGACCAGCTGGCCCGGCAGACGGAGAAGGCCGGCTTCACGCTGCGCGAGCGGCTGACCATCTACCCCGAGTTCGTGAACATCGGCGAGCCGTGGCTCGACCCGCGCGTGACGCGGCACGTGGCCGCGCTCGTCGACCCCGCGACGGGGCTGGCGCGCGAGGACGCGATGCCCGTCGGGATCCCGTGGCAGGAGCCGGACGGCGGCTGGCAGCAGTCGGGCCGCACCGACCTGCACACCGAGATCGACACCACCGGCCGCACCGACGACCGTCGAGGCGACTTCGACTCCGTCTACGGTGACTGGAAGGAAATCGGCCGCAAGATCAAGACGGGGCCGCAGAAGTTCGACACGGACATCCTGGAAGCCTTGCGCAGCGCGGAAAAGGACCCGGCCGGCCTGTCGGACGACGCCGCGCTGGCCCTGCTGCACGCGGACGGACCCGAACTCGACGCCCTCGCGCGGATCGCCGACGACCTGCGGCGCGAGACGGTGGGCGACGACATCACGTTCGTGGTCACCCGCAACATCAACTTCACCAACGTCTGCTACACCGGCTGCCGCTTCTGCGCGTTCGCCCAGCGGCGCACCGACGCCGACGCGTACACGCTCTCGCTGGAGCAGGTCGGCGACCGCGTGGACGAGGCGTGGGCCGCGGGCGCGACCGAGATCTGCATGCAGGGCGGCATCCACCCGGATCTGCCCGGCACCGCGTACTTCGACCTCGCCGCCGAGGTCAAGCGCCGCCGGCCCGACATCCACCTCCACTCCTACAGCCCGATGGAGGTCGTGAACGGCGCGTCGCGCACCAACCTGTCCCTGCGCGACTGGCTGATCCGGGCCAAGGAGTCCGGTGTGGACTCCCTGCCGGGCACCGCCGCCGAAATCCTCGACGACGACGTGCGGTGGGTGCTCACCAAGGGCAAGCTGCCGACGTCGGCGTGGATCGAAGTCGTGACCACCGCGCACTCCGTGGGCCTCCCGACGACGTCGACGATGATGTACGGCCACGTCGACAACCCCAGCCACTGGGTCGCGCACCTGAAGCTCCTGGCGCGGTTGCAGCGCGAGGGCATGGAACGCAACGGCCGGCGCGGGTTCACCGAGTTCGTGCTGCTGCCCTTCATCCACCAGAGCGCGCCGATCTACCTCGCCGGCCTGGCTCGCCCCGGCACTTCCTTGCGGGAGAACCGCGCGGTCCACGCACTGGCACGGCTGCTCCTGCACGGCACGATCGACAACATCCAGAGCTCCTGGGTGAAGCTCGGCGAGGAAGGCAGCCGGGCGGTGCTGCAGGGCGGCGTCAACGACATCGGCGGCACGCTGATGGAAGAGACGATCTCCCGCATGGCAGGCGCGTCGAACGGCTCGTACAAGACGATCAGCGACATGCGCGCGATGGTCGAGCCGCTGGGCCGGCCGTTGCGTCAGCGGACGACGGGGTACGGAGTGCCGTCGGCTGAGCGCATTGCCGCCGCGGAGGCGTCGGACGGGGTGGCGACGGCGGTGCGGAAGCCGTTGTTGCCGTTGTTGACTTCCTGAGTTTCGGTGGTGCTGCGCCCCGGGCCGAGTTCGGTCCGGGGCGCATTCATGCGCACTGTCTCCACTCGATCGGGTGTGGACAACTGGCCTCGAGAGGGCCTGCGAGCCGGGAATTGTCGGTGGTCGCCGATAGACTGGACGTGGGACGCCCCCCTCGGGAGGGCGGGGTCTGTCCGGCGATTCCCGGGGCCGGGCACAGTCCCGGGTGGTCGAGAGCTAGGTTTCCTCGCCATGGGGATCTTCAAGGCGTTGCCGGTCGTTGTCGTGGCCCTCGCGGCCGTCGGGTGCGGTTCAGGGGAGCCGTCGGCGCCGGTCACCCAGGCGCCGGTGAGCTCGTCGCGAGTCGTGCCGCCGCCGGCGTTGGTGGTCTCCGCGGGGATCGTCGAGGCCGGGCTCGGGCATCGGGCGTCGGTGCTGACGCTGACCAACAACGACGCCGAAGCGCACACGCTGAATGGCTATCCCACCGTGCGGATCCTCGACGGAACCGGGAAGGCGCTGGATGTCCAGGTGCACCACGGGGTCTCGTACTTCTCGCCGGACCCCGGGCCGAAGCCGTTCACGTTGGCACCGCACGAAAAGCTGCTGAGCGTGGTGTCGTGGTCGGCCACGGTGACCTCGGGTGACACGACGACCGGCGCCGCGGTGGGCGTGGTCGCGGCGCCGGGTGAGGCCGAGCAGACCGTGCCGCTCGAGACCGACCTCGGGACGACCGGGGAGATCACCGTGACCGCCTGGATGAAGGACCTCCCGAAGTAGGCCTCAGCCGAGGATCCGCCGCAGCCACGGTGCCCGCGCCGCGCGAGCCTGCACCGAAAGCGCCGCGTCCGGGGCCGAGCCGTCGAAGCCGTGGTAGGCGCCGGGCCAGACGTGCAGCTCGGCCTGGACGCCGGCTTGCCACAGGCGCGTGGCGTAGGTGACGACCTCGTCGCGGAAGGTTTCGGCGGTGCCGACGTCCAGGAAGGCCGGCGGGAGGCCCGACAGATCCGCGGCGCGGGCCGGGGCGGCGTAGGGCGAGACGTCGGGGCCGCCGCGGGCGGAGCCGAGCAGCGCGGTCCAGCCGATGTCGTTGGCGGTGCGGTCCCAGACGCCGAGGCCTGCCATCTGGAACGACGACGGGGTGTCGTTGCGGTCGTCGAGCATCGGGTAGAGCAGGAGCTGGCCGAGCAGCGCCGGGCCGCCGCGGTCGCGCGAGAGCAGGGCCACGGCGGCCGCCAAGCCGCCGCCCGCGCTGGCGCCGCCGACGACCACGCGAGCGGCGTCGATGCCCAGCGAACCGGCGTGCTCGACTGTCCACTTCAGACCCGTGTAGCAGTCTTCGACCGGCGCGGGATGCGGGTGTTCCGGGGCGACGCGGTAATCGACCGAGACGAACGCGAGGCCGAGCGAAACCGCGTACTCCTTGAGCACCAGCAGATCACGGCCGCGGTGCCCGCCGAGGATCATGCCGCCGCCGTGCATCCAGTAGAGCACCGGAGCGTCGGCGGTCGCGTGGGTCGGGCGGCCGATGACGAGCGGCACGCCGTCGGCGTCCACTTCGGACAGGGTGACAGTGCCGTCGGCCGCAACGTCGGCGAGCGAGAGCTCACGCGTGGCGCGCTCCTCGCGCAGGGCCGGGATCGCGGCGGCCGAGTCGAGCGCCGGCCGCTCGGCCCGCATCTGCTCCAGCACCACCTCGAGCTCGGGGTCGAACGGCAGCGGCGGCCCCACCTTCGGACGGGTCGCGGTCATCTCGGTACCTCCCAGGACGTCGTGGCTCTCGCCTGATCATCCTGGCCCGGCCGGGCCTCGCGCCACCTCCGCCAGGTGGCGGGAAATCCGTGAGCCGAACGAGCCATGACGTCGGATGTCGAAAATTTGCGTAAGTCCGTCCGACTATTGCGATTTCCTGTCGGTAATTCGTATGATCCAGCTCACACACTGTCCCCACCAGTGCACCCGACCCCGACGAAAGGCGAGTGCTGCTCCGTGTCTCCCCTAGGTGTCTTCAGCGCGCCCGAAAAACGACGACCCACCTCGAGAAAGATCGCCGCGCTCGGCAGCGCCGTGCTCGCGGCCGCCGGCCTCACCGCCCTGACCGTGATCGCGGCTCCCGGCAGCCCGGCGACAGCCACTCCGAACGCCGCCGTCGCCGGCCGCGGCGCGACCGTCCCGTTCATCGAGCAGGAAGCCGAGAACGCCGCCACCAACGGCACCGTGATCGGCCCCGACCGCACCGCCGGCACCCTTGCCGGCGAGGCTTCCGGCCGCAAGGCCGTCACCTTGACCGGCCAGGGCAAGTACGTCGAGTTCACCCTCAGCGCCCCGTCGAACTCGCTCGACTTCCGCTACAGCCTCCCCGACAGTGCCCAGGGCACCGGGATCAACGGCACGATCTCGGTCTACGTCAACGGCACCCACAACCGCGACCTGAACCTGACCTCCCGCTACGGCTGGTACTACGGCGGCTACCCCTTCAGCAACGACCCCGGCCAGGGCAAGGCGCACCACTTCTACGACGAGGTGCGCACGCTCTTCGGCACCAGCTACCCTGCCGGCACCAAGATCAAGCTGCAGATCGACGCCGGCGACGTCACCCCCGCGACGGTCGACCTCGCCGACTTCGAGCAGGTCGCCGCGCCCGCGACCAAACCGGCCAACGCCGTGAGTGTCACCGACTACGGCGCCACCGCCGGCGACACGAGCGACGACGCGGGTGCGTTCGACGCCGCCGCGGCCGCCGCGAAGAGCCAGGGCAAGCAGGTCTGGATCCCGGCGGGCTCGTTCACGCTCAACCACCACATCACCGTCGACCAGGTGACGATCCGGGGCGCCGGACCGTGGTACTCCGAGCTGCACGGCGCCCGCGCGGGCATCTTCGGCAAGGGCGAGCCGGCCAGCTGCTCCACCCCGACGTACCCCGGCAACGCGGCGGTGCCCGGGAGCAGCACGAACGTCGGGCTCTATGACTTCGCGATCATCGGCGACGTCCAGGCCCGGGTCGACTGCGACCAGTCCAACGCCATCGGCGGCGCGCTCGGCGGCGGTTCGGTCGTGCAGAACCTGTGGCTGCAGCACACGAAGGTCGGGCTCTGGCTCGACGGGCCGTTCGACGGGCTCACCGTGCGCGGCAACCGGATCCTCGACCAGACGGCCGACGGCCTCAACCTGCACCAAGGCATCAGCAACACGCTGGTGACGAACAACTTCCTGCGCAACACCGGCGACGACGGCCTCGCCATGTGGGCCGAGCACGACGCCGACCACCACAACACGTTCTCGTTCAACACGGTGCTGCTGCCGATCCTCGCGAACAACATCGCGATCTACGGCGGCCACGACAACACCGTGTCCGACAACGTGGTGGCCGACAACCAGGACCAGGGCGGCGGCATCCACGTGGCCAACCGGTTCAGCGCCGTGCCGCTCTCGGGGACCACCACCGTCACGCGCAACACCGCGATCCGCACCGGCGTGCTCGACTCCAACTGGCAGTTCGGCGTCGGCGCGCTGTGGTTCGACGGTCGCGACTCGGCCATCACCGGCCGCATCGACGTGGTGGACAACGACCTGCTGGACAACAACTACGAGGGCGTGCAGTTCATCGACGGCGCCACCACCGACGTGCACTTCGACGGCCTGCGGATCACCGGCGCAGGCACGTTCGCGTGGCAGCTGCAGTCCAAACCGAGCGGTACGGTCAAGAACGTCGTCGCGACGAACGTCGGCCGCGCGGGCGTCTACAACTGCATGGGCCCGGACGCGCTGACGGGCCTGGCCGACCAGGGCGGCAACTCGGGCTGGACCACGACGTTCTGCGGTTCGTGGCCGACGCCGGTCTACAACGGCGACAACGGCGGCACGACTCCCCCGACGACGCCGACCACACCGACGACACCGACGACGCCCACGCAGCCGCCGACCGGAAACCTGGCGCTGCACAAGGCAACCACGGCCAGCGGCTCCCAGGGCGGCTTCCCGCCGGCCAACGCCGCGGACGGCAATGCGAGCAGCTACTGGGAAAGCAGCAACAACGCGTTCCCGCAGACGCTGACCGTCGACCTCGGCAGCGCCCTGAATGTCAGCCGGCTCGTGCTGAAGCTGCCGCCTTCCAACGACTGGGGCGCCCGCACCCAGACGCTCACCGTTCAGGGCTCCACCAACGGCTCGTCGTTCAGCACGCTCAAGTCCGAAGCCGGCTACCGCTTCGACCCGGCGAGCGGCAACACCGCCACCGTCTCACTGAGCCCCACGAGCACGCGCTACCTGCGGCTGAGCTTCGCCGGCAACACCGGCTGGCCCGCCGGGCAGCTCTCCGAGCTCGAGGCCTACGCGTCCTGATCCTCTCCGGAAAATCCCCAGAAAGGACAAAGATGTCCCCCACCTCAGCACGACCCAGGGCGGCCTTGCTGGCCGCGGCGCTGGTGTCCTCCGGGCTGACCGTGTTCGCGGTCGGCTCGGGCACGCCCGCCGCGGCGGCGACCTGCCCGGCCACGGCGTCCGGCGGTGCGAGCGTTCCGTTCCGGACCGTCGAGGCCGAATGCAGTGCCACCAACGGATCCGCCGTCGGCCCCGACTACACGCAGGCCACGGTGGCCTCCGAGGCGTCCGGCCGCCAGGCCGTGCGGCTCGGGCAGGGCCAGTACGTGGAGTTCACGCTGCCGGCCGCGGCCAACTCGGTCAACGTCCACTACAACCTGCCCGACGGCAGCTCCGGCCGGATGTCGGTGTACGTCAACGGGACCAAGCTCGGCAGCGGGCTTTCCGTGACGTCGCAATACACCTACACCGACACCCCCGGCATCCCGGGCGCGAAGACCCACCACTTCTTCGACGACGCCCGTCTGCTGTTCGGCCAGAACGCCGCCGCGGGCGCGAAGGTCAAGGTGCAGCTGGACTCCGGCGACGTCGGGCAGGCCACGATCGACCTCGCCGACTTCGAGCAGGTCGGGGGCGCCGGCGCGCAACCGGCCGGCTCGCTGTCGGTCACCGACTACGGCGCCACGGCCAACGACGCCGGCGACGACACGCAAGCTTTCCGCAACGCCTTGCAAGCCGCCCGGCAGCAGGGCAAGGAAGTGTGGGTGCCGAGCGGCCGGTTCGAGATCGGGTCGGCGCTGCAGATCGACCAGACCACCGTGCGCGGCGCCGGGCAGTGGTACACCGTGCTGCACGGCAACAACATCTTCAACAACGGCAGCGCTTCCGGGAACATCAAGCTCTACGACTTCGCCGTGTTCGGCTCGGTCTCCGAGCGCAACGACTCCAGCCCGGACAACGCGTTCCACGGCGTGCTCGGCAACGGCTCGGTCGTCTCGGGGCTGTGGATCCAGGACACCAAGTGCGGCCTGTGGCTGATGAACGGCGCGTCCTCGAACCTCACGATCGAGAACAACCGCATCCTCGACACGCAGGCCGACGGCGTGAACTTCGACGGCGCCGTGACCAACTCCGCCATCCGCAACAACTACCTGCGCAACAACGGTGACGACGCGCTCGCGCTGTGGTCCAACGGCCAGGCCGACGCCGGCATCACCATCGCGAACAACACCGTGGTGCAGCCGAACCTGGCCAACGGCATCGCCCTCTACGGCGGCTCGAACAACACCGTCAGCGGCAACCTCATCCAGGACACCAACGCCCTCGGCGGCGGCTACCTCGTGGCCAACCGGTTCAACTCGGTGCCGCTCTCGGGCACGGTCACGCTGACGAACAACACCGCGCTGCGGGCCGGGGCACTCGACCCCAACTGGCAGTTCGGCGTCGGCGCGCTGTGGTTCGACGCCCGTGACCAGGCCATTTCCGGCGTGACCATCCGCGTCAACGGCTTCACTGCCATCGACAGCCCCTACGAGGCCATCCAGTTCATCGACGGCAACGGCGCGGGCAAGCAGGTCAGCGGCATCACGATCGACGGCGTGACCGTGCGCGGCGCGGGCACGTTCGTCGCGCAGTCGCAGACGCAGGGCACGGTGTCGATCAGCAACCTGACGGCGTCGGGTGTCGGCGTGGTCGGCACGTACAACTGCCCCTACCCGAGCTCGATCCCGAAGATGACCTTCACCGGTTCGGGCAACAGCGGCTGGACCGGCACCTGGAACGACTGCGCCGGCTGGCCCGCGCCGAACTCCGGCCCGCCTCAGCCGCCGCAGTCGGGCGCGAACATCGCGCGCGGCAAGGCAATCACGGCGAGCGGCTCGCAGGGCGGCTTCCCGCCGGGCGATGCCGTGGACGGCAACGCGAGCTCCTACTGGGAGAGCACGAACAACGCGTTCCCGCAGACGCTGACCGTCGACCTCGGTGACCCGGCGGCGATCAACAAGGTGACGCTGAAGCTGCCGCCCTCGGGCGACTGGGGCGCCCGCACCCAGACGCTCACCGTGCAGGGCAGCACCGACGGCGGCTCGTGGACGACGCTGGTCGCCTCGCGCGGCTGGAACTTCAGCCCGTCGTCCGGCAACACCGCGTCGGCGAGTTTCGGCACGACGACGCAGCGCTTCGTGCGCGTGACGATCACCGGCAACACCGGCTGGCCGGCCGGGCAGGTCTCGGAACTGGAGGTGGCCGCGGCGTGATCTGACGGAGAAGGGCTCCCCGGCCGGCGGTGTCGACGGCAGGGAGCCCTTCCTGTCACACCGCGGGAGCCGGTTCCAGCTCGGCGACCTCGGCCGTCCGCCGAGCCCGCCGTCCCAGGTAGAGGATCAGCACCGCGCACCCCAGCATCGGCCCGGACAACGCCAGGAAGATCGCCGCCGGGGACCAGGAGGCGGCCACCGCGGCGCCGACGACGAGCGGGCCGAGGATCCCGCCGAGGCGGCCGATGCCCAGCGCCCAGCCGACGCCCGTCGAGCGGATGTTGACCGGGTAGACCACGGCGGCCAGCGCGATCAGCGCCTTCTGGCCACCGCTGACCCCGCAGCCGACGAGGAACATCGCCGCCAGGAGGATCCACACCGGCGCGTGGAACGCCGGCCCGGTCACCGCGAGGAACACCGCGCCCACCACGAACAACGCACCCAGCGAACCGAACGCGCCCAGGCGGTCCATCGCCGGCCCCACGACGAGCGCGACGACGATGCCGCCGACGGTCGTGAGGCTCGTGGCCGTGACCACCGTGCCGTTCGCGAAACCGAGGTTCGTGAGCATCGTCGGCAGCCAGCTCTGCAGCGCATAGAACTCGCCGAGGTTGACGGCGAAGACCACCCACAGCAGCACTGTGCTCAGCACCCCGCCGTTGGCCAGCAGCGCCTTCAGCTTCACGCGGCCACCGGCTTCGGCCACGTCGACGCTCACCGGCTGTGTCTCCGCGGGCAACGCCGGGTCGATGCGGCGGCACAGCCGGTACGCGCGTTCGGAGTTCGCGCCGCGGCCCACCAGGAACACGAGCGACTCCGGCAGGAACTTCAGCATCAGCGGGATGATCACCAGGGGCGCCAGCGCACCCACGAGGAACACCGAACGCCAGCCGGCCGTCGGCACGAGCCAGCCCGACACCACCCCGGCCACGACGAACCCGAGCGAGAATCCACAGTAGATCGCCAGGACGAAGCTCGCCCGCAGGCGTTTCGGGGTGTACTCGGCGGTGAGCGCGACCGCGCTGGGCGCCGCCGCGCCGAGACCGATGCCCGTGATGAGCCGCAGCACCACGAGCTCGGCCACGCCGCCGACCCAGACGGACACGAGGCTCGTCAGCGCGAACAACGCCGTGCCCGCGATCACGAGCCGCCGGTGGCCGAAGCGGTCGGACAGCGGCGAAAGCACGAGGTAGCCGATCATCAGGCCGACCAGGGCCGAGGAGAAGATCGGGCCGAGCACCGCGACCTTCAGCCCCCAATCTTTGGCGATGTGCGGAGCGAGGTAGTTGATGGCCTGCGTGTCGAAGCCGTCGAAGAACATCACGAGCCCGCACAGCACCACCGTGCCGTACTGGAACGGGCTGACGCGCTTGCCGTCGACGAACCCGGTCAGGCGGACGCCCGCCGTCACCGGGTGCCGGCCAGCAGGTCGGCCACTTCACGCGGGTGCGTCAGCGGGGCCAGGTGCGGGGCGTCGAGGCGCACGACGTGGTCGGCGCCCGCGGCCATCTTCTCCTGGTCCACGGGGAATATCGCCTCGTCGCGCTCGCACACAACGTAGGTGACCGGGTGCGTGCGCTCGGGTTCGGTGGCCGGCTGGGTGAAGGTGACGGCCGCGTGCGCGCGGCGCTGCCCGTGGACGCCGGCGAACGCGGCTTCGTCGAGGTCGGGGGCGAGCACCTTGCGGGCCAACTCGTGGTCGTCGGTGACGTGCAGCGTGCCGTCTTCGCGGGGGACGATCCACTCCTCCGGGTGCGGAGAGCGGATGTCGAGCAGGTTCTCACCGCGGCGCGGGCGGAACGCGGACAGGAAGACGCTGTGACGCACGCGCGGGTGGTCGGAGAGCTCGCCGACGACGATGCCGCCGTAGGAATGCCCGACCAGCACGACGTCACGGCCGAGGCCGTCGATGAGTTCACGCACGTGGGCGACGTCCGTAGACACGTCGCCGAACGCCGCCGGGTCCGGTCCCCCGCTGGGCAGCTGCTCCACGACGTGCACCTCGTGGCCCTGCTCACGCAGCGCGTCGGCCACTTCCCGCCAGCTCCAGCCGGCGTACCAGGCGCCGTGGACGAGCACGAAGTCCATGGGATTCTCCTTTGAATCGTGGTGGGGTCTGACGGAAACGCAGTACGGAAACGCAGTACGGAAAGCGGTCAGGCGGGAATGCGGGGCTCGGCGGCGGGCACGAACGAGTCGGCCAGGAAGCTCTCGGCCGGCAGCCCGCCGCGGCCGGTGAGCAGGTCGTGGGCGTCGGTGGTCATCGCTTCGCTGCCGCACGCGTACGTGCGGTGGCCGGTCAGCTCCGGGTGGTCGGCGAGCGCGGTGTGCTGGACGTGGCCGGTGGCGCCGGACCAGCTCTTGCCCGGGCGGGAAAGCACCGGCGTGTAGTCGAACCAGCTGTGCCGGGCTGCCCAGCGCTCCGGGAGCTCGGCCAGGTAGAGGTCCGCCTCCGTGCGCGCGCCCCAGTAGAGGTGGACGGGCCGGGTGCTGCGGCGGGCGATGAGGTCGAGCACGATCGACTGGATCGGCGCGAAGCCGGTGCCCGTGGCGAGCAGCAGAATGGGTCCGGCGCCGTCGTCGAGCACGAACTCGCCGAACGGCGTTTCGACGTCGAGCGTGTCGCCGGGCCTCAGTGCCCCCACCGTGTGCTCGGAGAAGCGTCCGCCCGGTTCGGTGCGGACGTGCAGCTGCACCGCGTCGTTGTGGTGCGGCGGGTTCGCGAGCGAGTACGGGCGCGGTTCGTCGTCCGGCAGCTGCACTTCCAGGAACTGCCCGGCGCGGAACGGCGCGCGCCGCCCGATCGGGAACCGCAGGTCGAGCACGGTGACGCGGGGCGCGGGATGGCGGATGCGGTGCACCACCGTGGTGAGCTTCTTGCGCCGCGGCGGCTCGCTGCGTTCGATGCGGCGCGGCCGGACCACGACCGGGCCTTGTGGTTCGGCGCGGCAGAGCAGCACGCCGTCGGCCGGCCCCGTCAGCTCACCGCGGCCGCGCACCACCACCGAACCCGCGACGAGCGAGCCGGTGCACGACGTACAGACCCCCTTGCGGCACGAGTACGGGATCGCCCAGCCCGCGTTCTCGGCGGCTTCGAGCACGGTTTGCCCGTCGTCGCACGGGATCTCGACGTCCGTGTCCGCCACGGTGATCATGCGGTGGTCTCCTTCGTTCGTCCGAACAGGCCCAGCGCGCGCACCACGGCCGTCGGGTCCGCGACACCGCGCCCGGCGATGTCGAACGCCGTGCCGTGGCCGACGCTGCAGAACGGCACGCCGGCGCCCACGGTCAACGCGGTCGAGGTGCGGCCGGCGAGCAGCTTGACCGGAATGTGGCCCTGGTCGTGGTACAGCGCGACGAACCCGTCGTGGCCCGGGGTGGTGAGCGCGACGTCGGCGCCGGTCGGGCCGACGGCGTCGATGCCTTGCGCGACAAGGGAAGCCACGGCCGGCGCGGTGACGCCCTCGTCGTCGGTGCCGAACAGGCCGCCTTCGCCCGCGTGCGGGTTGATGCCGAAGACACCGATGCGCGGGACGGCGACGCCGAACGTCCGCAGGGCTTCCCACAGCGCTTTCCCGGCAGCGGTGACGAGCTCCGGGGTGAGCCGGGCGAGTGCGTTGGCGAGGCCTTCGTGCAGGGTCGCGTGCACGATGTTCAGGCCACCGCCCGACAGCAGCAGGAACACGCGGTCCTCGGGCACGCCGGTGAGCCGCGCGATCACCGGCGGGTAGCCGCGGAACGGAATGCCCGCGGCGTGTACGGCCGTCTCCGAATGCGGGCAGGCGACCACGCCGCGGTAGCCGCCGCTGAGGGCGAGCGTGACGGCGGTGCTGACGTACCGGATCGTCGCCGCGCCCGCCTCGGCGCTGAGCACGCCCGGGCGGAACTCGTCCGGCGGCAGGTGCCCGACGTCCACGAGGTCGAGCAGACCGTCCTCCGCCGGGGCGCCGGGCGCGTGCTCACGCAGCCGGAAACCCTTCGCGGCGGCCAGATCCGCGAGAACATGATGGTCGCCCACCAGCACCGGCGGGTCCTCGGCCTGCGTGGCGGCCGCGACCGCGATCTCGGGCCCGATGCCGTTGGGGTCGCCGATGGCCAGCAGCACCCGGCTCACAGCGGCAGCGCCAGGAGCGTGTCGATCTCCTTGCTGTCGCACACGACCACGCGTTCGCGCAGCAGAGCCTGATCGCCCTCGACGCGGTAGCGGTCGACATAACGACCGCTGGCGAACAGGTCGGTCGGCCCGCCGCCGGTCACGCGCAGCACGAAAAACGGCGTCTCGCTCTCGACGTCACCACCGGACTCGGTGAGGATCGCGGGCTGGCCGAGCATGTGGCGGTACACGTGCGGCTCGTAGATGTTGGCTTCCTTCAGCGCCGACACGCGGTCGGTCAGCATGCCGCGGGTGTCGGCCCAGATCAGGCCGGCGGGCAGGCCGCGGGCGTAGTTGTCGGCTGTCGTCACGCGGTAGTGGCAGTCTTCGGTGAAGAACGTGGGCCAGTCCTCGAGCGGCCCGTCGTCGATGCAGCGGGCGTAGTGCGCCTGGGCGCGGGCGATGGCGACCTGGTTGTCCATCAGGCACGCACCACCCGGGTGCGTTCGTGCTTGCCGATCTCGGGCAACGGCGCGTCGTCGTCGGGCACGAAACCCATCGACTGGCGGTAGGCCAGCCAGAACCCGCGGACCGACGCCTCCGTGACCCGGCTTTCGCTCGACTCCGCGGTGTCGCCGCCCATCTGCAGGGTGGCGTACTCGTCGGACGCACCGGCGATGCCGCGCTGCACGAAGCCGCCGATGCCACCGTCCTCCATGGACACGTAGCCGGCGGGACCGACCAGATTGGACTGTTTCATCCGGACGAGCCGCTGCTCCTCGGTGTCGGACTCGAAGCCGAGGTAGGTCCAGTTGAGCAGCGTGTCGTCGGTGCCACGCGGGAGAATCTGACGCACGGCCACGGAGTTCTGGATCTGCTGCAGCACGAACCCCGGGTAGACGGACAGGATCTGCAGCGTCACGTCGTCGCCGACCTCGCTGAAGCCCTGCAGCAGCGACGGGTCGGCCAGGCGGTATTCGGACTCGGACCGGATGTTCTGATCGCGGTACTCGGTGGTCTCGGTGGCGCTGCGGTCGATGGCCGAGTAGCTCACGTGGTGGCCACCGGACTCGTCGACGATGATCGCGCCGCGCTGCGACAGGCGGTTGATCCCGAACGTCGTGAAGAACAAGTGCAGGATGCTGGCGTGGTAGGAGTCGCGGACGTTCTCCGCGTACAGCTTCCAGTTGTTCGGCAGCCGCTGCGCGAACCGGCCGAGCACCACGGGCTTGCGGCCGCCGAGCACGCGGTCGATGCGGTCGAGGATCTCCTCGCCCAGGTACTCCTCGATGTCGGGCAGGTCGTTGGACAGCGTGCCGAACACCAGACCGTGGACCACGGCGATGCGCAGCTTGCGCGGCCCGTGGTCGGACAGGCAGAAGCTCGGCGGCATCCCGCCCTTGCCGCCCACGCCCTCGGCGAACGCGACAGCCGTGAGATCGCCCTGCAGGTTGTAGGTCCAGGCGTGGTAAACGCAGGTGAAGTCGCGGGCCTTGCCGTGGTCGGCCATCGCGATCAGCGCGCCGCGGTGGGCGCAGCGGTTCTCGAACGCGTACACCTCGCCGTCGACGTCGCGCGTCACCAGCACCGGCTGCTCGCCGATGAAGGTCGCGCAGAAGTCGCCGGGCTCGGCCAGCTCGGCCTCGAGGCACAGGTAGCTCCAGTGCGGACCGTGGAAGATCCGGTCCTGCTCGGCGCGGTACACCGCCTCGTCCTGGAAAACCCAGTACGGCACCCGGGTCAGCGACCGCGGCCAGCTGCGGTCGGGTGCGCGGCCCGCAGTGGTCCCCGTGAGGCGATCCATCGTCGGTTCCTCCTCGCCCGGGGTGCCGCTCGACAGCTAGCGGCACCCCTGATAGTGTTCGAATAACGAACGCAGTTTCACTTGCCGAACACATTGAAGGCAAGCGAGGGCCTGCCGTCAAGACCCATCTCCGGGGAGAGCCGTGCCCGCAGCCGAAGGAATGGCCGGTTTGGCCAAGGGATTGGCGATCCTGGAGCTGTTCGGCGAGGCGTCTCCGAAGCTCGCGATCAGCGACGCGGCGCGCCTCACCGGCCTCAACCGCGCCGTGGCCCGCCGCTGCCTGCTCACGCTCGTCGACCTCGGATACCTCACCCACGACGGCAAGCACTTCCTGCCCACCCCGCGCCTATTGCGCCTGGGCGACGCGTACGTCGAGTCGACAGCGCTGCCGCAGCTCGCGCAGCCACACCTGGCGGCGGTGCGCGAGCACGTGCAGGAGTCGGCATCGCTGGCGGTGCTGCAGAACGACGAGGCGCTGTTCATCGCGCGCAGCGAGGTGAAGCGGATCGTCAACACGGGCGTGCGCATCGGGGCGAGCGTGCCGGCGTACGCGTCGGCGACCGGGCACGTGCTCCTTTCCGCACTGTCCACGGAGGACTTGACGGCCTATCTCGACCGGTCCGAATTCCACCCCAGGACCCCGAAAACACCGGTGACCGCCGACGAGATCCGCCGTCGGGTGGACCTCGTACGAGAGGAAGGCGCGGCGTTCACCGACGAGGAGCTGGAATACGGCCTGCGCTCGCTCGCCGTACCCGTGCTCGACTCGCGCGGCCGCACCGTCGCCGCGATGTCGGTGAGCGCCACCGCCGGCCGCATCTCGATGGACCAGCTGCGCGACGAGTTCCTGCCGGTACTGCTCGACCAGGCGGAGCAGCTGGGGCGCAAGCTGTAACCGGTGGCTCAGCGTGTCAGCACCCTCGCGCCGTGAAGTCGAGATTTTGCGAGCCGTTGCAGTAAAGTTTCAGCCATGACGCGTCGACTTGCCGAAGTGGCCCGACAGGTGGGGGTCAGCGAAGCCACGGTCAGCCGGGTACTCAACGGCCGGCCCGGGGTTTCCGCGAGTACCCGGGCCGCCGTTCTCACCGCGCTGGACGTGATGGGCTACGAACGCCCCACCCAGCTGCGCGGGGAACGGGCCCGCCTGGTGGGGCTCGTGCTGCCCGAGCTGCAGAATCCGATCTTCCCCGCGCTGGCCGAGATCATGGGCAACGCGCTGGCCCAGCAGGGGTTCACGCCCGTGCTGTGCACGCGCACCGCCGGCGGGGTGTCCGAAGCCGAGTACGTGGAGCTGCTCCTGCAGCAGCAGGTGTCCGGGGTGGTGTTCGCCGGCGGGTTGTTCGCCCAGGCCGACGCCGTGCACACGCACTACCACCACCTCGTGGAGCGCAAGCTGCCGACGGTGCTGATCAACGCCGCCGTCGACCACCTCGGGCTGCCGCAGGTCTCGTGCGACGACGCGGTGGCCGTGGAGCAGGTCGTAGGGCACCTGAGCTCGCTCGGCCACGAGAAGATCGGCCTGGTCCTGGGCCCGGCCGACCACGTGCCGTCGCAGCGCAAGCTCGCGGCTTTCCGCTCGTACGCGGCAAAACTCGGCCTGCCCGTGCTCGACGAGCTGGTGGAGCACGGCATGTTCTCCATCGAGGGCGGGCACGCCGCGGCCGCTCGCCTGTACCCGCGCGGGGCCACCGCCGTGCTGTGCGCGAGCGACCTGCTGGCCCTCGGCGCGATCCGCGCCGCGCGGCGGCAAGGCCTCTCGGTGCCGGACGACATCTCCGTGGTCGGCTACGACGACTCCGCGCTCATGAACTGCACCGACCCGCCACTCACGACCACGCGCCAGCCGATCGAGGCGATGGGCCGCGCCGTGGTGGAGCTGCTCGTGAAGCGGATCAACGGCGGCGAGGTCGCGGCCGAGGAACTGCTGTTCGCTCCCGAGCTCGTGGTGAGGGGGTCGACCGCGCGGCACCGGGCGTGATCACGTCCTGTTCGTAACTTGCAAATCCTCGTCGGGTTATTGCGGCGTTCTGGTCTCACACTTTAGAGTGACGGCCATCACGACACAGCCGTCGCGACCGCGAGAAGAGGCTTGAGATGAGCAGTCCCTGGTCCCGAGCAGCGAGGTCCAGCCGCACCCCCAGAACCGTGATCGCCCTGCTCACCGCGGGCGGCCTGGCCGTGAGCCTCGCCGCCTGCGGCTCCGGCTCCGAGGGCGGAGACGCCGGCGGAAAGGTCCAGATCACCGTCACCGGGCAGCCGCCGACCACGCAGCCGTTCGAGCGCAAGGTGTTCGACGCCGACGTCGCCGAGTTCGAGGCTTCGCACCCGGACATCGACATCGTGCCCCACGAGGGGTTCATGGACCCCAAGACGTTCTCGGCCAAGCTCGCCGGCGGCCAGCTCGAAGACGTGTACTACGTGTACTTCACCGACCCGGCTCAGATCATCGCCCGCCACCAGGCCGCCGACATCACGGAAGCGGCGAAGAGCGTGCCGCATGTGAACGACATCCAGCCGCAACTCCTGGACAACTTCCGGGACGCGCGCGGCAAGCTTTACGGCCTCCCGACGGCGAACTACACCATGGGGCTCGTCTACAACCGCAAGCTCTTCCAGCAGGCCGGGCTCGACCCGGACAAGCCGCCCGCCACCTGGGACGAGGTGCGGGCCGACGCGAAGAAGATCTCCGCACTGGGCAACGGGGTCGTCGGGTACGCCGACTACAGCAAGAACAACCAGGGCGGCTGGCACATGACCGGCTGGCTGTACTCGATGGGCGGCGACATCGCCCGCAAGGACGGCGACAAGTGGGTCGCCGACTTCGACAACGACAAGGGCCGCGCCGCGCTGGACTACCTGCACGCCATGCGCTGGGACGACAACTCCATGGGCAGCAAGCAGCTGCTGCAGGACGTCGACGTGCAGCGCATGATGGGCGCCGGCCAGCTCGGCATGTACATGGCCGCGCCGGACAACGTGCCCGTGCTGGTGAAGCAGTTCAACGGCAAGTACGAGGACTACGGCATCGCCGGTATGCCCGGCACGCAGGGCACCCTGCTCGGCGGCGAGGGCTACATGATCAACCCGAAGACATCGGCCGCGAAGATCAAGGCCGGTCTCGAGTGGATCCAGTGGAAGTACCTCAACCCCGACCGCTTCGACAAGCACGTGAAGCAGTACGCCGACGGCAAGCAGCCCGTGGGCCTGCCGACCGAGCCGACGCCGGACATCTGGCAGGGCGCGGTACGCGACCAGCAGCTGGCCGTGAAGAAGAAGTACGCCAACGTGCCCGCGGAGAACTACCAGTCCTACGTGGACACCGCGGACAAGATCAAGGGCAGCATCGAACCGCCGAACGCGCAACAGATCTACGCGGCGCTCGACAGCGTGATGCAGGCCGTGCTCACCGACCGCAACGCGAACATCGACCAGCTGCTCGGCTCGGCGCAGTCGAAGGTCAACAGTGTCCTCGCCCAGGTCAGGTAACGTGCTCGACTGGCCCGCGGTCACCCCGCGGGCCGGTCGGCCTGCCGCCTCGCCCGCCGAACGCCGGCGCGCCCGGCTCAAGCGGCGCCTGCGCGAGAACCTCACCGCGTACACGCTGTTGTGCGCCGCGCTCGTGGTGTTCGCGATGTTCTCCTGGTATCCCATCGTGCGCGGAGTGCTGCTGAGCTTCCAGCAGGTCGACTTCGTGAACCCGCCGACGTGGGTCGGGTTCGACAACTTCGTGCGCCTGTTCGCCGACCCGCTGTTCGGGGTCGCGTGGCGCAACACGTTGCTGTTCACCGGGTTCGCCCTCGTCTTCGGGTTCCTCGTACCGTTCCTCGCGGCGGTGCTGCTCAACGAACTGCGCCACGCGCGGGCGTACTTCCGGCTCGCCGTCTACCTGCCGGTGATGCTGCCGCCCGTGGTCACGGCGCTGATGTGGAAGTGGTTCTACGACCCGGGTCCCGGGCTGTTCAACTCGGCGCTGAACGCGGTCGGCCTGCCCGGTCTGCAGTGGCTCGACTCTTCGACGACCGCGATGCTGTCGCTGGTGTTCGTGTCCACCTGGGCCAACATGGGCAGCACCACGTTGATCTACCTCGCAGCGCTGCAGACCATCCCGGGTGAGCTGTACGAGGCCGCGGAGCTCGACGGCGCGGGGATGTGGCGGCGGCTGCGGCACGTGACCTTCCCGCAGACGCGGTTCGTGCTGCTGGTGCTCCTGCTGCTGCAGATCGTGGCGACGATGCAGGTGTTCACCGAGCCGTACGTGATGACCGGCGGTGGCCCGGACGACTCGACGGTGACCGTGCTCCTGCTGCTGTACCGCTACGCCTTCGTCTACAACGACTTCGGCTCGGCCAGCGCGATGAGCCTGCTGCTGTTCGTGGCGCTGGGCGTGTTCTCGGCGATGTACGTGCGTCTCACGAGGAGGGTGGAATGACAGCCGCGCGGACGCTGGTCTCGCCTTCGCAACTGCGTACACCGGGCGGCAAAACCGTCTACGTGATCGTGTTCGTGTGCACGTTCGCCTTGTTCACCTTGGCGTTCCTGTTTCCGTTGTACTGGGCGGTGACGGGGGCGATGAAGTCACCGGCGGAGCTGGCGGCGACCCCGGCGACGATCGTGCCGCGCGAGTGGCATCCGGAGTCGTTTTCCGAGGCCTGGGACCAAATGGACCTCGGAAAGTACTTCCTCAACACGGTGGTCGTAGCGGGTGGCGCGTGGCTGGTGCAGCTCGCGGTGGACGTACCGGCCGCGTTCGCGCTGTCGAAGCTGCGGCCCAAGTTCGGCAATGTCGTTTTGGGATTGATGCTCGTCACGCTCATGCTGCCGGCCGCGGCGCTGCTGGTGCCGACGTACGTGACGGTGACGGACCTGCCGCTGCTGCACTTGAACCTCATCAACTCGCCCGCCGCGATCTGGCTGCCCGCGGCGGCCAACGCGTTCAACATCTATCTGCTGAAACGGTTCTTCGACCAGATCCCGGACGAACTCATCGAAGCCGCGCGCCTCGACGGCGCCGGTCCGGTGCGGACATTGTGGACGATCGTCCTGCCCATCTCGCGCCCGATCCTCGCCGTGGTCTCGATCCTCACGATCGTGGCCGCGTGGAAGGACTTCATCTGGCCACTGCTGGTGTTCCCCGACACCGGCAAGCAGACGCTGAGCGTGATGCTGCAGCGGGTGGCCATTGACATGCCACTGAACCTGCTCGTGGCGGGGATGGTGCTGGCGAGCGTGCCGATGATCGTGCTGTTCCTCGTGTTCCAGCGCCAGATCCTCGCCGGGCTCACCGCCGGTTCGATCAAGGGCTGACACACCGACCGTGTACACAAACGACTCTGGGAGGACTACGCAGTGACCGAACTGTCTTCGGCTTGGTGGCGCAGCGCGGCGATCTACCAGGTGTACATCCGCAGCTTCGCCGACGGAAACGGCGACGGCATCGGCGACCTCGCCGGCGTCCGGTCCCGTTTGGACCATCTCGCCGAACTGGGGATCGACGCCATCTGGTTCACGCCTTGGTACCCATCGCCCATGGACGACGGCGGCTACGACGTGGCCGACTTCCGTGACATCGAACCGCTTTTCGGCACCCTCGCCGAGGCCGAGGAGCTCATCGCCGAAGCGCACGAGCGCGGCATCCGCGTGATCATCGACATCGTGCCGAACCACTGCTCCGACGAGCATCGGTGGTTCCAGGCGGCACTCGCCGCCGGGCCGGGATCGGTCGAGCGGCAACGGTTCTGGTTCCGCCCCGGCCGCGGCGTCGACGGTTCGGAGCCGCCGAACAACTGGAAGTCTCGCTTCGGCGGGCCCGCCTGGACCCGCGTCGAGGACGGCGAGTGGTACCTGCACCTGTACAGCTCCCGCCAGCCCGACTTCAACTGGGACAACGCCGACATCCGCGCGGAGTTCGAGGACGTGCTGCGATTCTGGTTCGACCGCGGCGTCGACGGCTTCCGCATCGACGTCGCCGACGGGCTCGTCAAGGACCCGGCACTGCCCGACGTCGAGAACGGGGACGAGACGCCGTTCTCCGACCAGGAGGGGCTGCACGAGATCTACCGGTCGTGGCGCAAGATCGCCGACTCCTACGCGGGCGAACGCGTGCTCGTCGGCGAGATGTGGCTGCCCGACATGTCACGCGCCGCGCGCTATCTGCGCCGCGACGAGCTGCATTCGGCGTTCAACTTCGACTTCCTGGTGTGCCCGTGGGACGTCTCGCGCTTCCGCGACGTCATCTCGCGCACGCTGCGGGCCCACGACGAGGTCGGCGCGCCCGCGGCGTGGGTGCTGTCCAACCACGACGTGACGCGGCACGTCACGAGGTACGGCCGCTCCGGCGACACGGGCTTCTCGTTCGCCGACCGGCTGCACGGCACGCCGGTTTCGCTCTCCTTGGGCACCCGCCGAGCGCGGGCGGCGGCACTGCTGACATTGGCGCTGCCCGGCGGGGTGTACGTGTACCAGGGCGAAGAGCTGGGGTTGTGGGAAGTCGAGGACATCCCTTCGGAGCTGCGGCAGGACCCGGTGTGGGCGCGGACCGACGGCGCGGACCCGGGCCGGGACGGGTGCCGGGTGCCGCTGCCGTGGTCGGGTCCTGCCGCACCATTCGGCTTCGGCACGGGGACGCCGTGGCTGCCGCAGCCGTCATCGTGGGCCGAGTACACGGCTTCGGCGGAGGCGGCGGACCCGGCGTCGATGCTGTCGCTGTACCGCGACGGCCTCCGGATCCGCGCGGAACAGGCTGCGCTCGGCGCGGGCGCGCTGGAGTGGCTTTCGCGCGGTGACGGCGTGCTGGCGTTCACGCGGGAGCCGGGGTTCACGTTCGTGCTGAACTTCTCCGCCACGGCGGTTCCGTTGCCGGCCGGGGAGATCCTGCTGGCGAGCGGTCCGGTCTCCACGGAGATCCCGACGGACACCGCAGTGTGGCTGCGGTCCTGATCGTCGGTGGAGGGTGTCGAGGGGGCACCCTCCACCGGCGTCGGTCAGCTCCGCGAGTGGCGCGGAACAGCCGGCGGCCACCTCCCGTCTCGGCCGCCGGGCAGCCGCTCAGAAATTTTTCGAGCGACGGTGTCGATTGGTGTCGAGCGGGTTCGTAGGCAGGGTGAGGGGCCGCCTGGCCCCGAACCTCACTCAAGGAGCACACCATGACCGCCACCTACACCTTCGACGTCTTCTCCAGCCTCGACGGTTACGGCTCCCACACCGGCGAC
Organism: Amycolatopsis sp. NPDC050768; assembly: GCF_040654155.1. Taxonomy (NCBI): domain Bacteria; kingdom Bacillati; phylum Actinomycetota; class Actinomycetes; order Pseudonocardiales; family Pseudonocardiaceae; genus Amycolatopsis; species Amycolatopsis sp. NPDC050768. The sequence goes on from NZ_JBFAHL010000016.1 coordinate 25,899, forward strand.
TGGGGTGGCTACTGGGGCAAGCAGGGCCCGGAGCTGCTGGCGCGCCGCCTCGAGCTGTACGGCGAGGGGCAGCGGATGGTGTTCGGGAAGACCACGTTCCGGGACAACGTGGAGATGTTCACCGAGTTCGGCGTGGAGAACCTCGACCCCTGGGTCGCCCGGATGCGGAACCTGCCGGCCACCGTCGTGTCCACCACCCTGCGCGGCCCCTTCGACTGGCCGGACGTGACGGTCCTCAGCGGCGACGCCGTCGACGTCATCGCGCGCCTCAAGAAGGAGTCCGACGCCCCGCTGCGCTCGCACGGCAGCCTGGCCATGAACCGCGCCCTGATGGCCGCCGGCCTGGTCGACCGCGTGCAGCTGACGGTCTTCCCCGTGCTCACCGGCCGAACCGGCGCCGCCCGCATCTTCGAGGGGGCCGAGGACTTCGACCTGGAGCTCCTCGAAAGCCGCACCTTGGACGGCCACACGCAGGAACTGATCTACCGGCCCACGCGGCATTGATCCGGCTGCTTCCACGCAGCCGCACGGCTGGCAGACTCCGTCTCGTGGCAAAGCTCAAGGCAACGGTGACCCGATGGGTGGACGAAGAGTTCCCCGGCATCGTGGAATTGCGGTTCGCCGAGGCAGACGGCACCGTCGTCCTGATCACGGAGAAGGTGCCCGTCCTGACCGCGGAGGACTGGGACTCGAGCACTCCGCTGCCCATGCCGTTCGGCCTTGACTGCGAAGTGCTGCGGCGCGAACAGGATCCCCACGGCGGCGCCACCGCGGTCGTCGAACTGAGCTACGGAGTCCAGGACGACGACGGCCGGGGACAGTTCACGGTGCCGGCGGACCAGGTGCGCTGAACCTCAGACCGCGCGGGTGCGGGGCCGCTCAAAGGTGTTCGGGCGGCCCCGCGACCGGACCTCAGGCAGTCAGCTTCAGGACATCCACGCCACGCACGTTGTCCGCCACATACACATACCCGTCATGCCAATACGGCGCCCACGAGCTGGCGTCCGCCGGGCGGAAGTAGGCGATCTGGCGCGGGTTGGTCGGGTCGCTGACGTCGAGAAAGCGCGTGCCCTGGGAGTAGAAGGACTGGACGAGTACGTGGTCGCGCAGGTCGAAGTAGTGGGCGGAGCAGTCGTCGGAGGCGGGGTCGCTGCCTTCCTGGCCGGCGACGCTCCAGGTGCCGATGCTCTGCAGACGGAAGGGATCCGACGCGGTCGAACGCCAGCCTTCGCCGTGGTACGAGCCGGCCAGGGACGAGATGGTGAGCACGCCGTCGCCCGCGCAGCCGTCGAGGAAGTTCTCCTCGGTGGCGTACACGAGGTCGTGGCCGCGCCAGGCGCCGGCGTCGCGGGGGCCGACCGGGTGGAAGCTGTTGTGCAGGAACTTCGACGGCGCGGCGGTCTCGTCGACGCCGCCGCCGGCGTACGGGATGGGCGCCAGCGCCGTGGCGCGGTGCACGCCGCCGCGGACGGGGTCGCGGTGCTGGCCGCTGGTCCAGTAGCCGCGGACGCCGCCGCGGCCCGACACCCACGCGACGCCCGCGGAGTCGACCTGGACGTCGTGGACGTAGTCGGTCTGGCCGTCGTTGCGGGCGAGTTCGATGGGGTCGGGGTGCACGACAGGGTGGCGCGGGTCGCGCACGTCGGTGACCCAGATCGGGCGCCCGCCCCAGTCGGCCGGCTGGTCGTCGGCCTTCGCGGGGCCGCCGGTCCACAGGTAGCGGCAGCTGTCGACGCAGCTGGTGGTGTGGCCGGCGGGCACGCGCACGTAGCTGAGGATCGTGGGCTTCTCCGGGCGCGAGACGTCGACGACGTAGATGCCGGACTCGCCGCTGTGCGTGTTGCCCTCGAACGCGCGCGGGTCGCGCGAGAGGAACACCAGCTTGCGCTGCGCGTCGACCTCCGTGTCCTCGGTCTCCCACAGGCCGGGCAGGCTGAGCTGCCCAATCGCCTTCGGTGCGGCGGGGTTGCGCGTGAGGTCGTAGACCTTGAGGCCGAACTCGCCGGACACCACCATCACGTCGCGGCGGCCGTAGGACAGGAAGTTGGCGGAGATCGCGCCCGCCGCGTCGGGCACGTTGCCGACGGCGCGCACGCCCTTGACCGCGCCCGGATCACCGGCGGTGTGTTTGGCCTGAACCGCAGGCTTGTCGTCCTCCCCGCACGCGGCCGCGGGCAGCTCGGTCGCGATGAGCGTCGCGGCTACAGTGGTCAGGGCCAAGCAAGATCGAACCCACCAGCGGCGCACACGAACCTCCCAGAACGCCCAGCGTGACCGTTGCACTCTAAGACGGTGACCAACCGGACACAACCGCCTTTCGTCCCTTTCCAACTGGTATTAAGACAGCATGCGCCTGCCCGCCCTGCTCGCCGCCGCGGTGGCGGCGTTGTCCGCGCTCGCCGGCTGTTCGTCCGACGAGCCGGCGCGCCCGGGCGTCGTCACGGTCGGACTGCAGGAGCCGGGCACGCTGCTGCCCGCCGACGTCGACGATCAGGCCGGGCGCTTCGTCACGGGCGCGCTCTGGACGCCGCTCGCCGACTACGACCCGGCCACGGGCAAGCTCACCCCGCGCGCCGCCGCGTCGATCACGAGCACCGACCGCGTGACGTGGACCGTGAAGCTGCGACCTGGCCTGATGTTCCACGACGGCACCCCAGTCACCGCACAGTCCTATGTGGACACTTGGGAGGCGATCGCCGGCGAGAACTGGGAGGTCACGCCGGTGCTGACGAAGTCGTTGCGGGCCAAGCAGATCACGGCCCCCGACGCGGCGACGATCCGGCTCGTGCTCGACCGTCCGAGCAGCCAGGTGCCGGCGTGGCTCTCGGCGCCGGGGCTCGTGCCGATGCCCGCCTCCGTGCTCGCTTCGCACGACTGGAACGGCTTCGCACGCCACCCCGTCGGCGACGGCCCCTTCCGTCTCGCCGACGGCTGGGCCCCCGGCACCGGCGGCACGCTCCTGCGCGTCACCCCGGCCGGCGAGCGGGCCACCGAGGTCGACCTGCGCGTGGGCGACCCGGTGGAGCAGTACGACGCCGTGCGCGACGGTTCGCTCGACCTCGTCACCTCCGTCCCCGGCGAACGCCACGAAGCCATGCACACCGACTTCGCCGACCGCCACACCACTTGGCCCCTGCCCGAGGCCGGCTACCTCGTCTTCCCCACGGCTGACCCCCGCTTCGCCGACGCGGCCGTCCGCCACGCCTTCGCCCTCGCTGTCGACCGCTCAGCGCTGGAGGCCGGTCCCCTCGCGCACCAGGTCGACCTCGCCCACGCCCTCCTGCCACCCGCCGACGCCCCCGGCGAACGCACCGGCACCTGCCGCCCCTGCTCCTTCGACGCGGCCGCCGCCAAGTCACTGCTGGGCCAGTCCGGCTTCACCGGCCCCACCACGGTCTACTTCGACCCCGGCGCGGGCCAGTGGACGCGCCCACTCGCCGCGGGCTTGACCACGGCACTGGGGGTTCCGGTGACCGCCGCCCAACGGCCGGACGGGCAAGCGGACGGTCCGTCTACTGTGGACTTGAACCTCGCCTCCGCCAGTCCGGCGGACTTGCTGTCGGCCCTGGCTTCCGCTTCGGGCTACTCCGACCCCGGCTTCGAGCAGGACCTCGCGGCGGCGGAGTCCGCGGCTACCGCCGCGGAAGCCGGGCAGCTGTACCGGGTGGCCGAGAACCAGCTGCTACGCGACCTCCCGGTGGCTCCTTTGTGGACGGGCCACGGGCACGCCGTGTGGTCGCCCCGCTTGCACGACGTGACGGCGGCGGCGTTCTCGGGTATCGACCTGGCCAGGCTTTCCGTCTGACGTTCACACCCTCGCGTGCCGCGCGAGGATCTCGACGAAACCGCTGGTCAACGGATCCGGCCCGGGGCGGTTGTAGGCCGTGAGCACCCGGCGCACCGGCTTCGACGGGCGCAGCACGCGGCCTTCGAAATTCGGCGGCAGCACGTTGGCGGGCACCAGCGCCGGGCCCAGGCCGGCCGCCGCGAGGATGGGGGCGGTGGCCGTCTGCTCGGTGCGCACGGCCGGGCGCGGGCGGAACCCGGCGTCGGCGCAGGCGGCGTCGAGGATCTCGGCCAGGCCGTGGCCGGGGGCGTAGTGCACCCAGGCGCAGTCGGCGAGGGTGGCCAGGTCGACGGTGCCGCCGTCGCCCTCGGTGGCGCCGTCGGCGGGGAGGACGACCACGAATTCCTCGACGCCCAGCGAACGCACCGGTCCTTCCCAGCCCGCGGGCTCCGGGCCGATCGCGACGTCGGCTTCGCCCGCCGTCATGGCTTCGCGGAGCTCGTCGGCGTGCCGGAATTCGAACAACCGCACGTCGACCCCGGGATGGCCGCGTCGCCAGACGCGCAACGCGGCGGGCAGCACGCCGAGGCTGACGGAGTACACCGTCGCGACGAGCAGCTCCCCCGCCATCAGCCCGGACGCCTGCCGAGCGGCGCAGCGGGCGCGTTCGGCGTCGGCGAGGGCGGCGCGGGCGTGCGGGAGCATCGCGCGGCCCATCGGCGTGAGGCGCACCGAGCGCGGCAGCCGTTCCAACAACGGCCCGCCCACGTGCTGCTCCAGCGCCCGGACCTGGTGCGACAGCGCGGGTTGCGTCACGTGCAGCTGCTCGGCCGCGCGCGTGAACGAGCCGGTGTCGACGACCGTCACGAGGTACTCCAGCTGCCGCAGGCTCGTCATGACCGCAGTTTATCGCTGACCAAAGAACTATGCCTTGGACTTATGCAGAGCCCGGTCGCAGGATCGAAGGCATGAGCACCCCACGCAAAGCCCTGGTCGCCGGCGCCAACGGGATCATCGGCCGCACGCTGACCGACCACCTGCGCGGCCTCGGCGGCTGGGACGTCGTCGGCCTCTCACGGCGCGGCGGGCCCGGCGCGCTCGCCGTCGACCTGCTCGACGCCGCCGACACCCGCGCCAAGCTCGCGGACCACCGCGACGCGACGCACCTGTTCTACGCCGCCTACCAGGACCGGCCGACGTGGGCGGAGCTCGTCGCGCCGAACGTCGCGATGCTGGAGAACCTCGCCGACGGACTCGACGGCGGTGCGCTGGAGCACGTGAGCCTCATGCAGGGCTACAAGGTCTACGGCGCCCACCTCGGGCCGTTCAAGACGCCCGCGCGGGAGTCGGACGCCGGGCACATGCCGCCCGAGTTCAACGTGGACCAGCAGGAGCTGCTGGAGCGCCGGGCCCCCAGCTGGTCGGCGATCCGGCCGTCGGTCGTCGGCGGCACCACACTCGGCAACCCGATGAACCTCGCGCTCGTGATCGCGGTGTACGCGTCGATCTCGAAGGAACTCGGGCTGCCGCTGCGGTTCCCCGGCAAGCCCGGCGCCTACGACAGCCTCCTGGAGATGACCGACGCCGGCCTCCTGGCAGAAGCTACGGTCTGGGCCGCGACCTCCACCCGCAACGAGGCCTTCAACATCGCCAACGGCGACCTCTTCCGCTGGAGGGAGCTGTGGCCGAAGCTCGCCGCGTATTTCGAGCTCGACACGGCGCCGCCGCTGCCCATGTCGCTCGCGACCGTGATGGCGGACAAGGAGCCGCTGTGGTCCCGGATGTCCGCGAAGTACGGCCTCAAACCGGCCTACCGAGACGTGTCCGCCTGGCCCTTCGGCGACTTCGTGTTCTCCTGGGACTACGACATGTTCGCCGACACGTCGAAATCACGCCGCGCGGGCTTTCACTACTATGTGGACACCGAGCAGATGTTCTACCGGCTCTTCGATGAGTTCCGGCGAGACAAGGTCATTCCCTGACCCAAATCAGGCGTTCGGGTCCAGACCGACGTCGGCGGGCTTCGCGGTGGCGAGTGTGCCGTTGAAGCGGTCGTCCGTCAGCTTGAACGTCGCGTCGCCGAAGTCGGCGGAGGTGAGCTTGTCGCGGATGCCCGAGGGGTAGTTGTCCCAGCCCACGAGGCCCTTGACCTGCCACACGCCCTCATCGTTCTCGGGTGGCTCGTCACCGTTGCCGTCCTTGGGGAAGCGGAAGTCGTGCGTCGTGACGCCGTCCTTGTGGTACACGGCCTTCGGGTGGCTGTCCTGGAACGGGACCTCCGACGCCGGCTTCGTCTCGTAACCCTGGTGCTGGGAAACGGAAATGTACTTCGCCTGGTCGTCCTGCACCCACACGACGATGTGTTCCCAGTCGTGCTTGTGGCCGGCCGACACGGGGCCGTCGGAGACCTGGTCCTTCTCGAAGTAGTACCCGTAAAGATAGGCGCACCAGCCGTTGTTGCACTTGGCCCTGGAGTAGACGTTGGTGTTGGCCAGATCGGGCTTGTCGTGGCAGTTTCCGTTCACGGCGCCGCCGAGGTCGAGGCCCGGGTTGAGCGTGCCGTCGGGGCCGATGGCCGGGGTGTTGTAACAACCGTCCTTGTCGAAGTCGAGCGCGGGCTGCCACTTGGCGTCGGCGGCGGGCGCGGCGGCCGGCAGGGCCGAGGGCGGGTCGGCCCACGCGGTCGCCGAACCGAAAGCGACGGAGCCGAATGTCACCGTGGCGATCGCCAGCGGTACGACGGCCAACCTACGCAACGTGCGGTGCTTCATCGAGCGGGTCCCTTCTCGTGATCGCACGCCCAGCGTGGTCGCGGGACACCAGCACCGCAGTGTGGATCAGACCACTCGAAGATCCTTGCCCGAACGGGTAACTCCGGCAGTACGGAAGGGTCAGCCCCTCCCGATGAACGGCATGGTCGTGGCCGTGATGGTCAGGAACTGGACATTCGCGTCCAGCGGCAGCCCCGCCATGTACAGCACCGCGTCGGCCACGTGGCTCGCGTCGAAGGTGGGCTCGGCGAGCACGCGGCCGTCGGCCTGCGGGATACCGCCGGACATGCGTTCGGTCATCTCCGTGGCAGCGTTGCCGATGTCGATCTGTCCACACGCGACGTTCCAGGCGCGGCCGTCGAGGGAGATCGACTTGGTCAGGCCCGTGACGGCGTGCTTCGTGGCGGTGTAGGCGACGCTCGCGGGACGCGGCGCGTGCGCGGAGATCGAGCCGTTGTTGATGATCCGCCCGCCCATGGGTTCCTGGTCCTTCATCAGGAGCACGGCCTGCTGCGCGCACAGGAACATTCCGGTGAGGTTCGTGTCGACCGTCCGGCGCCAGCGTTCCACGGACAGGTCCGCGACGGTCCCGCCCGCCGACACCCCGGCGTTGTTCACCAGCAGATCCAGACGGCCCCACCGCTCCCGCACCGCCGCGAACAACGCCGCGACGGCCTCGGGCGAAGCGACGTCCGTGGGCACGACCAGCGCCCCCTCGGCACCGTCCGCCGTCTCCTCCAGCGCTTCGGCCCGGCGCCCCGCCAGCGCGACCTGGTAGCCGGCGTCCAGCAATGCCCGCGCCACCCGCCGGCCGATACCCGAACCCGCTCCGGTGACCACCGCGGTCTTCGTCGTCATCCCACCCCTCCTCGGCTTCGCCGCCCAGTACACAGCAGGCCAGCACGCTGCCACACCATCCGGGCCACCACAATCCAGGTCGTGGACTCGCGGCCGTCACGAGGGCAGACTTGCGGAAATGGGACCACGAGACACTCTGCTCGCCGGGCTGGCGCGGCAGCTCGGCAACCCCAGCGGGCTGCCTGGCCGGGCCGTCGGGCGGCTGCTGAACCGCGCCAATCGCGGCAACATGACGGCGGCCGTCGAAGCACTCGACCTGAAACCCGGGGAGACCGCGCTCGACATCGGCTTCGGCGGTGGCCTGGGCCTCGACCTGCTGCTGCGCGCCGCGGCGGGCGGCACGGTGCACGGCGTCGACATCTCCGACACGATGATCGCCAAGGCCCGCGCCGCGTTCCCCGCCAACATCGCCGCCGGCCGGTTGCGCCTGCACCGCGGCACGATGACCGCGCTGCCGCTGGAAGACGCGTCGATGGCCGCCGCGATCACGCTGGACACGGTGTACTTCATCGACGACCTCGACCTGGGGTTCGCGGAGGTCGCCCGCGTGCTCACTCCGGGTGGCCGGTTCGTGCTCGGCATCGGCGACCCGGAAGCCATGAAAGCCATGCCGTTCACCGAACACGGCTTCCGGCTGCGCCCGGTCGCCGACGTCGAGACGGCGCTGGGCGAGGCGGGCCTGCGCCTGGACCGCCACCAACGCATCGGCGAGGGCACCCGCGCCTTCCACCTGCTGATCACGAGCAGGTGAGCCGGCGGCCCCGATCAACCCGGGGCCGCCGGAACCGCACCTAGCTCTGCGGCACGCCCAGCGCGTCCAGCGCCGGGCCCGCCATGATCACGCCGGCGCCCGTCACGGCGTCGTACCCGGGCGCGCCCAGGTCGATCGCGCTCGACACCAGGGCCGAGCGGATCTCCGCGGGTGTCGCGGTGGGCTTGCCCGAGAGCAGCAGCGCCGCGATGGCGGCCGCGTGCGGGGCCGCCGCGGACGTGCCGTAGAACGGCTGGAAGCCGGCCACTGACGTGGCGACGCCGTCGGCCGCGGTGATGTCCGGCTTGGCGCGCGTGGCGCCGCCCGTCGAGGAGACGTTGCCCGGGGTGAGCTCGGTGCCGTCGGGGTTGAAGAACACGTGGCGCTCACCGTCGGAGGTGAAGCGTTCCCACTTGCTCGCCGCAGTGAACTGGCCCGGGTACGGGCCGGCCGGGTTCGCCGGGTCGCCCGTCTCGAGTGGACGGCCGAACGCCGTCGCCGCCGGGGCCGCCGCCACGCTGAACGCGTCGGCCGCGGCCGAGTGGCCCGAGGTGACGCCCGCCGTGCTGAACGCCTTGAGCGAGCCCGAGTCCACGAACCGGCCGCGGATCACGTTGAGCGCGAGGAACCGGTCGGCGCCGCTGTACTTCACCACGGCCACGCGGTAGCCCGAGCCCGTGGTCGGCACCGAGGCGATCTCGTACGGGTTCTGCGAGCCGGTCTGCGGGTTGTCGCTGGAGGACACGACGCTGCCGGACGCGTTGAGGATGAACAGGTCGTAATCGTTGCCGGACTTGCCCCACGGGTCCGACCAGAACAGCGTGACGGGCTTGCCGAGCGAACCCGCCGACAGCGGGTCGGAGGTCTGCACCGCCGAGCCCGGGTCGAAGTCGTGCGGCGTGCCGCTGATGCCCGGCAGCGTGGAGGCCGAGGCGCGGAAGTCGCCCTCGTAGTAGCCGCTGGTGCCGTCGGTGAAGTTGCCGGAGTTGCCGGCGGAGGAGAAGTACAGCGTGCCCGCGGCGGTCACGTCGTTGACGGCCTGCGCGACCTGCGTGTCCTGGAACGGCGACTCGTCGAAGTAGGCGACGTCGTCGACGATCACGGTGCAATGGCCGGTGGTGCGCAGGGCTCGGATGTTGGCGGCGAAGCTCGCTTCGCTGGTGAACGCCGTGGCGAAACCGAGCGTGGCGCCGGGCGCGAGGTCGTGGACGATCTCGAGCATCGCCGTGCCCTCGTCACCGCTGCCGGCCTGGCCCGCCAGCACGTCGACGGCCGGCAGCTCACCCGCGGCCTGCGACTTCGACAGGGAGTTGACGCCGTCGGACAGCACGCAGACCTTGATGCCGGAGCCGGTCACGCCGTACTGCGCGCGGGCGGTGTCGGCGCCGTGGGCCTTGTCGCCTTCGGACACCTGCGTCACCGCCTGGGCCACCAGCTCACGGCGCGGGTCCTGCTCACGCCACGTCATCGCCTGCGCGGCCGGCGCGACGGCGGCCACGTCACCGCGCGCCGCGATCTTGTCCACGGCGGCGAGCGGCAGGTCCGCGCGCACCGCGCCGTCCGGCGAGGCGTAGCGGACGGTGCCGCCGGCCGCACGCACGGCCTGGGCCACGGCGGTGCCGGCGACGCCTGTGATGTCGACGGAGACCGCACCGGTCTTAGCCACGGGCAAGCCGGTGCGGTAGTCGGGCAACAGCGCGGCGAGCGCGTGGTCGGCACGCAGGCGCTTCTCGATCACCAGCCGGCTGTCCTGTTTGCGCTCCGAGGGCGTCAGCGACTTCTTGATGCCCTGCAACGCGCTGATGCCGGCCTCGGTGCGCTGCGCGACGACGTCGGCCGCGGACGGCTGCGCGCTCGCCACGCCGGCGCCCAGCAGCACCACCCCCACCGCCAACGGCACCGACCGAGTGGCGGCCCGGCTGAATCTCCGCATCGACTCTCTCTCCCTGCTTCGCCCGCCCCACCGGCGGTAGTCAGAAGAATCTAGAGAGTCACCACCGCGCAGTACACCGACAAAAGTTTGAATCGTCCGATGTGTCCACTCCGTGGACGCGGTGGTCAGCGTAGCGGCCCGTCCCCCGCTCGTGGACTCTCTCCAGGCAGACGGGTGATGAACCGGCGGACAACGACGCCGGACCGTCCGCAGTGGACGATCCGGCGTCGTGGCAGGAAGACCTCAGAAGTTGATCATGTGCCCGGCCAGCCCGTGGATCGCTTCCTTCACCGCCTCGCCCAGGGTCGGGTGGGCGTGGACGTTGCGGGCGACCTCGTGCACCGTCAGGTCCCACTGCTGGGCCAGCGTGAGCTCGGGCAGCAGCTCGGTCACGTCCGGGCCGATGAGGTGCGCGCCGAGCAGCTCGCCGTACTTGGCGTCGCTGAGGATCTTGACGAAGCCGCCGGCGTCGCCGAGGCCGTGGGCCTTGCCGTTGGCCGTGAAGGGGAACTTGGCGACCTGCACGTCGTAGCCCTTGTCGCGGGCCTGGGCCTCGGTCCAGCCGAAGCTGGCGATCTGCGGCTGGCAGTAGGTCGCGCGCGGGATCATCACGAAGTCGAGCTCCATGGTCTCCGCGCCGGCGATCGTCTCGGCCGCGACGATGCCCATGGACTCCGACGCGTGCGCCAGCATCAGCTTCGCCGTCACGTCGCCGATGGCGAACAGGTGGGGCACGTTGGTGCGGCCGCGGCCGTCCACCGCGATGGCGCCGCGCTCAGTGAGCTCGACGCCGGTGTTCTCCAGGCCGTAGCCCTTCACGTTGGGCGCGAAGCCGATGGCCTGCAGGACCTTGTCGGCTTCGAGCACGTCCTGCTTGCCGTCCTTCGACACCGTCACACGAACCTTCGCGCCCGAGACACCGGGGTCCTCGATGGCCTCGACCTTGGTGCCGGTCAGCACCTTGATGCCGAGTTTGCGGTAGCGCTTGGCCAGCTCCGCCGACACCTCGGCGTCCTCGAGCGGCACCATCCGGTCGAGGAACTCGACGATGGTCACGTCCACGCCGTAGTTGCGCAGCACGTACGCGAACTCCACGCCGATCGCACCGGCGCCCGCGATGACGATGCTCTCGGGCACCTCGCTTTCGAGGATCTGCTGTTCGTAGGTGACCACGCGGTCACTGCGGGAAGTCCCGGGCAGCAGACGCGCCGTGGCGCCGGTCGCGATGACGCAGTGGTCGAAGGTGATCCGCTCGCCGTTGACCTCGAGGGTGTGGTCGTCGACGAACGTGCCGTGGCCGTCGTACTCCGTGATCTTGTTCTTCTTCATCAGGAAGTGCACGCCCTTGACGCGGCCGTCCGCGACCTTGCGGCTGCGCTCGTAGGCGGCCGAGTAGTCGAAGCGGATCTCGCTGTCGGAGGAGATGCCGTAGGTGGCGGCTTCTTCCTTCACCGTGTGCGCCAGCTCTGCGTTGCGCAGCAGCGCCTTCGACGGGATACAGCCGACGTTGAGGCAGACTCCGCCCCAGTACTTCTCCTCGACGACCGCCGCGCTCAGACCGAGCTGCGTGGCGCGAATGGCGGCCACGTAGCCGCCGACTCCGGCCCCCAGGACCACGACGTCATAGTGTGCACTCATACCATCCAAATTACCCCGAACCGGCTGGCGGGGCGGGGTGACGGTGCTCGCCTCACGGACGGTCGCCGGGGGGCTCTTCGCCGCGGATCCCGGCCAGCAGATCCGTCACCGCGCGCATGATCCGGGCGGTCGCTTCTTCGAGCACCTCGCGGGTCGGCGCGCCGTTGCGGAGATCCGAAAGGTCCACCGGCGGGCCGGCCACGAGCTCGACGGTCTTGCGCGGGATCCCGTGCGGGAACCAGGCCCCGGCGGGCAGCAGGTGGTGCGTGCCCCAGTTCGCGACGGGCACCACCGGCACGCCGGTCTCCAGCGCGATCCGCGCGACGCCCGTCTTGCCCTTCATCGGCCAGCCGCCGGGGTCGGCCGAGAACGTGGCCTCCGGGAAGATCGTCACGCACTCGCCGGCTTCCACCGCCTTCACGGCGTCGCGGTACGCGCCCGCCGCCGTCGGCGCGCCGCGGTACACCGGGATGTGCTGCCCGGACCGCATCACCGAGCCGACCACCGGCAGGTCCCACAGGCTCGACTTGGCCAGGTACCGCGGCACGCGGCCGGCGGCGAGGCAGAACGCCGTGAGCGTGGTCGGGTCGGCGAACGACAGGTGGTTCGACGCCACCAGCACCCCGCCCGAGGCCGGGATGTGGTGCGCGCCCCGCACGCGGAAGCGGCTGAACAGCACGAGGAACTGCCAGACCACCTCGATCGCGAAGCTGTACCAGGCACCACGGCCGGCGCGGGCGAAGCGCCGGCCGTAGGCCTCCATCTGACGGAAGGTGAGCAGATCCCCCTCGTTCTCGAGCGGGGTCCAGCGGTCGCGCGACCGGTTTCGCAGGGCCATGAGCGTCATTCGTAGCCGAAGACCACCCGGCTCGGTGACCCCGGGTCCCGGACGCGGCGCGAATCACACCCGCTCGAGGACCACCACGGGGATCTCGCGGTCGGTCTTCTTCGCGTACTCGTTGTAGTCCGGCCACACCGCGGCGAGCTTGTCCCACAGCCGGGTGCGCTCCTCGCCGGAGACCGTGCGGGCCCGGGCGGTGAACTTGTCGGCCAGCACCTGCACGCCGGCCTCCGGGTTGGCCTCCAGGTTGAGGTACCAGCCGGGGTGATTCGGCGCGCCACCCTTGGAGGCAACGATGACGGGGTTGCCGTCCACCTCCTGGTAGATGAGCGCGAACTTGCGGTCCTCACCGGACTTGCGGCCCTTGGTCGTCAGGACCAGTGTCGGCACGCCGGGCTGCCACTCGTGGCCGACCTCGCCGTCGGTCTCCTCGTAGCGGCGGACGTGCTCGTCACCAAAAAGCATCCGTGTGTTTCCTCTCGGCTCGTCGATCTCGCGGTCGTCCCAGCCTGCCGCGAACCGGTCGGTCGTGCTGATCAGCTCGTGCAGTGTCCGGGGCTCGTCGAAGGCGTGACCGGCGTCGGAGATCATCTTCAGCTCCGCGCCGGGCAGGACCTGCGCCAGCTCCCACGCCGTGGTCGCGGGAGTGACCACGTCATACCTTCCCTGCACGAGAACGCACGGGATGCCCGTGAGCTTCCCGGCCTCGCGAATGAGCTGGTCCTCGGCCAGCCAGCCGCCATGGCGGAAGTAGTGGTTCTCGATGCGCGCGATGGCGAGCGCGAACTCCGGCTCGGTGAACGCCGACACCACTTCCTCCTGCGGCGTGAACTTCACCGTCTCGCCCTCCCACCGGCTCCACGCGATCGCCGCCGGTCCGTGGACTTCGGGGTCCGGGTGGTGCAGCAGCTCGTGATACACCTCGAGCAGGTTGTCGCTGCGGCGCGCGTACGGCACGGGTGCGAGGAACCGCGACCACGCCTCCGGGAACAAGCACGCGGCGCCACCGCCGAAAAGCCACTGGATCTCTTTCACCCGCAGCGTCGCGACTCCGCGCAACACGAGCTCGCTGACGCGGTTCGGGTACTGCTCGGCGTACGCGAGGGCAAGCACGCTGCCCCAAGAGCCCCCGAACAGCTGCCACCGGCCGATGCCGCGGTCTTCGCGCAGGAGCTCCATATCGGCGACCAGATGCCAGGTGGTATTCACCGACAAGTCCGCCTCGGCCGTGCTGCCGTGAGGTGTGCTGCGGCCGCAACCGCGCTGGTCGAACAGCAGGATCCGGTACCGCTCGGGGTCGAACAGCCGCCGGTGCCGCGCCGACGCGCCGCCACCGGGACCGCCGTGCAGGAACGCCACCGGCTTGCCCGCGGGGTTCCCGCACTCCTCCCAGTAGATTACGTTGCCATCGCCCACCGGCAGCATCCCGTGGTCGTAGGGTTCGATTTCCGGGTACAGACCGAGCATGGGGCCACTATGCCCGAGGAACCACCATGGAGGAGCGATGAAGTCCGGGCCGCACGTGACCCTGGCGGACGTGGCACAAAGCGCCGACGTGTCACTCGCCACGGCTTCGCGGGTGCTCAACGGCACCGCATCCGTCCGCACGGACCTGCGCGATCGCGTGATGTCGGCCGCGGCTGAGCTCGCGTACGCACCGAACGCACACGCGCAGGCACTCGCCGGAGGGACACATCGGACGGTCGGGGTGATCTGTCACGATGTGTCCGATCCGTACTTCTCCGCGGTCGCCGGCGGGGTCATGAAGGTGGCCAACGGCAACGGCCTGCTCGTGATGCTCGCCGACACCTTCCGCGACGCCGACCGCGAAGTGGCGTACGTCTCGGCGCTGCGTGCGCAGCGGGCGTCGGCGATCGTGCTGATCGGGTCCGCGTTCGAGGACCGCTCGTGGGAACGCGCGATGGCCGCGGAGCTCGACCCGTACCGCCGTGGCGGCGGCCAGGTCGCCGCCGTCAGCCGGCACCGCGGGCTCAAAGTGGACACCGTGCAGCCCGACAACCGCGGCGGCGCGGCCGCGCTGGCTAAGGCGCTCGTCGGGCTGGGCCACAAGCGATTCGCCGTGCTGGCCGGGCCGACACGGCTCACCACGGTGTGCGACCGGCTCGACGGGTTCGCCGAAGAGCTCGCCGCCCAGGGCGTCACGCTGTCCGACGAAGACGTCCTCGAGACCGCCTTCACCCGCGACGGCGGCTACGAAGCGGCGAAGCGGCTTCTGGAGCGGCCGAAGCGCAAGCGCCCGACGTGCGTGTTCGCGGTCACAGACCTGATGGCGATCGGTGCGCTGGCCGCGTTGCGCGAGGCCGGCGTCGCCGTGCCGGGCGAGATCTCCGTGGCGGGCTTCGACGACATCCCGGTGGTCCGCGACCTCACGCCGGCGCTCACCACTGTCGCGCTTCCCCTGGAACAGCTGGGAGAACGCGCGATGGACCTCGCGCTCAAGGGTTCCGGCGCGCGAGCGCGCACGGTCCGGGTCAACGCCGAGGTCGTGCTGCGCGAAAGCACCGCGCGCCCGAGGCGCTGAGAACCGTCCTTTGTAGACGTAACCGGGTTCCGCGGATTTCCCGGCACGCCCCTGCCAGGGTGTTGGTTAGGCTGCTCCCGTGGCCAAGGTGCTGGTGGTGGAGGACGACGTGACGATCGGCGGCGTCCTGGAGTCGTCGCTCGCGCGCCACGGCCACGAGGTGCGCTGGTGTCGCGACGGCCGCAGCGCCCTGAACGAGGCCGGGGCCGAGCTCGTGCTGCTCGACCTGGGCCTGCCCGACCTCGACGGCGTGGACGTGTGCCGCCGCCTGCGCACGAGCATGCCGGGCGCCGTCGTCGTGATCCTCACCGCGCGGACCGACGAGATGGACGTGGTCGTGGGCCTCGACGCGGGTGCCGACGACTACCTCACCAAACCCATCCGCCTCGGCGAGCTGCTCGCCCGCGTGCGCGCCCACCTACGCCGCGGCGCGCCCGCGAACCCCGCGGTGCCGGTGGTCACCGTCGGCTCGCTCGTGGTCGACGCGGCGAGCCGGCGCGCGGTCGTCGGCGGACGGGAGGTGGACCTGCGGGCGCGGGAGTTCGACCTGCTGGCACGCCTCGCCGAGCAACCGGGCGTGGCGGTGAGCCGGGAGCGGCTGATGGCCGACGTCTGGGACGCGAACGCGCACGGCTCGACCAAGACGCTCGACGTCCACATCGCGGCCTTGCGGCGCAAGCTCGCGGACGCCGCGCCCGAGCCGGCCGACTTGCCCCGGATCGCCACCCTGCGCGGGCACGGCTACCGCCTGGAAGAGGCCTGAGCGTGCGCCGCCGGATCGTGACGCTCACGGTGCTCGCCGCGGTGGTCGCCACGGTGCTGTTCGGGCTGCCGCTGGCCGTCGCGGCACTGTGGTACTTCCGTGAGGACACCGGCTCCGAGCTCGAACGCGCCGCCGACGGCACGGCGCTGGAGGTGTCCGACGCGCTCGCCGCCGGGCGCGTGCCCCGCCAGCCGGTGCAGGGCAGCGCGACCGTCGGGATCTACGACCCGCGGGGACAGCTGGTCTCCGGCGCCGGCCCGGAGACCGCCGACGCGGTGGTGCACCAGGTGTCCGGGGCGGACGTCGACGTGGCGTCCGGACAGGTCGGCGGCGAGGACGTGCTGGCGGTGCCCGTGATGGACGGCGCGCGGCTCGCGGGCGTGGTCCGGGCAGCGATGCCGCACACCGTGCTCCTGCGCCGCGTCGGCCTGACCTGGCTCGGGATGATCGGGTTCGGCGTCGCCGCCGTGGCCGCGAGCTGGCTCATCGCGCGGCGCATCGCGGGTCGGCTGTCGAGCCCGCTGGAGGAGCTGTCGTCCGCCGCGACCCGGCTCGGCGACGGTGACTTCACGGCTCGCAGCCCCCGCGCGGGCATCGCCGAGATCGACCGGGTCGGCGCGGCGCTGGACGTGACCGCGGAGCGGATCGGCGAGACGCTCGATCGCGAGCGCGCGTTCTCGGCCGAGGCGTCGCACCAGCTGCGTACGCCACTCGCCGGCTTGCGGCTGCAGCTGGAGGCCGCGCTGGAGACGCCCGGGCTCGACCCGTACGAGGCGATCCGCGCCGGCATCGACTCGGCCGACCGGCTCGAGCGCACGATCGACGACCTGCTCGCGTTGTCCCGCGAACGCCGGGCACCGCGCGCGGAGCTCGACCTCGACGCGGTGCTGGCCGAGCTGCGCGAGGCCGGCGCTCCGCTGCTCAACGGCCGCGGGCTTCACGTCGACGTCCTGGACCCGCCCACCGTCCGGGCTTCGGCGGCGGCCGTGCGCCAGGTACTCGCGGTGCTGCTCGACAACGCGACGACGCACGGCCGTGGGCCGGTCACCGTTGTCGCGCGCGACGCGGGGGGCGCGCTCGCGATCGACGTGGCCGACGACGGCCCGGATCTCGGCGACACCGACCCGTTCGCCCTGGCCCGCACCGCGCCGCCGGGGCACGGCATCGGGTTGCGGCTGGCCCGCAGCCTGGCCGAGGCCGACGGCGGGCGGCTGCGGCTGTCGAGCCCGCACCCGCCGACGTTCACCCTGCTGCTGCCCGCGAGCGACGACCCGGCGGAGCCGGCCGCACCCGCGGAGCCGGCTGAAGCGGCCCAGCCGGCCGAGCCGTCGCCCGCCGTCGCGGAGTGAACAGATCACCGTTTCCGACCGTGAAAGTGCAATGAAACACCCAGATCTCATCTGAACGCGCAACGTTTTCCAGTTTTCGGGGCACACTTCGCTCGATACCGTGGCTCGCACCCGATCTTCATCGCAGCCGCGACGACGAGGAGTAGCCAGGTGACGTCCACCCCGACCCGCGTGCGGTTCGGCACTGCGCTGGGGCGCCGCAAACCGGTCGCGGACCTGGTGGCCGAAGCCGGCCACGGCCCGTTGAAACGGTCGCTCGGCCTGGGCCAGCTCACGATGCTGTCCATCGGCGCGACACTGGGCAGCGGCATCTTCGTGGTGCTCGGCGAGGCCGTGCCCGTGGCCGGGCCCGCCGTGGTGCTCTCGTTCGTGCTCGCCGGGGTCACGGCGCTGTTCTCCGCGCTGTCCTACGCCGAGCTCGCGGGCCTGATCCCGCTGTCGGGCTCGTCGTACTCCTACGCGTACGCCACGCTCGGCGAGCTGGTGGCGTGGGTCTGCGGCTGGTGCCTGATCCTGGAGTACGGCGTGTCCGTGGCGTCGGTGGCCGTCGGCTGGGGCCAGTACGTGAACGAGCTGCTGCGGCTGGCGTTCGGATTCGCGCTGCCCGAGTCGATCAGCGGCCCGCCCGGCGACGGCGGGCTGGTGAACCTGCCCGCGATCGTCGTGGTGCTGCTGGCGATGGTGCTGCTGCTTTCGGGTGCGAAGGAGAGCGCGCGGGCCAACGCGATCATGGTCGTGGTGAAGATCGCGACGCTGGTCCTGTTCTGCGCCATCGCGTTCACCGCGGTGCAGGCCAAGAACTTCACGCCGTTCCTGCCGCTGGGCCTCGCCGGCATGAGCGCGGGTGGCGCGAAGCTGTTCTTCTCCTACATCGGGTTCGACGCCGCGTCGACCGCCGGCGAGGAGGCCCGCAACCCGCAACGCGACCTGCCGCGCGCGATCCTGCTCTCGCTCGGCATCGTCACGGTGCTCTACTGCCTGGTGGCCGTCGCGGCGGTCGGCGCCCTGCCGTGGCAGCGGTTCGACGACCAGCAGGCGGCCCTGTCGCACGTGCTGACCTCGGTGCTGGACAGCCCGTTCTGGGCCGGCGTGCTCGCCGTCGGCGCCATCGTGGCGATCTCCAGCGTGGTGCTGACCGTCCTCTACGGACAGACGCGGATCCTGTTCGCCATGTCGCGCGACGGGCTCGTACCCAAGGCACTGTCCACAGTGCACCCGAAGACCGGCGTACCGCGCACGAACACCCTGGTGGTGTCGGCGTTCGTCGCCGTGCTCGCCGCGTTCGTACCACTGGGCAAGCTCGCCGACGCGACCAGCATCGGCACACTCTTCGCGTTCGGGCTGGTGAACATCGCCGTGCTCGTGCTGCGCCGGCGCCGCCCGGACGACACGCGCACGTTCCGCGTGCCGTTCTCCCCCGTCACACCGATCCTGGGCGTGCTCTGCTGCGCGTACATGATGTTCAGCCTCGACGGCGCCACCTGGGTCGTGTTCGGCGGCTGGATGCTGCTCGGGCTGGTGCTGTACTTCGGTTACGGCATCCGGCGTTCACGGCTGGCGACGGCGAAATGATCGTCGCCGTCCACCAAGGGCCGTACGAGGAGCTGCCCACCGCGCTCGCCGCCGCGGCCGAAGGCGGAGCCGCGCTCGTCGTCACCGCGGAGATGATCACCACGGGGTACGCCATCGGCGCCGCCGCGGTCGCCGAACGCGCCGAGCCGGCCGACGGAGCGCTGGCTCAGGAACTGGGCGCGCTCGCGGCCGAGCACGGCGTCGCACTGGTCTACGGCTACCCCGAACGCAACGGCGACGCCGTGTACAACTCCGTGCAACTGCTGTCCGCACAAGGGGAACGGCTCGCCAACTACCGCAAGACGCACCTGTTCGGCGACCTCGACCGCGGCCAGTTCTCCCCTGGCGCGGACCTGGTGGTGCAGGCGGACCTCGGCGGGCTGCGCGTGGGACTGCTCATCTGCTACGACGTGGAGTTTCCCGAGCCGGTGCGTGCGCACGCCCTCGCCGGCACCCAGTTGCTGCTCGTGCCGACCGCCTTGATGCGGCCGTACGAGCGGGTCGCGGACGCGCTCGTCCCCATCCGGGCGCACGAAAGCCAGCTGTATGTCGTGTATGCGAACCGCTGTGACACCGAGGGCGAGCTGTCCTACTGCGGCCACTCCACCGTCGTCTCGCCCGACGAGACCGTGGCGAAAGCCGGCGAAGGACCCGAGCTGATCTTCGCCGACGTCGACCCGGCCGTGCCTGCGCGTCCGGAGAACACCTACCTGGCCGATCGCCGGCCCGCGTTGTACCGATCCCTGACCGAAGAAGGACCCCAGGCATGACCTCCGCCGTCCCGACCGCGATCCCCACGGACGAGCCGGCCGGGCGCCCGATCACCATGTTCGGCCCCGACTTCCCCTTCGCCTACGACGATTACCTCGCCCACCCCGCCGGGCTCGGCACCGTGCCGGCGGAGCACCACGGCACCGAGGTCGCCGTGATCGGCGGCGGGCTCTCCGGTGTCGTCACGGCCTACGAACTCATGAAGCTAGGGCTGCGCCCGGTGGTGTACGAGATCGCCGAGCTGGGCGGACGCCTGCGCACGCACCGCTTCCCCGGCTTGCCCGACGACGTGGTCGCCGAAATGGGCGCGATGCGCTTCCCGCCGGCGTCCACCGCGTTGTTCCACTACATCGACAAGGTGGGCCTGAAGACCTCACCGTTCCCGAATCCGCTCGCGCCCGCGACGTCGAGCACGGTCGTGGACCTCAAGGGCCACAGCCATTACGCGCGCACGCAGGACGATCTGCCGCCGGTGTTCGGCGACGTCGCCCAGGCGTGGCAGCGCACGCTCGACGAGCACGCGTCCTTCGCCGAGATGCAGACCGCGATCCGCGACCGTGACGCGAAAACCGTGAAGCGGATCTGGAACGAGCTCGTGCCGCGCCTGGACAACCAGACCTTCTACGGCTTCCTGTGCGATTCGCCCGCGTTCGCGTCGTTCCGCCACCGCGAGATCTTCGGCCAGGTCGGTTTCGGCACGGGCGGCTGGGACACCGACTTCCCCAACTCGATCCTGGAGATTCTGCGCGTCGTCTACACCGGCGCCGACGACGAGCATCGCAGCATCACCGGCGGCAGCAGGCAGCTGCCGGTGCGGTTGTGGGACCACGCACCGGAAACGCTCGCGCACTGGCCCGCCGGCACCAGCCTCGCCACTCTGCACGAAAACGGCCGGCCGCGGCCCGGCGTCACGCGGCTGCACCGCACGGCGCCGAACAACGTGACCGTCACCGACGCGTCCGGGCACATCCGCACCTTCCGCGCCGCGGTGTTCACCGCGCAGAGCTGGATGCTGCTGTCCAAGATCGAATGCGACGAGGCACTGTTCCCGATCGACCACTGGACGGCCATCGAGCGCACGCACTACATGGAGTCGTCGAAGGTGTTCGTGCCGGTGGACCGGCCGTTCTGGCTCGACCGCGACCCCGTGACCGGGCGCGACACGATGAGCATGACGCTGACCGACCGGATGCCGCGCGGTACCTATCTGCTCGGCGACGACCCGGGCAAACCCGCCGTGATCTGCCTTTCCTACACGTGGGCCGACGATTCCCTGAAGTGGCTGCCACTGAGCGTCTCCGAGCGCGTGGAGGTGATGCTGCAGTCGCTGCGCGAGATCTACCCCGGCGTCGACGTGCGCAAGCACCTCGTGGGCGACCCGGTGACCGTGTCGTGGGAAGCGGAACCGCATTTCATGGGCGCGTTCAAGGCGAACCTGCCCGGCCACTACCGCTACCAGCACCGGCTGTTCACGCACTTCAAGCAAGACGCGCTGCCCGAGCGCTACCGCGGGCTGTTCCTCGCCGGCGACGACGTGTCGTGGACCGCGGGCTGGGCCGAGGGCGCGGTGCAGACGGCGCTCAACGCGGTGTGGGGCGTGCAGCGGCACTTCGGCGGCGAGTCGGCGCCGGCCAACCCCGGTCCTGGTGACCTGTTCGACGACCTGGCGCCGATCGAACTGCCGGACTGACTCCGCGGCCAGTCAACCCGTACCCGGCGGTAGCCAACCAATGGTGTCCCCGGGCGCGACACCGCCGGAGATCGGTCGGCCCGGCTGAACCGATCATGCGAAAATATTACGTATGAATACGGAGCCGGCGCCGAAGTGGCGGAGACTGGAACCGGACGAGCGCAGAGAACAGATCTACGCCTGCGCGGCGCGCCTGTTCGGCGAACGGCCCTACTCGGCGGTGTCCACTTCGGACATCGCCGCGGCCGCCGGGGTCGCGCGGGGGTTGATCAACCACTACTTCGGCACGAAACGCGAGCTGTACCTGGAAATCGTGCGGCGCGCGCTGACCGTGCCGCGGCTCGCGATCGAGATCCTGCCCGACGGGCCGCTCGAGCTGCGCGCGGACGTGGCCATCGACTGGTTCCTCGACATGGTGCGCTCGCAGGAGAAGACGTGGCTCGCCGCGATCGCGCCCGAGGGCATCGGGCGCGACGCGGAGGTCGACCGCATCCTCGAAGAGGCCGACCGCGAATCGGCCGACCGCGTGCTGGAGGCCGTCGGCCTTTCGCGCGACAGCGAGCACGGTGAGGAGCTGAACGCGGCCGTGCGCGCGTTCGCCGGCATGGTGAAGGCGGCGGGACGGGAGTGGCTCGTGCGGGGTTCGCTGAGCCGGGACCAGGTGCACACGCTGCTGAGCAAATCGCTCGTCACGCTCATCGGTGAGGTGTTCCCGCTGATCCAGGGCGAAGTTCCCGGGGAATGACGGAACCCCCGGCACCACGAGGGGGGAGGAAAGTGCCGGGGGCCCCGGCCGGAAGCCTCACGACCCCCGGCTCCTTGCCACGTTACCCCTGGTCGACGTGGGTTCGCTGTCAGTTTCCCCCGGATTTCACCGGGGTGGTCACACGTTCGGCCCACGCCGGAAGGCTGCTGCCACCCGATCAACCCCGCGGGTCGGCCTCGAGCTCGGCCAGGCGGTGCGCCAGCCCGTCCACGCAGCGGCGCACCGCGTAGTCGTACAGGCGGGCGTACCAGCCGGCCGCCAGCTCCGGGTCGGCCATCAGCTCCCGCATCGCGCGGCCCTGCGCGGCCATGCCGGGCAGGTCGGCACGGTCGTGATAGGTCGCGTACTCCTCGGTGTTGTCCAGGCGCAACGCGAGCGTGCTGTCGCGGTCGTCCTCCATCGCGACGAACTGGCAGGCCGTGGCGACGAGCACGTTGTAGGCCAGCACGCTCTCCTCGCCGAAGCCGGCGGCGAGCAGCACGCCGATCCCGCGGTCGATCGTGCGGATGGCGGCCGACACCGACGGCCCGAACAGCACCAGCCGCCGCGCCGTGCCGGGGTGCGCTCGCAGCACCGTGCGCAACTCGGCCAGCAGTTCGGCGAACCAGTCCTGCCACGGCAGGTCTTCGTCGGGCAGGCTCAGCAGGCCGACGACGCGATCGAGCACCTCGGCCACGACCGCGTCCCGGTCGCCGACGTGGTGGTAGATCACCGCGGGGTAGGCGTCCACGGCCGCCGCGAGCTGGCGCAACGTCCAGTTGTCGAGGCCGCGCTCGGCGGTCAGCGCGACCGCCGCGTCGACCACCTTCTCGGCGGTGACGGCCGGCAGTCCCGCTGCCGCGCGCGAGCGCGGACGGTTCCCGGCCCGCGAGGACGAAGACGGCATGCGATGTACCGTATCCGGATAACGACGGCGCGTGCCAGGATTCGGGGATCTAGGGCAGGATCAGGGCATGCCCCGTGCCCTGGCCAACGGCCTCGAACTCGAGTACGACACTTTCGGCGACGCCGCGAACCCGCCACTGGTGCTCGTGATGGGCCTCGGCGCCCAGATGGTGACGTGGGAGACCGGGTTCTGCGAGCTGATCGCGAGCCAGGGATTCTTCGTCGTCCGCTTCGACAACCGCGACATCGGCCTGTCGGCCTACCTCGACGAACTCGGCGCGCCCGACCTGGCGGGGATCTCGGCCGGGCAGGCCTCGGCGCCGTACCTGCTCTCGGACCTCGCCGACGACACCGTCGGCCTGTTCGACGCGCTCGGCTTCGCGAAGGCCCACGTGGTGGGCGCGTCGATGGGCGGGATGGTCGTGCAGCAGCTCGCCATCGACCACCCGGACCGGCTGCTGAGCCTCACGTCGATCATGTCCACGACCGGCGACCCGACCGTCGGGCACACCTCGCCCGCCGCGCTGGCCACACTGACGCGCCCGCCCGCGGCGACGCGCGAGGAGGCCATCGAGCAGAGCATCGCCTCCTACCGCACCACCGGCTCGCCTGGTTACCCCGCGACCGACGACTACCTGCGGTTCAAGGCGGCGCGGGGCTACGACCGCGCGCAGCACCCGATGGGCACGCTGCGCCAGGCCGCGGCAGTTGTCGCGTCGGGCGACCGCACGGAGGCGCTGCGCTCGCTGCGGCTGCCGACAGTGGTCGTGCACGGTGACTCCGACCCGATGATCGACGTGAGCGGCGGCAAGGCCACCGCCGCCGCGATCCCCGACGCCGAGCTGGTGGTCATCCCCGGCATGGGCCACGACCTGCCCGAACCGCTGTGGCCGGAAATCGTGGGCGCGATCGTGCGGGCCACGAGCCGCAGTTACTAATCGGGCCAAAAGTAGGCCGGCCCCCACGCGGTACGTAACCGTTGCTACGAAGCCATTCGGCCGTGACTGTGGTCGGGTTGGTAACGATCGGCACAGTTAAGGAGACGTCAAGAACACCGCTCGGGCTGTAGGGAAAGCGTCCGCGCCTCTCGTGCGGTGCGGGTGGGCGCGCTGAGCTGGACCCATGGGCATCACCGGTGGTTTCGGTTTCCCGCTCGGCTGCGCGGCCGTGGTGGCCGCCGCGATCGGGGCGGACATCGCGGGGGCGACCGCGCACCCGCTCTACGCGCTGGTGCCGCTGGCGCTCGTCGTGGTCGCCGCCGCTGCGACCACGGCCCCGGCCGCGGCGGCGGGGATCGCCGTCGTGGCCTGGGCCGTCGACTCCGGCTTCATCCTCGGCCGCGAAGGCCACCTCCTCTTCGACACCGCGAGCGGCCGCGCCGCCCTCGTGCTCGGCGCGGTGCTCGTCGTGGGCTTGCTGTCTCGGCTCGTGGTGACGGCGGCGGTCCGCGCCCGCCGCCGCGTTCACCCCCGGCCGCACCGGTTCGTGGCGTCCGTCCCCTCGCCGCGAACCGCAGGACAGCGGCGGACCGATCACGCAGCCTCCGCTTGATCGGTCCGGCCGGTACCCCGTCCGGAGCGGCCAACCCATCGTCGTTGGCCGTTCCCGGACGGGGTACCGGCGCGTCCGCGGCTGGTCGAGCGTGGTTGGCTGTGGGGGTGTGAGCGTGTCCCTGTGTGTCGAAATCGACTCGCGTCGGGCTCCCGGCGGTGCCAGGCTGGGACGGTCACACGTCGTCACCTTCGGAGGTAAGCATGAGTGATCCGCAACCGTCGCCCAGCGGCGAGGAGGACGACGTCAAGCGCAAGTTTCGCGAGGCGCTGGAGCGCAAGCAGGCCCACGCCCGCTCCGGCTCCGCCCACGAATCCGGCGGCGGCAAGAACCAGCACGCCCACGGGCCCGCCGCGAACAAGCGCACGTTCCGCCGCAAGAGCGGCTGAGCGTCACCCACCGGCGAAGG
This sequence comes from Amycolatopsis sp. NPDC050768, assembly GCF_040654155.1. Classification (NCBI taxonomy): domain Bacteria; kingdom Bacillati; phylum Actinomycetota; class Actinomycetes; order Pseudonocardiales; family Pseudonocardiaceae; genus Amycolatopsis; species Amycolatopsis sp. NPDC050768. Next base: position 50,776 of record NZ_JBFAHL010000016.1, read on the forward strand.
CCCTCTCACCGCGGTGAGAGGGCCTTTCTCATGCCTCCAGCAGCCGGGCCAGCCGCGCGGTGTCGCGCAGGTACTGCTCGTACGGGAAACCGGCTTCGAGCAACGCCGTGCGCAGCTCGTCGTAGAGCGGTTTCCCGTTGTCGTGGAAGGCTTTCGCGCCAACCTCGGTGATCGTCACGAGCCGGCGCCGGGCGTGTTCGGGGTCCTGGCGCACCTGTACGAGCCCGGCCGTCTCCAGCGGGCGTAGCGCCCGGCTGATCGCCGGGTCCGACACCGAGAGCGCCTGCGCCAGCTGGTGCTGGGTCACCGGCTGGATGTCCTCCAGTGTGCCCAGCAGCCGCATCTGGCTGTAGCTCAGGCCCCCGGCACCACCGGAACTGTCAGCACGCCGGCGCGCGGCCTCCCCCAGCAGGAACACCACGCGATGCAGCAAGTCAGCGAGATCGTCGTCCACGCCACAAGTCTACCTTGAGTCTTGCAAGGTTAATATTAACCATGCAAGACTCAAGTCATGACCACGATCGAGTACCTCGCCCAGTCCGCCGTTCCCCTGCTCTTCGTCGTGGTGCCGGCCATCGGCGCCTTCGTCCGCACCCTGCACAGCCCCTCCCGCCAAGCCGCACTGGAGACCTGGCAACGATGGTGGGCCATCGGCGCCCTCGGCTGCTCGAGCCTCTGGATGACGCTGGCGTTCCTCGGTGCCCCGGACGTGATGTCCACGGCGATCGGCTTCACCCGGACCCCGTTCGAGTTCGAAATCGCCTTCGCCAACCTCGGGCTCGCGATCATGGGCTTCCGCGCCGCGTCGGCGTCGGCCCGGGAACGCATCACGATCGGCCTCGGTGCCGGGATGTTCCTCTGGGGCGCGGCCGCCGGCCACCTCTACCAGTGGTTCGCCAACGGCGACCACGCACCGGGCAACACCGGCGGCGTCGTGATCACCGACCTGCTCATCCCGGCCGTGCTGATCATCCTCGCCCGCCGCGCGCAGCGACTGTCCACAGCGGAACCGGCCACGCCGGCGCTGGTCTGAAAACCTTCCTACACAAAGAAAATCCTGAACAAATAAAAGCGGGCGCACGGGAACACCGTGCGCCCGCCGTCGTGAAAAACTCAGACCGTGAGGATCGAACGCAGCCGGCCGACGTCGGCCATGCGGCGCTCTGCGAGGCGGTCGGCCGCCGCGGCGGGCGGGACGCCGTCGGCCTTGGCCAGGGCGTACACGGCCTTCGTGGTGTCGAAGATGGCCGTGGTCTTGCGCTGGGCGCGGGCGAAGTCGAAGCCGTGGCGTTCGTCGTCGACCTGGATGACGCCGCCGGCGTTGACCAGGTAGTCGGGCGCGAAGAGGATGCCGCGGTCGTCGAGGAGCTTGTCGACGCCCGGGTGGGCGAGCTGGTTGTTCGCGGCACCGCACACGATGCGGGCTTGCAGCGCGGCCACCCTCTCGTCCGTGAGCACGCCACCGAGAGCGCACGGGGCGAAGACGTCGAGGTCCGTGCGGATCAGGGTGTCCACATCGGACACGACCTCGACGCCCGGGTACGCGGCGCGCGTGCGCTCCAGCGCGGGCGCCGACACGTCGGTGATCACGACCTGCGCGCCGGCTTCGACGAGGTGGCCCACCAGGATGTGCCCGACCTTGCCGACCCCGGCGACGCCGACGCGGCGGCCGGCCAGCTCGGGCACGCCCCACACGTGGTCGGCCGAAGCGCGCATGCCCTGGTAGACGCCGTACGCGGTGAGCACCGAGGAGTCGCCCGCACCGCCGTCTTCGGGTGAGCGGCCGGTGACGAACTTGGTCTCGCGGGCCACCACGTCCATGTCGTGCACGTACGTGCCCACGTCGCAGGCCGTGATGTAGCGGCCGCCGAGGGACTGCACGAAGCGGCCGTATGCACGCAGCAGCGCTTCGGACTTCATCGTGGCCGGGTCGCCGAGGATCACGGCCTTGCCGCCGCCGAGGTCGAGTCCGGCCAGCGCGTTCTTGTACGCCATCCCCTTGGAGAGCGCGAGCACGTCGTCGAGCGCGTCGTCCTCGGTGGCGTAGGGGTAGAAGCGAGTGCCGCCGAGCGCCGGGCCCAGTGCGGTGGAGTAAATGCCGATGATGGCTTTGAGGCCGCTGGCCTCGTCGTGGCAGTACACGACTTGTTCATGGCCGCTGTGCCGGCCGAACACTCCTTCGGTCACGGTGGTGACTCCCTTGTCTGACCGCTCGCGGTTCGTGGCCGCGCGCTCCGGAAGGTGGTGTGCCGGACGGAGGTCGTCCACCCCGCACACCGCCAACCTAGAGCCATCCGCGCGAACCGACCACCGCAGGTCGTCGATCAGCCGGCGACGACCTTCCCGAGTGTCGCCATCGCTGCTTCCAGCTGGGCATCCGACAGGTACGGCGCCGGGCCGAACCGCAGGTAGGAGCCCCTGCTGTCGGTCCGGACGCCGTGCTCGGCCAGCGCGTTCTGCAGGTCGCCGGCCGAGGGGCTGCGCAGCGACAGGAACCCGCCGATCATCCCCGGCGGCGTCTCGCGGTCCCTCGACACCACGTCGGCGGGCAGGCCGAGGTCGTCGAAGCACTGCGCGAGCAGGCCGACCTGGTGCTGCGACACCGTGCGCAGGAACTCCGGCGTCAGGCCGTGCTCGGCGAAGAACCGCTGCACGCGCACGCCGCGGTAGTGGCTCGACGGGTCGTAGGTAGCGCCGGCGAAGCGGTCGCCGCCGGTGGCGTAGGCGACGCGGTCCGGGCGCTGCCGGTCGGCGAGCGCGCCGAACTCCGCGTACCAGCCGGTGACGACCGGGCGCAGCTCCTGCGCGTGGGCCGGCAGGCGCAGGAAGCAGTTGCCCTCGCCGAGCTGGAGGTACTTGTAGCCGCCGCCGACCACCCACGCGTTGGTGAGTCCCAGGTCGTGCAGCGAGAACGGCACGACGCCCAAGGCGTGGTAGGCGTCCACGACCAGTTCGACATTGCCGGCGCGGCAAACGTCGGCCAGGTGCGCGAGCCCGGGCACGAGCCGCGCGGTCTCGAACAACACGGCGGACACGAGCACGGCCGCCGTGTTCTCGTCGACCTCCGCGGCCACGCGTTCGGCCAGCGTCGGCACGGGGTCCACGGGCACCCGCACGACTTCGACGCCCTCTTCCTCCAGCCGTGCGAGCTGGCGGCGCAGGGTGTGGAACTCGCCGCCGGTGGTGACCAGGCGCGGGCGGGACCGCAGCTCGATCGCCGAGAGGAACCGGATCACGAGCTCGTGGGTGTTGGCGCCCAGGGCGTACTCGCCGTGCTGGTCGGACAGCAGCGCGCGGAAGCCGGCGCGCAGCTCGTCGGCCTTGGCGAACGCGGCGGTCCACTTCTCGTCGACGTCGCGGGCCGCGTCGGCGAACGCCTCGGCCAGACCTTCCTCCGCGACGTCGGGCCAGGCCTGGTGCGAGTGCGCCGAGAGCAGCAACCGGTCGGCCACTCGGAAGCGCGAGTAGTGCGGCGCGAGCGCGTTGTCGTCCGCGCGCAGAGAATCCAGCGTCGTCACAACTTGCTCCGCACGGCCCACAGGTCCGGGAACATCGGCTGGAAGAGGGTGGTCCGCAGGTACGTCGCGCCCGACGACCCGCCCGTCCCGGTCTTGTCGCCGATGGTCCGCTCGACCATCTTCACGTGCCGGTAGCGCCACTCCTGCATCCCTTCGTCGAGGTCGACGAGGCACTCCGCGACCACCGAGGCGCCGCCGTCGTCCTGGTAGACCTTCAGCAGTACCGCCTGCAGTTCCGCCGACGGTGCCACCGGCCGGGTGACGTCTCGATCACGGTCCACGGCATAACCGCTGTTCGCGAGGTATTTGAGGAACGAGTCGAAGACCGATGGCCGGGCCATCGCGGCGGCGATTCGGGCGCGCTGCTCGCCGCCTTCCGGGTAGTGCGCGAACACCCGTTCGTCGCGGCGGCCGAGTACCGCCTCCAGCTCGCGGAACTGGGCCGACTGGAAGCCGCTGGACGCGTCGAGGCGCGCGCGGAAGCTCGTGAACTGGCTGGGCGTCATGGTCTCCAGCACGTCGAGCTGCGCGACGATCACCTTCAGCACCGTAAGGATCCGCCGCAGCGTGCGGATCGCGTGCGCGGTGTTGCCGGCTTCGAGGTTGGCCTGGAGGAACTCCGCCTCGTGCAGGATCTGCTTGAACCACAGCTCGTACACCTGGTGGATCACGATGAACAGCAGCTCGTCGTGCTCGTCGGAACGCGGGCGCTGGGCCTGGAGCACCTCGTCGAGCGCGAGGTACGACGTGTAGCTCAGCGCGGCCTGCGTGTCGTCGGTCTGGGTCATGGGTTCCTCACCTCGTCGAAATCACTGGTCCGCACGGCACGATCGAAGTGCCGTTGCGCCGCGGGCGCCAGCGCGGCGTACAGGTCGTGGAAGAGCTCGACGGCCGCCGCGCGCCGGCCGGGCGCGGGAATCAGCTCGCCGGGCAGCTCGGGATCGAGCGACGGGAACACGCGGAACTCGTGCACCAGTCTCGTTCGCACCGTAAACGCTTGCGCGTCGGGCAGATCGTGCGGGCTGCCACCGAACTCGGTCACGAACGCGTCATAGCGGGCCGACAGCTCGTCGAGGTCCCAGGCCCGCCCGGCGAACCGGCGGACGTCCAGCGCCGCCGACGGGGTGCCCAGCATCAGGCCGGCGTGCTCGGTCACGCCGAGCTCGGCGAGCAGGCCCAGCACCTCGGCCTCGCGGTCGTGGGGCGCGATCCACGTGCCGTCCTGCATCGGGCCGAAGCCGAGGAACCGCAAGCGCCGCACGAGCGTCTCGCGGGCCTGGCGGCGGGTCTCGGGGATGTTCTGCCACAGCACCGTCCACGGGCCGGCGGGCCGGTCGCGGCGGCCGAGGCTGAAGATGCGCCGGTCGCCGTCGGCCAGGACCGCGATGGTGCGGCTCGTGAGCGAGTAGTGCACCAGCCGGCCTTCGCGGTGGCGCGCCAGCAGGTCGCGGTTGACCAGCCGGGTGAGCGCGATGCGGGCGGCGCCGTCGGAGAAGCCCAGCTCGGTGAGCAGCGACACGAGGCCGCCCGACCACACGCGCCGGCTCTCGCGCGGCCGCACGTAGCTGCCGAGCAGCGTGATCACCAGCTCCTGCGGTCCGGTGGGCGATGGTTCGGGCACGGCATGACTCTATACACCCCAGTCCGCTGCGGTGTAGCTTTCGAGCGAGCAGGTTGTCAGGAGGCTGGATGAAACGGCTGGTGGTCGTCACTGGCGGCACTCGCGGCATCGGCGCGGCGATCGCGGAACGGTTTACGGCGGCGGGTGACACAGTGCACGCGCCGGGCAGACGTGAGTGCGATGTGACCGACGAGCAGGCCGTGCGCTCGTACTTCGCCGATTTGGGCCCGGTCGACGTGCTCGTGAACAACGCCGGGATCTCGTCGAGCGCTCCCACCGCGAAGACTTCGCTGGAGGACTGGCGAGCGCAGTTCGAAGTCAACGCCACCGGCGCGTTCCTGTGCACCCGCGAAGTGCTGCCGGGGATGCGCGCGCGTGACCGCGGCCGGATCGTCACGGTGGCCTCGACCGCCGGGCACGTCGGTTACCGTTACACCACGGGCTATACGGCCTCGAAGCACGCCGCGGTGGGGCTGATGCGCGCGGTCGCCGCGGAGATCACCGGGACCGGGGTGACGGCCAACGCGGTGTGCCCGGCGTTCGTGCGCACCGACATGACGGCCGACTCGGTCGCCCGCATCCGCGAACGCACCGGCCGCGACGAAGCCGACGCCGAAGCGGCTTTGGCGGCCGCGTCGCCGTTGGGGCGGTTGCTCGAACCCTCGGAGGTCGCCTTCGCGGTGGCGTTCTTCGCCGCCGAGGAAGCGGCCGCGATCAATGGACAGACCCTCGTACTCGATGGTGGAGGAATTCAGAAATGAGCCCGTTCCGTGCGACTGCCCCGATCACGAAGTCGTGGGACCACTTCGAGTTCACCGTGGACGACGGCGTGGCCACGTTGACGTTCAACCGCCCGGAGAAGCTGAACGCGCTGACGTTTGACGTGTATGCGGATTTGCGGGACCTGGTCACGGAGCTGCCCCACCGCGGCGACGTGAAGGTGCTCGTGATCACCGGCCAGGGACGGGGCTTCTGCTCGGGCGGGGATGTCGAGGAGATCATCGGCGAACTCCAGAAGATGGAGACCGCGGAGCTGCTCGAGTTCACGCGCATGACCGGCGCGGTCGTGAAGGCGTTGCGGGAGACTCCCATTCCGGTCATCGCCGCCGTCAACGGCGTGGCGGCCGGTGCCGGGTCGGTCATCGCGTTGGCGTCGGACTTCCGCGTGCTGGCGAAGTCGGCGAAGTTCGCGTTCCTGTTCACGAAGGTCGGCTTGGCCGGCGCGGACATGGGCTCGGCCTACCTGCTGCCCCGTCTGGTGGGCCTCGGCCGAGCCACGGAACTGCTGATGCTGGGCGACAAGCTGGAGTCGGCCCGGGCCGAGGCGATCGGGCTGGCGACGTCGGTCGTGGAGGACTCCGAGCTGGCGTCGACGGCCGCTGCGCTGGCCCGCCGCCTCGCTGACGGGCCCGCGTTGGCGTATTCGACTACGAAGGTCCTGCTGACCCGTGAGCTGGACATGGACCTGGGGTCGTCGATCGAACTCGAGGCGATGACGCAGGCGTTGCTGATGACGGCTCACGACCACAAGGAGTTCTACGCCGCTTGGTCGGCGGGGCGTAGTCCACAGTGGACTGGTCGGTGACCGGCGGCTTGGCGGCGGCTATTCCGTCGCCAAGGTGACGCTGCCCAGGCCGGGAATGTCGGCCGCGAGACTTTCGCCGCCAGTGAACGGCGTCGGCGCGCACAGGGTGCCGGTGAGGATGAGCGCGCCCGCCGGGATTTCGTCGCCCGTCGTGGCGAGGTGGTTGGCGAGCCAGGCGATGGCGGCGGCGGGGTTGCCGTTCAGCACCGCGGTGGAGGCGCCCGGAACGACGCGGTCGCCGATGGTGAGGGTGCAGGTGATGGCCGAAAGGTCTTGCGGCACCGGGACCTGGGCGCCGAGCAGGGCATAGGCGGCGTTGGTGTTGTCGGCGGCGAGCATGGGCAGCGTGGTGGGGCCGCCGGACCAGCGGGAGTCGACGATTTCGAAGGCGGGGGCGATCGCGGCCGTCGCGGCGAGGACGTCCTCGGCGGTGGTGTCGGGGCCGGAAAGCGGGCGGCCGAGGATGAAGGCGATTTCGACTTCGGCGCGAGGGGCGAACAGGTCCGCGGTCGACAAGGGTTGTCCGGGGTCCAGCACGGTGGAAGCCAGGACGTAGCCAAGGGCGGGCTCGGCGGCGCTGTAGGTGGCGCGGGCCGGCTCGGACGTGAGGCCGATTTTGTAGCCCGCGAGGCGGTCGCCGGCGGCCAGGGCCAGGTCGCGGGTCGATCGGGAGACGCGGTAGGCGTCCGCGAGATCGGCCAGGGGTTCGGGGGCGACGGCGGGGCCGCCGTGGGTGGCCTTGTGCAGGCGCCCGGCCAGGTCGTCGTCCGCCACCGTGTGCTCCTCAGGGGTCCGGGATGGGTCCCGGTCATCTGATCACACCTCGGTGTGCGCGATGGCATTGCCCTCCAGCGAACCGAACCACAGGCGACCGGCGTGCTCGCGGACGCCGACGAGCATGTGGAAGCCCGGGATCTCGCCCCACCGCTCGTGCTCCACAGCGCCGTCGGCGGCGATGCCGAGCACACCGACCTTGCGTTTCGGGGCGGGTTGCAGCGCAGCCGGCAGCGAGCGCACGGCGGCGCGCAACGAGGCGGGCAGGCTGCGGACGGCGTCGAGGGCGGGCACGCGTACGGAGGCCTGCGTGACCCAGATCAAGCCGTCGCTGCCGGTGGCGATGTTGTCGGGGAAGCCGGGCAAGTCCGCCACGAGGGTGTCGCGCTGGCCCTGGCGGGTGCCGTGGAGCCAGAAGCGGGTGACGCGGAACTCGCCGGTTTCGGCGACGGCCACGAAGGATTCGTCCGGGGGCAGGGCGACGCCGTTGGCGAACTGGAGGCCGTCGGCGATCAGATCGATGCTGCCGTCCGGGGCGCGGCGCAGAAGACGGCCACCGGCGGTCTGTTCGATGAGGTCGTCGCGCCAGCGGTCGATGCCGAAGCGGCGCGAGGAGTCGGTGAAGTAGATCGTGCCGTCGGTGGCGACGGCGGCGTTGTTGCAGAACACCAGGTCGAGGCCGGCGGCGGAGGTCGCGAGCGTGCGCACCGCTCCCCCGGCCAGCGGCATCGTGAGCAGGCCTGCGCGGGCGTCGCAGATGAGCAGGTCGTCGCCGTAGAGCTCCAGGCCCAGCGGACGGCCGCCGGTGTCGCCGAGGACGTCGATGCGACGGCCGTCGGGAGCGACGCGCAGGATGCGGCCGTCGTCGACGCCGGTGTAGACCCGGCCCTCGGCGTCCACCACCACGTCTTCGGGTGCGTGCCCGTTGACCGGGACCACCGTGACGTCACCGAAGTCCATCACGAACCTCCTACCGGTAGGTGAGCAGCTGCGCCGCCTCCGCTTCGAAGTGCGGGTGTTCGTTGAACGTCAACAGGTTCACGCCGCCGCGGCCCGAGGTGAGCTTGGTGATGCCGGTGTTCACGGTGACGCGGTTGAACTTCAGCAAGCCGACCTCGGGCACGCCCAGCACCGCGCCCGCGATCGTGCCGATCACGCCCCCGGAGGTGAACACCAGCGCGTGCTCGCCCTTGCCGAGTGACTCGACGAGGTCGGTCAGCCCGGCCGTGCAGCGTTCGAGGAACGCCGGCCACGTCTCGGCGCACGGCCCGTCGGCGCCCGCCGCCACCCACGCACCGAGCGCGGCGTCGAGCAGGCCCTGGTACGCGCGGGAATCCTCCTGCGGGGCGCCGCCGGCGTGGTGGCGCGAAATGTCCACGTGGTCGTATTCGTTCCACCGCGGGTCCTCGACCACGGGCACGTCCGAGCCGAGCGTCTTCAGCGCCGTCGCCGCCGTGTCGCGCTGGCGGGCGAGCGAGCCGGAGCGCACCTGCGCGAACTCGACGCCGCGGCGCGCGAGCTCACGACCGACCACAGTGGACTGTTCGAAGCCGCGCTCGGACAGCGCGTCGTAGTCGGCCGCGCCGAACGAGGCCTGACCGTGACGGACGAGGTAGATCGCACCCAACGCATTTGCTCCTTTTGGCTCGTCAGGAGAACTTGGCCAGCAATCCGGCGGGCAGCACGCGCATGACCGCACTGAGCGGCACCCACGGCCACGAAGGAACGTACGCCATTTTCGGCTCCGCCTCGATCGCCTTGGCCATCGCGCGGGCCCCCGCCTCGGCGCCGGTCAGCAACGGCGTGGTGCCGCTGCGGTCGGTCATTTCGGACGCGATGTAGCCGGGGCGGATCTCGGTGACGCTGATGTCCGTGCGGCGCAGCTCGACCCGCGTGCCCGCCACGAACGCGGAAATCCCGGCCTTCGAAGCGGCGTACGCGGTGAGGTTCTTGGGCAGGCCGCGGATCGCGCTGAACGACGAGACCACGGCGAGGTGCCCTTCGCGCTGCTCGCGGAAGATGCCGACGGCGGCCTCGATCTGCGCGGCCGCGGCGACGAAGTTGGTCTCCAGCGTCTGGCGGTTGGCGTCGAAGCGGCCCTTGCCCACGGGCTGGCCCTTGCCGAGCCCGGCGTTCACGATCACACGGTCGAGCGAGCCGAGCTCGCCGCGGAACTCTTCGAAGACGGTGAACACGCGTTCGTGGTCGTTCACGTCGAGCGGGCGGGTGACGACCGTGATCCCGGGGAAAGCGGCTTTGAGTTCGGCCGCGAGCTCGTCGAGGCGGTCGGTACGCCGCGCGCAGAGGGCGAGGTTGCGGCCGCGCGCCGCGAACTGGCGCGCCATGCCTTCGCCCAGCCCCGAACTGGCGCCGGTGATCAGGATGTTCTTCCGCAGGACCATGGGCCGGATCCTACCGGTTGGTAACCACCGTGCCGCGGCCCTTGACCGGTGGCCCGGCGCTGGGGGCATCGCCGGGCCACCGGTACCGGGTACGGCCGCCGGCCGTGCGCGGGGCGCGGACCGCGGGCCGGGGCCGAAGTAGCTGCGCCGCAACCGGGATCGCCGGTGCGGGGCTCGATGGCCATACAAACGCGACCCCGCAGGTCAGGGCAATGGTTCACAGTTGCCAGTACTAGCCCGTTCGCCCCAGTGGTGACGCGGAGTGCCTGGTCGGCTGCTGATACGGTCTGGAGTGTCGGTTCGGACACTGTGGGTTTTCGGACACTCCGTTTGGAGGACCACGGGTTTTCGGACACGGGTTTTCACGGGTTTTCACCACGAACCGGTGCGGTGCGAGACCACGGGCGGGGGCATGGCTGGTGGAACTGCGGACGAGTCCGGGGCCGACGGCGCCCGGACCGCGTTCGCGAGCGCGCTGCGCGCGGCGATCACCGCCAGCGGCCTGTCGCTCGACCGGATCCAGGCGCGGCTGCGCGCCCGCGGCGCGGCCGTCAGCGTCACGGCGCTGAGCTACTGGCAGTCGGGCAAACGCCAACCCGAACGCTCGGGTTCGCTGTCCGCGGTGCGCCTGCTGGAGGAGATCCTCGACGTCCCGGCCGGCTCGTTGCTGGGCCTGCTGCCGCCGCCCCGCCCCCGCGGCGCGACCCGCCGCGACCGCGTCGGCGAAGAGCCGTTGACGTTCACGCGCGAGACGCTGCAACCGCTGCTGGACCGCGTCGGCGCGTCGAACATGCTCGACCAGCAGCAGCACCTCAAGCTCGTCGGCCTGCACGACCGCTGCGAGATCGCCGCGGACGGCGGCCAGCAGGCCGTCACGTCCCGCGCCGTCTTCCAGGCCGGCGCCGACGGCCTCGACCGCTGGCTGCTCGTCTACGCCCAGGACGACGCCGCGTCCGTGCCGCAGGTCCACGCCGTGCGCAACTGTCGCGTCGGCCGCTTCGAGGCGGATTCCTCGCACGGGATCCTGGTGGCGGAACTGCTCTTCGACCGCCCGCTGGACCGCGGCGAGACGAACCTGATCGAGTACTCGCTGACCAACGCGGGCCCGCCCTACCCGCAATGCCGCGCCACGCACTACCGCGAGTTCCGCCGCCCCGTGCGCGAATACCTGCTGGAAATCCGCTTCGCCCCGGAAGCCGAGCCCGCGCGTTGCTGGCAGTACTCCCGCGGCGGCGACACCACCCCGTCCCGCCGCCGCCTCCGCCTCGACTCGGCCCACGGCGTGCACGCCGTGGCGCTCGACTTCGGGCCGGGGATCTTCGGCATCGGGTGGGAGTGAGTCAGCTCAGCTTGGAGCGCAACACCTTCCCGGTCGCATTGCGCGGAAGCTCGTCCAGGAACTCGACGTCGCGGGGCACCTTGTAGCGGGCGAGGTTCGACTTCACGTAGTCGCGCACCCCGTCGGCGTCGAGGGTGGAGTTCTCGCTGCGCACCACGAACGCCTTGAGCCGCTGGCCGAACTTGTCGTCCTCGACGCCGATCACGGCGGCCTCGATCACGTCTTCCCGCTCCACCAGGAGGTTCTCCACCTCCACCGGGAACACGTTCTCGCCGCCGGAGACGATCATCTCGTCGTCGCGGCCGTCGATGAAGAGCAGGCCGTCGTCGTCGAAGTGGCCGACGTCGCCGCTGGAGAGCAGGCCGTCGATGATCTCCTTGTGGCGGCCGTCGGTGTAGCCGCCGAAGCTGAGTCCGCTGCCGACGAAGACGCGGCCCGTCACGTTCGGCTCGGTGATCTGGCGGCCGTGCTCGTCGTACAGCGCGACGCGGCAACCCACGGGGGCGCGCCCGACGGTGCCCGGCGCCTTGCGCCAGTCTTCCGGCGTGGCGACTGTCGCGACGGCGACTTCCGTTGAGCCGTAAAGGTTGTGCACGACGTCGCCGAACTGCTCGTTGGCCCGGTTGCCCAGATCCGGCGACAGCGCGGAGCCCGCGACGAAGATGATCCGCAGGCACGAGGTGTCGTACCGGTCGCGCACCTCCTGCGGCAGGTCGACGATGCGCTGCAGCATCGTCGGCACCAGCACGAGCGTCGTGCAGCGGTGCTCTGCGACACCTTTCAAAGTCTGCTCCGGGTCGAACTTGCGCCGCATCACCACCTTGCAGCCCAGCGCGAAGCTCAGGATGAACTGCGAAAGCCCGGTGCCGTGAAAAAGCGGCGCGCCCATGTACGTGGCTTCGCCCGCGCGCAGCGGGATGCGGTCGAGGAACTGCGCGGACGCAAGCGGCGACGTGTGCGGCCGCGGCGCGCCCTTGGGCGTGCCGGTGGTGCCGCTGGTGAGCAGCACGAACCCGCCGGGCTTGGCGGGCGCGGGCAGCGGGCGGTCGTCGGTGCTGGCGATGATCTCGTCGAGCACGGGCACGGAGTGATCGCCCGGCTCGTCGACCCACGCGAGGTAGCGCTCGACGTCACCGGGGATCGCGTCGAGCAGGCCGGTGAACTCCTGGTCGTACACGAGCGCGGTGACGCGTTCGCGCTTCGCGACGTCGGCCAGCTGCGGCTTCGCGAAGCCGGTGTTCATCAGCAGCAGGCGCGCGCCGAGCTTGCCGGCGGCGGCCATGGTGAGCACGAGGCCGCGGTGGTCGCGACACAGCGCGGCGATCACGGTGCCCTCGCCGAGTCCGCGCTCGGACCACGCCCTGGCCAGCGCGTTGGACCGGTCGTCGAGCTGTTTGAACGTGAGCGGGCCGAGCTCGTCGACGATCCCGACGGCCGCGGGGTCGCGGCGCGCGGCGATGTGGTTGGCGCCGGCGAACGGGCCGTACTTCCGGATGGCCACGACCGAGCGCACACCCTCGTCGAGCCGCGGGAACGGCACGAGTCCCGCGCGGCGCATCACGTCGATGCTGCGCACGGTCTCGGCCACCTTGTCCGTGACCTGGCTGGCGAGGCCGAACACCCCGGCCGGGTTCCTCATCCGGGCACCTCCGTTGCTGCTTCGGGGGAAAGCCGCCCGTACCGCCGGTATGGGTGGCTACTCGACAGTAGACCAAGCCGGGCGCGCGTGCACCAGACCACGGCGGCCGCGTTCGGTGACCGAAATTGTCGGTGCCCCCGCGCACAATGACGGCGTGCAGGTGATCACCGGCCAGGAGGAGGACTCCGGCTACACGATCTCGACGCCGGCGGGCACCTCCCGCGGGCTGTCGAGGGCCGGCTGGGTGGCCGAGGTGCGCCGGCTCGAGGAGGCCGAGGCGCCGCGCTGGGTGCTGCCCTCGGTCGACGCGCTGTACCCGAAGCTCATCGAAGCGGGCGTGCGGCTGGGGCGCTGCTACGACCTGGGCTTGGCGGAAGGCCTGCTGCTCGCGTACGAGGGGCGTGAGAGCGAGTCGCGCAGCCTGCGCGCGGCGTGGGCGCGGGCGCAGGGCGAGGAGCCGCCCGACGACGGGCCCGCGTTCGGCGAGGCGGCGCAGCCCACGCTGTTCTCGCCGCGCGGACCGGGGCTGCCTTCTGGTGTGACGGTCGCCGACGCGGTCCGTCGCGTGCTGGTCGAGCAGGAGAAACGCGTGGCTTCCGTCGCTTCGCCAGGTCGGATGCGCGTGCTGCTGGCGGCGGAGTCGGCGAGCGCGCTGGCCGCGGCGGAGATGTCGGCGGCCGGGTTGCCGTGGCGGGCGGACCTGCACCGTGCGCTGCTGGAGTCCCGGCTCGGTCCTCGCGTGCCGTCCGGGCAGCGGCCGAAAGCGCTGGTCGCTTTGGCCGCGCAGATCACCGACGCGTTCGGCGGGCGGCCGGTGAATCCCGACTCGTCGCCGAGCGTCATCCGCGCTTTGGCCCGCGAGGGCATCGAGGTGCCGGCCGCGCGCAAGTACCTGCTGCGCGACATCGACCATCCGGCCGTCGCGCCGTTGCTGGAGTACAAGGAACTTTCCCGCCTGCACTCGGCCAACGGCTGGGCCTGGCTCGACGAATGGGTCACCGACGGCCGTTTCCGCCCCCACTACGTGGTCGGCGGCGTGGTCTCCGGCCGCTGGGCCACCCGCGGCGGCGGGGCGCTGCAGATCCCCAAGGTGCTGCGCACGTGTGTCCGCGCGGATCCCGGCTGGAAACTCGTCGTCGCCGACGCCGCGCAGCTGGAACCACGCGTCCTCACGGCGTTGTCCGGCGACCGCCGGCTGGCCGAGGTCTCGGCGGCCACCGACCTGTACGCCCGGCTGGGTGAGGCTCTCTTTTCGGGCGCCCGCTACGTTCCCCCACCGTCCGGTTCCTCGGACGACCGCTCCCGAGCCAAGATCGCCATGCTGTCCGCCATGTACGGCGGCACCTCCGGCGAGGCGGGACCCCTCCTGGCCCTGCTCCGCCAGCGCTTCCCCGACGCCGTGTCCTATGTGGAACAAGCCGCGGCCGCCGGCGAACGCGGCGAACGCGTGCGGTCCCGGCTGGGCCGCACCTCCCCCGCGCCGTCCGCCGCTTGGCGCGCCCTCACCGGCGGCCTCGCCGACGACGAAGCCACGGAAACCCGCGCCCGCCTCGCCTCCCGCGGCTGGGGCCGCTTCACCCGCAACTTCGTCGTGCAAGCTTCGGCGGCCGACCTGACCGCCGTCCTGCTGGCCACGCTGCGCGGCCGCCTCCCCGCCCCCGCCCACCTCGTCTTCTTCCAGCACGACGAGGTGATCGTCCACACCCCGGCCGAACTGGCGCCCGCCGTCTCGGCCCTCATCGAGTCCACCGTGACGGAGTCGGCGCAAATGCTGTTCGGCGAGGCGTGCCCGGTGCACTTCCCCATGCAGGCGGCCGCGGTGGACACGTACGCGGACGCGAAATAGCTCAACCCGACCTACGACAAAGGACACCTGATGGGCAATCTGTATTACTACTTCGCCGCGAGCTCCGACGAACTGGCCGCCACGGTGCTGGAATCCCCCACCGTCACCAACTTTCCCGTGGTCGAGCTGAAAGACATCGATCCGATCATCCAGCTGAGCCGCGCCGAAGCTCTCCTCACGGGGACGGGTTTCGACACCGTTTGCGCGAACCCCAGATCGGATCACCTGATCGCCGAGCTCGACGAATCCGTCTGGGTCACCACTCTCACCGACGAACTCCGCGACGCCCTGGCCTCCGCCGACGAAACGCACCGCCGGCAGGTCGCCGAGCTTTGGGCGCGTTCCGAAGAATTCGATGGCGACATCGACCCGACAGATGTCCTCCCTGTGGTCGACGAACTCGCCGACCTCGCGCGCCAGGCAAAAGCGGCCGGAGATCGCCTGTACTGCCGGACCTGCCTGTGACTCCCGAAGCGTCAGCCGCCGACGCGAAGTAACCGCGTCATCCGTCAAAAGATCGAGTTCACCCGGCCTCAGAGGCCGGCCAACAAGGAGGTTCAATGGGAGCGTCAGGCTGGGACT
Source organism: Amycolatopsis sp. NPDC050768 (assembly GCF_040654155.1). Taxonomy (NCBI): domain Bacteria; kingdom Bacillati; phylum Actinomycetota; class Actinomycetes; order Pseudonocardiales; family Pseudonocardiaceae; genus Amycolatopsis; species Amycolatopsis sp. NPDC050768. The sequence continues at coordinate 66,082 of NZ_JBFAHL010000016.1, forward strand.
ACCGCGCACCGTACGCGGGCAGCGTCGAAGCAACACACCTCGCGGTGCAGGAACTACTCCTGGCCAGCGGCGAGTTCCTCTGGCCCTGGGAAGACATCAACCCCGAATACGTCGACGAAATGGTCCCCCGCCCGTCGTCGTTGGCCGACCTCGAGGCGGCGAAGGACGCCGAGGAGTTCTGGGACGCGGGCACCCACACGATCCTCGACACCCACGAGATCACCGAGGCTGACGGCGTCGGCACCGTCCGCCCGTTGAGCTCCGCGGAGCTCAACGGGGTGTTCGGCACCGACCGCCCGTCCGCCGCCGACTTCGAAGGCGTGCGCCGGCCCGGACCGTCAGGCCCCCTCGCCGACCTGATGGGCGACAGATGGACCGGCCGAAGCCTGGTGATCTACAAGAACGGCGCCCCCGACGAGGTCTACTTCTGGGGTTACTCCGGCGACTAGCCGGGCAGTCCGTCCACTTCCCCAGGCCGTCCCCGTCGACACGTGCGCACAACAGTTCGGCTTTGTCGCGGGGTCGGCCTGTGGTTGAGTCACACCATGCTCTACAGCTACTTCACGGCGAATTCGGACGAAGCAGCCGTAACGTCCCTCGAGGCGCCCGAAGGGCCGGCCGCGTTGTTCCCCATGGCCGCCTTCAAGCACCTCGACCCCTACCTGCAGGTGCCCCGGGCCGAGGCGTTCCTGACGGGGATCGGCGAGGAGGCGGCCGCCGACAACCCGCGGGCGATGAAGCTGCTCGCGGAGGTCGGGGAGGGCGACGTCGTGGTCGTCACGCTCACCGACGAGTTCCGTGACGCGATCGCGGCCACCGACGAAGCGCGCCGCCGGGAGCTGGCCGGATTCTGGTCGAGCGACGAGAAGCTCGAGGGCACAGCCGGGGACCTGCTGCCCGTCGTGGACGGGCTCGCAGCCCTCGCGAAGCAGGCGAAGCCCTCGGGCGGCCGGCTGTACTGCCACATCGCCGGCTGAAGCTCAGTAGCGCACCGAGTTCTGCAGCAGCGGCGGGTAGACCGCGTGCTCCTGCCCGTTCACGGTCGCGCCGGCGTAGCGCAGCATCGGGGCCATGCCGCGGTTCAGCTCAGCCGGGAAATTCAGCCGCGGCGCGGAAACCTCGTCCAGCGCGGCCACCTGCTCCGCGCTCAACTTCAAATCCAACGCCGCCAGATTCTCCGTCAGGTGCTCGACCCGCCGCGGCCCGATCAGCGTCGACGTGATCCCCCGCCGGCCCTGCACCCACGCCAGAGCCACCGCCGCCGGGCTCACCCCCAACTCCTTCGCGATCCCCACCACCACGTCGATCACCCGGAACTGCTCCTCGGTCGGCCCCACCCCGAACGCCGCCCCGCGCCGCGTATCCGCAGCCGCGCCGTCGCGGGTGTACTTGCCCGACAGGAACCCGCTTTTCAACGGACTCCACGGCAGCATCGCCATCCCCGCGTCCTCGGCGAGCGGCAGCAGCTCGCCCTCGATAGTGCGTTCCAGCAGCGAATACTCCATCTGCAACCCGGCCACCGGCGCCCACCCGCGGAACTGGGCGATCGTCTGCGCCTTGGCCGTGAACCACGCCGGAGTATCCGAGAACCCGACGTACCGGATCTTGCCGGCCCCGACAAGATCCTCGAGGGTCCGCAGCGTCTCCTCGACGGGCGTGTGGCGGTCGTAGTTGTGCAAGTAGTAGAGGTCGATGTAGTCCGTCCCGAGACGCCGCAGCGAATCGTCCAGCTGGTGCAGAATCGCCTTCCGACCGGCACCACCGCCGTTGGGGTCGCCGGGGTGCAGGTTGACGAAGAACTTCGTCGCCAGCACCACCCGGTCACGCAGCCCCGGCGTCGCGGCGAGGAAATCGCCGACGATCTTCTCCGAGTGGGTGTTGGTGTAGAAGTTGGCGGTGTCGATGAAGTTGCCACCGCGGTCGAGGTAGGTCTGCAGGATCCTCTCGGACTCTTCGACACTGCAGCCGACGCCGGTGTCCTCACCGAAGTTCATGGCACCGAGGCAGAACGGGCTCACGACGAGGCCGGACCGGCCGAGGTGGACGTAGGAATCAAGGCTCACGGGGATTCTCCTGGCTCATCACGGGATTTCGTTGCCGTTCAATGACACCAGCGCCGGGCATGGCACCGTGAGCCCGAAAGTCGTAGCCTCTTGCCTGATCCTGTCACGATCGCCAGTTGCCCCAGCGGGCGCAGCCGTGGTCGAATCGAAGCGTGTCCCTCTCCGAGCTGCGCACGCTGATCACCCGCTACGCCGGCCGCACCGACCTGCCCGGCGGCCTGATGCTGTCGTGCGAGCGCGCGCCCACCGACCCGGCGGCCTCGCTGACCGGCCCGGTGCTCGCCGTCGTCGCGCAGGGCCGCAAGCGCATCGGCACGGGCGAGCGCACCTACGAGTACGGCGCCGGCCAGTACCTCGTGGTCACCGTCGACATGCCCGTGACCGGGCACTTCGTGGAGGCCAGCCCCACGGAACCGTTCCTGGGCGCCGGCCTGGTCCTCAAGCCGGAAGCCGTCGCCGCCCTCCTGCTCGAGACGGGCACCACGAACTCAGCCCCGTCCGCCCCGTCGGCCATCACCGTGAGCGACGCACCCGCCGAGCTGCTCGACGCGTTCGTCCGCCTGCTGCGGCTGGCCGACCACCCGGCCGACCGCCGCGTGCTCGCGCCGCTCATCGAGAAGGAGATCCTCTGGCGCCTCGTCACCGGCGCCCAGGGCGCGACCATCCGCCAGATCGGCCTCGCCGACAGCAGCCTGTCACACGTCGGGCGCGCCATCCGCTGGATCCGCGACCACCACGCGGAGTCCCTGCGCATCTCCGACCTCGCACGCCTCGCCGCGATGAGCGAGTCGTCGTTCCACCGCCACTTCCGCGCCGTGACGGCCATGACGCCCATCCAGTACCAGAAACACATCCGCCTCCAGGAGGCCCGCCTGCTCCTCCTGTCCCGCACCGACGACGACGTCGCATCCATCGGCTACACCGTGGGCTACGACAGCGCGTCCCAGTTCAGCCGCGAATACCGCCGCCAGTTCGGTGTGCCGCCGGGCCAGGATTCGACGAGGCTGCGGGCACACCACGGCTGACTTCCCCACCTCGCCGACTTCGGACTTCAGTAGTCCACGGTTACCTGCATGCGCACCGTGGTGCCGGGATGGGACCGGATATATGCCTGCAGCCAGCCGCTGCTCGCCGTGCATCCGGCGCTTGTCACACCATTCTCGGAAGTGGTATTCAAGACGACGGAACACCGAGCAAGATATTCATTTGCATCCGGCCGCAGAACATAAAATGTCGCGGATCCGGCGCCCTCGCCGCCGAGATTGCGAAAAATCGCGCTCATGGAGCACCAGGAGTCACCGCATGGCCCATCCCATTGTGAGGAGGTCACCTGGAACCTAGGTGAGGCCGGGGCGGTGGTTTCCGTTGACTCGTCGGCGTCTTCGGGGGACGATGACGAGTCAACGGCCGGTTCCTCGTCCACTTCGCTCGATCTCTGCGGCGGATCGTCGATCGGCGCCTCTTCCGGAGTCGTCGAGGGCGATATCCGGCTCGTTGCCGACTCCGAAGCCGGAGCGCCACCAGACTGGGACGTGAGTTCTTTCAACGGATTCCAGCCGGTCAAGCCGTTGATCGCCACCAGCACGGCGACGCCGCTGCCGATTGTAGCGACGACAACGTTCCATTTCTTATAGGCAGGCTCGTCGTCGGATTTCCCCGGCTTGTCCGGCTCTTCTGGCACGAGCGGCATTCTACTAGATCAACGCACACCGCGGGCGAGATTGCCCTAACCCGGATAAGGGCGTTCGCCCACCCGTTGACCTGGTCATTTGCCCACCGCCGAAGCGCTTGACCGGGACGATCAGTCCTCACACCGGCGCGTCATCCAAAGCTTTCGTGATGCGTTTCAGCGACACCGGATACGCCGTCCCGAGCGTCTGGGCGAAGAAGGACACCCGGAGTTCCTCGATCATCCACCGCACCTCCGACAGCGCGGGCGACGAAGTCCCCGCAGGCAGCGCGGCCAGAGCCGACCGGTACTCCTCCGTGATCCACGCGATGTCGGCCGTCCGCTGCAGGTCGCGGGTGGGCTCGGAGACGAGTTTGTCCAAGCGGCGCGAGATGCCCCTCAGATAGCGCTCGACATCACGCAGCCGCGAAGCGCCCGATTCCGTCACGAAGCCCGCGTGGACCAGGCCGGCGAGCTGGGCGCGCATGTCCGCCAACGACTCGGCCGGGCCGCGGGTGTCCGGTAGGACCGACTCCACGTCGATGGTCGCGCGCAGGATCCGCTCGACGTCCGTCAGAACCGCGAGCACAGCGGGGTTCAAGCCGGCGCGGACGTGCTCCAGCAGCGAAGCGAAACTCGCCTCATCCCAAGCCGGGCCGCCGTACGACGTCATCAACGAATCCACCGCGCAGTCGACGCAGTCGTCCAGCAAGGCGGCGACGCTGCCGTGCGGGTTGCGGTTCAGCACGAGCTTCGAGGAGTTCGACAGCGACCGCGTGATGAACTTCATCGGCGAGTTCAGGTTCAGCCGCAGCATGCGCCGGGTGCCGGCCCACATCGCGTGCTGTTGTTGCGCCGGGGTGTCCAGCAGGCGGACGGCGACCGAAGCACCCTCGTCCACCAGAGCCGGGTACGCCTTCACGTCGTGGCCGCGCTGCGTGGAGGCGAAAACCTGAGGCAGGGAGCCGAAAGTCGGCCTTACCAGCCCCGCCTTCTCGATGCTGTTGGCGGCCTTCGAAATCGTCTCGCGCACCTTCGGGGCGAGGCTGAGCTTCAACGCCTCCAGGTCCTTGCCCTCGGCCACCTTGCGGCCGCGGTCGTCGACCACGCGGAACGTCACCCGCAGGTGGTCCGGCACGGAAGACAGGTCGTAGGCCGACAGTGGAACGTCGATGCGGCGAAGCGTGAACAGCTCGTCGGACAGCACCTCGACGAGGGGATCGTCCGAAGGCGACACTCGCGAAAGGACATACGCGGCCGTGTCGGGAGCCGGGACGAAGTTGCGCCGCAAGGCTTTCGGCAGCGACTTGATCAGCGCGGTGACCAGTTCCAAGCGCAGCCCCGGCACCTGCCAGTCGAACCCGTCCGGCGTCACCTGGTTCAGCACGGGCAGCGGGATGTGCACGGTCACGCCGTCGGCATCCGCACCGGGCTCGAACTGGTAGGTGAGCCCGAAGACCTGCGAGCCCTGCGTCCACGAGTCGGGGTAGTCCGACTCGCGCACGCCTCCCGCGGTCTCGTTGATGAGCATGGACTTCTCGAACGACAGCAGGTCCGGGTCGCCGCGCCGCGCCTTCTTCCACCAGCTGTCGAAGTGGCGCACCGACACCACGTCGGCCGGCACACGCTGGTCGTAGAACTCGAACAGCGTCTCGTCGTCCACGAGGATGTCGCGGCGGCGGGCGCGGTTCTCCAGGTCCTCGACCTCGTCGAGCAGCGCGCGGTTCTCGGAGAAGAACTGGTGGTTGGTGTGCCAGTCGCCTTCCACCAGCGCGTGGCGGATGAACAGCTCACGCGACAGCTCGGGATCGATGCGCCCGTAGTTCACGCGTCGGTCGGCGACGAGCGGCACGCCGTAGAGCGTCACCTTCTCCACCGCCATCACGGCGCCCTGCTTGCGCTCCCAGTGCGGCTCCGAATACGACCGCTTCACGACGTGCGCGGCCAGCGGCTCGACCCACTCCGGCTCGATGCGCGCGTTCACGCGCCCCCACAGCCGCGAAGTCTCCACCAGTTCCGCCGACATCACCCAGCGCGGCTGCTTCTTGAACAGCGCCGAGCCCGGGAACACCGAGAACCGCGCGCCGCGCGCGCCGAGGTAGTCGCCCTTGGCCGGGTCCTTGAGGCCGATGTGCGAGAGCAGCCCGGCGATCAGCGACGTGTGCACGTGCTGCGGGTCGGCCGGCGTGGTGCTCAACGAGATGTCGAGCGGCTTGGCCAGCTGGCGCAGCTGACTGAAGATGTCCTGCCACTCGCGGATGCGCAGGTAGTTGAGGTACTCGTTGCGGCACAACCGGCGGAACTGGTTGCCCGTCAACGCTTTCTGCTGTTCGCTCACGTACTCCCACAGGTTGAGGTACGCGAGGAAATCCGACGTCGGGTCGGCGAAGCGCGCGTGCTGCTGGTCGGCCGCCTGCTGCTTCTCCGCCGGACGCTCCCGCGGGTCCTGGATGGACAGTGCCGCGGCGATGATCATCACCTCACGCACGCACCCGTTGCGCGCGGCCTCCAGCACCATGCGCCCCATCCGCGGGTCCACCGGCAGCTGCGCGAGCTTGCGGCCGATGTCCGTCAGCTTCGACGCGTCGTCCACCTCGAACGCGCCGAGCTCCTGCAGCAGCTGCACACCGTCGGCGACCTGGCGCCGATCCGGCGGCTCCACGAACGGGAACGCCGCCATGTCGCCCAGCCCCAGCGAGGTCATCTGAAGGATCACCGACGCGAGGTTGGTGCGCAGGATCTCCGGGTCCGTGAACTCCGGGCGCGACTCGAAGTCCTCTTCGGAGTACAGTCGGATGCAGATGCCGTCGGACGTACGGCCGCTGCGGCCTTTGCGCTGGTTGGCCGAGGCCTGCGAGATCGCCTCGATCGGCAGCCGCTGCACCTTCGTGCGGTGGCTGTAGCGCGAGATGCGCGCGTTGCCCGGGTCCACGACGTACTTGATGCCCGGCACGGTCAGCGACGTCTCCGCGACGTTCGTCGCGAGCACGATCCGGCGCCCCGTGTGGCGCTGGAACACGCGGTGCTGGTCGGCCGACGACAGCCGCGCGTACAGCGGCAGCACCTCGGTGTTGCGCAGGTCGAGCCGGTTGAGCGCATCCGCCGTGTCGCGGATCTCGCGCTCGCCGGAGAGGAACACCAGCACGTCGCCGGGGCCGGCGCTCTGCAGTTCCATGACGGCGTCGAGGATCCCCTGCGTCTGGTCGCGATCGGGGTCGGCCTCGGGGTCGTCGGGGTCGATGATCGGCCGGTAGCGGACCTCGACGGGGTAGGTGCGGCCGGAGACCTCGACGATCGGCGCGTTGTCGAAGTGCTTCGAGAAGCGCTCCGGGTCGATCGTGGCCGAGGTGATGATCACCTTGAGGTCGGGCCGGCGCGGCAGCAGCTGCTTGACGTAGCCGAGGATGAAGTCGATGTTGAGGCTGCGTTCGTGGGCCTCGTCGATGATGATCGTGTCGTACTGGCGCAGCATCCGGTCGGTCTGGATCTCGGCGAGCAGGATGCCGTCGGTCATCAGCTTCACGAGCGTGTCCTGGCCGGACTGGTCGGTGAAGCGGACCTTGTACCCGACGGCGTCGCCCAGCTCGGTCTTCAGCTCGCTCGCGATGCGGTCGGCGACCGTGCGCGCGGCCAGCCGCCGCGGCTGCGTGTGCCCGATCTGCCCGCGGATGCCGCGGCCGAGCTCGAGGCAGATCTTCGGCAGCTGGGTCGTCTTGCCCGAGCCGGTCTCGCCCGCGACGATCACCACCTGGTTCTCGGCGATCGCCTTGCCGATCTCGTCCTTGAGCTTGCTGACCGGCAGCTCTTCGGGGTACTCGATCTTGGGCACGCTCTCGCGCCGGCGCTGCACGCGCAGCTCGGCGGCGGTCACGTCGGTGGCGAGGCGCTCGGCCACGGCTTGCTTGTCACGCGACCGGCGCGCGCCGTCGAGCCGACGGCGCAGGCGGTGCTCGTCGCGCGACATCAGCTCGGGCAGCCGCGCGCGCAACGCCTCGAGGGGGGATTGAGTGGACATACTTGTATCGAGGATAGCGGTGCGTGACGGGCCTGGCTCCTGAATATGCCCGGCGTCTCCCGTCACACCCGTTGCCGGGTCAGCCGGGCCGGCAACAGCCAGGTCAGCCGCTCCGAACGCACCACCGCGAGCGGCCCGATCACGGCGAGGAGCAGCACGTATCCCGCGACGAACGGGGCCACGCGCTCGTCGAGCCCGGCCGCCACCGCGAGCGTCGCGAGGACCAGCGAGAACTCGCCCCGCGTGAGCACGGTCAGGCCGATGTTCACCCCGGCCTGGCGATCGAAGCCGTGCAGCCGGGCGGCGAACGCGCCGGCCGCGAGGTTCAGCACGAGCGTCAGCGCGACGGCCGCGAGAACGGGGACCACGACCGTCCCCACGGCGCCCGGGTCGATCGAGAGGCCGAAGATGAAGAAGAACAACGCCCCGAACGCGTCGCGCAGCGGCAGCACCAGCTTGTGCACGCGCGGCGCGACCTTCGAGCCGCCGAGCATCATGCCGACCATGAACGCGCCGATCGCGTCGGACACGCCCACCTCCTCGGCGACGGCCGCGCCCAGCACCGCGACGCCGACGAAACACACGGTGAGCAGCTCGTCGTCGGCCGAGCCGAACAGCTGCGACACGAGCCGGCCGCCCCAGCGCGCCAGCGCCGCGAGCAGGAGCAGGAAGCCGAGTGCCTTGCCGAAGTCGGCGAGCGCCGCGCCGAAGCCGTCGGCGCGGCTGAGCACGGGCTGCAGCAGGGCCAGGTAGAGCGCGAGGAACAGGTCTTCGAGCACGATCACGCCCATGATCAGGCGTGATTCGGGATTGGCGGTGCGGCGGGTTTCGAGCAGCAGCTTGGTCACGATGGCCGACGACGAGATGCCGATCGCCCCCGCGATCACCAGCGCCTCCCGCGTGCCCCACCCCAGCGTGAACCCGAACGCGAGGCCGCCGCCGACGTTGAGAACCAGGTAACCCAGCCCCGCCGCGGCCAGGCGTCTGCCGCCGCGCGCGAGGTCGTCGAGCGAGAACTCCAGGCCGAGGTAGAACAGCAGGAACACCAGGCCGAGGCCGGCCAGCACGCCGAGCTCGGCGGGGTCGTCCACAAGCGACAACCCGGGCGTGTGCGGGCCGAACACGAAGCCGGCCAGCATGAACAACGGGATCGTCGGCAGCCCGATCCGCGCCCCGACGCGCGCGACGACACCGGCCGCCAGGAACGCACCGCCGACGGCCAGCAAGGCATGACCGTTGGTCATGGGAAACCTCCAACAGCTGAGTACGGGTGAGTGGGCGACGTACTCAGCCGGCAGGAGGTGCCCGGGCGGGTGCTTTCGGGTCGGACCGGTGCTTTGCGGTGGTGCTTTTGTCGACGGTCGTGGCGCTTGACGCGGCGGGCCACTGCTTCGCTTGCTCCGGCGGTGTGGCTTCCGGGATTGGTTGCGCGGCAACGAAGTGCGGCGACTGCTGGGCAACCAGCACCGGCTTCGGATCGTCGTGCGACAGGCCCGGGTGCACCGGCCCGGGCGCGGCGACGCCGAGGAGCAGCAACGCGGCGAGCAGGACACTGAGCATGAACCGGTGCCGTGGCGCGGTGGCGGCGGCAGCGGTCATCGTGGCGTCAGTTTACCATCGCTTTAATATTGACCCGGCGATCCACAGTGGACCTTCACTACGGGGAGTGGCTGAATATCGTTCCTTTCATGTCCACCGACTCCTGCAGATGCATGGTCTGCCTCGACTACGGCGACCGCGACCACCTCGGCTCCGTCGACGCCGGTCTGTTCGAACACGTCGCCGACCCCGGCTGGGGTCTGCTGGCGATCCCCGAAGACGAGGTCAGCGCGGGCTGGACGTTCACAATCGGGCTGTGGCACTCGTTCCGCGTGCCAGAGCTCGCCGTGTTCGGGCTGGAGCCGGCGCCCGGGATGGGGCTGCTCAACGTGATCGGCGAGCAGGTGGCCGCGGGCCGGCGACCTGCCGCCGGTGACGAGCTGGACGACGTCCTCGAGTCCGGCCGCCTGGCGCTGCGGCCGGTCGACGAGGGCTGGCACGACGTTTTCTTCGGGACGGCACAACGCTTCTACCGCGCCACGCGGCCCGCCGCCCCCTTCCTGCAGGTGCTCTGGCCCGATCGCGACGGCCGTTTCCCGACGCAGGACGAGTTCGCTCCTGACCTCGCGCTGAGGCAGCCTCAGCTGTGGCGCAGCCCGTCCGGGCACCCGAAGGGGCCCTGGACCGCCGACCTCTGAGCCGCCGTCACGCCGAGCGTTCCGCCGCCACCTGTTCGCGGACGTCCGGGATGGTCTCGGCGATGAACACGTGCGATGCCCGGTCGTCCGCGCCGGAGAGCACGAAGGTGTCGAAGCCGCCGGCCAGGGCGAAGTCGGCGAGTTCCGAGGCGGTCGGGGTGGCGCCGACGTTGAGGACGCGGCGGATCGACGCCGGGTCGCGGCCGGCGTCGAGGGCGGCGGTGTCCACGGCGGAGGCCATGCGGAGGGCTTCGGCGGGGTCGTCGCGGAGGCTGACGACCCAGCCGTCGGCCAGGCGGCCCGTGAGGCGCAGCGCGCGGGGGCCGTACGAGCCGAGCCAGAGCCCGATGGGACGCGCCGGCACCGGGCCGGAGTGGGCACCGGCCAGAGTGTGGAAGCGGCCGTCGAAGCGGAGGTTGCCCTCGCCGCTCCAGATCTTGCGAATGACGTTGATCGCCTCCTCCTCGGCGGCGAGCGCGTCGCCCGGGGTCCGGCGCGGGCCGCCGTAGGCGACGATCGCGTCCCAGAACGCGCCGGCGCCCAGCGCGAGGTCGAAGCGGCCGCCCGACAGCAGGTCGAGGCTGGCGGCGGCCTTCGCGAGCACGGCGGGGTTGCGCAGCGGCAGGTTGGCGACGTCGGGGAACACCCGGATCTTCGTCGTCGCGCCGAGTAGCACGCCCATGAGGGAGAAGGTCTCCACGTACCGGCGCTGGTACGGGTGGTCCTGCACGGCGAGGTGCTCGAACCCCGTCCGCTCCAGCTCGCGCGCGTGCTCGACCAGGGGGTCGGCCGCGTTCGGCACCAGGAAGTAGCCCGTCGAGATGTCCCGCCCGAAGTCTGTCATCACCACTCCTTCGCGGTGGTCAACGACGCCGGACGAGCGGAGATTCCGGCCCCGAAGTGACCCGGCGGTAACCTCGGGGCCAGACCTTCGGGAGGCACGCGCATGGCCGACTACGACCTGGTGCTGTTCGGCGCCACCGGCTTCACCGGCACGCTCACGGCGGAGTACCTCGCGCACTCCGCCCCGCCCGGCTGCCGCTGGGCGCTCGCGGGCCGCAATCGCGCCAAGCTCGAGGACCTGCGCACGCGGCTGGCGGCGATCGACGAGCGCCTGGGCACGTTGCCCCTGCTCAGCGCCGACATCGCGGACCCCGACTCGCTGCGCGCGGTCGCCGCGTCGGCGAAGGTCGTGGCCACCACGGTCGGCCCGTACCTGCACTACGGCGAGCCGCTGGTCGCCGCGTGCGCCGCCGAGGGCACCGATTACGTCGACCTCACCGGCGAGTCCGAGTTCGTCGACCGCATGTACCTCGCCCACCACGCGAAGGCCGCCGAAACCGGCGCCCGGCTCGTGCACAGCTGCGGCTTCGACTCGATCCCCCACGACCTCGGCGCCTGGTACACCGTGCGCCAACTGCCCGAGGACGTCCCGCTGCAGGTCGACGGCTACGTCCGCGTCGGCGCCATGCCCTCGGGCGGCACCTTCCTCACGGCGATGACGGCGTTCTCCCGCCAGCCCGCCGCCAACCGCGCGGCCAAGGACCGCGCCGCAGCCGAACCCCCGCTCGCCGGCCGCCGCGTGGGCACCCCGGTCGGCGCCCCGCACCGCGTGCCCGGCACCGGACAGTGGGCCGTGCCGCTGCCGACGATCGACCCGCAGGTCGTGGGCCACTCGGCGCGGGCGTCCGCACGCTACGGCCCGGACTTCCGCTACCGCCACTTCGCGGCTTTCTCCGGCCTGCCGTCCGTAGCGGCCGCGACAGCCGGCGCGGGCGCGCTGTTCGCCGCCGCCCAGCTGGCCCCCGCGCGCGAGGCGCTGTCGAAGCTGCTCGCGCCGGGCCAGGGACCCAGCCTCGCGCGCCGCGCGAAGTCCTGGTTCACCGTCCGCTTCACCGGCTCAGGCGGCGGCGAGCACGTGACGACCGAAGTCTCCGGCGGCGACCCCGGCTACGACGAGACGGCGAAGATGCTGGCGGAATCGGCTCTGTGCCTGGCTTTCGACGAGCTGCCCACCACTGCCGGCCAGGTCACCACGGCGACGGCGATGGGGGATGCGTTGATCGAGCGGCTCATGCGGGCGGGTATGTCGTTCAGGACGTTGTAACCAAATGTCCTTTGTGGACTTACACTGGTTCACAAAGGACTTCATACAGCGCGCCGTCCTCCAGTTCGCACCGGGCACAAACAGTTTCCCGATCACCGGAACCCTGTACCACCCTCCGGGCAACAAATCCCACCGCGTGTTCACATCCGCGAAAACCCGATCTGCCCCTTGCCGCCGGGATCACGCGCGGTTATCGTTGCGCTACGCCGCAGCAGCACCGGAGCCGTGTTTACCGTGGTACGCCAGGGAATTCCCGGCTTCGTCCGCCTTGCCCACCTGTCATGGCCATGCCCTGACAATTCTGCGGAAAGGGAATTCCCCCATGCGCAAGACGATGCGGCCTGCCCTTGTTGCCGGTCTCACCGTGGCGTCGGCTCTCACCGTCGTCCTGGCCACACCGGCTCTCTCGAGCGCCGCCCCGACCCCCACACTCAGCAACGCAGCCTCGATCCTCGCTTCCGGCGGCGACCTCGCCTCGCCGGAGAAGAAGGACATCGCGATGCAGCTCGTCTCCAGTGCCGAGAACTCGAGCCTCGACTGGAAGGCCCAGTACAGCTACATCGAGGACATCGGCGACGGCCGCGGCTACACCGCCGGCATCATCGGCTTCTGCTCGGGCACCGGCGACATGCTCGAGCTCGTGCAGGCCTACACCAATTCCGTGCCGAACAACCCGCTGGCGAAGTACCTGCCGGCGTTGAGGAACGTCAACGGCACCGACTCGCACACCGGCCTCGGCCAGGCGTTCGTGGACGCGTGGAAGGCCGCGGCGAAGACGTCGCAGTTCCAGGCCGCGCAGAACAGCGAGCGCGACCGCGTGTACTTCAACCCGTCGGTGAACCAGGCGAAGTCCGACGGTCTCGGCGCACTGGGCCAGTTCATCTACTACGACGCCATCGTGATGCACGGCCCCGGCAACAGCTCCGACAGCTTCGGCGGCATCCGCAACTCCGCCATCAAGAAGGCGAAGCCGCCGTCACAGGGCGGCAACGAGACCACCTACCTCAAGGCGTTCCTCGACGCCCGCAAGGTGATCATGAAGCAGGAGGAGGCCCACGCCGACACCTCGCGCGTGGACACCGAACAGCTCGTGTTCCTCAACGCGGGCAACCTCGACCTCCACACACCCCTGAAGTGGAAGGTCTACGGCGACTCCTACACGATCAACTGAGCAAGAACCCGGGCCGCCGATTTCCCCGCGGCGGCCTGGGTTCTTGCCGTAAGCTCTCGCGCCATGAGAACCGTTCTCGGGACGCTGGTCTGCGTCGCACTGGGTACGCTCGCAACCGCCGCACCGGCTTCGCCCGCCCAGAGTCCTGCGCAGAATCCCCCGTTGCCTTACCACGGTTCCGCCGGCCAGATGGTCACGGTCACCGCCCCGGACCCGTCGTCGACCACCGCGACGCTGATCGCCTGGCAGCGCAAGGGTTCCCACTGGGTGCGGGCCCTCGGGCCGTTCCCGGCGTTCGTCGGCACGCAGGGCATCGGCGAAGCGAGCGAAACGACGTCGCACACCCCCACGGGCGTCTGGACGCTCACCGAAGCGTTCGGCATCCAGCCCACCAACGGCACCCGGCTGCCCTACCGCCAGGTGACCGAGAACGACTGGTGGGTCTCCGACGTCAAGTCGCCCTTCTACAACACGCACCACTCGTGCGCGCCCGGCACCTGCCCGTTCAACGAGGCGGCCGGCGAAGACCTCGGCAAGGCCGGTCCCGTCTACGACCACGCCACCGTGATCGACTACAACCGCTCGCCCGCCGTGCCGGGCATGGGTTCGGCGTTCTTCCTGCACGTCTCGTCGGGCAAACCGACGGCGGGCTGCGTGTCCGTCCCGGGCGCGGACCTCGACGCCGTGATGCGCTGGCTCGACCCGGCCGGGCATCCCGTGATCAACATCGGGATCAGTCCACAGTAGACTAGACGAGCTCGTCCGCCGGCCGGGTGTTGATCACGCGATCCGCGGTGAGACCGACCTTTTCGGCACGTGCGCACCCGTAGACCTGCCAGTCGAGCTGGCCGGGTGCGTGCGCGTCGCTGTCGATGGCGAACTCGCAGCCCAGCTCCACGGCCATTCGCAGCAGCGGCATGGGCGGGTCGAGCCGCTCCGGGCGCGAATTGATCTCCACCGCCACGCCGTGGTCCCGGCAGGCGGTGAACACCTTCTCGGCGTCGAACGTCGACGGCGGCCGCTCGCGAGGACCGCGCACCAGCCGGCCGGTGCAGTGGCCCAGCACGCGCACGTGCGGGTTCGCGACGGCCGCCAGCAGCCGCGGCGTCAGCTCGCGCGAGGGCATGCGCAGCTTCGAGTGCACGCTGGCGACCACGAAATCCAGCCGCTCCAGCAAGTCCGAACGCTGGTCGAGCGCGCCGTCGTCGAGGATGTCGACCTCGATGCCGTGCAGCAGCCGGAACGGGGCGAGTTCGGAGTTGACGCGCGCGACCTCGTCCATCTGCTTGCGCAGCCGCTCGGGCGAAAGACCGTTGGCCACGGTCAGGCGCGGCGAGTGGTCGCTGAGCACGATCCATTCGTGGCCGAGGTCGCGCGCGGCCTCGGCCATCTCCTGGATCGGGCTGCCGCCGTCGGACCAGTCGGAGTGCGTGTGGCAGTCGCCGCGCAGCGCGGCGCGCAGTTCGCCACCGTCGGGCAGATCGGCTTCGGCGACCTTCGCCGCATACGCGGGCACGCGGCCGAGCCACGCGTCCTCGATGACCCCGGCCGTCGCCTTGCCGATGCCTTTGAGCGCCTGGAGCGTGCCCGAGCGCACGCGGCTCTCCAGCTCTTCCTGCGACAGGTGATCGACCACCGCCGCCGCCTGCCGGAAGGCGCGGACGCGGTAGGTCGGCTCAGCCGCGCGTTCGAGCTGGAACGCGATGTCGCGCAGTGCGCGTGCCGGGTCCATGCGTCCTGTTTACCCGTTCAGGCGCGCCGGGGCAGCTCGTGGAGCTCGACGTCGGTGAGTTTCCCGGCGCGGATCTCGGCGGTCTGGTACGTGCAGAACTCCTGGCGCCGCCGGTCGGTGGGCGAGCCGGGGTTGAGCAGGCGCAGGCCGCCGGGTGTCACGGTGTCCCAGGGGATATGGCTGTGGCCGAACACGAGCACGTCGGTGTCGGGGAACTGCGCTTCACAACGCGCTTCGCGGCCCTTCGCCTCGCCCGTTTCGTGGATCACGGCCAGGCGCACACCACCGAGCGTCACGCGGGCGACCTCGGGCAGCCACTCGCGCAGCTCGGGTCCGTCGTTGTTGCCGTAGACCGCGACGAGCCGTTTGCTGGCCACGGCGAGCTCGTCGAACGCGTCGAGATCGACCCAGTCGCCCGCGTGCACGACGACGTCGGCCCGCTCCACCTCGGCCCAGACCTCGTCAGGCAGCTCTTTGGCGCGTTTGGGCAAGTGGGTGTCCGCGACGAGCAGCAGCCGCACGGTCGTTACGCCCCCTCGTCCGGGATCGCGGCCAGCACTCGCTCGAGGAACGCGCCGATGTGCTTGCGCAGCAACGCGGCCGCGCCCTCGGCGTCACCCTTCTTCGCGGCGCCGAGCACAGTCTTGTGCTCGGTCCACTCCTTGCGCCAGCTGGGGTTCGTGTCCCAGCCGACCACGGTGATGAGCGCGGCGCGGTCCTTGAGGTCGTCGAGCATCGAGACCATCAGCGGGTTGCCGCAGCCGGCGTAGAGCGCGCGGTGGAAGCGGCGGTTGAGCAGGCTGAGCGCGGTGTGGTCCTTGTCCGCGAGCGCCGCCTGCGCCTCCTTCAGCGCTTCGGCCGCGTCGTCGAACGACGCCCCCGCCGCCACCGAACGGCGCAGCGCCTCGGGCTCCAGCACCATCCGCACGTCGTACACCGAACGCGCGAGCTCCGCGTCGACCACGCACACCGACGCGCCGCGGTACGGGCTGAACGTGACCAGCCCGGAGTTCGACAGCACCTTCAGCGCCTCGCGCACCGGCGTCTTCGACACGCCGAGGCGCTGCGCCAGCTCGGCCTCCACCAGCGGCTGGCCCGGGAGCAGCTCGCGGGTCAGGATGCCGCGCCGGATCTCCTCCAGGACCACTTCGGTCCGGGAGGCGGGCAGGCTGAACGTCGGTGGCATCGGACACTCCAGGCTCGCGCGGTCTGCCGCGGTGAACAGACCGACATTCAACCAGGCGGGCGCGGACGGTGCCCGCGACCCGCGCGGCGAGCTGTGATCATATATCAGATGCCATACTGCTCGTAGCGACGAAAGGCGGCCCGGCCATGAAAACACCGGAGGACCTGCGCAGCCACCGCTGGTTCGGTGGCGACGAACTGCGCAACTTCAGCCACCGCGCCCGGGCCCGCCAGCTCGGTTACGACCCCGGCGAACACCTGGGCAAACCGGTGATCGCCGTGCTCAACACGTGGAGCGACATCAACCCGTGCCACATGCACCTGCGAGAGCGCGCCGAGCAGGTGAAGCGCGGCGTCTGGCAGGCCGGTGGGTTCCCGCTGGAGTTCCCGGTGGCGACGCTGTCGGAGACGTACCAGAAGCCCACGCCCATGCTGTACCGCAACCTGCTGGCGATGGAGACCGAGGAGATCCTGCGCTCCTACCCCGTCGACGGCGCGGTGCTGATGGGCGGCTGCGACAAGACCACGCCCGCGTTGCTGATGGGCGCGGCGAGCGCCGGGCTGCCGGCGATCTTCGTGCCCGCCGGGCCGATGCTGCGGGGCCATTGGCGCAACGAGGTGCTGGGTAGCGGCACGGACATGTGGAAGTACTGGGACGAGCGCCGCGCCGGCACGATCGGCGACGAGGAGCTGTCCGAGCTCGAACGCGGCCTGGCCCGCTCCCCCGGCCACTGCATGACGATGGGCACGGCGTCGACCATGACGTCGGCCGCGGAGGTCCTCGGCGTGACGCTGCCGGGCGCTGCGTCGATCCCGGCCGTGGACTCGGCGCACCACCGGATGGCCGCGGCGAGCGGCGCGCGGATCGTGGACATGGTGTGGGAGGACCTCACGATCACCAAGGTCCTCGACGAGCGCGCGTACGCCGACGCCATCACCACCGTGCTCGCGCTCGGCGGCTCGACCAACGCCGTGATCCACCTGATCGCGATGGCCGGGCGCAGCGGCCTGTCGCTGAGCCTGGCCGATTTCGACGAGATCGCGCGCCGCGTGCCCGTGCTCGCCAACATCCGCCCGGGCGGCGCGTGGCTGATGGAGGACTTCTACTACGCGGGCGGCCTGCCCGGGCTGCTGTCGCGCCTGACGGACCTGCTGCACACCGAGCGGCTGACCGTCTCCGGCCACACCCTGGCCGAGACGCTCACGACCGCGCAGGTGCACAACGACGACGTGATCCGCCCACGCGACAACCCGCTGGCGGCCGAAGGCGGCGTCGCCGTGCTGCACGGCAACCTGGCGCCCTCGGGCGCGGTGATCAAGCACATCGCCGCGACGCCGGAGCTGCTCACCCACACCGGGCCCGCCGTCGTGTTCGACGACTACGCCGACCTCAAGAAGCGCATCAACGACCCGTCGCTCCGCATCACGGCCGACTCCGTGCTGGTGCTGCGCGGCTCCGGCCCGCTCGGCGGCCCGGGCATGCCCGAGTACGGCATGCTGCCGATCCCCGACCACCTGCTCGCGCAGGGCGTGCGGGACATGGTGCGCATCTCCGACGCGCGCATGAGCGGCACGTCGTACGGCGCGTGCGTGCTGCACGTCGCCCCGGAATCGCACATCGGCGGCCCGCTCGCCCTGGTCCGCGACGGCGACCTGATCACGCTCGACGTGCCCGCCCGCGTGTTGCGGCTGGAGGTGCCCGACGACGAGCTGGCGCGCCGGCGGGCGGACTGGCTCGAGCCTGCGCCGCGCTTCGAACGCGGTTACGGTGCCCTGTACGCCGAGCACATCACCCAGGCCGACGAGGGCTGCGACTTCGACTTCCTCGCGCGCGCCGGCGCCAACCCCGAACCCGACGCTCGCTGACCGGTTTGTTCCGCAAGGGGCACTAGTCCGGCATGTCCGGCTCAGGCCGTACGCTGTGGCGCGGGACGCAGCAAACGGAGGGTCGAACAGGTGCCGTACGAACCGCACTGGCCGGAGTCCGAGGACGAGCAGACGGTCGTGCTGCAGGCGGTTCCCGCCGAGCCCGAATCGCGCCCTCGCCTGCGCAAAGCCCTGTGGGTCTCCGGCGGGGTGCTCGCCGCGCTGCTGGTCGTGTACCTGATCGACCTGCTCACCAGCCAGGGCAGCGTGCCACGCGGGACCACGGTGGCGGGCGTCGACGTCGGCGGCCTCGACCGGCCGGTGGCCGAGCGGGAGCTGCGGGGTCTCATCGAGCCGCGTCTGACGCAGCCCTTGACGGTGACCGCGGGCGAGGTCCGCACCACGCTGTCGCCGACGTTGGCCGGCTTGCGCCTCGACTGGTCCGCGACGCTCGACCAGGCGGGCGACCAGCCGCTGAACCCGTTCACGCGGCTGGCGTCGTTCTTCTCGACGCACGAGATCGGCGTCGTCTCTCATGCCGAGGGTGACCGGCTGGATCCGGCCCTGGAGGACCTGCGCGGGCGGGTGGATCGTGCCGCGGTGGAGGGCACGGTGCGGTTCGACGGCACCACGCCGGTCGCCGTGGCACCGCAGCCGGGGCAGAAGCTCGACGTCGCCGCGGCGAAGGCTGCCGTGCTGAGTCAGTGGGCGACGGGTTCCGAGCTGGCTTTGCCGGTGGTGCCGGCGCCGGTGCGGACCACTGCTGCCGGGGTGCAGGCGGCTTTGGAGCAGTTCGCCCGGCCCGCGGTGGCTTCGCCGGTGACTGTCGAGGGTGAGGGCGCTGCCGCTGTTCTGGAGCCGCGTGACATCGCCTCGGCTTTGACTTTCGCGCCCGCTGACGGCGGCGGGCTCGTGCCGGTTGTGGACCAGAAGAAGCTCGTCGCGGTTGCCGGCCCGCAGCTGAAGTCCACCGAGAAGGAGGGCAAGGAGGCGACCGTCGGGTTCAGCGGCGGGAAGCCGGCCGTCGAGCCTTCGGTGGACGGCAAGACCGTCGATTGGGAGCCGAGCCTGAAGCCGCTGCCGGACGTGCTGAAGCGCGCCGACGGTCGTTCGCTGAAGGCCGTGTACAAGAACAGCCCGGCCAAGGTGACGACCGAGCAGGCCAACGCGATGGGCGTGAAGGAGGTCGTCGGCGAGTTCACCACCGGCGGCTTCGCCCCCGACTCGGGCGTCAACATCCGCGTCGTCGCCCAGAAAGTCAACGGCGCCATCGTGAAACCCGGCGAAACCTTCAGCCTCAACGGCTTCACCGGCCCCCGCGGCAAACCCCAGGGCTACGTCGAGGCCGGCGTCATCGAGAACGGCGCCCCGGCCCGCGAAGTCGGCGGCGGCATCTCGCAGTTCGCGACCACGCTGTACAACGCCGCGTACTTCGCGGGCATGAAGGACGCGGGGCACAAGGAGCACAGTTACTACATCAGCCGTTATCCGGCGGCGCGCGAGGCGACGGTTTTTCAGAACCCCAACGGGTCCAGCGTGATCGATTTGAAGTTCACGAATGATTCGTCCACGGGGATTGCCATTCAGACGATTTGGTCGCCTTCGTCGTTGACGGTGAAGCTGTGGGGCACGAAGCGGTATTCGGTGGAGTCGATTCCCGGGGAGCGGATCAATCCGACGCCTCAGCCGACGAAGCCGGGTCCGGCGGAGAACTGCCACGCCTCCAATGGCGCGCCTGGGTTCACGACCACGGATACCCGGGTGCTGAAGGACGCGGCCACGGGGCAGGAAGTCTCGCGCCACACCCGGACGGTGCGGTACAACCCGCAGCCGAAGATCACCTGCGGGGCGTAGGTGCTTGTGGTCAACATGGTGGAGAAGTTCGGCGCGGACGAATTCCTCGAACGGGAGTGGGATCTGCCGGCGGAGGTCGTCGAGCCGTTGCGCGGGCAGGTCGACATGACGCCCGAGGGCTGGATCATGCACGTGTGGCGGATAACGGCGGAGATCGCCGCCATCGTGCAGCCTTGGGTCGACGAGCCCATCGACGTCGAGTCGGGCGCCTGGTACGTCAGCTCGGCGCAGGTCGACTGAAGCGGCGACGGCTCGGCCGGTGCGTTTCGCCGTGAAGATCGCAGGCTGGCATCCTTCTGACTGAGCTTCAGGAGGATGCCTTGGCGACTGTGCTGATCCCCGTCCCGGCCCGGGACTCGGACCCGTCCGAAGTGGCCGTCAGCCGGGCGGTGCTCGGCGGGCACACGGTGGTCTTCGCGACCCCCGAGGGTGTGCAGGCGACCTGCGACGAACTCATGGTCACCGGCGAAGGCCTCGACCTGTGGAGCCGCGTGCCGGGTCTGCGGAAGCTCACCGCCGTCGGCCGGATGCTGCGGGCGGACGCGGCCGCGCGCTCGGCGCACACCGCCCTGCTCGCCGACCCGGCGTGGCGCGCCCCGATCCGCTGGGCCGACATCAAGCTCGACGACTTCGACGGCCTACTGCTCCCGGGCGGGCATCGCGCCCGTGGCATGCGCGAGTACCTCGAAAGCCCAGTGTTGCAGGACGTGGTCGTCTCCGCGTTCCGGCGGGACCTGCCGGTCGGCGCGATCTGTCATGGCGTGCTGCTCGCCGCGCGCAGCGTCGACCCGGACACCGGCCGCTCGGTCCTGCACGGCCGCACGACGACGGCGCTGACCTGGCAGCTGGAACGCACCGCCTGGCGGCTCGCGCGGCGGACCCGGTTCTGGGACCCGGACTACTACCGCACCTACCGCGAGGAACCGGGGCAGCCCGCCGGGTACATGTCGGTGCAGCAGGAGGTCACCCGCGCCCTCACGCGTCCGGAGGACTTCCGCGACACGACGGACCGGGTCCAGGCGAGCGGCCGCGCCCGCGACACGTTGGACAACGCCCGCCCGGCGTTTGTCGTCGAGGACGGTAACTACGTGTCGGCTCGGTGGCCGGGTGACGTGCACACGTTCGCGAAAACATTTGCCACGCGCCTCTGATTCACGCGGGCGACCAGCACACCGTGGCGAGCTCCCGGCCCGAAGACCCCAGATCGGGCGGTAACGCCGGATCGACACCCAGCTCCAGCAGGGCGTCGGCCACCTCACCTGAGCGCGCGACGGGCAGGCACAGCCGGCGCCGCGTCACGTCGACGAGGTCGGCGAACGTCTCGTGCTCGGCCTCGTCCGGGCGGCGCCACAGCGTGGTGTGCGGTTCGACGCCGAGTTCGACCAGCGCGGCGCAGAAGTCCTGGGCGGTCGGGCCGGCGGGGCGGCGGACGCCGTGGAACCGCGCCCACAGCTCGTTCAGCTCAGTCAGCGGGTGCTTGAGCGCGGTCTCGACCACCACGCGCCGGCGGGCCCGCTTCGTGAGGGCGCGAACGAACGGCTCGAGGTCGGGCACGTTGTAGATCACGTTCCCGCACAGCACCAAGTCGGCGTCGGCCACCTGCTCGGCGACGCCGGGCCAGTGCCCGAGCACCGTCTCCGCGGGCACGCCGAGACGCGCGGCCCGGGCGGCGAACGACGCGAGCAGCTGCTCGTCCCCGTCGACGCCGCACACCGCCGTGACGCCGGCCCGGCCCACCAGCGACAGGCTCGTCGCGCCGGCCGCGGCGCCGACGTCGAGCACGGTGCCCGGCTCGGCCAGCACCGCCGCCGCTTCGGCGAAAGTCCAGCCGATCGGCGCCGCGATCTGCGCGTCGGCGCGGCGCTCGAACACCCGCCGGGGCAGCACCCACGGCGGGTCCGCGACGGCGTCGGCGATCTCACCGGGCACCGCCCACGCGGCCAGCTGCTCTGCCCATCTGCGCACCGCCGACACCCGCATCGCCTCCCACTCGGATTCGTCACTGGAATCCTCCCGCAAACATCGCGCACACCTCCCCCAACCCGCGTAATCTCCCCATCCAGACCACGGAAGGGGGCACTCGTGGCCGAAAACGGCGCGGACGCCGCAATGGGCCTGTACGGGCTCACCAAACGGTTCGGCACCACGCTCGCAGTCGACAGTGTCACCTTGGAGGTCCCGAGGGGATCGTTCTTCGGGCTCGTCGGGCCGAACGGCGCGGGCAAGACCACGTCGCTGTCGATGGCGGTCGGGTTGTTGCGGCCGGACCAGGGGCAGGCGAACGTGTTCGGCGTCGATGTGTGGCGGGAGCCGGAGCGGGCGAAAAGTCTGATCGGTGTGCTTCCGGACGGACTGTCCATTCCGGAGCGCCTCACGGGCCGCGAGTTGTTGACCTACATGGGACTTCTCCGGGGTCTTCCGTCGAACACGGTCGCGGAGCGGGCGCAGGAGTTGCTCGGCGTGCTGGAGCTGCTGGAGGCCGAGCGCACGCTCGTGATCGACTACTCCGCGGGGATGCGCAAGAAGATCGGGCTCGCGATGGCGCTGCTGCACGGGCCTCGGCTGCTCGTGCTGGACGAGCCGTTCGAAGCGGTGGACCCGGTGTCGGCGTCGACGATCCGGACGATCCTGCAGCGGTTCGTCGCCTCGGGTGGCGCGGTGGTGCTCTCGAGCCACGTGATGGCGCTGGTCGAGCAGCTGTGCAGCCACGTCGCGGTGATCACGCGCGGCCGGGTGGTCGCGGCGGGCGCCGTGGACGACGTGCGGGGTGGCGGGAGCCTGGAAGACGCGTTCGTGCACATCGTGGGCGGGCGCACCGGCGGAGCGGAAGGGCTGTCGTGGTTGGCGTCCTCGTCCGACTGAAGCTGCGCGTCCTGCGCAATTCCCTGCGCGGCGGCCGAGTCGCGGGCATGGTCGTCGGCGGGGTGATCGGGCTCGTCGCGGCGGTGCTGACGATCGTGCTGGGCCTAGTGCCGATCCGTGGCGGCGACGGGGTCACCGTCGACCTGCTGGCCACGGTCTACGCGGGATGGGCGGCCGGCTGGGTGCTCGCGCCCATCGCCACTGGCGGCGGGGACGACACGTTGCGCCCGGAGCACTTCGCGCTGCTGCCGATCGGCCGGCGCAAGCTCGCCGTCGGGCTGCTGGCCGCGAGCTTCGTCGGCGTGACGACGCTGGTCAGCCTGGTCGCGTTCCTCGGCCTGTTCTTCTACGGCCTGCGCCTCGGCGCGGGCGCGGCGCTGGTCGGGCTCGTGTTCACGGTGCTGCAGCTGGCGTTCGTGGTGCTGCTCTACCGCGTGGTGATGGCGGCGCTCGGCGCGCTGCTGACGTCACGCAAGGGCAAGGAGCTCGGCATCATCCTGGTCGCCCTCACCGGTCTGTCCGGCGTCGGCGTGAACCTGGCGATCAACAGCCTCGGCCCCGCGATCATCAACGGCCGCGTGCCGGGCTTCGTGAACGTGATGCACGTGCTGCCGTCCGGCTGGGGCACGGTCGCGGTGCACGCGGCGGGCACCGGCGAGTGGGGCACCGCGCTCGGGTTGCTGGTCGCGATGCTCGCGCTGATCGCCGTGCTGATCGCGGCGTGGGGCGCGCTGCTCGCACGGCAGGTGACGAGCCCGTCGTTCCGCGGCGCGTCGCGCACGAAGGTGCGGGCCGAGGGGGCGCGCGTGCGCCGCAGCCTGCTGCCCGCGACGCCAGTGGGTGCCGTGGCGCGCAAGGAGCTGTTCACGTGGTGGCGCGACGCCCGCCGGCGCGTCGCCCTGCTGTCGACGCTGATCGTCGGCGTCGTGGTCACGGTCCTCCCGGCGCTGTCCGGCGGCGGCCGGCCGGCGATCGTGCCCTACCTCGGGGTCGCGGTGGTGTTCTTCGCGTGCATGCAGTCGGGCAACCTCTACGGCTTCGACGGCAGCGCGCTGTGGCACACGCTCACCGTGCCCGGCGCCGAACGCGCTGACGTGCGCGGCCGGCAGCTCGCGTGGGCGTTGATCGTGGCGCCCGTGGCGCTGGTGCTGGCCGCGGTCCTGCCGGGCGCGGTCGGCGAGAGCGGCGCGTACCCGTGGGTGTTCGGCCTGGTGCCATCGCTGCTGGGCGCCGGCGCGGGCGTGCTGATGCTGCAGTCGGTGTACCTCGCGTACCCGCTGCCCGACCAGCGCAAGAGCTCGAGCCCCTGGTCGTCCGGCGGTCGCCCGGGCTGCGCGCGGCTGCTGCAGATGTTCGCGACGATGCTGCTGGTCGCCGCCGGGGCGCTGCCGGTGCTGGCGCTGTGCATCGCGGGCGCGGTGCTCGGCTCGCCGGTGCTGCAATGGCTCGGTGTGCCGGTCGGGATCGTGGTCGGCGCCGTGCTGGCGTGGTGGTGGGGCGGGCTCGCGCGGCAGCGTCTCGCGACGCGTGGCCCCGAGCTGCTGGCGACGGTGTCGAAGGAGCGGTGAACCGCGGGCCGCGGGTCCGGGTGACCCGCGGCCCGTGGCGTCACGGCAACTCGGCCAGCGAAGTGGCGAGCACGTCGTCGGACAGCTCGTTGTCCACCATCTCGCCCGAGAGGTACGCGCCGTACGCGGGCAGGTCGAGGTGCGCGTGGCCGCACAGCGCCGTGAGGATCACCTTCTCCTCCCCGGTTTCCTTGCAGCGCAACGCTTCCTGGATGCACGCGGCCAGCGCGTGCGTCGGCTCGGGCGCCGGGACGATGCCCTCCGCGCGGGCGAAGCGCACGCCCGCGGCGAAGCACTCCTGCTGTCCGACGGCCAGCGCCTCCATGAGGCCCAGCTCGTAGATGTGCGAGATGAGCGGCGACATCCCGTGGTAGCGCAGGCCGCCCGCGTGGATCGGGTCGGGGATGAAGCCGTGGCCGAGCGTGTGCATCTTCAGCAGCGGGGTGAGGCCCGCCGTGTCGCCGAAGTCGTACGCGTACGTGCCGCGCGTGAGCGTCGGGCACGCCAACGGCTCGACGGCGCGGATGACCGGATTCATCCGGCCCGCCAGCTTCTCACGCAGGAACGGGAACGCGAGCCCGCCGAAGTTGGAGCCGCCGCCGGTGCAGCCGACGAGGATGTCCGGGGTGTCGCCCGCGAGCTCGAACTGCTTGAGCGCCTCCTCGCCGATCACCGTCTGGTGCATCAGCACGTGGTTGAGCACGCTGCCGAGCGCGTACCGCGCGTTCGGGTCGGCCGCGGCCTGCTCCACGGCTTCGCTGATCGCGATGCCGAGGCTGCCGGTGGAGTCGGGGTCGTCGGCGAGGATCTTCCGCCCGGACTGGGTGAGCGCCGACGGGCTCGGGTGCACGGTCGCGCCGTACGTCTCCATCATGAGCTTGCGGTAGGGCTTCTGGTCGTAGGAGGCGCGGACCTGCCACACCTCGCACTCGAGCCCGTACTGCGCGCACGCGAACGCCAGCGCGCTGCCCCACTGGCCGGCGCCCGTCTCGGTCGTCAGGCGCGTGACGCCCTCCGCGGCGTTGTAGAACGCCTGCGGCACCGCGGTGTTCGGCTTGTGCGAGCCGACGGGGCTCACGCCCTCGTACTTGTAGTAGATGCGCGCCGGCGTGCCCAGCGCCTTCTCCAGCCGGTGCGCGCGGTAGAGCGGCGAGGGGCGCCACAGGCGGTAGACGTCGCGGACCTCCTCGGGGATGTCCACGTAGCGCTCGGTGCTCACCTCCTGTGCGATCAGCGCCTGCGGGAACAGCGGCGCCAGGTCCTCGGGCCCCACGGGCTCGCGCGTGCCCGGGTGCAGCGGCGGGGGCGGCGGCTCCGGCAGGTCGGGCACCACGTTGTACCACTGCGTCGGGAGATCGGCTTCGTCCAGGATGTACTTGGTGCGCTCCGCCATCACGCCTCCTGAGTTCTGGAAAACTCAACATAGATCGCCGGAGGCCGGTGGGCCAGCCCGTCGTGATTGTCCACAGTGGATCTATTTTGGGAGGAAACTTGCCCACTCGTGTCGATCGCCTGCAGCTCGCCGACGGTCCCGTCGACCTGCCCGTGTGGCTCCCCGCCGGCGGCCACGGCCCCGGCCTGGTGCTGATCCAGGAAATCTTCGGCCTGGACGCTTATCTCTCCGGCGTTGCCGCGGACCTCGCCGAGCTGGGTTACGTGGTCGCCGTGCCCGAACTGTTCCACCGCTTCGCGCCGGGCTGGTCGTCGGCCCATGACGAGGCCGGGGTCGCCCGGTCGATGGAGATCGCCGGTCAGCTCGACCACGCGCTCGCTCTGTCGGATGTCCTGGCGACCCTCGCGCACCTGCGCGGTGTGAGCTCTGGTGCCGGTGTGCTGGGCTTCTGCTTGGGCGGGTCTCTCGCGTTCGCTGCTGCTGCCGCGGGCACGCCGGACACGGCGGTGTCGTTCTACGGGTCGACGGTGGCTGGGGAGATCGCTTCGCTGGACGAGGTGAGTTGCCCGATCCAGTTCCATTTCGGTGGCCAGGACCCGTTCATTCCGCGGTCGGACGTTTCTGTGGTGGAGGCGGCGGTGGCCTTGCATCCGGGGGCGGAGATTTTCGTGCAGGAGGACGCCGGGCACGCGTTCCACAACCGCGTGGCGCCGATGTTCTACCGACCTGAGGCGGCGGCACGTGCTTGGGAGTTGACGAAGGAGTTCCTGCGCCGGACTCTGCCGGTATAGAGGCGGCGTCACGACCTCCGTTCCCGATGGCGGACACCTTGAAGCACGCCTACCCAGATCGATAAGTGCGTTTCCACACTGAGCGCACCATCTCCTGGCTGCTGCGCGTCAAACCGTTCGGAGGCGGAGCCCGCTGACCGTAAGATCATCGACGTGGTGAGCCCACTGGTGAGCAGGAACCTGGTAGTCGTCGGCGCCGGTATCGTCGGCGCTTCGGTGGCCTATCACGCCGCTCGGGCCGGCGCCGGCGTGACTCTGGTCGACGGCGGGCGGCCGGGCGCCGGAGTGACGGCGGGCTCGTTCGCCTGGATCGGAGCGGCCGGTGTGCGCACCGGTCCGGCCGCCGGGCTGCGGGTGACCGCGGCGGAGGAGTACCGCCGGCTCGAGGCCGAGCTGCCGGGACTCCCCGTGACCTGGTCCGGCTCACTGTCCTGGGGCGCGGCGGACACCGTGCCGGAGGCTGGGCCCGGGCAGGAGATCGTGGACGCGGCCACCGTGGCAAAGCTTGAGCCCACCCTTACGCAGCCTCCGGAGTGGGCCGTCTGGGCACCCGGTGACGGCGCCGCCGACCCGGTAGGCGTGAGCGAGCGGCTGGTCGCGGGCGCCCGCGCCCACGGCGCCCGGGTGCATCCGGACACCCCGGTCATCGCGGTCCGACGGGACGCCGCGGGTCGGGTCGCCGGGGTCGAGACGGCCGCGGGACCCCTCGCCGGTGCGACTGTGGTGCTCGCGGCCGGAGTGGCCACGGCCGCGTTGGCCGCGCCGCTCGGCGTTCGCGTCCCGGTCGACCCGTCGCCGGCGACGCTCTTCCGGCTCCGCGCCCCCGCCGGTAGGGTCCGCACCGTGGTCCACAACCGGGACTTCGATCTCCGGCAGGTCGCCACCGACCGGCTCCACGCCGCTGCAGACTCGCCAGAACGGACTCTCGCCGCCGTCCGGTCCACCTTCCGCGGCGCGGCGAACGTCGAGCTACTCAGCACCCGGGTCGGCGTACGCCCCATGCCGGCCGACGGCGAGCCGATCATCGGCCCGGTCCCCGAGGTGCCCGGCCTCTACCTGGCGGTGATGCACTCCGCGGTCACGCTCGCCGCGGCCGTAGGCCACCTGGTCGCGCGGGAGCTGGTCGACGGCACCGTCGAGCCCTCGCTGGCGGGCTGCCGCCTCGACCGCTTCTAGTCCGAGTCGCCGCTCACGGGCGAAAGCGACACGGCGAGTTCTGAGATCAGGTCTTGGTATCGCTGGATTTCATTGAGGGAAACGGCATTCGCGCCCGGACTTCGACGGCCGCGGCCTCCGCGGCGGTTTGGAGTCCACCGCGCAGGTCGCGCCAGGTGAACGAAGCGCACTCCGCCTCGGTAGCGAGGATCCATTCTCCCCGCCCGGCAGCCGCTGCCCGTGCGTGGGAGTTGACGACGGAGTTCCTTCAGCGGACCTTGCCGGCCTGAAAGCACGTTCAGCCTGCTGAGCGTCGAGCCAAGTTCGCCTGATGCGGGCCCGCGAGCCAATCCTGTTCGAGACGCACGTCGACCGGTTCCTCGCCCCGCCGCAGCGCGTCGATATACGCACGATCGGCGGCAATTCGGGCCGCCACCTCGGGCCCTTCGGCGACGGCGCCGTGGCCGGGGACCAGGACGTCGACGTGCTGGGCGGCCTCGGCCAGCCGGTCGAGTGCTGCTTCGTAGGCGTCCACCTGGCCGGGGCGGCGAGGGTCCAGCAGCGGGATGAGGACATCGGAGAGCATGTCGCCGGCGAGCAGGACGCCCCGGTCCGCGAGGAGGACCGCGGCGTGCCCGGCGGCGTGCGCCTCGTGCTCGACGAGCTCGCCCGGCACCGGTCCGCCGTCCGCGGGCAGCGGGGTGAGCAGCGCGACCAGGTCGAGCGGGATGCCCGACGCGCTCTCCGCGGCCATCGTCCGCGCCCGCTCCCGGGCTCCGCTCGCGACCTCGGCGCAGGCGGCGGTGGCGTAGCGCGGCACGTCGCCGAACCGGGAGTGCCAGAGCAGGTGGTCCCAGTGGGGATGGGTCGCGAACCCGGCGACCACCGGAACGCCGAGCCGCTCCACGTCGTCGGCGAGCTCGTTCAGGTCGGCACCGCCGATGCCGGGGTCGACCAGGACCAGCCCGCCGTCGGCGCGCACCACGATGGCGTTGCTCCAGACCCACTCGCTCTGCCGCACCCAGACGCCGTCGGCCACCTGACTCAGCATCGGTCCACTGTGTCAGGTGTCCCCGCCCGACGCGAGGGGCGACGGTGAGGCGAATACCGGAGCGGTGCCGGCCGCCGGGGTGGAGAATTCCGGGGTGGACATGGCGGAGGTCGGTGCGCGGTTGGCGGGGCGGTTCGGTCCTGAGGTCGAGGATTGGCTCTCTGAGGTCCCGGCGTTGGCCGCGAGGCTGGCCTCCCGGTGGGGCCTCGTGCTCGGTGAGGTTTTCGCGAGTGGAGCGTCGTCCGTGGTCATGCGCTGTCGATGGCACGACGGGACCCGAGCGGTTCTCAAGCTCAGTCCGGATCGGGCGTTGTTGACCAAGCAGGTGGAGATGCTGCGCGTGTTCGCGCCCTCGGGGCGGGTGCCGGTCATCTTGGCCGCCGATGCGGAAGCCGGGGTGATGGTGCTGGAGGAGATCGTCCCCGGCACCGAGGCCGAAGACCTGCCGCAGCCGGCCTTGCCGCGGTGGTGGGGTGAGTTGCTTGGCGCGCTGCACGCCGTGACCCCGCCCGCGCACTGGCCATGGCACTTGCGCGGTCGGTGTGACGAGGCCTTCGCCCGGATCGGCCGGAGGCTCTCCGACCCGGCCATCGGCGCACGGATCGATCAGGCCACGTGGCGGCGGGCGATGCGGCGCTGCGAGACATTGCTGGCCACGCAGACCAAGCTCGTGCTGGTGCACGGCGACCTGCATCTCGGCAACGTCCTCGACGGCGGCCCGTCGCGGGGGCTGGTCGCGATCGACCCGAAGGCGTGTCTGGGCGATCCGTGCTTCGATGCCGTCGACTACGTGGTAGCTGGTGCCGGGCACGAGGGTGTCGCGGCCCGTTGCCGGCGGGTGGCGGCCGCGTGCGGGCTCGACGGGAACCGGCTGTACGCCTGGAGTCAGGTGATCGCACCGATGGCAGCCATCGCGCGCCTCACCTACGGCGGACCGGAGCCCGTGATCGAGGAACTGCTCGACCTGGCTCGGTGATCAAGCCGCCCGCTCACAGCCAGCCGCGGCGTTCCGCCAGACTGCCCGCCTGAAACCGCGTCGACGCGCCCAGCTCGGTCATCAGGCGCTGAAGCCGGCGGTACGTCGTCCGGGTGCTCCAGCCGTTCACGCGCGCGATGGCCGTGTCGGTGAGGCCCGCCATCATCATCGTGAGCAGGGCGCGGGTTTCGTCGTCCGGCCGGGGACCGCCACCAAAAGGACCCGGCGTCACCGCGGACGCGTCGAGCGGGGCGGCCTGGGCCCATTCGCCCTCGAAGAGCGCCTCGAGGGCGGTGAGGAGCGGGGATCGGCGGACGAGGTAGGCGACCTGCAGGCCGCTGTGGCTGAGGTCGAACGGGATGAGGGCGTCCTGGTCGTCGCGGATGATGAGTTTGATGGGCAGCGTCCGGCGGGTCCGGGCTTCTTCGCCGCCGCGGACGGCGGGCAGGATGTCGGTTTCCAGCTTCTGGGGCCAGGCCACCGCGTCGAGGCTGTAGATCACGCGGTGCGCGACGCCGTCGTTCTGGTGGCGCGCGATCTGCGCCTGGGTGTTGCGGGCGGCGCCTTCGCCCCCGGGCGACTCGTAGTACGGCGGTGTGTCGAACACGCGGACCTGGTGCAGCGCCTCGGATTCCAGGTGCGCGACGGCCGCGGCGATCGTTTCGCGGTCGGTGAGCTGCTCGATCACGAGCTCGGGGCTCGTGCGGTGCGCGCTGCGGTGGATCTCCGAGAGCGAATGCACTTTCGCGCGCGCCGCGCTGAGTTCGCGTTCCCGCTGCTGCACGAGCTGGTTGATCGCGATGTCCGGCGGAGCGGCCAGGTACCGCGCCGGGCTGCCGCTGGCGGCCACCAAGTGCTTGTCGACGAGAGCGTCGAGCGTCCGCTGCAACGGGCCCGCCGGGCCCGACAGGTGGTCGGCAAGCGCCGCAACCGTCGACCCGGGCAGGGCGACGAGCGCTTCATAGACCCGCTCCTCGTCGGCGGACAACCCCAGGACAGCGAGCTCCATGCGAATGTCCTACCCGAGTTGTCGGGATTGTGCCAGGTGGCAGTGAGCAGCCACTCGGGGATCTTGTGACGGGTTCCGGCGGCTGGCACTGTTCGGCCGTTCCGGTGTGGCAGTTGCGCCCGCCGGTCTGCCCCTGCGCAGGAAGGAATCCCCTCGTTGAGAACTTCACGCAAGCGTCGGGCCGTCGCGGCGGCCGCGTGCCTCGCGTCGTCGCTCAGCTCGATTCTGGTCGCCGGTCCGGCCTCGGCCGCTCCCGGCAGAGCGTCGGGGCCCGCGGCCCCGACAACCCACACCGTCACCCTGGTCACCGGTGATGTCGTCACGGTGAACACGACCGGCGACGCCGGTGACAGCGGGGGGACGATCTCGGTCAAGGGGCCGGACGGCGGCCCCTCCGACGCGCGGATCCTCGAGTCGGCAGGCGACGTGTACGTCTACCCGTCCTCGGCGATGTCCTACCTCGCCAAGGGGATCCTGGACCGCCGCCTCTTCGACGTCACGGACCTGATCGCCGCCGGCTACGACGACGCGCACCGCGCCGACCTGCCCCTGATCGTCTCCTACACCAACCCTTCCCCCGGATTCCAGGCGAACACCGCGCCCCGCGGCTCGGCCCTGGTCCGGCCGCTGGCGAGCGTCGACGGCGCCGCCGTCACCGAGAACCACGCGCAGGCGCGGGACTTCTGGGCCGCGGTGACGGCTGGGGCGCCGTCCTCCTTCGCGGCGGCACCGGCGTTCGCCAACGGCATCAAGCAGATCTGGCTCGACGGCAAGGTCTACGCCGACCTGGCCGAATCGACCGCGCAGATCGGCGCGCCCGAGGTCTGGACCGGTGGTGACACCGGGCAGGGCGTCGACGTCGCGGTCCTCGACACGGGCGTGGACGAGGGCCACCCCGATCTGGCGGGACGCATCGTCGACACGCGCAGCTTCATCCCCGGCGAGGACGTCAAGGACCTTCACGGCCACGGCACCCACGTCGCCTCCACCATCGCCGGCACTGGCGCCGCGTCCGGCGGCACAGAGAAGGGTGTCGCCCCGGGCGCTCGCCTGCACATCGGCAAGGTGCTGGCGAACTCCGGCTCCGGCAGCGACTCCGAGATCCTCGCCGGCATGGAGTGGGCGGCGGTCGACGAGCACGCCAAGATCATCAACATGAGCCTGGGCACGCAGGAGCCCTCCGACGGCACGGATCCGATGTCGCAGGCGGTGAACCGGCTCAGCGCGCAGACCGGTGCCCTGTTCGTCATCGCCGCGGGCAACACCTCCGGCCCCGGCACTGTCAGCTCGCCCGGCGCCGCCGACGCGGCGCTGACCGTGGGCGCGGTGGATGGCACCGACCACCTCGCCGAGTTCTCGAGCCAAGGCCCCCGGGTCGGCGACGGCGCACTCAAGCCGGAGATCACCGCCCCCGGCGTCGACATCCTGGCCGCGCGGTCGCAGTACGCGTCCGAAGGCGAGGGTTTCTACCAAACGCTGAGCGGCACGTCGATGTCCACGCCGCACGTGGTCGGCGCCGCCGCGCTGCTCGCCGCGGAGCACCCCGAGCTCACTGGCGCCCAGCTGAAGGACCTGCTGACCAGCACCGCGAAGCAGACCCCCGACTACACCGCGTTCCAGGCCGGCAGCGGCCGCGTGGACGTGGCTGCCGCCGCCCGCGCCGGGATCTTCGCCTCGGCCACCGCGTACGCCGGGCAGGACGGGTCCGGCGCCGTCAGCCGCCCGGTGACGTACACCAACTTCGGTGCCACGCCGGTGAACCTCGCCCTGTCGATCGCCGCGCCCGGCGTGCCGCAGGGGATGTTCACGCTCTCAGCCGACCGGGTCACCGTGCCCGCGCACGGTACCGCCGCGGTCACCGTGACCATCGACCCGCACGCCGCGCCCGGCCCGTCCGACGGCTTCACCGCCCAGATCCTGGCCACCGGAGGAGACGGTGCGCTCGCCGCGCACACCGCCGTCTCGCTCGGCGCGCCGACGCACCTGCTGACCATCAACGTCAAGGACTCCGCCGGCCAGCCCGCGTCCGCCTTCGTCATGGTGCTCCGGGCGGGCGATCCGAACCCGATCCCGGTGCCGGTCGACGGCAGCGTGAGCTTCTACACGCCGGACGACCAGTACTCGGCGCTCGGTTACCTGACCGTGCCCGGTGTCCACGGCCCGAATTCCCAGGGCGTGGCGCTGCTCGGCGATCCTGACTTCACGTTCGACGGGGACCGCACGATCACCCTCGACGCCGGACACGTCCGGCTGGTCGACGAGACCACTCCGCAGCCCGGCGTCCCCAGCTACCTGCGGCTCGAGTACTCGCGGATGCTCAACCAGGACGGCCGCTGGCACGACTTCGGTCTGGCGAACACCGGCGTCGACAGCCTGTGGATCCAGCCGCAGGGCAAGGTGACGCACGGCGACTTCACCGTCGGCGCGCGGTGGCGCAAGGAACAACCGGCGTTGACAGTCTCCGACCGGGGTACCGACTACACCGACGTCCTGCGGCAGGCGGGCGTCACCCCGCTGTCCGACGGAACCCGGAACCTGCCGCTCGTCTTCGCCGGCAATGGCGCGCCTTCGGACTACGCCGGCCTCGGCGCGAGGGGCAAAGCGGTGGTCATCCGGCGCACCGCGTCGGCGACCCCGGCCGCGCTGGCCAAGGCGGCGGCCGACGCCGGCGCCAAGCTGCTGCTGGTCGCCAACGATCAGCCCGGACGGCAGAGCCTGTTCTTCGGCACGGACTCGCTGCACCCGAGCCCGATCGACGTCGGGCTCCTCAGCCCCGACGAGGGCGCCAAGCTGATCGCCCAGGCCCGGCAGCGCAACGCGACGCTGCACACGGAGTCGCACCCGGCGCCGGCGTACCTCTACGACCTCATGCACACCTGGCAGAACGACCTGCCCAAGGACATGGTCGTCCACGCGTCGGGCAAGAACCTCGCGCGCGTCGACGAGACGTTCGCCGGGTCCGTTCCGAACGGCGGCGGTGAGGAGTGGCGGTACGACTTCCCGTCGTACTCGGAGTGGGGCATCGGGAACTACGTCGCCATGGCCGCCAGCGGCCACCGCACCGACTGGGTCACCACCGACGGCGCGAACCGGTGGGGCCACGAAGTCACCGACGGCGTGCTGGGCGAATGGGGCGTCGCGCGGACGTACCGGCCCGGCACCGTGTCGAGCGACGACTGGTTCACGCCGATCCAGCGGCCGTACCTCAACAACAACTACCTCGGCCCGACGCGCACCGGTGACCAGATGCGGATCGACGTGCCGGGCTACGGCAACGCCGACCACGTCGGCGCCAGCTCCGACGCGCGCCAGACCGTGACCCTCTTCCAGGGCGACACCCAGCTGGGCAAGTCCGACAACGGGCTCATCATGTACCCCACCGCCCCCAGCTCCGGGCCGCGGCAGTACCGCCTGGTCGTGGCGAACGAGCGCGACACGAACCCGTACTCGTCCTCGACCACGACGGCGTGGACGTTCACCTCGGCCGCCCCGAAGGTCTTCGGTGAACAGGATCTGTTGCCCCTGCTGCAGATCCGCTACGACCTCGACCCGAACGCCTCCGGATCCGTACCGCGTGACTCGAAGTTCGGCGTCACCGTCGAACAACGCGCCCCGGTGTCCGTGGGCCTGACCCCGGTCTCGATCGCGGGCGGCGGCACCGTTCGCGCGCCCCGCGTCGAGATCTCCTACGACGACGGCACCACCTGGACCCGCCTCTCCGACGACCACCGAGGCGACTACCGGCTGGACGCACCGAAAAAGGCGCGGTTCGCCTCGCTGCGGGTGACCGCTTCCGATTCCGCGGGCAACTCCGTCACGCAGACGATCGTGCGGGCTTTCGGGCTTCGCTGATCGTTTCTTGCGGCCCGCCCCTCTTTCGGGGCGGGCCGCAAGAGCGCACCCTCGCTCCTCTGCGCCTACGCTCGGTGGACGACGCCGGACCCGGACGCGGAGGAACTCGCCATGCCCCACACCGTCGACTTCGTCACCGTATCGACCGACGGCCTGGAGTCCTCACCGGTCGCCGCCGCGCTCGCCGGCCTGCGCGCGAACGAGGCCCGGTACTTCAAGAACAAATACGACCACGTCTTCACGGTCGAGCCCGCCGCCGACGCCGCGGCGACCGTCGACTGGGTCCACCGGATCCTCTCGGAAGAACGCGGCATCGTCATCGCCTCCCGCCCTCTCGAGGCGACGGCGTTCCAGGTCGAGAACGTCCGGATGGCCTACGTCTTCTACGAGGACGGGCTGTCGATCAACGTCATGTACACCCTCGACGAAGCCGGGAAACGGGCCGTCGGGTTCAAGCTGTCCGACGGGATGGAGGTTCCCGCGGAGCTCGGCGCGTTCAAGTTCGCTCGCCAGAAGTCGAAGCTGGCGGGAACGATCCGAGGGTCTTACTTCGTGATCAAGAACGAGTACTGACCCGCGTCACCGCCGGCTGCAGAGATCCTGTTCCCCCGCCGCGCACGCGTAGTACTCGAACCCTGCCATCGCATTCCTCGCCTCGGGCGTCAGCAGATAGTCCCGAAACGCCGCCGCCAACGACCCCGACTCCAAAGGCCCCCGGCTGAAGACATACTCGACAGTCCAAAACGGATAGCCGCCGCGGATGTCGTCGAGGGTGGCGTTGCGGCCGTCCAGGCTGATCTTCTTCACGGCGCTCGACTGGGCCACGTCGGAGACGTCCGCGTAGCCGATGGCGTCGCCGAGGGTGGCGATGCGGTCGATGAGGTCGCCGGTCGAGCCTTGTTCGCAGATGATCGGGGACGAGGCGGCGACGCCGGGGCGCAGGTCGCGACAGGAGTCGGACGTGGCTTGGGCCTGGCCGACCGGGGCGGAAGGCGTGCCGAGGAGGTACTTCTCCAGCGTGCGGCGCGTGCCGGACGAGGTGGAGCGGCCCGCGACGCGGATTTCGCCGGTGTCGCGCGGGTTGCCGGTGATGTCGCTCCAGACGCGGGCGCCGCCGGTGAAGATCTTCCGCACGTCTGCCACGGACAAGCTGTTGACGGGCACGTTTTTGCTCGCCACCAACGTAAACGGGACGATCGCGAGCTTCTGCGGCACGAACTGCGCGAAGTCGGGCTCGTCGAACTTGCCGTCGGACAGGGCGAGGTCGATGGTGCCGTCGTGCAGGCGCTGCAGGCCTTCCACGCTGCCGGGCGTGCCGACCTTCACCGCCGCCCCCGGGCAGTACGCCTCGTACGAGCCGGCCAGCTCCGTCGCCGCCCGGCCGAAGGCGCTGGACCCCTCCACGCTCAGCGAACCAGCCTCGCACGCCACGCCTCGCGGCAACTTGGTGAACGGCGCGACGTTGTTGAGCAGCAACACCACCGCGAGCGCACCGGCGCAGATCGCCGTGAGACCGCCCCACGCGAGCGTGCCCGGGCCGACCTTTTCCTTGCCTTCGCGGGTGGTGATCCGGCCGTCGCGCAGGAGCCCTTCGACGGCGATCTGGTGCTTCTCCCCCGGCCTCGTCCCGGAGAGCACGATCACGAGCTTGTACGAGGCTTCCCGTTCGAGCGGGACCTTCGGCAGCTGCACCCGGTCTTCCTCGATCGTGAAACCGGGCAGCTTGTTGATCACCCGTTGCAGCTCGCCGGGCTCGAACTCGGTAGCGTCGACGGAGATCACCTGCCGGCCCGGGAAGTGCAGGGCGAGCGGGGACACGTAGTCCGCCGCCGTGATCGTCGAGCCGCCGGTGTTCTTCACCCGCACCACGACGACACCCGGGTCGGTCACGGTCGTGTGTTCGCCTTCCAGGCGCACGGTTTCGCCGATGTCGACGCCGAACGGCGCGTCGATCCGCACCCGGCACGACAGGATCTGGCGCCGGCGCACCCGCACGTAGCTGACGCTCGTGGCCAGCGCGGCCACCACCGCCGCGATCGACAGGCCGAGGATGCCGTCGCCGCTGATCGCGGTCTCGGCAACCCATTGCCGCTCCGCGATCCCGAGCACGAGAGCCACGAGCACCACGACGGCCAGCACCACCGCGGCCGCGATGCGCGGCCCCCGGCGCGGCTTCGGTGCGGCGCGGTTGATCACCGCGTCGGTCAGCGGGCGGGCGCCCGGCGAGGTCGAGGGGTCGGCCTGCTCCGCGCGGCCGATCCGCTCGACGGCCACCGACACCTGCTCCTCGACCCAGTCGGGATCGTCGGTCCGCTCCGGGTAGGCCGCCTGGTACAGACTCCTGGCGATCTCGTCGACGGTCTGCGGCGGCTGCGGGTCATTGGCGGGCATTGATTTTCCCCTCGCCCTTCGCCGCTGTTTCTTCGCACACCGGGCACTTTCCGGACATTCCGTCCAGGACGTAGGAGGCCTCCAGCACGGCCTGCCACATCGCCTGACGCGGCCCGTGGGTGCGATCGGACTCGGCAGCGTTGAGGAACTTCTCGACGATGATCTCCCAGTGGTCCTGCGCGCGAGCCCAGTCTCCGTCGTGGCGCAGGGCGAACCGGATGCCGAAGTAGTGCGGCACCTCGAACCCGTGCCGGCGGTACTGCAGGCGGTCGAGCAGCGGGATGAGGGCGATGCGGCGCGCGTTCCCCCGGCCGCGCATCCGCCCGATATTGCGGTTGTCCGTCACCTCGGTCACCACGTAACCCGCCACGGCGCCCGCGAAACCGGTCACCACGAGCCAGCCGGAGAGTGACAACGGCAGGGCGAGCGCGGGGCTCGAGGTGTCCCACGGCGAGTCGATCTGCACGGTCACGTCGTAGGCGACCCGGCCCCCGATGACCACGGCGTTGACCACGAACAGTCCCGCGAACGCGGCGAGGAAGTAGTAGCCGCGCACGCGCAGCCAGTACTGGATGCCTCTGAACCGGCCGACACCCCGGCGTCGACGCCGCAGCAACGCCCGCAGCGACTCGCGCGGCGGCGGTGGATCGACCTTGCTCGTTTCGGTGATTTGCCTGGTCATGTGCCGCGCGGCCACGCTCGAGCTGAGCGAGGTCCCCCTCCGCCACCCATGACCGAAAATCTACCGGACAGCGGCGGTCAGTCAAAGAAGCGTGGCAGGAGGCTGCCACCCGCGAATACCGAGCAGGAATGGAGAAGCACTGGTCACGGGTGCGCGCCTACCGTTCCAGCCATGACCTCAATCGACACGATCACCCTCGAAGTGACCGATCCCACCGCCGCCGAACGCTTCTACGCCGACGCCTTCGGGCTCGGCTCCCGCCTGCGTCTGCGGGCGTCGCAGAAACCGTCCGACGGCTTCCGCGGCTTCACGCTCTCGCTGACGGTTTCCCAGCCCGCCAACGTCGACGCCCTCATCTCCGCTGCTCTGAAGGCCGGCGCCACGACGCTCAAGGCCCCCGCGAAATCCATGTGGGGCTACGGCGGCGTCGTCCACGCGCCCGACGGCACGATCTGGAAGGTCGCGACCTCGGCCAAGAAGGACACCGGCCCAGCCGCGCGGGAGTTCGACGCCATCGTGCTCCTGCTCGGCGTGGACGACGTGGTGGCGAGCAAGAAGTTCTACGCCTCGCGCGGGTTGAGCGTGGGGAAGAGCTTCGGCCGCATGTACGTCGAGTTCGAGACGGGCCCGGTGAAGCTGGCCCTGTACCGCCGCCGCGCGCTGGCGAAGGACGCCGGCGTGGCCCCCGCGGGGACGGGTTCGCACCGGATCGCGGTGGTCGGCGGAGAGGAAGCTTTCACGGACCCGGACGGTTTCGCGTGGGAAACCACCGCGTCGGCCGAGGTGTCTTGATGTGCCGCTACCGGTTGTACGCGATGGCCCGGCCGGGGTCTGCCGAGGAGAAAGATCCTTGAAGAGATCGCGCCGACGAACGCGTTATGGCGGCCGGCCGGGTCGAGGAACCGAACCGGGCGACCCGTCTCGACGGAGAAGAGGAAGTCCCGGCTCAGGCCGCCGTTATGTCCACTTCGGACAGCGTGCTGCCCTGACCGGCCCACGATTCCCGCGAGGCGCCCGGAAAGACATCGTCGAGCATTGCGCCCACCACCCGGCCCGGGGCCGAAACCCCGGGCCGGACAGTTTCACTTCACCAGCTCGTCGAACATCCCCGCCTCGTACGACCCACCCGGGTTGCGCACGATCACGTTCATCCGGTTGGCCGCGTTGATCATCGACACCAGGCACACCAGCGCCGCGATCTGGTCGTCGTCGAAGTTCTTGCGGACGTGGGACCACGTTTCGTCCGAGACGCCCGCCGAGTCGGCCATGCGGGTGGCCTCCTCGGTCAACGCGAGGGCCGCGCGCTCGGCTTCGGTGAACACGGTGGACTCGCGCCACGCCGCCACCAACGCGAGGCGCACCGCGGTTTCGCCGGCGGCCGCGGCGTCCTTGACGTGCATGTCGACGCAGAAGCCGCAGCCGTTGAGCTGGCTGGCGCGGAGGTTGACCAGCTCCTGGGTGGCCTTGGGCAGGGCCGAGGATTCGAACAGGAGGCTCGCGGAGGCGAAGCGCTTGGCGAACTTCGTGGCGAACTCGTTCTCGAACAGGTTCATGCGGGTCATGGAGTCGTCCTCACTCGTCGTTTCGTGAACTGATGCCCACCAGATGCCGGCGACGCCGCCGTTGTGACATGTCACGAAACACAGCCGGGCGGCGTCTGGTGGGGGACGCTGTCGATACCGAAGGGGGAAGCGCATGGCCGACCGCAGCACGGAGCTGTTCCTCACGCACCGCAACCTGCTGTTCACCATCGCCTACGAGATGCTCGGCTCGGCCGCCGACGCGGAGGACGTGCTGCAGGAGACGTGGCTGCGGTGGGTGGACGTCGACTTCGACGCGGTGCAGAACCACCGTGCGTACCTGGTGCGCATCACCACGCGCCAGGCGCTGAGCCGGCTGCGGACGCTGGGGCGCCGCAAGGAGTCCTACGTCGGGCCGTGGCTGCCGGAGCCGTTGCTGACCGCGCCGGACGTTGCCGAGGACGTGGAACTGGCCGACAGCGTGTCGATGGCCATGTTGCTCGTGCTGGAGACGCTCACGCCGACCGAACGCGCGGTGTTCGTGCTGCGCGAGGTGTTCGACCTGGGCTACGGCGAGATCGCCGACGCCGTCGGCAAGAGCGGCGCCGCCGTGCGGCAGATCGCGCACCGCGCGCGGGAGCACGTGGCCGCCCGCCGGCCGCGCGGGCCCGTCTCGCGCACCGCCACCCGCGATGCCCTCGACGCCTTCCAGCACGCGATCGAAACCGGCGACCTGCAGCACCTGCTCGACATCCTCTCCCCGGACGTCGTCTTCCTCGGCGACGGCGGCGGCGTCAAGCAGGCCGTGCTCAAGCCCGTGGTCGGGGCCGAACGGGTGGCGCGCATCCTGGGCGCCGGCCTGGGCCACCTCGCCACGTCCACCCGGCTGCCCGCGCAGGTCAACGGCTACCCCGCCCTCACCGTCCACTTCGACGGCGCCCTCGACACCGTCCTGGC
Source organism: Amycolatopsis sp. NPDC050768 (assembly GCF_040654155.1). Taxonomy (NCBI): domain Bacteria; kingdom Bacillati; phylum Actinomycetota; class Actinomycetes; order Pseudonocardiales; family Pseudonocardiaceae; genus Amycolatopsis; species Amycolatopsis sp. NPDC050768. Next base: position 106,188 of record NZ_JBFAHL010000016.1, read on the forward strand.
CCTGCGCATCGACGACGGACTCGTCACCGGCATCTACGCGGTGCGGAACCCGGAGAAGCTGTCGCACATGGACAAGGAGTGGAGCCTGCAGCGATAGGCGAGGCCGGAATGTTTGCCCGGCCACCGGATTTTGTCGGTGCCCGCGGGTAAGTTCGATGACATGGCAACAATGGTGACGTTCCACGCCCACCCCGACGACGAGTGCATCGTGACCGGTGGCGTGATGCGCAAGGCCGCCGACGACGGGCACCGCGTGGTGCTGGTGGTCGCGACGCGCGGCGAGGTGGGCGAGGTGCCCGACGGGTTCCTCGGCGACGGCGAGCAGCTGTGGGAGCGCCGCGTGCGCGAGACCCACGCGGCGGCCGAGGTGCTCGGCGTCAAGCGCGTGGAGTTCCTGGGCTACCGCGACTCCGGGATGATGGGCGAGCCGACCAACGACGCGCCGGGCGCGTTCTGGCGGGCGTCGATCGAGGAGGCGGCCCAGCGGCTGGCCGAGATCCTGCGTGAGGAGGACGCCGAGGTCCTCACGGTCTACGACGACTACGGCAACTACGGCCACCCCGACCACATCCAGGTCCACCGCGTCGGCCTGCGCGCCGCCGAGCTGGCGGGCACGCCGCGCGTCTACCAGGCGACCGCGAACCGCGACCACATGCGCCGCGGGATGGAGCTGGCGGTGGAGATGGGGGCGATTCCGCGGGAGGCGGTGCCGGACGTCGACGCGCAGGAAAAGTTCGGCAAGCCCGAGGAGGAGATCACGGCGGCGGTCGACGTCAAGCCGTTTCTCGCCGCGAAGCGCGCGGCCATGCGGGCGCACCCGAGCCAGATCAGCGAGGAGTCGTGGTTCCTCGCGATGCCCGACGAGGCGTTCGGCCACGCGTTCGGCATCGAGTGGTTCATCCGCGCCGGCCACGGTCCGGGGATCACGGAGACGGACCTGATGGCGGGCCTATGACACGGCGGCGGTGACGTCGAGCTCCACCAGCTGGCCCGGATAACCGAGGCACGTCACGCCCAGCAGCGTGCTTGCGGTGCTGAACGCCGGCCCGATCGCCGAGCCGGTGAACCGGTCCCAGACGGCGGAGAGCACGGCGCGCTCGGCCGTGGCCACGTAGATCACCGCGCGGACCACGTCGTCGGCGGTGGCGCCCGCGGCCGCGAGCGCGGTGGCCCTGTTGGCGACGACCTGGTTCACCTGCGCAAGCACGTCGCCGCCGACGACGGCGCCGTCCAGCCCGAGCGGGCACTGGCCGGCGAGGTGCACGGTCGTGCGGCCCGAGACCGTGGTCACGTGGTGGTAGCCGGGCGTCGCGTGCAGGGTCGGCGGGTTCTGCCGTTCAATGGTCACGGGGCCGCATGGTGGTGCACCCGCCGCCTGGCCGGCCAGCGATTTTCGGGGGCTCGGGAGGACAGATGCGCAGGACCGTGGACTGGGCCGAGGGCGCCGTCGTGATCATCGACCAGGTCGCGCTGCCCGGCGCGTACCGGACGCTGGAGCTGCGGACGGTCGACGAGCTCGTCGACGCGATCCAGCGGCTCGCCGTGCGAGGTGCTCCCGCGCTGGGCGCCGCCGGGGCGCTGGGTGTCGCGCTGGCGGCGTTCGCGGGTGGCTCGGACGACGCTGTGCGGGCCGAAGCCGAACGCCTCGCGAGCGCCCGCCCGACGGCCGTCAACCTCCGCTGGGGCGTCAGCCGTGCCCTCGGCAAGCTCCACGACGGCCCCGAAGCCGTGCTCGCCGAGGCCCTGGCCATGCTCGACGAGGACGAACACCTCAACCGCACCGCGTCGGGCCACGCGGCGGAAGTCGTGCTGCGCGAGACCACCCGCCGCCCGCTGCGGCTGCTGAGCCACTGCAACGCGGGCCACCTCGCCACCGTCGCGTGGGGCACGGCGCTCGGCGTCGTCTGGCACCTGCACGAGCGGGGCCTCGTCGAGTCGGTGCTGGTCGACGAGACCCGCCCCCTCCTGCAGGGCTCCCGCCTCACCGCGTGGGAACTCGCCCAGGCCGGCGTCCCCCACCGCGTCCAACCCGACGGCGCCGCCGCCCTCGCGATGTCCCGCGGCCTCGTCGACTGCGTCCTCGTGGGCGCCGACCGCATCGCCGCCAACGGCGACGTCGCCAACAAGATCGGCACCTACAGCCTCGCCATCGCCGCCGCCCACCACGGGGTGCCGTTCGTGGTCGTCGCCCCGGAGTCCACTGTGGACGCCTCGATCGCCACGGGCGCCGACATCGAGATCGAAGAGCGCCGGGCTTCGGAGCTCACCGACTTCGGCGGCGTCCGCATCGCTCCCGACGGCGCCGAGGTCTTCAACCCGGCCTTCGACGTGACGCCGGCCGCGCTCATCACGGCGGTGGTGACGGAAAACGGCGTCCGACTCCCTCAGCCGACTCCGTAGACCGCGACGGTTCCCTTGCCCTGCAAAACGATCCGGTCGCTCGTCGCGGCAGTTACCCCACGAGCGACCGGTACAACTCCAGGTGCGCCCGCGCGGCAGCGGCCCACGTGTGGCGCTCAGCCAGAGCCACACCCGCCGCGCGGTCTTCCGGTCCGGAATCCAGCGCTGCCTCGATCGAGGCGGCGAAGCCGTGCGGCGTGGCAGCGAACCGGGCCACCCCGCCGAAAACCTCGCGCAGCACCGGGAGATCACGCGCCACCAAAGGCACTCCCGCAGCCAAAGCCTCCATCGCCGCCAGACCGAAGCCCTCCTTCGTCGAGGGGAAGGCGAACACCGCGGCCGACCGGACCAGCGACGGCAGCGAGTCGTGCGCAACCGGCCCCAGCACCACCGGATCCACACCCAGCGCGGCCGCCCGCTTGTCCCAGCGCTCGCGGTAGTCGCGGTAGTCGAAGAGCGTTTCGCCGCCCGCGATCACCAGGCGCACCGCGGGGTCGAGCAAAGCGACGGCCTCCAGCAGGTCCAAAGAACCCTTGCGCGGCTCGATACCGCCGACCGCGAGCACATACCGGCCGAACCGCGCCCGCCAATCCCCGTACGGCGCCGAAGAAAACCGCGCAGCATCAACGCCGTTGGGAATCACGGTGGCTTCGATCCCCCAGCCCGCGCGCACCTCGGCGGCCACCGACGCCGACACGCACACGTGCGCGAACGGCCGCGTGATCGCCCGTTCGTGACACGCGGCCAGCTCGGGCGTGGTGAACGTGTCGAGGTGGTGCACCGTCCGCACGCACCGGTCCACGGCGTTGGCCGAGATGCAGTCCTGCGCGTGCACGATGTCGTACTCGCCATCAGGGAAAGCCGCCCCCAAAACCGCGATCGAGCGCACGATCCGGGAGCCCACCGACTCACCCGGCACCTCGGGAAACGGCACGACCATCGTCGTCACCCGCGGATCCACCGGCCGGAAGAACCCACTGTCACCACCACGGCCCAGGGTCCACACCGTCACGTCCGCACCGAGCGCGGCCAGGGCCTCCGCCAGCGCCAGCGTGTGCACCACGCCGCCGCGGGGTTTCGTCGAATAGCTCAGCAACGCGATGCGCAACGTCAGCCCTCCCGGTACGCGAAAGGTTTGCGTTCCCCCAGGTGGTGCAGCACGCGGCGGGCGTTCGCGACTTCCCCCGCCACGTCGACCTCGGCCACCGCGAGCCCCGCCTTCGACCAGGTGCGCGCCAGGATCTCGCCACCGGGGCCGACGACCTTGGCCTGGCCGAGGAACCGCATGCCACCCATCGCGCCGGTCTGGTTGGACGACACGAGAACCACCTGGTTCTCCGCGGCGCGCGCCTGGTCGTACAGGTCGAACAGCCGCGACTGGCGGTCCTGCGCCATCCGCGGTGCCCGGTCGGTGATGCTCGTCGGCCACGCCGAGAGGCACGCGACGATCTCCGCGCCGTCCACCGCGAGCGAGCGCGCCGACTCCGGGAACGTCTTGTCGTAGTCGATCAGCATCCCGACGCGCCCGGCGGGGGTGTCGAACGCGGTGAAGGAATCCCCCGCGTCGTACGCGACGCTCTCTCCCGGCGGCTGGTGCACCTTCCGGTGGTGGCCGAGCACACCGTCGCCCGTCACGCACACGGCCGCGTTGTAGCGGCGCGCACCGTCGGCCTCGCAGTAACCCACGCACACGGTCATCTCCGCGGCCAAAGCCTGCACCGTTTTCAGCTCGGGGCAACCGGGTTCGAGCGCCGGCGGCAGCGCGTCCGGGTCGGGGTGGCGCAGGTCGGCGAGGTAGCCGCCGAGCGCCGCGTCGGGCAGCACCAGCAGGTCGGCGCCGCTCTGGCGCGCGTGGTCGATCAACGTGGCGATGCGCCGCAGGTCGAACTCGAGGTCACGCCCGAAGTGCGCGGCCACGGCGGCGATCCGGAGCCGGCTCATTCACCCACCCACGGCATACGCGGCGGGCCGGCGGTCGGCCAGGTGCGCCATCGCCCGGCGCGCGCCCGCCAACGCAGCGGCGACGTCCAGCTCGGCGATCGCCAGCCCCTCGCCCACGCCCGTGTCGGCCAGCACCTCACCACCCGGGTCGACGATCTTCGCGCTCGCCACGAACCGCAGGTCGCCGAAGGTGCCCGACTGGTTGGCCGAGACCCACACGATCTGGTTCTCCAGCGCGCGCGCCCGGTCGAACAGGTCGAACCGGCGCTTCCACCGGTCCTCGGCGAGGTCGGCACTCGGGTTGGTCCGGCTGCCCGGCCACGCCGACATGCACACCACCACCTGCGCGCCATCGAGCGCCAGCGCCCGCGCCGACTCCGGAAACGCCTTGTCGTAACAGATCATCATGCCCAGCCGGCCCACCGGCGTGTCGAACGCGGCGAACCCGCTGCCCGCGCCGTAGCTGGCGTCCTCCGACAACGGCTGGTGCACCTTCCGGTGGTGCCCCAGCACGCCGTCGCCGGTCACGCACACGGCCGAGTTGTAGCGCCGGTCGCCGTCGCGCTCGCAGTACCCGGCCGTGACCACGAGGTCGCCCGCCAGCTCGGCCAGGCGGCGGATCTCCGGGCCCGCCGGGTCGAGCGCGGGCGGGCCCTCCGCGTCACCGTCGAGGTTCGCGAGGTACCCGCCGAGCGCCGCCTCGGGCAGCGCGAGCAGCCCGACGCCCTCTGCCCTGGCCTCGGCGATCAGCTTCTCGATCCGCGCGAAGTCGCCCTCGACGTCGCGGTCGAAGGGCGCCGCCACCGCGGCCATCCGCACCGTGCTCATGTTCTCTCCTCGGTCATGCTGCCTCCCCCAACCCTGTGACCCCGCCGTCCACGACGGTGGTCACCTCGCCGTCCGGCCACCGCAGCCGCACGCCGGATCCCGCCACGAGCTCGCCGCATTCGGCGGTCACGGCGGCGCGGGCCGGAGCGGGCGCCCCGGCCGTGAGCATCGCGAAGCCCGGGAAGCAGGTGAACCAGTCGCCCACCGTCGTCCCGGCCGGGCGCGGCACCTTCGTGACGTCCAGCACCGCGCCGCAGCCCGACGCCTCGGCGAGCATCCCGAGCGTGCCGGCGAGGCCCGCCATCGACACGTCCTTCGCCGCCGCGGGCCGCGCCCGGGCGACGGCGCCGAGCTGGTCACGCAGCTCGGGTGTGCGCCGTGAGCTCGTCGAATCCCATTGCCGCCCGGTGTAGCCGGGCCGCCAGCGGCCTTCGAGGTCGGCGGTCAGGTACACCGCCTGGCCGGGTTGTCCGCCGCCACCTGGCACCGGCTCGGCAGCGCGGCCCAGCGCGGTGACGGCCAACGACGCCGGGACGCCGAACTGCGTGTGCCCGCCGAGCACCGGCACCCCGTACGCGGTGCTCGCCTTCCGGAGTCCGGAAAGGACTCTCGCCGCGAACGACGCGTCCCGCGCGCCCAGAGCGTCCAGCAGCGCAACGGGTTCCGCACCCATCGCCGCCAGGTCGTTCACGTTCACCAGCACCGAGCACCAGCCCGCCCACTCCGGATCGCGCTCGACCATCGACGGCACGATCGCGTCGCACGCCGCGACGAGATCGCTGCCCGGAATCGGCACGCCGTCGTCGCCGAAGAAGCCCGGGCTGCCGGTGAGGCCGGGCAACAGTGTCCCCAGTGGACGTTTGGTGGCCTGCGCCAACGCGGCCACTCGGCCGATCGGCCAGCGCATCAGGACGTGCCGGACATCCGCGACCGTGACCGGCCGGACGTGCTGCCAGCCCAGCCGTGTGAACATCCGCTCGTTCTGCACCTGCACGGTCGCCTCGAACCGCAGCGCGCCTTCCGTTTCGGCCCGGGCGCACGCGGCTCGCACGAGAGCGCGTCCGACACCGTGCGGGCTGCCCGGCGCGACGACCAGCCGTCCACCGGTCCACCAGCCGAAGTCCGGGCCGTCTTGTGCCGGGCCGAGCCGGACGCCGCCGAGCACGGTGCCGGCGGCGTCGCGCGCCACGAGCACCAGCGTCCGCGGGTCGGTGTCGCGGTCGTCGACGTCATGGCTCGCGAACAGGCCTTGGCGCTCGACAAACGTCTCGTGCCGCAAAGCCCGGTACGCCGTCAGTCCACTGTGGTCGGCCGGTTCGATTCGGAACTCCGGTGGGGAAGCGGCGCTACGGGAATCGCCGAGCAACGCCAGGATGTCGTGCTCCACTTCAGCCTCCCGCCGCACTGAGCACGCTGCACGCTCCGCAAGCCGCGCAACCCGCTCCCTGGTCCGCCCCGGTCATCCCCGCGGCCCGCAACAGCTCAGCCACCCGCAGCGTCACGTCACGCACCAACGCAGGCGTTGGGGCCACGGCGCCGTCGCGTCGGGCAAGCGTGCCGAGCATCGGCCGCATCGGTACCACGAACGGGTACACGCCCCGCTCGATCAGCCGACCGGCGCCCGCGACGAGCTCGTCCGGATCCTCACCGAGGCCGATCAGCAGGTACGTCGACACGCGGTTGGGGCCGAACACGCGCACGGCCTCGTCCCACGCCGCCTCGTACTCCGCCATCGGCACACTCGACTTGCCGGGCATCCACCGGCGGCGCACGTCCTCGTCGAGCGACTCCACGTGGATGCCGATCGACGTCGCGCCCGCCTCGCGCAGCTCGGTCAGCACGGCGAGGTCGCCTGGCGGCTCGATCTGCACCTGGATCGGCAAGCCGGGCACGGCGTCGAGCACCGCGCGCACGCAGCGCACGAGGTGCCGGGCCCCGCGATCCGGCCCGGCCGTGGTGCCGGTGGTCAGCACCATCTGCTTGATCCCGTCGAGCCGCACGGCCGCTTCCGCGACCTCGGCGAGCTGCGCCGGGGTCTTGGCCGCGACCGTCGAATCGGCGTGAAGCGACTCTTCGATGGTGCAGAACCGGCAACGCTGGTCTTCGACGTAGCGGATGCAGGTCTGCACGACGGTGCTCGCGAGCACGTCCTTCCCGTGCAGCAGCGCGATCTTGCGATAGGGCACCCCGTCCTCGGTGGACAGGTCGTAGAACTTCGGCCGGGCCACGGGTTCGACCGAGAGGCCGAGGTCCAGCGAGCCGCGGAACACGCGACCTTCCCGTACTTGGTAGGGACTTTCGTCGTTCAGCGGCAGCGTGGCGTTGGCACCGTCGACGACCAGGTGCCCGTCGTCACTCGGCCCGGCGCCTTTGCTGCGCTGCACGGGTGCGTCCATCCGCACCCCGCGGACGGCCATGTCGGCGCGGGTGTCCAGAATATCTTCGGTGTCGATGTCAGTGGTGCCAACGCGCACGCCCGCCTCCTAGAACATGTACGTGGAGTTGATGATCGCGCCCTTGCGCGCGTAGTGGATCAACGCGTCCTGCACGTCGAGCGGGTGCGCCGGGATCACGCCTTCGATGAGGTCTTCCTCGCGGGCGCCGTGCAGCGAAAGCCCGAAGCGGCAGCAGTAGACCTTGCCGCCCTCGGCGATGAACGTCTTGAGCTGGTCGTTGATGTTCAGCTCGCCGGGGAACGCGGCGTTGCCGGTGGTGGGGAACCCGCGCGTGGCCAGGCAGTTGAGCGAGCCCGGGCCGTAGAAGTAGATCGCGGTCTCGAAACCCTTGCGCAGCGCGCGGGTCGCCTGCAGGATCGCGACGAAGCTCACCGACGACTCGTGCGCGATGCCGTGCACGAGGGTGAAGTACGTCTCCCCGTTCTCCGCCTGGTAGTCGGGGAAGATCTTGGTGGCGCCGTAGAGGTTCGAACCCTGCGGCAAAGACGGGTGCGGAATCTCGTCGAGGCTGGTCTTCTCGAGGTCGGTCAGCTCGGCCATCGGTCATTTCCCTTTCTTCGGTCCGTACAGCACCTCGAACGTGCTCCGGAAAACGTGGTCGGCCAGCTCGCCGTCGCCGACCACCGCGGTCAGCTTCGCGAGCTCGCCCTCGTGGTCGCCCCACGGCTCGTCGGAGGCGAAGAGCACGCGGTCGTGCCCGATGCCGCGCCGGGAGATCTCCTCGGCGAGCCAGCGCGGCGTGAAGCCGATCGCCCAGGACAGGTCGGTGTAGACCTGTTTGCCGGCGGCGATCCAGTCGAAGAAGCGGCCGCCGGCGAGCTTGATGTGCCCGCTCATGCCGCCGCCGAAGTGCACGAGGTGCAGCTTCGCGTGGTCGGCGTACTCGTCGACGAGTTTTCCCACTTCGTCCACATCGGACGCGGCGCCGGGCGAGGTGTGGACGTGGACGACTAGGTCGTGCTCGCGGGCGGTGGCGAAGATCTTGTCGAGCTGGGGTTTGCAGGCCGGGTCGCTCGCGCGGCCGCCGAGGAGGAAGCTGAGCTTGAGCGCGCGGACGCCGGGTTCGCCGGCGAGCTTGAGTGCCTGGTCGGTTCTCGCGGCGTCTTCTTTCCGGGGCGACACCCACAGAGCCGCGGCGAGGCGGTCGTCCTTTTCGGATGCTTCGACGCAGAGCTCGTTGAAGGAGAACGCGATTTCCGGGTCGGGCACGCCGTAGTTGGGGATCACGAGGGCGCGTTCGGTGCCCTCACGGTCCAAATCGGACAGTAGCTCGTCGATCGTCGCGCGCGCACCGACGGCCGGGGCGACCGGCGGGCCGCCGTAGAAGGGGTACGCGGGCAGCACGCCGAGGTGGCGGTGGGCGTCGGCGATCCAGCGCATCACGCGACCGTCCTCGGAGCGACCCAGTCGTCGGCCGGCTCGGTGTTTCGTGGCGTGCCGGAGATCCAGCGGACGTCGGCCGCGCGCTCGCCCGCGACGATGCGTCGCGCCAGGTATTCCGCGTCGGCACCGACGCCGCAGAACCGGCCGGAGCCCCAGGTGTGCTGCCACGGCAGGCCGAGGAAGAACAGACCCGGGCAGGTCGTGACGCCGCGGCGGTGCGTCGGGTAGCCCTTGCCGTCGAACACGGGAACGTCGATCCAGCGGTGGTCCCGGCCGAATCCGGTGCTCCAGACGACGGCGGAGATCCCTTTCGTGTCAAGGGTTCGCGGCTCGTCGTCCGGCTGCCAGACGGGGGTGTAGCGGGGTTCTGGTGGTGCTTCGATGTTCGCCCGGGTGAGGTAGGCGTCGATCGAGTCCTTGATGCCTTCGGACACGGCGTCTGCCGCGTCGAGGTTGCGCCGGAGATCGGGGGCGAAGGTCAGGGTGTGGTCGCGGACGTCGGTGAGGCGCCCGTAGAGCTGCATGCCCTCGCGGGCGAACGCGCGCAGGTCGATGTCGTGGCCGCCGTCGCGTCCGGTGACGTAGTGGTTGGCACGGAACCGGACGGCGTCGGCGTCGGCGAACTCGTCGATTCCCCTGGCGTAGTAACCCATGTCGTCGAGCCAGGCCACCACGTCGCGGCCCCGGTAGCGCCGCGCCACCCGCGGCGCCGACCCGACCGCGAGGTGCACGCGGCGGCCGGCGAGGTGCAGATCCTCGGCGATCTGGCAGCCGGACTGGCCGGTGCCGACCACGAGCACCTCGCCGTCGGGCAGCTGCTCCGGGTTGCGGTACTCGGAACTGTGCAGCTGCGTCGTGGTGGCCGGCAACCGCTCGGCCAGCCGCGGCTTGAGCGGCACCTGGTACGGGCCGGTCGCCACCACGACGTGGTCCGCCGTCAGCTCACCCTGCGTGGTGGCCACGCGGAACCCGCCACCGGGCACCTTCGTCAGGCGCGTGGCCTCGACCCCCTCGACGATCGGCACGTCGAAGGATTTCTTGTAGTCTTCGAGGTAGGCGACGATGTCGTCGCGCACCATGAACCCGTCCGGATCACCGCCCGGGTAGGGGAAACCGGGAAGCCGGCACTGCCAGTTGGGCGTCACCAGGCAGAAGCTGTCCCAGCGGCGTTCTCGCCACTCGTGCCCCGCGCTCGCGCGCTCGAGCACCACGTGCCCGACCCCGGCGGTCGTCAGGCACTGGGACATCGAGAGCCCCGCCTGTCCGCCGCCGATCACGATCACCGGCCGGTGCAGGCCGTCGAGCTGGAAGTTCATGCCGCACAGTGCACCGCCGGGCGGAGTCCGAACCGTTTCATCCGGAACACCGCCGTGTTACATGCACCGCGCAGAGTTACGGTTCCCGGCGGTGTGCGTTAACACGATTTCGGGTGGGGGTAAGAAATCGCGCCGCCCGCCTCACCCGATCGAGTGACGTCAGGCAGGACAACCCTTCAGGCTTCTCGGGCGTGTGAGCTCAGAACGCCCCTCCGCGGGCGCAGCCCGGCGAGCGAGCGAGGGAACTCGAGTGGGACGCTGGATCACGAAGAACGGCCAGCACATCTACATCAAGGGCAGCGGCAAGGGTGTCGCTGTCGCAGTCGCCGGCCTGATGTTGTTCGGTGGTGCTGCGGGGGCCGGAGCGCTCAGCGGTGCCGCGGGCGGAGCCGCCGTGGATGCGGCAGCTGAGTCGCTGGCCGGGAACACCGCAGGCGACGTCGTGGACTCGCTGCCGGGACGCTCGCTGAAAGCCCGGACCAAGTCCGGGCAGGAAAGCGCACGCAAGGGCGATGCCAAGAACGCGTGGAGCCGGCTGAAGTTCAAGGAGCTCAAGCGCAAGGTCGAACGCAAGCTCGAACCGGAGGCCGACTGCTTGGTCGCCGCGTCGGGCCGGGTCCGAGAGTTCCTGGCCAAGACCCCGTGCACATCGCTGGACCGGATGCTCCTGGCCGTCGGAGACGGTCGTGGCAACGCGGCTGTCGTCTCGGTGGTGCGTGTCGGGTTCAAGACCAAGGCTCAGGCAGGCAAATTCCGTCAGGTCGAGACTGTGCAGGGCATTGGGGACGTCCGCCCGTTGGAGGCCGCCGTGACGCTCGGGCTGGCCGGTGTCCGCATGACGGGCCTCAACTACTCCGACCGTCCCGACGGCACCGGCTTGGTCGTCGCCGAAGCAGATCAAGCCACTGGGCACGTGCCGCGTGAGACCTTGCAGGCGCTCGCCGAGGTCGCCGCGTACCTGCCGGTGAAGTAAACGAAACAGGGCCCTTCCGCCGACAACGGAAGGGCCCTGTTTCACCACCTCAAGGCCGTGGCCCCACAACCTCCGCGCCATCCGTGATCGTGATCGCCATCGCCGGGCAGGAGTCGGCGGCGTCGAGGGCGGTCTCGTCCGGCGGGACGGTGTCGGCCAAGGTGTGGGCGACCGGGCCGTCCAGGGCGAAGAGCTCCGGCATCAGCGAGGCGCACATGCCGGAGCCGATGCATGTGTGTTCGTCGACTTCCACTTTCCAGGTCATCGTCACCACCCGATCGGCATGGAGCGTGGTCCGCGGACCAGCATCTGGGTCTTCCACACGATATCGCCGGCGAGGTGGAGGTTCGGCATTTCGCGCGTGAGAGCTTTCAGCGCCTCCTGCAGCTCCAGGCGGGCGAGCGGCGCGCCGAGGCAGTGGTGCACGCCGTGGCCGAAGCCGAGGTGGTGGGTGTCCTCGCGGTCGAACACGAGGGTGTCCGCGTCGCCGAACTGGAGGCGGTCGCGGTTGGCCGCGCCGATCGCGACGAGCACCGGTTCGCTCTCGCGGACGAGCACGTCGCCAACCTGCACGTCTTCGGTGGCGTAGCGCGCGAAGCCGGCGCCGGCGCCCAGGGGGACGAAGCGCAGCAGCTCCTCGACGGCGGTGTTGATCAGCGACGGGTCTTCGACGAGCTTCTTCCACTGCTCCGGCTGGTCGAGCAGCGCGTAGACGAAGTTCGGGATCTGGCTCGCCGTGGTCTCGTGGCCGGCGATGAGGATGCCGACGCACAGGTCGACGAGCTCCAGCTCCGTGAGCCGGTCGCGCACGTCGCGCGCCTCGATCAGCGCCGTCATCAGGTCGTCCTGCGGCTGCTCGCGGTGCTGCGCGATCAGGCCTGACATGTACTCGCGCAGCTCCTCGCGGTTGCGCTCGGCCTCCTCGGCGGTCAGGCCGCTCGTGGTCAGCGCCGCGTCGCTCCACACACGGAACTTCGGGCGGTCCTCGGCCGGCACGCCGAGCAGCTCGCAGATCACCGCGACGGGGATCGGCAGCGCGTACGCGTCGACCAGGTCGGCCGGCTGCCCGGCCGCCTTCATGTCCTCGATCAGCCCGGTCGCCAACTGCTCGACACGCGGCCGCAGCAGCTCCACGCGCCGGACGGTGAACGCCTTCGCCACCAGCGTGCGCAGCCGCGTGTGGTCGGGCGGGTCCATGGAGAGGATCCCGTTGGTCCGCCGGTGCGCGGTCATCCGCGGCTCGTCCTTCTCCACGGACATCGCGCGCGAGAACCGCCGGTCTCCCAGCACGAGCCGGGCGTCGGCGAACCGCGTGGCGAGCCAGGCCTGCTCACCGTGCGGCATCTGCACGCGGATCATGCCCTCTGCGTCGCGGGCGGCGGCATACGCCGCGTTGAGCGCGAGCCCCGCCTCTTCGTTGAACGGGTACGCAAGCGGCTCCGACTGCGTGGTGGTCATGTGGAGAACTCCCAATCTGACGGAAAGTCCGGTTTGTAAGCACGCGCTTACAACCACGGTACCGAGTCGGCCCCGGCTTGTCAGCCGCTGCGCAGCGGCTGACAACGTTACTTTCCGTGACCACCGATGGGCGCGCTCGAACCCGGCCCCGGTGCCCGGCGAGTTACCGCGGGCCGTCCCCCCGCGTGTGGCCGCCGGTGAAGATCCCCGTGTCGGGATCGAGGTGCCCGTGCAGTACCTGCTCGTGCACGCCCGGCGGGATGGCCGGCGCCTCGGGCGCGGTCCCGGTCCACTCCCCCAGGTCACCGCCGCCGGCGACGACCTCGTCCAGGAACTCGCGAACGGGCAGCGAAGACGGCGGAAGGAACGCCGGCAACCCGTTGCGCGGCACGGCGATCACACTCGGGATGCACGCCTTGTCGAAGTCGCCGTCCTCGAGGAAAGCGACGCTGTTGAACGGCACGATCCAAGCCAGTTCGTGCTCCGACACGTACTCCTCTTCCACGACGAGCCGCCCGACCACGGGGTGGATGAGCTCCGGGCCGACCTGGTCGGCGATGAACCGCGTCGCGATCGCCACGGCGTCTTGCTTCTGCATGTGCTCCGCCTGTCCGAATCAGCCGTTGAAGTGCTGGTCTGCCTTGAGCCAGTCCTGGTAGACCGGGTCGATGTTGTTGCCCGCGGCCGGGGCGGCCGGGACCGGCACCGGGTTCGGCGCGGGAGCCGCCGCCGGCGGAGGTGTCCACCCGGGCGGCGGGCCCAACGCGGCGTGCTCCGGCGGGTCGTAGCGGAAGTACTGCACGTTGCGCGGGTCCACATCGAGCTTGCCGAGCTTGCCGGACTGCCCGTCGAGGAAAACGACGCCCTTGTCGGTGTTGATCACGTTCATCACGTGGGAGCTGCGGTCGTCGCGGACGACGATGACGTAGCCCTTGCTGTTGGGGTGCTCACTGGCCTTGTCGATGACCTGGTCCCAGTTGTCCAGGTCGGCCGGCCGGTCGGCGTTCGGGTTCTTCTGCCGCAGCGGGTGGTTCGGCCCGACGGAGGTGCCGATCTGCTGGTCCGGGGGCAGCTTCGGCGCGGGTTTGACCTTGCCGCCCAGCATCTCGTCAACGGACGTGATGGCCAGCGTGCAGTTCTTCCCGTCCTTGGTCGGGTTCAGCTTGTTGAGGTTCGGGTAGTACTTGCTCGCGAAATTGCCCGCGCCGAGGGTGTCGGCGTTGATCGACGGTTTGGTCGTGCCACCCGGGCCGGCCGAGGCCTTGACCTTGTTGCCGGGGACGAAGACGCCGCCGACCTTGTTGAAGAACGAGCTGGTGGTGTCGCCGAGACCGTGCACCGGCGAGTCGACGGGGTCGGGGCTGCGGGGCGGCGGGGATTTCGGGGTGTCGCCGCCCGCGCTGGACGTGTGAGTGGTGTCGCCCGACTTCGGGGTGCCGCCGCCTCCGCCCGACTTGGGTGTGCCGCCGCCTCCGCCCGACTTCGCCGGCGGGGGCGTGAAGTCGGATCCCGAGCCGGTGTAGCCCGAGCCGCCGGGCGCGTCGTCGGCCGACTTCGCGGCGGGCGGCGGGGTGTAGTCCTGGGGTGAGCCTTCGTAGCCGGACGCCTTGGTCGAGTCGTCCGCGCCCGACTTGCCCGGGGGTGGGGTGTAGTCCTTCGGCGTGCCCTCGTAGCCGCCGCCCTTCGGCGCGCCGCCGCCGTCACCAGCGGTTTTCACCGGCGGGGCCTGCGGGGTGCCGCTGAGGTCCTTGGTCTTCGGCGGCGGGGCGACCTTGCCGCCCTTGATGCCTTTCAGCGCCTTGCCCGCGTCCTCGAACAGCGTGCCGGCCTTCTTCAGCAGCGGGACCAGCGCCTTGAGCGCTTTGACCAGCTTCGTCACGAGGCCCGTGATCTGCGAAGCCGTCTTCGCGACGGCACTGGCGACCTGCGGGACCACCCACGCCAGGCCGATGCCGAGCGTGAACACCACCTGCAACGCCCAGCTGATCAGGTGCCCGATGAGCTCGGAGATGATGTCGCGCACGAGCGTTCGGACGGCGGCGACCACTTCACCCGCGGTCTTGACCCCGGACGACGCGCCTTCGGTGCCCTTCTGCGCGGACTGCAGCAGCGTGCCGAGATCCTGCGCACGTTGCCGGTAGGCGTCCGATGCGGAGCCCGACCACGACTGCAGGTCAGCGTTCACGGCGTCGGTCAGGTCCGAGGCGACGCTGCCGAGCTCTTTGGCGACGTTCGCCCAGGTCTCGGACTGCGCCTTGATCTGGTCGGCGTTGCCGGTGAGGCCGTTGAGCGCGTCCTTGAGTGGTCCGACGTGCTCCATGAGCCACGACACACCCGCTGCCAGGATCGCGCCGAAGGGGTCCATCGCGACCGACAACGCGTCGAGCGCGGTCCCCACCGCCCCCATCGCGACCGACGCCCAGTCGCCCGACTCGATGGCCGTCGAGAGGTCGTTCGCGGTCTCCAGCAGGGAAATCCCCGAATACGCCTTGGTCGAATCCACGGTCGGCGCAATCAGCGGATTGCTCATGCGGTGTCTCCTCGTGCCCCTGAACTTGATCTCATCCCATCACGGCCGCGCGGGGGCCGTCGGTTCACCAACCCTGATGTGTCTCCGCGCACAAACCCACCGGAACGAGTGCACGATCGACCCGGCCTGCCCGCGTGACGCAGCGCCGATGCGTCCTCACCGCGCGCACTGCGGTTAACCTCTTGCGCGAACGGGAGGCGCCATGACCGCAGAATCGCACGCCCGGAAGCGAGACGCCGCGGCGACGAAAGCGGCGCTGCTCGACGCCGCCGAACAACTCTTCGCCGAGCGCGGCTTCGACCGCACCACCGTGCGCGACATCGCCGGCCGCGCGGGCGCGAACCAGGCGCTGCTGTTCCGCTACTTCGGCAGCAAAGAAGCCCTCTTCGAGTCCGTCATGGCCCGCGGCGGCTTCGCCCAGCTGGAGGCGACCCAGCCCGAGCACCTGTTCGCCGAAACCCTTCGCAGCCTCCTCAAGGACGACTCCGAACGCCGCGACCGCTCCCTGGAGACCTACCTGCGCTCCACCGGCACCGACGGCGCCGGTGCCGCCCTGCGCGACCAGCTCGGCGAGGAATACGCCCGCGCCCTGGCCTCCCTCACCGACGAGCCCGACGCCGCCCTCCGCGCCGACCTCGCGCTGGCCTGGCTGCTCGGCATCGGCCTCGTCCGCGCGGTCACCCGCAAGGACCCCCTGGCGAGCGCCTCGCCGGAAGACGTGGCCCGGCTGACGGGGCCGGCGGTGCGGACGTTGCTGGAGCGCAGCGAATAAGCCGGAGCGGCGCAACGAGCGGGTCCGACATGGTCGCGCTGACGCGGTCGGCGCACCCGGCATGGCCGCCTCAGCGGCCCGCCGCCGAGACGCCGCCGTGCTGCCGACCGGACCCGCCGCACGGGCACGGCCGCCCGAAGCAAACAGGCCGGCCCAGTGCGGTCGAGCCGACGCCGCCGGGGCCTTGCCCAGACCGAACCGCCCGCGGGGAACTGTGGCAACCAGCCACCGCGGAAGCGCCGCGAGCGGCCCCCTGGTCCCCGTCCCGGCTGCGGTGCAACCTCGGCGTCGGCTGACCGAGTCAGTGCGGCGGATCAGGCGCCCTGCGTGGTGAGCCAGCTGTCGATGGTGCTGGTGGCCGGCGCGGCGGCGGGGCTGAGAGTGCGGGAGCGCGCGGCGCCCGGGATGGCGGCTGCGGTGAAGGACGCGGCGGAGGGGAAGAAGCCGCGCTCGGCCTGGGTGATGGCGGTGGCCGTGGTGCAGGGGTGGCCGAGGGCGCCGGGGCAGAAGAGGGTGTCGGCGGCGCCGTTTGCGATGAGGACGGGGCGGTGACGGCGAAGGAGTTGGTGACGGGCCAGGACGCTGAGCGCTTGCACCGCGCCGTCGGCCTCGGTGGCGGAGAGGACCGACTTCGTGGCCTCGTCGTGGGCGACGGCGGAGGCGCTGGCGTTGTCGCCGTCGAAGAGGGTGCGGCGGTGGCCCGGCAGGGTCGTGAGCAGGCCCGCGTCGAGGCCGGCGGTGGGGCCGACCTGTGCGTCGAGGACGGCCGGGTAGAGATGCTGGGTGAGCCCACCGGCGCCGAGGCCGAGTTCGACCGGCCCACCCGGGCCGGCCCGCCGCCAGTGCCTTGCTCCACTGGCTAACGCAACGCCCGCCGCAGCAACTCCGCCAGGTGCACCGCCTGCCGGCCCGACTCCTGCGCGATCTGCGTCCGGCAGCTGAACCCGTCGGACAACACCACGGTGGACTCCGCGGCCTCCCGCACCGCCGGCAGCAAGCGGTCCTCCGCCACGGCCTTGGACACCTCGTAGTGCCCCTTCTCGAACCCGAAGTTCCCGGCCAGCCCGCAGCACCCCGAGTCCAGCGTCGTGTTGCGCACGCCCGCCGCCGCCATGGCCGCTTCGTCGGCGGCGAAGCCGAGCACGGCGTGCTGGTGGCAGTGGACCTGCGTGATCGTCTCGACGTCGAGCGACACCTCCAGCGGCTTCGGCGCGTCGGCCAGCAGCTCGGCGAATGTCCGGGTCCGCGAGGCCAGCAGCTCGCCGACGGGATCGCCGGGCAGCAAGGCCGCCAGGTCACCCCGGAACAGTGCCGTGCAGCTCGGCTCCAGCCCAGCCACCTCGTAGCCGGCTTCGAGATACGGCCGCAGCACCGTCAACGTCCGCTGCAGCACGCGCTTCGCCACGTCCAGCTGGCCCGTCGACACCCACGTCAGTCCACAGCAGACACCGCGGTCGGGCAGGACCACGTCGTACCCGGCCGCCGTGAGCACCTCGGTCGCGGCTTCGAGCACGTCCGGCGTGAGGTAGTTGTTGAACGAGTCCGGCCACAGCACCACCCGCCGCTCGCCCGTCGCCCAGCGGCGCAAGTCGCGACGGGCCCGCGTGAACGGCACGGTGGCAAACGTGGGCAGGTCGCGTTCGGCAGCGATGCCGCCCAACCGCTTCAGCGGCCCGGCGGCCCAGCGGCGGCGAGAGAAGAAGTTCGCCACTCGCGGCGCGACCGACACCGCGCGCAGCCACATCGGCAGCCAGCCCATCGAGTAGTGCGACGCCGGGCGCCGCCGCCCGCGGTAGTGCTGGTGCAGGAACTCGGCCTTGTAGGTGGCCATGTCGACGTCCACCGGGCAGTCGGACAGGCAGCCCTTGCACGACAGGCACAGATCCAGCGCCTCGGAGACCTCCTCGGACGCCCAGCCGTCCTTGATCACCTCGCCGTTCACCATCTCGGCCAGCAGATGTGCGCGTCCGCGCGTGGAATGTCGCTCTTCGCGCGTCGCGCGGTAACTCGGGCACATCACGCCACCACCGCTGGTGTTGCGGCACTTCCCGACACCGACGCACCGCCGCATCGCCTGGCCGAAACTCCCGCGGTCCTCGGGGTAACCGAGCACCGTCACGTCTTCGAGCGCGAGCGGCGCGCGGCGCACGCGCAGGTCGGCGTCCACCGGCCGCGGGTCCACGATGATGCCCGGGTTCATCCGGCCCTCCGGGTCGAAGATCCCCTTGAACCGCGCGAACAACGCCATCATCTCCGGGCTGTACATGCGGCCCAGCAGCTCCGAACGCGCCTGCCCGTCACCGTGCTCCCCCGACAGCGAACCGCCGTGCGCGGCGACGAGATCCGCGGCCTGCTCCAGGAACGTCCGGAATTGCGCCTTCCCGGGTGTGGAAAGCAGGTCGAAGTCGAGCCGCAGGTGCAGACAGCCCTCGCCGTAGTGGCCGTAGACCACGCTGCGGCGGCCGTGCTCGCGCATCAGCTCCTTGAACTTCCGCAGGTACGAGCCGAGCTGTTCGGGCGGCACCGCGGCATCCTCCCAGCCGGGCCAGGCTTCCGCGCCGTCGGCCAGCCGCGTGGCCAGCCCCGCCCCCTCCTCGCGGATACGCCACAACCGGCGCTGCGCCGCGGGATCGTCGAGCACCACCGAACCCGTGAGCGCGCCACCCAGCGAAGCCGCCAGCTCCCGCGCTCGCGAAGCGGCTTCGGCCGGCGAGGAACCCGCCAGCTCCACGAAAAGCCACGCCCCACCCGGCGGAAGTCCTTGCGCCCGACCGGGTTCCAGCATCGCGACGAGCTCCGCGTCCACGCCCTCGACGGTCAGCGGCGACCACGGCAGGATCCCCGGCACCGCGTCGGCCGCGTCGATGTCGGACGGGAAGCCCAGCACCGCCAGCACGCGGTGCTTCGGCAGCTCGGCGAGCGCGACGGTCGCCCCCAGCACCGTCACACACGTGCCCTCGCTGCCGACCAGCGCCTTGGCGACGTCGAACCCGTTCTCCGGCAACAGGTGCTCCAGCCCGTAGCCGGAAACACGCCGCGAGAAGCTCGACAGTTCCGTCCGCAGCAAAGCGAGGTTGTCCCGCACCAGCGAACGCAGCTCGGTGAACACCCGCCCCTCGGTGCCCGGAAGAGCTGCGCGGTCGTCCACTTCGGACGGCGCCGCCGGCCCGAGCGTGAGCCGCGTGCCGTCGTAGAGGAGCACGTCGAGCTCACGCACGACGTCGACGGTCCGGCCCCACGCCACGGAGTGCGAACCGCAGGCGTTGTTGCCGATCATGCCGCCGATCGTGCAACGGCTGTGCGTGGACGGGTCCGGCCCGAACCGCAGCCCGTGCGGCGCGGCCACCGCCTGCAGGTCGTCGAGTACCGTGCCGGGCGCCACGCGCGCGAGCCGCGTTTCGGGATCGATCCACTCGACGCCGCGCACGTGCCGTGACGTGTCGACCACGATCCCCGGCCCGCACGAGTTCCCCGCGACACTCGTGCCCCCGCCGCGCGGCACCAGCGGCGCCCCGCGCTCGCGCGCCGCCGCGACGGCGGCGACCACGTCGTCCACCGTCTCCGGTAGCACCACGCCGAGCGGCACGTGGCGGTAGTTCGACGCGTCGGTGGTGTAGAGCGCCAGCGTGGCGGTGTCGCTGAGGATTCGCACGCCCTCCATTCAAGACACGCCGTCCTCCGGGCGGCACAGGGGGACCCCGGAAAATCTCGACATCACCCCAGAGAACACGTGAAATGCACGACTTCGGGCCTGTCGCGACGGAAACTGTCGGTGGTCCGGGTTCTACTGGAGCAGCGAAGGAAGGAGGCACCGCGATGCAAAGTGAGCACTCGAGTGAGCTGAACCACCGCGAGCGGGCCACCCTGAGAGCCGTCGCATCGGGGCGGGCCGAGATCAGCTGCAGCTGCGAGCCAGACCTGTACGTCGACGGGTTGAGCTGCTGCGACCAGGCCACCACCCGCCGGCTCGTCCGGCGCGGGTTCATCGAGGCCGCGGCCGAAGGGCCGTGCGGCGAGCTGGTGCTGGCCGTGCTGACCGCGGCCGGGATGGTGGCGCTGAACGAAGCCACTCCGTCCGGGGCGGTCACCGCCGCCTGAGCCGGCCCGCGCACCGAGCGCGATTCCCGGCGCCCCACGGCGGTTCCGCGGGGGAGGCGTCCGTCAGGAACGCACCCATTCCTCCCCGAGTTCGACAGCCTCCGCCGTCCCGCCGGTCAGATCGGCGAGCCAGGCGGCGAACGCCGGTTCCTCGCCAGGAGCCAGGCCGACCTCGAAGTGCGCCGACGCCTCGAACCGGGTGTCGTGCAGCACATACGACGAAGCACGCAGGTCGTTCTCCAGCCGGCCCGAGCGGGTGTAGTCCACCTCGACGTCGAACAGCAGCAGGCGCCGGTACTCGACCACGGACGCGGCGTCCAGCGCGTCGGACACCGCCTGCCCGTACGCGCGGATCAGACCCCCCGCACCGAGCAGCACCCCGCCGAAGTGACGCGACACCACGGCGACCGCGTCGGTGACCTCGCGCCAGCGCAGCACCTCCAGCATGGGGACGCCCGCGGTGCCGGCCGGTTCGCCGTCGTCGCTGGAGCGCTGGGTGCGCCCGTCTGGGCCGAGGACGAAGGCGTGGCAGTGGTGGCGCGCCGCCGGTTCGGCCTTGCGCCGGGCCGCGATCACGGCCCGCGCGGCGGCCTCGTCGGCTACCGGAGCGAGCGCGCAGAGGAACCGGGAGCGCTTGATCTCGATCTCATGCAGTACCGGGCTCGCCACGGAGAGATAACGAT
Source organism: Amycolatopsis sp. NPDC050768 (assembly GCF_040654155.1). NCBI lineage: Bacteria > Bacillati > Actinomycetota > Actinomycetes > Pseudonocardiales > Pseudonocardiaceae > Amycolatopsis > Amycolatopsis sp. NPDC050768. The sequence continues at coordinate 127,026 of NZ_JBFAHL010000016.1, forward strand.
CAGCCATCGACGGTTCGCCTCATGTGTCCAGTCAACCAGCTTCGCCCGCGGCACAACCCGCGACCCGCACAGGTGTTTGCGCAGGTCAGCGCGGCTACTGACCAGTGGTCGGGAGACGTGGCCCGACATATGGGCATACCCCGGGGGCCGTCAACGTAAGCGTGGCATTTCCCACCCGGGCGCAACGACATATGTCGAACACAGCGAATTCACACTATCGTCATAAGACCCGGCGAACCCGGGAGTAACACCACGCGCCCGGCCAGCCCCCCACCACACAGGCTGACCGAACCGCGCGTGCGCAGCCGCAGCGAACCGCTGCACCAACGAAGGACTGCTGCACCGACGAGAACAACAGCGCCGATCGTCAGGATCACACTGGCGGAGAACGCGGCGCTGACGTAACTTATGGCCGCCCAGTGCTGTGCGGCTGTATACCCGGAACCGCCCCTGCCGCAGCCCGGTCGATGTCGACCGAGCCGGTTTCTAGGGCGGTTCCCCCCTTCTCGACTGACCATCGCGGTTCCGGACCACTTCGTTAACCGGTTCAGTGTCGAACCACCCGATGGAGTGAGTACCGGTCGCGCCAACGCCTTGGGAGGCGGCCAGCCGTGACCCACCGTTCCACTGCCGGTTCCACCGGTCTGTACGACCCCGCGTATGAGCACGACGCCTGCGGAGTCGCCTTCGTCGCCGATCTCGCCGGTCGCCGAGATCATCAGATCGTGGCGAAAGCCCTGGTCGCACTGCGGAACCTGGAGCATCGCGGGGCGCGCGGCGCCGAACCCGACACCGGCGACGGCGCCGGATTGCTGATCCAGGTACCCGACGCGTTCTTCCGCGAGGTCGTGGACTTCACGCTGCCCGAAGAGGGCGCGTACGCCGTCGGCACCGCGTTCCTGCCCCGTGACGAGAAGCGCCGCGGCCGGGCCATGACCACCATCGAGCGGATCGCCGCCGAGGAGGACATGCGCGTGGTCGGCTGGCGCGAGGTGCCCGTGGACACCGCGCACTGCGGCCCCACCGCCGCCGAGACGCGCCCGCACCTCACGCAGCTGTTCCTCGCCGGGCGCCGGCACAACCGCGACGGCCTCGGGCTCGAGCGGTCGGCCTTCTGCGTGCGCAAGCGCGCCGAGCACGAGCTCGTGGACGACGACGTGTACTTCCCGTCGCTGTCCTCGCGCACCATCGTCTACAAAGGAATGCTCACCGAGGACCAGGTCGAGCGGTTCTTCCTCGACCTGCAGGACGAGCGCGTGACGAGCGCCATCGGCCTCGTGCACTCCCGCTTCTCCACCAACACCTTCCCGTCGTGGCCGCTCGCGCACCCGTACCGCTACGTGGCGCACAACGGCGAGATCAACACCCTCAAGGGCAACCGCAACTGGATGGACGCCCGCGAGGCTCTGCTGGAGACGGACCTCATCCCCGGCGACCTCAAGCGCATCTACCCGGTCATCACACGCGGCGCCAGCGACTCCGCCTCGTTCGACGAGGTGCTCGAGCTGCTGCACCTCGGCGGCCGCTCGCTCCCGCACTCGGTCCTCATGATGATCCCCGAGGCCTGGGAGAACCACCAGGAAATGGACCCCGCCCGGCGGGCCTTCTACGAGTTCCACTCCACGCTGATGGAGCCGTGGGACGGACCGGCGCTGGTGGCGTTCACCGACGGCGCGCAGATCGGCGCGGTCCTCGACCGCAACGGCCTGCGTCCCGGCCGCTACTGGGTCACCGACGACGGCCTCGTCGTGCTCGCCTCCGAGGTCGGCGTGCTGGAGCTGGACCAGTCGACGATCGTGCGCAAGGGCCGGCTGGAGCCGGGCCGCATGTTCCTCGTGGACACGGTCGAGGGCCGGATCATCGAGGACGAGGAGATCAAGGGCCAGCTCGCCACCGCGCACCCGTACGACGAGTGGGTGGACGGCGGCCTGCTGCGCCTGGAGGAGCTGCCCGAGCGCGACCGCGAGGTGCCGCTGCACGCCGCGCTCGTGCGGCGCCAGCAGTCCTTCGGCTACACCGAGGAAGAGCTCGAGACCATCCTCGAGCCGATGGCCCGCACCGGCGCGGAGCCGATCGGCTCGATGGGCAACGACTCGCCGCTCGCGCCGCTGTCTTCGCGTTCGCGGCCGTTGTTCGACTACTTCATCCAGCTCTTCGCCCAGGTGACGAACCCGCCGCTGGACGCCATCCGCGAGGAGCTCGTGACGGCGCTGGGCACGCAGGTCGGCGCCGAGCCGAACCTGCTCGTGGCCAACGCGGCGTCGTGCCGGCGCATCGTGCTGCCGTTCCCGGTGCTGGACAACGACCAGCTCGCCAAGCTCGTGCACGTCAACGACGACGGCAACCTGCCCGAGTTCCAGGCCGTGACGGTGCTCGGCCGCTACAACGTCCACGGTGGCGGCGAAGCGCTCCTTCAGCGGCTCGACGAGATCCGTTCCGAGGTGTCCGAGGCCATCGAGGACGGCGCGCGGCTGATCGTGCTGTCCGACCGCGGCGTCGACGAGAACCACGCGGCCATCCCGTCTCTGCTGCTGACCGGCGCCGTGCACCACCACCTCGTGCGGGAGAAGACCCGCACGCAGGTGGGCCTCATCGTCGAGGCCGGCGACGCGCGCGAGGTGCACCACATCGCGCTGCTCGTCGGGTACGGCGCGGCCGCGGTCAACCCCTACCTCGCGATGGCGACGGTCGAGGAGATGGCCCACCAGGGCCTGATCCCGGGCGTCACGGCGAAGCAGGCGACCGCGAACCTGATCAGGGCGCTCGGCAAGGGCGTGCGCAAGACGATGTCCAAGATGGGCGTCTCGACAGTCGCGTCCTACACCGGTGCGCAGATCTTCGAGGCCGTGGGCCTGGGTGCCGACATCGTCGACACCTGCTTCACCGCCACCACCTCGCGGCTCGGCGGCGTCGGGTTCGACACGATCGCCGACGAGGTCGAGCAGCGCCACCGCCGTGCGTTCCCTGGCGACGGTGTGCGCGCGAGCCACCGCGAACTGGAGACCGGCTCGGACTACCAGTGGCGCCGCGAAGGCGAGCCGCACCTGTTCAACCCGCAGACCGTGTTCAAGCTGCAGCACTCCACGCGCAGCGGGAAGTACGAGGTCTTCAAGGAGTACACGAAGGCCGTCAACGACCAGTCCGAGAAGCTGCAGACGCTGCGCGGGCTGTTCGACTTCAAGACCGGCGAGCGCCCACCGGTGCCGATCGAGGAGGTCGAACCGGTCTCGGAGATCGTGAAGCGCTTCGCGACCGGCGCCATCTCCTACGGCTCGATCTCGATGGAGATGCACCAGACGCTGGCGATCGCGATGAACCGCCTCGGCGGCAAGTCCAACACCGGCGAGGGCGGCGAGGACGCCGAACGGCTCTACGACCCCGAGCGCCGCTCCGCGGTGAAGCAGGTCGCTTCGGGCCGGTTCGGCGTGACGAGCGAGTACCTCGTGAACGCCGACGACATCCAGATCAAGATGGCGCAGGGCGCGAAGCCCGGCGAAGGCGGGCAGCTGCCCGGCGCGAAGGTGTACCCGTGGATCGCGAAGACGCGGTACTCGACGCCGGGCGTGGGGCTCATTTCCCCGCCGCCGCACCACGACATCTACTCGATCGAGGACCTCGCCCAGCTGATCCACGACCTGAAGAACGCCAACCCGGCCGCGCGCATCCACGTGAAGCTCGTGTCCGAGGTCGGCGTCGGCACGGTCGCGGCGGGCGTATCCAAGGCGCACGCCGACGTGGTGCTCATCTCGGGCCACGACGGCGGCACCGGCGCTTCGCCGCTGTCGTCGATCAAGCACGCGGGCGGACCGTGGGAACTGGGCCTGGCCGAGACGCAGCAGACGCTGCTGGCCAACCGGCTGCGCGACCGCATCGTGGTACAGACCGACGGGCAGCTCAAGACCGGCCGCGACGTGGTGATCGCCGCGCTGCTCGGTGCCGAGGAGTTCGGTTTCGCGACCGCGCCGCTCGTGGTTTCGGGCTGCATCATGATGCGCGTGTGCCACCTCGACACCTGCCCGGTGGGCGTCGCGACGCAGAACCCCAAGCTGCGCGAGAAGTTCAGCGGCAAGGCCGAGTACGTGGTGAACTTCTTCGAGTTCATCGCCCAGGAAGTGCGGGAGTACCTGGCGGAGCTGGGTTTCCGGTCGATCGAAGAGGCTGTGGGCCGCGCCGAGGTGCTCGACAAGCGCAAGGCCGTGGACCACTGGAAGGCCGCCGGGCTCGACCTGTCGCCGATCTTCTACGTGCCGGAGCTGGCCCCGCGCGCGGCGCGCCACCAGGTCGTGAAGCAGGACCACGGGCTCGACAAGGCGCTGGACAACACGCTGATCCAGCTCGCCGAGGGCGCGCTCTCCTCGGGTGACAAGGTGCGGCTGGAGCTGCCGGTGCGCAACGTCAACCGCACCGTCGGCACGATGCTGGGCTCGGAGCTCACGAAGAAATGGGGCGGCGAGGGCCTGCCGGACGACACGATCGACGTGACGTTCACCGGTACCGCGGGCCAGTCGTTCGGCGCGTTCGTGCCGAAGGGCATCACGCTGCGGCTCATCGGCGACGGCAACGACTACGTCGGCAAGGGTCTCTCGGGCGGACGGCTGATCGTGCGGCCGCCCAAGGAGGTCTCGTTCGCGGCCGAGGACCACATCATCGCGGGCAACGTGATCGCCTACGGCGCCACGAGCGGCGAGATCTTCATCCGCGGCAAGGTCGGCGAACGGTTCTGCGTGCGCAACTCGGGCGCGCTGGCCGTCGTCGAAGGCGTGGGCGACCACGGCGGCGAGTACATGACGGGCGGGCGCGTGGTGGTGCTCGGCGCCATCGGGCGCAACTTCGCGGCCGGCATGTCCGGCGGCATCGCCTACGTGCTCGACCTGCCGGCGCACCGCGTGAACCCGGAGATGGTCGACATCGACCCGCTCGACGCCGACGACACCGACTTCCTGCGCGAGACCGTGGAGAAGCACTACAACGAAACGGAGTCCGCGGTCGCGCGCGAGCTGCTCGCCGACTGGGACGCCGCCGTCGACCGGTTCGGCAAGGTCATGCCGAAGGACTACAAGCGCGTGCTCGCCGCTCAGGTGCAAGCCGAGCGGGATGGGCGTGACGTGAACGAGGCGATCATGGAGGCAGCTCATGGCTGATAATCGCGAAGCCGGCTATGAGTGCCGACTGGGTGCGGGTATCCCGCAAGACACGGAGGCCGCACATGGCTGACCCCAAGGGCTTTCTGACCACCACCCGTGAAGAACCGAAGCGCCGTCCGGTCGATCTTCGGCTGATGGACTGGCGTGAGGTCTACGAGGACTTCGCGTCGACCAAGCTGGAGAAGCAGGCCGGGCGGTGCATGGACTGCGGCATTCCGTTCTGCCACCAGGGCTGTCCGCTCGGGAACCTGATTCCCGAGTGGAACACGCTGGTGTGGCGGGAAGACTGGCGCGAGGCGGCCGAGCGGCTGCACGCGACCAACAACTTCCCGGAATTCACCGGCACGCTGTGCCCGGCGCCGTGCGAGACCGCGTGCGTGCTCGGCATCAACGACGACCCGGTGACGATCAAGCGCGTCGAGATCTCCATCATCGACCGGGCCTTCGCCGAAGGCTGGGTCACGCCGCAGATCCCGGTGGCGAAGACGGGCAAGAAGGTCGCCGTCGTCGGTTCCGGGCCGTCCGGGCTGGCCGCGGCGCAGCAGCTCACGCGAGCGGGCCACAGCGTGGTGGTCTACGAGCGGGCCGACAAGATCGGCGGACTGCTGCGCTTCGGCATCCCGGAGTTCAAGATGGAGAAGCACCGCCTCGACCGCCGGCTCGACCAGATGCGGGCCGAGGGCACGGAGTTCCGGACGTCGGTGAACGTCGGCGTGGACGTCACCATCGAGCAGCTGCGCTCGAACCACGACGCGGTGGTGCTCGCCGGCGGCGCGACCGCGTGGCGCGACCTGCCGATCGACGGCCGCGAGCACGACGGGATCCTGCAGGCGATGGAGTTCCTGCCGCCGGCCAACCGCGTCGCCTCGGGTGACCTCGACGCGGTGCCGTACTCCGCCGAGGGCCTCGACGTCGTGGTCATCGGCGGCGGCGACACGGGCGCGGACTGCGTCGGCACGTCGCACCGCCAGGGCGCTCGTTCGGTGACTCAGCTGGAGATCATGCCGCGGCCGCCGCAGGACCGTTCGGACGCGCACCCGTGGCCGACGTACCCGATGATCTACCGGGTGTCCTCGGCCCACGAAGAGGGCGGCGAGCGCCTGTACTCCGTGAACACGCAGGAGTTCCTGGCCGACGCCGACGGCCGCGTCCGCGCGCTGAAGCTCGTGGAGGTGCGCAACGAGGGCGGCAAGTTCGTCCCGGTCGAGGGGAGCGAGAACGAGCTGCCCGCGCAGCTCGTGCTGCTGGCGATGGGTTTCGTCGGCCCGCAGCACTCGGGCCTGCTGGAGGACCTCGGCGTCGACCTCGACCAGCGCGGCAACGTCGCGCGCGACCAGGACTTCCGCACGAGCGTCGACAACGTCTTCGTCGCCGGCGACATGGGCCGCGGCCAGTCGCTGATCGTGTGGGCCATCGCCGAGGGCCGCTCGTGCGCCGCCGGCGTCGACGCCTTCCTCACCGGCCGGGCCTTCCTCCCGGCCCCGATCGCGCCGACGGACCGGCCGATCGCGTGACCTCGTGGTCGGGCGCACCAACGGTGCTGCGCCCGCCACGATCCCCTCAACTCGAGGCAGGCGCACCAGCGTTGTTGCGCCTGCCTTGTCCTCAGTGGACCGTCCGCGGTCCCGCCACGGACCCGGGTGGTCACGGCAACGGCGCCGTGTCCGCCCGGCCCGAGGTGCGCGCCTGGGCGAGGTTCGCGACCGGGCGAGGTGCGCAAGGCAATCCCCTACCTGGCTCGGCAAACCCCCGCCCTCCCAAGGGGGGCGTCCCGGCTCCAGTCTATCGGCCGCCCCCGACAAAACCCGTGGCCAAGCCAAAAACGGGCCGAGCTGTCCACAACTCGGTAAGCCTGTGGACAAGCCGCGCAAACGTGTGCGCGCGCCTGAACCACGCCGAGCCCCGCGCCGGGAAGCCCACCCGCGAAATCACCTGCCACGCAACAGATCCAGCGCCAGCAACCCCGCACCGAGCCGCCCGGCTTCGTCACCCAGTGAGGCCACCCGAAGTTCCGGCATCCGCTGGAAAGTCAGCGCCGAAGCCAAGTAGTCGCGCACCGGATCGAGTACGTAGTCGGCCGCGGTGAACAGCCCGCCGCCCAGCACGATCACCTCCGGTGCCAGCAACGTCAGCAGCGTCCGCAAGCCGTGGCCGAGGCCGTCGAGCGCGTCGGACACGACGGCGACCGCGGCTTCGTCGCCGTGGCGCGCGGCGTCGACCACGGGCTGCGCGCCGTCGGCCGGGCGGCCGGTCCGTTCGGTGTAGCGGCGCGCGATGGCCGACGCCGACGAGATCGCCTCGAGACAGCCCGTGGCGCCGCAGCCGCAGACGATGCGGTGGCCCACGTCGATGTGGCCGACCTCGCCGGCCAGCCCGTGGGCCCGGTAGAGGCGCCCGTCGAGCAGCATCGCGGCTGCGATCCCGGTGCCCACGGCGATGAACGCCGCGTCGGTGCAGCCTTTCCCCGCGCCCACGCGGAACTCCGCCAGCCCGCCGGCGCTCACGTCGTGGCCGAATGCCACCGGCAGCCCCAGCCGGTTCTCCAGCAGGTCGCCGAACGGCACGTCGCGCCAGTCGAGGTTGGCCGAGAACCGGGCGACGCGCGCCTGTTCGTCGACGATGCCCGGAACCACGACGCCGACCGCACCCGGCGAACCCGTGCCGGCCTGCTCCGCGAGCGAGGAGACGACGTCGGCCACCTGCTCGGCCAGCGCCGTGCCGTCCGCGCTCTTCGCCGTGGGCACGCGAGTCGTCGCGAGCACGTTGAGTTCCCCGTCGAGCAGGGCCGCCTTCACGGTCGTGCCGCCCACGTCCAATGCCGCCACCAATTCAGCCATACCGTGATTCTCACATCGGGCACCTCACATCGATGTGACATTGACGGGCGGTAGCACAGCAACCTACGCTCGGTCAGCCAGACGACGAGTTCCGGAACGCGGTGAGAATCCGCGCGGTCGCGCCACTGTGACCCCTCGACGAACCTCGAGGGGAAGCCAGACCCGGACCCGTCGTGTCGCTCCCGATGAGGCCGCGAAAAGCCCGAGGAGGCACAGTGACCACCCCCGCAGCACCCGCCGTCGCCACACCGATCCCCGTCCGGATCCCCGTCCGCCAGATCGTTCCGTGGGCAGTGCTGGTGGGCCTGCTCGCCCTCATCGCCCTCTACTTCGTGAGCGCCGAACAGGGCGCCACCGCGGTGTTCGCCAACATGTACGTGCACGAGTTCGTGCACGACGGCCGGCACCTGCTCGCGTTCCCCTGCCACTGAGGCGGGCGAACCACCATGATGAGGTCCCTGCTGGTCCGCGGCATGCTCGCGGGCCTGATCGCCGGCGTGCTCGCGTTCGTCTTCGCCTACCTGTTCGGCGAGCCGTCGGTCAACAGCGCCATCGGCATCGAGGAGGCCGGCTCCGCCGCGCATTCCCACACCCACGACCCGGCCGCCGGCCAAGGCACCGGCGAGGCTGCGCAGCCGGCCGACGAGCCCGAAGAAGAGCTGGTGCCGCGCGACATCCAGAGCACCGTCGGCCTGCTGACCGGCGTGCTCGTCTACGGTGTCGCGATCGGCGGGCTGTTCTCGCTGGCTTTCGCGTTCGTCTACGGCCGCATCGGGTCACTGCGCCCCCGCCTGACCACGGCGTTGCTCACCGCGGGCGCGTTCGGCGTGGTGTTCTTCGTGCCGTTCCTCAAGTACCCGGCCAACCCGCCCGCAGTGGGCCAGCCGGGCACCATCGGGGAACGCACCGAGCTGTACTTCGGCTTCGTCGCCGTCTCCCTGCTCGCGGGCATCCTCGCCACGGTGTTCGGCCGCAAGCTCGCCGACCGCGTCGGCGCGTGGCGCGGCGGCCTGCTGGCCTGCGCCGGTTACGTCGCGGTGATGGCCGTGGTCGCGTGGCTGATGCCGGTGATCGACGAGGTGCCGCCGACGTTCCCGGCGTCCACGCTGTGGAGCTTCCGTACCGCGTCGATCGGCACGCAGGTGACGCTGTGGCTCACGCTCGGCCTGTTCTTCGGTTTCTTCGCGGAGAAGGTACTGAAGCCCTCCCAGAAGGCCGTCGCGGCAGCCGTCTGAGCCTCACCAGTCCAGGTCGCCGGTCATCTCACGCCTTCCGTGTCTTTTGCCTCGGCTCCGCCGAGGCGGCGAGATCGCCTGGGAGCCGGCGGGGGGGGGGGGGACTGAGGTGGTGAGCGGGGGGGGGGGCACGCGCCCCGCGGTTGACGCGGGCGGGGCTCGGGGGGGGGGGGGGGACCCACCCCGCAC
>NZ_JBFAHL010000016.1:136440-230760 GCF_040654155.1 Amycolatopsis sp. NPDC050768
CGCGTGGGCCGCGGGCTTCTACTCCCGCGGGTCTCCGCGGCCAGGGGCCGATCGCACCGCCTGATCGAGACGCCGGCGCGATCTCGCGGTCGCCGGTCATCTCACGCCCTCCAGTCCGGGTGGCCCGGCATCGCCGGAGTGGTGGACGCGTACAGCCAGTCGTGGAAGAACGCGCCCAGGTCGCGGCCGGAGACGCGTTCGGCCACGGCGACGTAGTCCTGCGTCGCGGCCGGGCGGCCTTGGAACTCGTCGAAGAAGGTGCGTTCGATGCGGTCGAAGGTCGCCGGGCCAACGAGGCTGCGCAGCGCGTACAGCGTGAGCTTGCCGCCGAGATCGGTGCCGAACATGACACCCGCCGCGTAGGTCTGGCGGGCGACCGGGCCGTTCTGCTTCAGGATCTCGTTGTTCTGCGCATAGCCGGACTTCGCCGTCTCGTCGAACGGTTTCCCGCCGTGCTCGGAGTCGTAGAGGTCCTGGTAGAAGGTGGCGTGGCCTTCGCTGAGCCACATGTCGTCCCAGTGGCGCACCGGCACGGCGTCGCCGAAGTACTCGTGCGTGAGCTCGTGCGCCATGGTCGAGACCTCGCTGGGGTTTTCGAGGGCCAGAGCGCTGTAGGTCGGCATCGCCGCGGTCTCCAGCGCGACGCCGCCACCGTAGAGGCGGTTGACGCCGAGGGTGCCGGCGCTCGCGTACGGGTACGGGCGGCCCAGGCGCTGCTCCAGCCACGCGATGATCTCCGGGGTCTTGCGCGCGGTGTCGAGCGCGGCCGGTTTCGCCGCCGTCGTCACGTAACTGCGCACCGGCAGGCCGTGCGGGCCCACCTGGTCGACCTCGGTGAAGTGGCCGGCCGCGAGCTGCACGACGTCGGTGGCCGTGGGCCGATCGACACGGAACACCGAGGTCACCCGGTCGCCCGCACGGTGCTTCCCGACGAGCGTGCCGCTGCCGACGCCCTGCACGTCGGCCGGGGTCGTGATCCGCAGGGTGTAGGTGGCCGGGTCGCCCGGCACATCGTCGGACGGGAAGACCGCGTGCTCACGGTCCGTCTGCCCCATCACCGCGAACCCGTCCGGGGTGTTCTGCCAGACACCGATGGCCTCGGCGAGATCGGGCGGCAGCGGCTGCCCGGTGGGCGACTGCGGGCTCTTCGCCCGGTCCGCGACGTAGCCGATCCGCACGGTGAACGGCACGCCCTTGCGCACCGGCCGCGCAGGCGTGACCACCAGCTTTTCGCCCTGCACCACGAACTTCGCGGCCGTGCCGTCGACCTCGACCGTCCGGATCTCGCCCACGGCCGAGTCGAGCCCGAAGGACGACAGCGACTGCGTGGCGACGGCGCGCATCGCCACCGCCGCGTCCATCGTGGTCACGCCCGGCCGGTAGTCGAGGGAGACGTCGTAGTCGCGGGCGTCGTAGCCGCCGTTGCCGAGCCCGGGGAACAGCCGCTCGCCCGCGCTCAGCGCGCCGGGAGACGCGGGATCAGCCGTGGCGGCGGTCGCGGTGCCGGCGGCCAGCACTGCGGCGAGCCCTGCCACCGCTGCGGTTTTCACGATCGTTTTCACCATGCGCCCTACCTTGCCGAGACCACCGCCGCACGCACATCAGCCGGGCAGCTCGAACGGGCTAACCGGAAAGTCGTACGGTGATCGCCGTGCGACTGCTGCTGCTCGACGCCTGCCTGGCGATCGCGGTCGCTGGCGTGCTCACGCTGGAGGCGCTCAACGGCGTGAACCGGCCCGCGCTGTGGCAGCTCACGATCGTGGCCGTGCTGGTGCTGTTGCTGCTGCGTCGCCGGTTCCCGCTGGTCACGATGCTGGCGATGGCGGTGCTGGCGTGGTTCGAGCCGACGGCGCAGCTCGCCACGATCTTCTCGCTCTACACCGTCGCGGCCCAGCGCGGACCGAAGTGGCCGACGGCGGTCGCGGTGGCCGCGGATCTGGTGATCACGTTCGTCACCTACCGGCCCGACGACCTGCAGGCCTGGGAGATCGTCGGCTTCGTCGCGGCCCTGATGCTGGTCCTGCCCTTGCTCGCGGGCCTGTGGATGCACCAGCGCGCCGTGCTCGTCGACGCCCTGCACGACCGCGCGGACCAGGCCGAACGCACGCGCGACCTGCTCGCCGAACGCGCCGTGACGGCCGAGCGCCGGCGGATCGCGCGCGAGATGCACGACGTGGTGGCCCACCGCGTGAGCATCGTCGCGCTGCAGGCCGGAGCGTTGTCCGTGCGCGCGCCCAACGACGAGACCGCGCGGCTCGCCGAGGTGATCCGCGAGTCGAGCGCCGCCGCGCTCACCGAGCTGCGCGACATCCTGCGGGTGCTGCGCGAGGAGGAGAACGAACCGAAGGCGCTGCCGAGCCCCACGCTCGACGGCGTCGCGCAGCTGGCCGGCGATCTCGCCGCGGCCGGCGCGGACGTCGACGCCGAGGTGCCCGATCCCCTGCCGCAGGTGCCGGAAATGGTGGGCCGGGCGGCGTACCGGATCGTGCAGGAAGCCCTGACCAACGCGGCGAAACACGCGCCGGGCGCGCCGATCCGCGTCCGGCTGTCCCTCGACAGCGGCAAGCTCGTGGTCGAGGTGGCCAACGCCCTCGGCGCGTCGGCGGGCTTGCCCGGCGCGGGCTACGGCGTGATCGGCATGCGCGAGCGCGTGACGTTGGCCGGCGGCGCGCTGCGCGTCGGCCCTGACGGCTCGGGTGACTACGTGGTGCGCGCGGTGTTCCCGCTCGCCGGCGGTGCGTGAGATGAGGAGGACGCTGCGGTGATCAAGGTCGTGCTGCTGGACGACGAGGTGCTCGTGCGCAGCGGCATCCGGATGATCCTCGAGTCGGATCCGGAGATCCGCGTGGTCGCGGAGGCGGGCGACGGCACGGGCGTCGCCGAGCTCGTCGCGCGGCATCAACCCGACGTCGTGCTCACCGACATCCAGATGCCCGGCGTCGACGGCCTCGAGGTGACCCGCGTGGTCACGGCGCTGCCCGAGGCGCCGGCGGTGGTCGTGCTGACCACGTTCGACCTCGACGAGTACGTGCACACCGCGTTGCGCCGCGGCGCCACCGGGTTCCTGCTCAAGGACACGCCGCCGCGCGACCTGGTGAGCGCTGTGCACGTGGTGCGCCGCGGCGAGGCGATGCTGTCGCCCGCCATCACGCGGCGGCTGCTCGGCGAGTTCGCCTCAGGCGGGGCCACGGAGAGCGCGAAGGCGCGGCTGACGGCGCTGACCTCCCGCGAACGCGAGGTCGCGGTGGCCGTCGCCGAGGGCTGGAGCAACGCAGTGATCGCCACCCACCTCGGCGTCAGCGAGGCCACCGTGAAGGTCCATCTGGGCCGCATCATGTCCAAAGTGGAGGCCTCGAACCGCACTCAGGTGGCCATTCTCGTGCACGATGCTGGTCTTGCTTGAATCGTTGTCGCGCAAGCGGTGCCCGGTTGGTTACGATCATGCCCGGGTCGGGGGATTCCACGGAGAATTCAGGGGACCCTCATGTCCGATTCAGTCCTGCCGCCCAAGCCGACCGGGCCGAGCTACCAGGACGCGCCACCGCCACCGCCGCCACCCGCGACGGGCAAGACCAACGGTTACGCCATCACCTCACTGGTGCTCGCGATCGTCCCGCTGCTGAAGGTGCTCTTCGGCTTCGCTCTGGCGATCCCGGGGATCAGCCTGCTGCTGAGCGTGATCTTCGGTGTCGTCGCGCTGCGTCAGATCCGGCGCACCGGCGACAGCGGCCGCGGCCTGGCCATCGCGGGCCTCGCCCTGTGCGGTGCGTGGCTGCTGACGCTGATCATCACCGCCGGCAACTCCTCCGGTTCGAGCAGCGAAGACGCCGCCATCGACGAGCTGTCGGGCGGCGGCAACAGCGTGTTCTCGGCCGAGCAAGGCGAGTGCTTCTCCGGCTACGACAAGCTCACCAGCGACATCGCCAAGGTCTCGTGCGACGTGGCGCACGCCGACGAGATCTATGCAGTGGTGCCCCTGCCGGAGTCCGAGAGCTATCCCGGCGAGGAAGCCCTGACCACGCTGAGCCGCCAGTACTGCACCACAGCGCAGTCGGGGTTCTTCGTCGACACCACGATGCCGGCGGACCTGGTGATGGGCGTGTACTACCCGCCGGCCGGAGCGTGGCAGAACCAGAACCGCTCGGTGGTCTGCACCCTGGAATCCAAGTCCGGCGTGCTGAAGGCCCCGGTGGCGCACTAGCGGATCACGGTGCGCCGGGCGGGACGAACGGCAACCCGCCCGGCGCACCGTTTTCCAGCAGCCGCAGCAACTGCGCGGTGTCCACTTCGGACTCGATGGCGTCGGCCAGGCGCTCCAGCATGTCCTCACGCAAGGCCGCGAAACCTGGCGCGTCCGGGGCCGGGGTCCAGTCGACCCCGGACTGCGCCGCCACCTCCGTGAGCCAGGCGCGGCGGAAGCCATCGTTTTCGAAGGCGCCGTGCCAGGTCGTGCCCCACACGGACCCGACGCGAAAACCGTCCAAAAAGGACTCTTCGGCGGTGCCCGATGCCGTGCCGTGGTGGATCTCGTAGGCCTCGACCCGGTGGCCGCGCCATTCGCCGACCGGGCGGCCGAGCACCTTCTCCCCCGCGAACGTGACGTCGGTGGGCAGTAGACCGAGGCCGTCGACCGTGCCGGCGCGCGACTCGACGTCGTCGTGGATTGTGGTGGCGAGCATCTGGTAGCCGCCGCAGATGCCGAGCACGGGACGGCCGGCGGCGGCGCGCGCGGTCACCGCGTCGGCGAGGCCGCGCTCGCTCAGCCAGCGCAGATCGTCCACGGTGGCGCGGGAACCGGGCAGCACCACGAGATCCGCGGCGGCGACCGTGTCCGGGTCGGCCGTGAGGCTCACCGTCACGCCGGGTTCGGCCGCGAGGGCGTCGACGTCGGTGGCGTTCGAGGCGCGCGGGAAGCGCACCACGGCCACGCGCAGCCCGCCGCCGCGCGGAGCCTCGTGCCGCCAGCCCGCGGCGGCCAGCGCGTCTTCGGAGTCGATCCACACGCGGTCCAGCCACGGCAGCACCCCGAGCACGGGCCGGCCGGTCACGTCTTCGAGGCTCTTCAGCCCCGGGCGCAGCAAGCCGACGTCGCCGCGGAACTTGTTGACCACCCAGCCCGCGACCAGAGCCTGGTCTTCCGGTGACAGCAGCGCGAGCGTGCCGAACATCGCCGCCAGCACGCCGCCCCGGTCGATGTCGCCGACCACGACCACCGGCAGCGAGAACCGCCGCGCCAGACCCAGGTTCACGTAGTCCCCGCCGCGCAGGTTGATCTCCGCGGGGCTGCCGGCGCCCTCGCACACGACCACGTCGAACCGGGAGCTCAGGTCCTCGAAAGCGCCGAACGCGATCTCCGCCAGCCCCGCGCGGCCGGTCGCGTACTCGCCGGCTTCCAGCGTGCCGAACGGTTTCCCGAGCGCGATCACGTGACTGCGCCGGTCGCTGCCCGGCTTGAGCAGCACGGGGTTCATCGCCGCTTCGGGCTCGACGCGCGCGGCGCGGGCCTGCAGCCACTGCGCGCGGCCGATCTCGGCACCGTCGGCGCAGACCATCGAGTTGTTCGACATGTTCTGCGCCTTGAACGGCGCCACCCGCACACCGCGGCGGGCCAGCCAGCGGCAGATCCCGGCCGTGACCAGGCTCTTCCCTGCATCGGACGTCGTGCCGGCGACCAGCAGCCCGCTCATCGCGCCACCGCCACCGCTGCTGCCACCAAGGCCGCGGCCGCGCCGGCCACGCGCGACAACCGCACCGCGCGGCGCAGGTCGACGGGCTGCGGCGCGCGGCCGTCACCGAGCGTGCCGCGGTCCTCGACCTCGCCGCCGTAGCTGTTGGTGCCGCCGAGACGCAGGCCGAGCGCGCCGGCGAACGCGGCCTCGACCTGGCCGGCGTTGGGGCTCGGGTGGTGCGAGCCGTAGCGCCGCCACGCCCGCCACGACGCCCGGGTCTGCCCACCCGCGAGCGGCGCGGACACCGCGGTGAGCACGGCGCCGGCCCGCGACGGGACGAGGTTGACGATGTCGTCGAGGCGCGCCGCCGCCCAGCCGAAGTTGCGGTGACGCGGCGAGCGGTAGCCGACCATCGCGTCAAGCGTGTTGAGCGCGCGGTAGCCGAGCAGGCCGGGGATGCCCGCGACGGCGCCCCACAGCAGCGGCGCGACCACAGCGTCGGACGTGTTCTCGGCGATCGACTCGGTAGCCGCGCGCGTGAGCTCCGCGGGGTCGAGCTCCGACGCGTCGCGCGCGCAGAGGTGCGACAGGCGGGCACGGGCGGCGGGGACGTCGCCGGCGTCGAGCAGCCGCGCCATCTCGCGGCCCTCCGCCGCGAGCCCGCGGCCGCCGAGCACGACCCACGTCGCGGCGGCCGTGAGGGCGAAGCGCGCGAAGGGACGTCGGCGCGTGCTCAGCTGAGCGGCCACGCCCAGGCCCGTCGCGGCTCCCGCGCACACCGCCGCGTACGCCGCTCCGCGCGGCTTCGAGTCGGCCCACCAGCGGCGTTCCAGCGCGCCGGCCCAGCTGCCGAACACCGCGACCGGGTGCCCGCGGCGGGGGTCACCGAAGAGTGAGTCGGCCGCATATCCGGTGATCAGGCCGGCCGCGGTGACGGCTTGTCGGAGTGGCACGTGGCGAACGGTAGCGCGTGCACGAGAATGCCGGGTATGACCAAGCTGACGCACCGGCTCGCCGGGTATCTCGAGACCCTGGCGCGGACCCTCCGCCGGTACGGACGCGACGACGGCAAGGTGCTGGTCCTCGGCGGCGTCCGCTCGGGGAAGTCGAGGCACGCGGAGCGGATCGTCGCGCACCACACGCACCTCGTGTACGTGGCCCCCGGCCTCCCCCCGAGTGACGACGACCCCGAGTGGGCCGCCCGCGTCGCCGCGCACAAGGCCCGGCGCCCGCGCCACTGGACCACGGTGGAGACCACCGACCTGGCTACCGTGCTGCGCTCGGCGACGAGCCCGCTGCTCATCGACTGCCTCGGCACGTGGCTCTCGCGCGTGCTCGACGAGGTCGGCGCGTGGTCGGGCAAGCCGGGCTGGGAGCGCCGTCTCGACGACCGGCTCGAGGACTTCCTGGCCGCGTGGACCCAGGCCCGCGTGCCCGTGGTGGCCGTGAGCAACGAGGTCGGCAGCGGTGTGGTGCCCGCTACGTCGTCCGGACGGCTGTTCCGTGATGTGCTGGGCGCACTCAACAACCGGGTGTCCGCCGAGTCCGACCGGAGTCTGCTGGTCGTCGCCGGGCGGGTGCTCGAACTGCCGTAAGGAGTCCGCCGTGCCGAGTTTCGACATTCCCGTGCCCGACGCCGCCGCCCGCGCCGCCGCGCAGGAGCGCCTCGACGGCCTGGTGAAGCCACTCGGCGCGCTGGGCCGGCTCGAGGAACTGGCCGCGTGGCTCAGCGCCGCCCACGGCGTGGTGCCGCCGCGTCCGCTGGACGACGTGCGTGTGGTCGTCTTCGCGGGCGATCACGGGGTGTCGGCGCAGTCGGCCTACCCGCGTGAGGTCACGGCGGCGATGGTGCGGGTGTTCCTCGCCGGGCGCAGTGGCGTCACGGTGCTCGCCGCGCAGGTCGGTGCTCGCGTGCGAGTGGCGGACATCGCGGTCGATTGGGACGCTTCGGATGTTCCGGCTTCCGTGACCGCGCACAAGATCCGCCGCGGCTCGGGCGCCATCGACGTCGAGGACGCGCTCGCCCCGGGCGAGGCCCTCGCCGCGTTCGAGGCGGGGCGCGCCATCGCGGCGGAGGAGGCGGACGCGGACCTGCTCATCCCGGGCGACATGGGCATCGGCAACACCACGATGTGCGCGGCCCTGGTCGCGGCCACGCTGGGCCTGCCCGCGGCCGAGGTCGTCGGCACGGGCACCGGCGTGTCCGGGGCGGCTTTGGACGCGAAGACGGCCGTGGTCGAGGCCGCGGTGCAGCGCGCCGCGGGACGGGTGGCCGATCCGTTCGAGCGGCTGACGGCGTTGGGCAGCGCCTGCGTCGCGGCCACCGCGGGGTTCCTCGTGGAAGCCGCGGTGCGGGGCATCCCCGTGCTGCTCGACGGCATCTTCTCCGGCGCGGCCGCCCTGGTCGCCCGGGACATCGCGCCGGGTGCCGAGCAGTGGTGGCTCGCGGGGCACCGCTCGACGGAGCCTTCGCAGGCGTTCGCGTTGAAGGCGCTCGGGCTCACGCCGATCCTCGACCTGGGCCTGCGCCTCGGCGAGGGCAGCGGCGCCGTCCAGGCCGTTCCGACGCTGCGTGCGGCGCGGGCGATCATCGCGGACATGGGGTTGCTGGCGGACCTCGCGTGAGGGCTGCCCGCGAGGACGTGAGGGCCACCGGAGCACGGCTCGAAGGATTCGGGTGGCCGTCTGCCACGGCCCTGAGAAGCGCGGCGAGGCGGCCGGCGGCCGTTGTCAGGTGCCTCGATTCCGGAGGGCTGCGGGTGGGGCGCCGGTGAAGCTCGGCGACGCGCTGCGGCTGGCCTTCGGCACACTGACCACCGTGCCCGTGCCGGCCCCGCGCGTCATCGATCGAGGGGTGGCCGGGGCGGCGATGGTGCTGGGCCCGGTCGCGGCGGTCCCCCTCGCGGCGGCCGCGGGCCTGGTCGTGGCCGGCGGCGTGGCCGTGGGACTGCCCGCGCTCGCCGTCGCCGCCCTCGCGCTGGGAGTGGTGGCCCTGGGCAGCCGCGGCCTGCACCTCGACGGGCTGGCCGATACCGCGGACGGGCTCGGCGCGTCGTACGACCGCGCCAAAGCCCTCGACGTCATGCGCCGCGGCGACTCGGGCCCGACCGGGGTGGCGACGCTCGTCTTCGTGCTCCTGGTGCAGGTCGGTGCTTTGACCGGCGCCGTGTCGGCGGACCACGGCGTCGTGGCCGCCGTGGTCTCCGTGCTGGCGGGCCGGTGCACGCTGTCGATGTCGTGCGCGCGCGGCGTGCCGTCCGCCCGGCCGGAGGGGCTCGGAGCGACGGTGGCGGGGTCCGTGCCGCGGGTGGTCGCGGTGGCCGTCGGTCTGGTGGCCGCCGCGCTGGCCGCGCTGGCGCCCGGCTTGCCGTGGTGGCAAGGGGTGGCCGCGGTCGGCGCCGGGTACCTCGTCGCGGCCGCCTTGCTCGCCCGGTGCGTCCGGCGCCTCGGCGGAATCACCGGTGACGTCCTCGGCGCCGGAGTCGAAGTGGCGGTGGCGGCGACGCTGCTCACGCTCGCCGTCTGAGCCGCACCCGGTTCCGGTCGGCGACGGCGACGGCGACGGCGACGGCGACGGGGCTAGCCGAACGTGAACACGTACGCCTGGGCGCCGGGTTCGAGGAAGGTGATCTCCAGCGTCCGCTCGCGGACCTCGTCGTGCTGGCGCACGAGCTGGTAGAGGCGAGCGTCCCGGAGCAGGCCGTTCCCGTCCTCGTCGACGTCCACACCGTGCGCCGGGCCCGGAGCCGCGCCATCGAGGAACACGCGGAAGAGAACCGGCTCCCCCGCACCGCGAGACAGCACGACATGCGCGTCCCGCGCGTGGAACCGGTAGGAGATGCTCCCGCCGGCTCGGTCGAGCACGACGTTCTCGGGCCCGATCGTCCAATCGCCGGCGAGGGCCCAGTTGCCGAGGTGCAGGCGCGGCGGGAGCCCGTAGGTGCGGCGTTCGTCGAACCCGACGCGGCCCGGCGACGCGAAGTGCTCACCACGCCCGTAGCCGAGATACGTCTCGGACGTCCGCAGGTGCTCCCAGTCGGCCTCGGCCTCCACGCCGCGCCCAGCGACGGAGACGAGCTCGCGCTCGACACCGAGCAGCCGCTGGATGACGCGCTCCGACTGCTCGTAGCGTCCTTCCCCGAAGTGGTGGTCGCGGATGACGCCTTGGGCGTCCACGAAGTAGAGCGCCGGCCAGTAGTGGTTGTCGAAGGCGCTCCAGATGGCGTAGTCGTTGTCGACCGTGACCGGGTAGTCGATTCCTCGTTCCATCGTCGCCTGCCGCACGCGGTCGATCTTGTGCTCGAACGAGAACTCCGGCGTGTGGACTCCGACTACGACCAACCCGTCGTCCCGATAGGCCCGCGACCAGGCGCGGACGTAGGGCTCCTGGCGCAGCCAGTTGATGCAGGTCAGCGTCCAGAAGTTGACGACGACGACGCGGCCCTCCAGCTCGGCGGGGCCGAGTGACCCGGAGTTGAGCCACTCGGCCCCGCCGAGCGCGGGCATCTGCACGCGTGCGGATACCGACATCTAGCGAACCGAACGCAATCCGGCGCGGACCTCGGAGGCGAACAGCTTCGGCTGCTCCCAGGCGGCGAAGTGCCCGCCCTTGTCGAGGCGGTTGTAGTGGACGAGGCGGGGATAGGCCTCCTCCGCCCAGCTCCGCGGCACCTGGTAGAGCTCGTCCGGGAAAACGCTCACCGCCACCGGGACGGAGACGCCCTTCGGGTCGAAGAAGCCGAGCTTGTTTTCCCGGTAGAGACGTCCCGAGGAAACCCCCGTGTTCGTCAGCCAGTAGTGGGTGATGTTGTCGAGCACGTCGTCTCGGGTCAGGCCCTCGTCCTGCCCGTCGAAGACGCGAGCGATCAGCGCCAGACTGGCCGAGTCGTGATCGAGCATCCAGGCGGCGAGGCCGACGGGTGAATCGGCGATCCCGTAGAGCGTCTGCGGGTGGGTCCCCATCTCGAGGGCATAGGCCACGTCGGTCGCGAAGAAGTCCTTCAACTTTTCGTAGAGGCGGGTTCCCTCGTCGGACAGATCGGGCGGTGCCGGGCCGCCGGACTGCACGGCCTGGGCGACATCGGGTCGAACGGCGCCGGGGAAGTTGGTGTGGATGCCGATCAGGCCTCCCGGCGCCTGTGCACCCATCAGATCGACGATCTGCCCGCCCCAATCGCCGCCCGAGGCGACGTAGCGCTCGTAGCCCAGGCGCTTCATCAGCTGCGCCCAGGCGCGCGCGATGTGCTCGGGGCCCCAACCGGTGACGGCCGGCTTGCCCGAGAACCCGTAGCCGGGCATCGACGGGATCACCAGGTGGAACGCGTCCGCTTCGCTCGCGCCGTGGGCAGTGGGATTGGTGAGCGGATCGATGATCTTCAGCTGCTCGATGACCGAGCCGGGCCATCCGTGCGCGACGAGGAGCGGCAACGCGTCTTCGTGTTTCGAGCGAACGTGGATGAAGTGGATGTCGAGGCCGTCGATCTCGGTGATGAAGTGCGGTAGAGCCTTCAGCCTCTCCTCGCATCTGCGCCAGTCGTACTCCGTCGCCCAATAGCGGGCGAGCGCCTGCATCGTCTCCAGCGGCACGCCCTGCGAGATGTCCGAGACGGGTTCCTTTTCCGGCCAGCGAGTGGCCAGAATGCGCGCACGCAGATCATCAAGATCCGCATCGGGCGTCTCGACCGTGAACGGCCGGATCGCTTGATCGTGCGCTGCTCCTTCAGTCGTGACAGACATGCGTCTCCTCGGTGGGATGGGTGCGGTGGTCGATGTCGCGTTGCCGGACCAGACGCGAAACTCGGTACTGTGCCACCCGACCACCGGCGGTTCCTCACCCGAAACGAGTGATACGCACGGTTTCGTCGTGCTCGCCGGCTAGAGCGAGCGGGCCAGCGCGGCGACGAACCCGTCGGTCACCTCGCGGGAACGGACCGCCAGGCGCAGGTGCCGGGGGCCCAAGCCGGGGAACGTATCGCCGCGGCGCACCGCGTACCCCACGGAGCGCAGGCGAGAACGCAGGCCTTCGTCGGGAGCCTCGATCAGCACGAACGGACCCCGCGGGTCACCCAGGACCGGAATGCCCAGTCCGCTCAGGCGGGAGACGAGGTAGTCGCGGTCCGATTCGGCGGTGGCGGCCAGCTTTTCCGCTTCTTCCAGCGCGGTCGGGCGGCAGCAGGCGACCGTGGCGACCGCGGCCGGCGTCGACACCGACCACGGTGGCTGGACGGCCCGCAGCCGCGCGAGGACTTGAGGCGGGCCGAGGACGTAACCCGCGCGCAAGCCCGCCAGGCCCCACGTCTTGGTGAGGCTGCGCAGCACGACCACGCCGTCTAGCGACGAACCCGCCAGGCTCTCCGCTTCGCCGGGGATGGCGTCGAGGAAGGCTTCGTCCACCACGAGCAGGCGGCCGGGTTGTGCCAAGGCACGAAGTACGTGGGCGGGGTGCAGCACCGAGGTCGGGTTCGTCGGGTTGCCGACGAACACCAGGTCGGCCGACGCCGGGACGAGGCCGGGATCCAGCACGAAACCGTCCGACGACGGCAGGACTACACGCGAGACGTCGTGACCCGCCGCGCGCAGGGCGGCCTCGGGTTCCGTGAACTGCGGGTGCACGACCACCGCGTGCCGCGGCTTCAAAGCCGAAGCCAGCAGGGTGAACGCCTCCGCCGCACCGGCCGTCACCAGCACTTCGTCCACCGGACGGCCGTGCCGCGCGGCAACAGCTGCCTGTGCCGCCGACGGATCGGGGTACGCGGCCAGACTGTCCACAGCGGACACCAGCTCCCGCCGCAACCACTCGGGCGGGCGCGGCAGCCGGACGTTCACCGCGAGGTCCACCAGCCCCGGCCCGACCTCGCGATCGCCGTGGTGGTGCAGGTCGTAGTCCGAGGTGTCAGCCACGCGGAGCCACCTGGGCAAAGGCGCGCACGTGGGTAGCGAACCGTTCCGCCAGCTCCGGATACCCGGCCCAGTGCACATGCAGGTACGACGCGTGCAGCGAACTCGAAGCGAACCCGTCCACCGTCCGCTCCCAGCCCCACGCCGGCGACGGACCGGCCCCGGGCGTGAGCTCCGTGCGGTGGAACTCGTGGCCGGTCACGCGCTGGCCCGCGACCGCGAGCACGTTGTCCGCCAGCGAAACCGCCGTCCGGTACCCCAGCTTCCCGCGTTTGGTCATCACCGCGGTCGCGTCCACGACACCGGCCATCGGCAGTCCGTCCAGCTCACGGCACAGGTAGAGCAGCCCCGCGCACTCCGCGCTCACCGGCATACCCTGCCCGACCGCGTCCGCCACCGCCGTGAGCAACGGCTTGTTCGCCGACAGCTCCGCCGCGTGCACCTCCGGGAACCCGCCACCGAAGTACAACCCGGCACAGCCCTCGGGCAGCTGCTCGTCCCGCAGCGGATCCACGTCGACGACGTCCACGCCGAGCGAGGCCAGCAGCTCGACGTTCTCCGTGTACCGGAACGTGAACGCCGGCCCGGCCGCCGCGGCCACCACCGTCCGCGGTCCCTCGAAGCCGCCGGGCGGTGTCCACACGGGACCGGTCAACGGCGGCGCCGCCCGCGCGACCCGGACCACGGCTTCAAGATCCACCCCGCCGGCCACCCACGACGCCAGCTCAGGCAGCACCCGCTGCGAGTCGGCAGCGCGCTCGGCCGCGGGCACCAGGCCGAGGTGGCGGCTCGGCGCGTGCACGTTCTCGTTGCGTCGCAACGCACCCAGCAGCGGAACGCCCGTGGCCTCCAACGCGGACGCGATCTCGTCCTCGTGGCGCTGCGAACCCAGCTTGTTCAGGATCACCCCGGCGAGGCGCACGCGCGTGTCGTAGTTCGCGAACCCGAGCACGGTCGCCGCGACGCTGCGCGAAGCGGCCGAAGCGTCGACCACCAGCACCACCGGCGCGTCGAGGACCCGGGCGACGTGCGCGGTCGACGCGTAACCCTCCGTGCCGAGCGCGCCGTCGAACAGTCCCATCACGCCTTCGATCACGGCGATGTCCGCGTCGGCGGAACCGTGGCGCAGCAAGGGAACCAGCCGGTCCTCACCCTGCAGGAACGGGTCGAGGTTGCGCGCGGGACGACCCGTGGCCAGCGCGTGGTAGCTCGGGTCGATGAAGTCGGGCCCGACCTTGTGGCCCGACACGCGGTGCCCGGCGGCGCGCAACGCCGCCATCAGCCCGGCGGCGATGGTGGTCTTGCCGTGCCCCGAGCCGGGCGCGGCGATGACCACCCGCGCTACCACTCGATCCCCCGCTGCCCCTTCTGGCCCGCGTCCATGGGGTGCTTGACCTTCGTCATCTCGGCCACCAGGTCGGCGGCCTCGACGAGTTCCGGCGGCGCGTAGC
Organism: Amycolatopsis sp. NPDC050768; assembly: GCF_040654155.1. Lineage (NCBI taxonomy): Bacteria > Bacillati > Actinomycetota > Actinomycetes > Pseudonocardiales > Pseudonocardiaceae > Amycolatopsis > Amycolatopsis sp. NPDC050768. The sequence goes on from NZ_JBFAHL010000016.1 coordinate 150,458, forward strand.
GGCCGGTGATCACCACGTGCTGGTGCCCGGGCCGGGAGACCAAAGTGGACACCACGTCGTCGACCTCGAGCCAGCCCCACTTGAGCAGGTAGGAGAACTCGTCGAGCACGTAGAAGTCGTGCGTCTCGGCGGCGAGGCGGCGCTTGATCTCGGCCCAGCCCTCGCGCGCGTTGGCGGCGTGGTCTTCGTCGGTCCCGGACTTGCGCGTCCAGCTCCAGCCCTCGCCCATCTTGTGCCACTCGACGGGCCCGCCCTCGCCCGTGTCGTCGTGCAGCTTCCCGAGCGCGCGGAACGCGGCTTCCTCGCCGACGCGCCACTTCGCCGACTTCACGAACTGGAACACCCCGATCGACCAGCCCTGGTTCCACGCGCGCAGCGCCATGCCGAACGCGGCGGTCGACTTGCCCTTCATCTCGCCGGTGTGCACGGCGAGCAGAGGGCGGTTGCGGCGCTGTCGCGTGGTGAGCCCGTCCTGCGGGACGACGGCCGGTTTCCCTTGCGGCATCAGGCAGCCCTCCCGGTGCGTTCGCGGACGGCCGAGGCCAGCGTCTCGGCCGCGACCTCGGCGAGTGCCACATGCTCGGCGCCGAGGTGCCCGGCCAGCTCCGCCGCCAGCCCGAGGCGCATCCGGCCGCTCTCGCAGTCCATCACGATGGTGGTGACGCCGGCCAGCAACCCCGCCGCGGCCTGCGAGCGTGCGACGGCGTCGGCTCCGCTCGTGGCCCGCCCGTCCGTGACGAGAACCAGCAGCGGACGCCGGCGCGGATCGCGGATCGCCTCCACGCGCAGCACGCGCGCGGCTTCCAGCAGCCCTTCCGCGAGCGGCGTGCGGCCGCCCGTCGGCAGTCCTTCCAGCCGCGCGGCCGCGGCCTCGACGCTGATCGTCGGCGGCAGCGTGAGCTCGGCCGAGTCACCACGGAAGGTGACGAGCCCGACCTTGTCACGCCGTTGGTAGGCGTCCAACAGCAGCGACAGCACCGCCGTCTTCACTTCGCGCATCCGCGTGCGCGCGCCCATGGAGCCCGACGCGTCCACGCAGAACAGCACGAGGTTGCCTTCGCGCCCTTCGCGCAACGCGAACCGCAGATCCTGCGTACGCACCAGCAGCCCGGGACCGCTGCGGCCACGGGACCGCTGGTGCGGCGCGGCGGCACGCATCGTGGCGACGAGGTGCGGCCGGCCGTCGCGGACGCTCGGTGGCTGGACCCCGATCGTGCGGCCGGTGTCGGTGATGGCCCGCGACCGGCGGCCACGCTCGCCTTCGCCGGTTCCCTTCACGCGGAACACGCGCGCCCGGAACGTCTCGCCGGAACCGACCGTGTTCTGCGGTCCGGAACCCGTCCCCTCGCCCGGTTGCTGCTGCGGTTGCTGCTGGGGCGGCGCCGGCTGGTCCCCCGGCGGCTGCTCACCTTCGGCGCTCGGGGACCCGGAACCCGAGCCGGGACCGTCGTCCTCCGGGCCAGGACCGGGATCCTCAGGCGGTTGCGCGTCCTGCAACGCCTGTTCCAGCTGCTCCTCGGAAATCCCCGGCGCGTCGAACGGGTTGCGGCGGCGCCGGTGCGGCAACGCGAGCCGCGCGGCCACGCGCACGTCCTCGGTGGTCACCTCGTTGCGCCCGGCCCACGCCGCGTGCGCGACGGCCGTGCGCGCCGTGACGATGTCGGCCCGCATCCCGTCCACCTCGAACGACGCGCACACCTCGGCGATCTGCCGCAGCGCGTCGTCGGGCAGCTTCACCGCGGGCAGAAGCCGTTGTGCCGCCTCGATGTCCGCGGCCAGCGCCGAGTCTTCGGCGGCGTACGCGGCCGCAAACCCGTCGGGATCCGCCTCGTACGCGAGGCGCCGGCGGACCACCTCCACGCGCTGCTCGGGCTCTCGGCTGGACGCGACCTCGACCGTCAGCCCGAACCGGTCCAGCAGCTGCGGCCGCAGCTCGCCTTCCTCGGGGTTCATCGTGCCGATCAGCACGAACCGCGCCGCGTGCGACACGGACACGCCCTCGCGCTCCACGGTCGCGCGGCCCATCGCGGCGGCATCGAGCAGGGTGTCGACGAGGTGGTCGTGCAGCAGGTTGACCTCGTCCACGTAGAGCAGGCCCCGGTTCGCCGCGGCCAGCAGACCCGGCTGGTAGTCCGTGACGCCCTCCGACAGCGCCTTCTCCAGGTTCAGCGACCCGACGACCCGGTCCTCCGCCGCGCCGACGGGCAGCTCCACCAGCCGCGCCGGCCTCCGGTGCGCGGGCGCGCCCGCGGGGTGCGGACCGTCCGGGCAGACGGGGTCGGGCGCGGCGGGATCGCACGAGAACCGGCAGCCGTCCACCACGTCGAGCTGGGGCAGCAGACCGGCGAGCGCACGCACCATCGTCGACTTCGCCGTGCCCTTCTCGCCCCGCACCAGCACGCCGCCCACGGCGGGTGAGATCGAGGACAGGATCAGCGCCAGGCGCAGGTCCGGCATCCCGACGACGGCGGTGAACGGGTACGGCTTCAAGAGCTCTCCTCGTGGTCGGCGTCCGGCCGATCATCGCACAGGAAACGCGTCGTCTAGCGTGGGTGAACGTGCGCGAAAAATCACCCCTGTTCGTGGTCGGCATCGGGGCCGACGGCTGGCCGGGATTGGCCGAGCGGGCGCGGAAAGCCGTGCTCGAAGCCGACGTCGTGCTGGGTGCGCCGCGGCAGCTCGCGATGCTGCCCGAAGGCGTCCGCACGCAAGCCTGGCCGAGCCCGTTGCTCCCGGCGCTCGACGACGTCCTCGCCGCGCACGCCGGGAGTCGCGTCTGCGTGCTGGCCAGCGGCGATCCCCTGCTCTCAGGCATCGGCACGACCCTGCGCGACCGCGGCCACGAGATCGACGTCCTGCCCGCGCTTTCGTCGGTGACGCTGGCCCGCGCGCGGCTCGGCTGGTCGTTCGAGGAGACCGAGGTGGTCACTGTCGTCGGGCGCGCCGTGGACCGCGTGGCCCGGGTGCTCGCGCCGCGCCGGAAAGTGCTGGTGCTGGGCGCGAACGCGGCCGACCTGCGGGAGCTGCTCCGGACCCGCGGCTACGGCGAGTCCACCCTGACCAGTCTCGAAAACCTCGGCGCCGAAGACGAGCACATCGAAGACGGCTGGATCGGCGAACCCGGCCCGCTCACCGTGTTCGCCCTGGTCTGCGCCGGCCCCGCGCTCCCGCTCACCGGACTGCCCGACAGCGCATTCGAGCACGACGGCCAGCTCACCAAACGCGACGTCCGCGCGTCCGCCCTCGCCCACCTCGCGCCCGTCCCCGGCGAGCTGCTCTGGGACGTCGGCGCGGGTGCGGGCAGCGTCGGCATCGAATGGTCCCGCGCGCACCCGCTCAACCGCGCGATCGCCGTCGAACGCGACCCCGCGCGCGCCGAGCGCATCACTCGCAACGCCGCCACACTCGGTGTCCCCGAGCTGCGGGTGGTCACCGGCCCGGCCCCCGACGCACTGGCGACCCTGCCCCGGCCCGACGCCGTCTTCATCGGCGGCGGCCTCACCGTGCCCGGCCTGCTCGACGCGTGCCTCGCCACGGGTGCCCGCGTGGTCGCCCACGGTGTCACGCTGGAAGCAGAACAGATCCTGGCGAACGCCTACGCGAGCCGGGGTGGTGAGCTGACGAGGATCACCGTCGACCACGCGCAGCCGCTCGGCGGGTTCACGGGGTGGACCCCGTCGCGCACCGTGACGTCCTGGAGTTCGAGATGACCGTTCACTTCATCGGCGCCGGCCCCGGCGCGGCCGACCTCATCACCGTCCGTGGCCGCGACCTGCTCGCGCGCTGCGGTGTGTGCCTGTACCCGGGCAGCATGACGCCGACCGACCTGCTCGCGTACTGCGCGCCCGAGACCGAGCGCGTCGACACGGCCAACCTGAGCCTCGACGAGATCGTCGAACGCCTGATCGCGGCCCACCACGCGGGCCACGACGTCGCGCGGCTGGTGTCCGGCGACCCGTCGCTCTACAGCGCGGTGGCGGAAACCGTGCGCCGCCTCGACGCCGCCGGCGTGCCCTACGCCATCGTCCCCGGCGTCCCCGCGTTCGCCGCGTCGGCCGCCGTGCTGGGCCGTGAGCTGACCGTGCCCGGCATCGGGCAGAGCCTCGTGATCACGCGCGCGCAAGCGCGGTCGACGGCGTTGCCCGAAGGCGAGACGCTGGCGAACTTCGCTCGCAGCGGCACCACACTCGCGTTGCACCTGGCCATCAACCACATCGAGCGCGTCACCGAGGAGCTCGTGCCGTTCTACGGCGCCGGCTGCCCCGCGGCCGTCGTGGCGCTGGCGAGCCAGCCGGGCGAAACCGTCGTGCGCGGCACGCTCACCGACATCGCCGCACGGGCGCGCGAAGCGGGAATGACGCGCGCGGCCACCATCTTCGTCGGCCAGGTGCTCGCCGCCGGAGGATTCCCCGACAGCTTCCTGTATTCGAGCACCCGAGACCGCGCGAGCCAACCGGAGTCACTGTGACAGACCTACGCTGGGGCCTGCTGGCCGCCGGATCGATCGCCGCCGACTTCGCGACCGGCGTCGAGCTCAGCAAACACGGCACGCTGGAAGCCGTCGCCGCCCGCTCGGCCGACCGGGCGCGCGAGTTCGCCACCCGCTTCGACATCCCGAAGGCCTACGGCTCCTACGGCGACCTGCTCGCCGACCCGGACGTCGACGCCGTCTACATCGCCACGCCGCACCCGATGCACGCGGAGTGGGCGATCCGCGCCGCCGAAGCCGGCAAGCACGTGCTGTGCGAGAAACCGCTCACGGTCACCGCGGCCGAGGCCGAGAAGGTGATCGACGCGGCGCGCCGCCACGACGTCTTCCTCATGGAGGCGTTCATGTACCGCCTGCACCCGCAGACGCGCCGGCTCGTCGAGCTGATTTCGTGCGGCGCGATCGGTGAGGTCCGGGCCGTCGACGTCTCGTTCAGCTTCGACACCGGCGCCAACGACGCCCCTCGCCTGGCCGACCCGGCGCTCGGCGGCGGCGGGATCCTCGACGTCGGCTGTTACTGCACGTCGCTCGCGCGGCTCGTTTCGCAGGCGGCGACCGGCATCGACGTCGTGGAACCCACTACCGTCACCGGGATGGCGCGGCTGACCGACCGCGGCGTCGACGAGTTCGCGATGGCCCTGCTGCGGCTGCCGGGCGACATCATCGCGCAGCTGTCCTGCGGCTACCGGCTCACGCAGGACGACCACATCCGGATCTACGGCACCACCGGGCAGATCCACGTGCCGAAACCCGCCTGGCTGCCGCAGATGCGCCGCGCGACGTCGTCGCAGATCGTGCTGACGCCGGCGGGCGGCGAGCCCGAGGTGATCGAGATCGAGGCGACGCAGAGCGTGTTCGCGCGCGAGGCCGACCACGTCGCCGCCCACGTGGACAACCGGCAGGCACCCGAGCTGACCTGGGCCGAGACGCTCGCGAACATGCGCACGCTCGACCGCTGGCGCGCGGCCGTCGGCTACGGCGGATGACCGTGCTGGTCCTCGGCGGCACGGCCGAGGCGCGGGCGCTCGCGGCCGAACTGCACTCGCGCGGGGTCGCCGTGGTGTCGTCGCTCGCCGGGCGGGTCGCCCGGCCGCGGCTGCCCGTCGGCGAAGTGCGGGTCGGGGGTTTCGGTGGTGTCGAAGGGCTGTCCGCGTGGCTGCGTGAGCACGACGTGGCGGCGGTTGTCGACGCGACCCATCCGTTCGCGGAACGCATTGGTACCAACGCTTTCGCCGCCACCTCGGCCATCGGCGTGCCGCTGCTGCGGCTCGCCCGGCCCGGTTGGCAGCCCGCCGAAGGCGATCGCTGGCACTGGGCCGATGACCTCGGCGCCGCCGCCGGACTGCTGCCCGGCCTCGGCTCCCGCGTCTTCCTGACCAGCGGACGACAGGGGCTCGCCGCGTTCGCCGAGCTCGACGCGTTGTGGTTCCTCATCCGCTGCGTCGACCCGCCCGAGCCGCCGTTGCCGAGGCAGCACCAGGTCCTGCTGAACCGCGGACCGTACGAAGTGGACGGAGAACGCGCGCTGCTGGCCGAGCATCGCATCGACGTCCTCGTCACCAAGGACAGCGGCGGCCCGATGACCGCCGCGAAGCTCACCGCCGCCCGCGAGCTTGGCCTGCCGGTGGTCGTCGTGCGCCGCCCGGCGCGCCCGGCCACCGCCGAGGTCGCGGGGGTCGCCGAAGCCGTGGAATGGGTGCTGCACCGATGATCGACGAGTTCTACGAAGTTCTTCGCCGCCGCCGCGACGTCCGAGGCGAGTTCACCGGCGAGCCGATCGACGACCCCGTGCTCACCCGCGTGCTCGAAGCCGCGCACGCCGCGCCGAGCGTGGGCCTGAGCCAGCCGTGGGACTTCGTGCTCGTGCGCGACCCCGCCACGCGCGCGGCGTTCGCCCAGCACGTGCACGACGAACGCGACGTGTTCGCGGCCGAACTGGCAGGCGAACGCGCCGACACGTTCTCCCGCATCAAGATCGAGGGCATCCGAGAGTCGACCCTCGGCATCGTCGTCACCTACGACGCCGAACGCGGCGCGCCCGCCGTGCTGGGCCGGCACGCCATCGCCGACGCCGGGCTGTACTCCGTCTGCCTCGCCATCCAGAACCTGTGGCTGGCCGCGACCGCCGAGGGCCTCGGCGTCGGCTGGGTGAGCTTCTACCGCGAGCCGTTCCTCGCGTCGTTGCTCGGCATCCCGGCCGGAATCCGGCCTGTGGCCTGGCTCTGCGTCGGCCCCGTGACCGCGCTGGCCGAGGTCCCGGACCTCGAGCGCCACGGCTGGCGCACCCGCGCGCCGTTGGCCAACGCCGTGCACCACGAGCGCTTCACGCCCCGTGACGAGGGGTGTGCGTAGCCCCTTCAGCCGACCGGATAGCTTTCCCGGATGCGTCCGATTGCCGTAGCGCTGGGGTTGCTTTCGGCGCTGTGCGCCCTGGCTTATCCGTTCCTGCCCGTCGTGCAGGACACCGCGCAGGTCGGCTGGCCCACCGGCTCCGACACCCGGTCCGTCAACGCGCCCTTGACCGGGTACTGGGCCCAGGACCTCGAGGCCGAGATCCCGTGCGCCACGGTCAAGTCGCTCGACGCGCGCACGAACGGTCCCGCGCTGCTGTTCGCGACGGTGCCGGACGGGCGCACCGACCCGCGCGCCGGCAACGGCGTCGGATTGCAGCTGCGCGTGGACAACGGCGTGCTGCTCGCGTCCAGCCAGGGCCAGCAGATCGCGCAGCAGCCACTGCCACCGGCCGGCTGCACGGTGACGCTGAAGTCGGACGCCACGCAGATGACGCTCGCCGTCGCGGGCACGACGGTGTTCCACACGACCGGCGACGTCCGCCCGCGCGTGGTCGGCATCTACTCCTCGATCAGCTCCGCGAAGGACCCGATCTCGGGCCTGCACGTGACGGTCGTGCCGGACACCCGCTACCAGACTTCGCCGACGGCGTTGAAGATCGGCGTCGGCATCCTCGGCGTGCTCGCGTTCATCGCCTGCCTGATCGTGGTGTGGCGCATGGACTCCGGGTTCGCCCGTCGCGCGCCGCGGTGGGCTCCCGTGGGCTGGTGGCGCCTGACCGGCCGCGACGCGACGGTGATCCTCGCGCTCGGCGCGTGGGTGTTCATCGGACCGGTGACCTCGGACGACGGCTACATCCTCACGATGGCCAGAGTCACGGAGTCCACGGGCTTCCTGACCAACTACCACCGCTGGTTCGGCGTCGCTGAGGCGCCGTTCGGCTGGTTCTACCACCTCTACGAGCTGATGACGCACGTCAGCACGGTGCCGCCGTGGATCCGGCTGCCCTCGTACCTGGTGGGCGTGATCAGCTGGCTGCTCATCAGCCGCGAAGTGATGCCCCGGCTGGGCACGCAGGTGCGCGGCAGCCGCGCGGCCGGCTGGGCCGCGGCGGCCGTGTTCCTCGTCTGGTGGATGCCCTACAACAACGGCGTGCGGCCGGAACCCGTGGCCGCGCTGGGTTCGCTGCTCGCGATCTGCGCCGTGGAACGCGCGTTGGTGACGCGCCGCCTGCTGCCGCTGTGCCTCGGCCTCACCGCGGCCGCGTTCACGCTCGCCGCGACGCCGACGGGGCTGATCGCGGTGGCGCCGTTCCTGGTGGCCGCGCGGCCGTTGTTCAAGCTCGTGCGCCAGCGCGCGGCCGGTGGCTGGCTCCCGATCCTCGCGCCGATCGCCGCTTCGGGGCTGCTCGTGCTCGTGGTGGTGTTCGCGGACCAGACGTTCGCGACCGTGCAGGAGGCCACGCGCATCCGCACGCAGGTGGGGCCGAACCTGTCGTGGTTCCAGGAGCTCGCGCGCTACCAGCTGCTGTTCGAGAACCTGCCCGACGGGTCCGCGCCACGCCGGTTCCCGGTGCTGCTGGTGGTCCTGTGCACGGTGACGTGCCTGGTCGTGCTGCTGCGGCGCGGCCGGATCCCGGGCGCGGCACTCGGACCGAGCCGGCGGCTGATCGGCACCACCGCGTTGTTCTTCCTGCTGCTGGCCCTCACGCCGACGAAGTGGACGCACCACTTCGGCGCGTTCGCGGCTGTCGGGGCGTCGATGGCCGCGTTGACCGCGTTGGCGACGAGTTCCACCGTGCTGCGCTCGAACCGCAACCGGGCAACGTTCGTCGCGGGGCTGCTCGTGGTGGGCGCGCTCGCCGCGACGGGACCCAACACGTACTGGTTCGTCTCGCGCCTGGGCGTGCCGTGGACCGGGCTCGCGCCGTCGATCGCCGGGATCCCGCTGTCGACGATCCTGCTGGTGGCCGCGGCGATCGCGGGGATCTACGCGTTCGTGGAGAACATCCGCGCCCACCGCCCGGGCGCGCCCGCGCCGCAGGAAAAACGCGGCCGGTCGCTGCGGCTGGGCTCGCTGTCGCTCGTGGTCGTGTGCGGCTTGGTCGCGTCCGGCGAGTTCTACACGATGGCGGCGGCGATCTACATCCAGCGCGGCAGCTACAGCCTGGGCGCCGCCGACTTCGGGCACCTGTTCGGCAAGAGCTGCAACCTGTCCGACCACGTGATGGTGGAGACCGACGCCGCGAAGAGTGTCCTGCACCCCCAGCCCGAGCAACGGACCGTGCCGGCGAAACAGGAAGAGTCGCCGCTGCCGAACCCGGACCAGGGCAACGGCCAGGTCCAGACCGGCTTCCACACGCGTCCCACCGAAGAGGACGACCCGCTTTCCGAGCCCCCGCACGGCTTCACGCCCGACACCGTGCCGATGTGGAGCAGCTACTTCGAGCAGAACCGCGCGGGCCGGCTGCGCAGCGAGTGGTACGCGCTGGCCGACAAACCCGCCGACGGCCAGATCGTGATCGCGACGGCGGGCCAGCCGCGGCGTCCCGCGTCGGTGAGCCTCGACTACGGCGTGGTGACGCCCGACGGCGTCAAGGTGCTGCGCAGCCAGTTCGCCCTCCCGCCGGGCGCCGGCACCGGCGGCTGGAACGACACCCGCATCAACCTGCGCGACCTGCCGCCGCAGACCACGTCGGTGCGCGTGGACATCGTCGACAACGACCTCACCGAGGACGGCTGGATCGCCGCGTCCGCCCCGCGCGTGCCGACCTTCACCACGTTGACGGACAAGCTCGTGGGCAAGTCCGTGTACATCGACTGGCCCGCGTCGTTCGTCTACCCGTGTGCGAACCCCGTGACCTCCCGCGACGGCATCTCGCAGGTCCCCGACTACCGCATCACGGCCGGCGCACTGGCCGACGAGGCGGAATGGGCGTCGGCCACCAACGGCGGGCCGATCGGCTGGCTCGAGGAGGTGGCGAAGGAACCCGAGGTGCCCAGCTACCTGATCGGCCAGCCGAGCCAGTCGTGGGGCCAGCTGCTGCAGGTGGAACCGTTCAGCGAAGGCATCGCGCCCACGGTGCAGCACGGCCGGAAGACGGTGTGGGGCTGGTGGTCTCCGGGTCCGGGGCCGGCACAGCCGAACGGGAAGGACCCGACGCGCTGACCCTCACGCCTTGACCGTCTCCTGTGGACGGTCCTCGTGGTGCGGTTCGGTCAGCCCGCGGGCCGCGACCGCGGCGAGCACCGGCAGCACGGCCAGCGACAGCAGCGCCCACTGCAGGCCCGCCGCGTTCGCGAGCACGCCGACCGCGGGCGCGGCCAGCCCGCCGACGCTCACCGCCAGGCCGAGCGTGACGCCGCTGGCCGTGCCGTGGCGGTGGGGCAGGTAGTCCTGGCCGAGCGTGACGTGCAGGGAGAACGGGACGTAGGTGGCCACGGCGGTCAGCGCCACCAGCGCGTACACCGCGGGTCCGGGCACGAGCGCGACGCCGGCGACGGCGGGAATCGCGACGAGGTACGCCACGCGCAGGGTGCGGATCCGGCCCCAGCGCTCGGCCAGCACTCCGCCGAGCAGGGTGCTCGCGGCGCCGGCGCCGAACAGCACGACCAGCGCGGTCTCACCCGCCGTCGGACCAGCGCCGACCCGTTGCGCGACCCAGATCGCGAGGAACGTGCTCAGCCCGAACGTCACCATCGAGCGCGCGACGACCACGATCGTCAGCCGGGCGAACTGGCGCCAGTCGTCGCGGCCGGCCACAGCGGCGCGGCTCGCGGCGGCGCCGGGAGCCCGCAGCTTCCGCAGCACGGCGACGGTGAGCAGGCCCGCGGCAAGCGCCGGGACCGCCAGCAGCGGGGTCGCGCCGAGCCCGCCGAGGTGCAGCACGGGCGTGACGAGGATCGGGCCGAGCGCGAAACCGACGTTGCCGCCCAGGGAGAACCAGCTCATGCCGACGTGCCCGCGTCCCGCGACCCGGCGGGCCAGCCGCGCCGATTCGGGGTGGTAGGCGGCGACGCCGAGCCCGGACAACGCGATGGCCAGCCACGTGAGCGCGTACGAGTTCCCGAGACCGGACAACCCGATGCCGGCACCGGCGACCGTCATGCCGGCCGGGACGAGCCAGGGCAGCGCCCGCAGGTCGGTCAGCACGCCGAACAGCGGCTGCACCACCGACGACAGCAGCGTCGCGGCCAGCGTGATGCCGGCCGCGGCGAGGTAACCGTAGGAGCGCTCGGCCACGAGGAACGGGACGAGGGCCGGCACGGCGCCCTGGTAGAGGTCGTCGACCGCGTGGCCGACGACGAGCATCACCATCGGCCACCGGGAGTTCGCTGAAGTCATGCGGAGATCGTTGCGCCGGACCAGGGGTTCCCGATTCCGCTATTCTGCCGACCTATGTCGATTTCTCGCCATCTGCCCGCGGCGCCCACCTCGAGCCGCGAGCTGGAGACCGCCGAGCCGGTCGCGGCGCACTGGCACGACGAGAACCAGGTCGTCTACGCGAGCCGCGGCGTGCTCGCAGTACACACGGAAACCTCGCGGTGGATCACGCCGGCCCACCGCGCGCTGTGGGTCCCGGCGGGCACCGTGCACGCCCACCGCGCGTACGGCGTCACGCGGATCCACTTGGTCGGCCTCGCCCGCGCGTTCAACCCGCTGGGCCTGGTCGAGCCGACCGCGCTGGCGGTCTCCCCGTTGCTGCGGGAACTCCTCGTCGCCTACACCGTGCTCGCCGACGATCGCGACAGCCCGGCCGGGCGGCGGATGCGCGCGGTGCTGCTGGATCAGCTCGCCGCCGCCGAGGAGCGGCCGGTACGCGTGCCGGAAGCCCGGGATCCGCGCCTGGCCGCGGTCTGCCGGCTGCTGGAGGCCGACCCGTCGGACTCGCGCGGACTCGACGCGCTGGGCCGCGAGGCCGGGGCGAGCGGGCGCACGTTGACGCGGCTGTTCCGGCAGGACACGGGCATGACGTTCCCGCAGTGGCGCACCCAGCTGCGGCTCTACCACGCGCTGCGGCTGCTCGCCGAGGACACGCCCGTGACGACCGTCGCGCGCGAATGCGGCTTCGCGACGGCGAGCGCGTTCATCGACGTGTTCCGGCGGTCGCTCGGGCACACCCCGGGGTACTACCTGCGCGGCTGAGGGCGGGCCGGTGGACGGCCGGAGCCGATCGCGGCTAGGTTCGAAGCGTGTCTGATACTCCCCGCCTGCCCGGGTTGACGTTGGCCGAAGCGGACCAGCTGGTGAACACGGCGCACGCCGTCGCCGCCGAGCGAGGGTTCGCGCCGCTGGCGGTCGCCGTCCTCGACGTCACCGGTGAGGTGATCGCGCTGAAGCGCGCCGACGGCGGCACGCCCGTGACCAGCCGCGTCGCCGTGGCCAAAGCCCGCACGGCGCTGCGCATGCTCAAGCCCTCCGGCGAAGTCACTCTGCCCGGCGAGGTCGTCGGCCCCCTCCAGCACGTCTACGGCGGCGACTTCGTCGCGCGCGCCGGCGGCATCCTCGTCACCGACGGCGACGTGGTCGTCGGCGCCATCGGTGCGTCGGGTGCGCAGAGCGCGCAGGACGAAGAAGCCGTGCGCGCCGCCGTCGAACAGCTGCAGCCTCACGCGTAGGTGCGCGGGGTCCAGACGACCGTCGTGCCGTCCGGGCCCTCCTGCGCCACCGTTTTCGACGAGCCCACGATGAGCAGGCACCGCATGTCCACAGTGGACGGATCCAGCTTGCCCAGCGTGGTCACCGTGATCCGCTCCTCCGGCCCGCCCACGTCACGGGCCACGACGACCGGGGTGGCCGGTTCGCGGTGGCGCAGCAGGACTTCCCGCGTGGTGGCCAGCTGGGTCGTGCGAGTGCGTGAAGCCGGGTTGTACAGCGCCAGCACCAGATCGGCCGCGCCCGCAGCGTCGAGGCGGCGTTCGATGACGTCCCACGGCTTGAGGCGGTCCGAAAGGGACAGCACGCAGTAGTCGTGACCCAGCGGCGCGCCGACGCGGGAAGCGGCGGCCTGCGCGGCCGTCACCCCCGGGACGATGCGCACGCGCACGCCGGCGCCTCGACCGGCGGCGACCTGTTCCAGCACGGCGGAGGCCATGGCGAACACGCCCGGGTCGCCTGAGGAAACCACGGCAACCCTCGCCCCGGAAGCCGCCAGCTCCAGCGCTTCCACCGCACGGTCGGCCTCGACGCGGTTGCCCGACGCGTGCCGCTCCTGGCCGGCGCGCTGGGGCACGCGGGCGACGTACGGGCCGTAGCCCACGATGTGCTCCGCCGCGGCCAGCTCGGCCGACGCTTCGGGCGTCAGCCACTCCGGACCCGCCGGGCCGAGGCCGACGACCACGACCTCGCCGGTGCCGGAAACCGGCTTCGCCGCCGGAGGAACCACCGCCGGCTCACCGTCCACCCGGGACGCATACGCCGGGCTCGGCAGCAACGCCAGCGAGAAGTACGGCACCGTCGACGGATCGACGTCGGCGAGCGGCTCGATCCGCTGCTCACCCCACGTGGCGCGCTCGACGTACCACGCGTCGTCCAGCTTGCCCGCCTCCGCGAACGCCTCGCGGACGGCACCGAAGGTGCGCCCCAGCTTCAGCACGGCCGCGGCCTGCGTGTCGGCCAGCCGGCGCGCCAGCTCGGGCGCCGGCAACGTGCCCGGCAGGACCGTGAGCACCTCGTCGCGCTGCACCAGTGGACGGCTGAGCACCGACGACGCCGCGCTCACCGACGTCACGCCCGGCACGACCTCGGCCTCGAAGCGACCGGCGAGGCGCTCGTGCATGTACATGTAGGAGCCGTAGAAGAACGGGTCGCCCTCGCACAGCACGACCACGTCGCGTCCGGCGTCGAGGTGCTCGGCCAGCTTTTTCGCGCTCAGCTCGTAGAAATCGGCGATCGCGCCCTCGTAGCCGCCGGGGTGGTCGGTGGTCTCCGTGGTGACCGGGTAGACCAGCGGCTCCTCCAGCTGGCCCTCGCGCAGGTACGGCGCGGCCACCGAACGCGCGATGCTGCGGCCGTGGCGCGCGCTGTGGTAGGCGATCACGTCGGCCTCGCCGATCAGCCGCGCGGCCTTCACCGTCATCAGTTCCGGGTCGCCGGGGCCGAGCCCGACGCCGTAGAGCCGGCCGGTCATTCGACCACGCTCGCGATCGCGTTGACGGCCGCCACGGCCATCGCGCTGCCACCCCGGCGCCCCTGCACCACGAGGTACGGCGCCGGAGCCCGCTTCGCCAGTTCCACTTTGGACTCGGCCGCGCCGACGAAACCCACCGGCACGCCGACGATCGCGGCCGGCGCCCCGACGCCTTCCTCGAGCAGCTCCAGCAGGCGGAACAACGCCGTCGGCGCGTTGCCGATCGCCACCACCGAACCCGGCAGCCGGTCGCGCCACAGCTCCAGCGCCGCGGCCGACCGCGTCGTGCCCATCCGCTCGGCCAGCCCCGGCACGCTCGGGTCGTCGAGGGTGCAGACGATGTCGTTGGCCGCGGGCAGCCGCTTGCGCGTGATGCCGCTGGCGATCATCTTCGCGTCGCACAGCACCGGCGCGCCCGCCTCGAGCGCCGCCCGGCCGGCCTCGACGACGTCGAGGGAGTAGCTCAGGTCGTCGACCAGGTCGACCATGCCGCAGGAGTGGATCATCCGCACCGCGACGCCGGCGACGTCGTCCGGCAGAATCGCCAGGTCCGCCTCCTCGCGGATCGTGGCGAACGAGTGCCGGTAGATCTCGGCACCGTCGGCCAGGTAGTCGATCACGGGTTTTCCTTCCTCACCAAGGAGTCCGCCAGGCGGGACGCCGCCAGCAGGCGTCCGCCGACACGGTAGCCGCCGGCTTCGGCGACCACGTCGAGGTGGGGGCCCGACGGCCGCCCGCAGCGCCGTGCACAGCCCGCCACGTGGGCGCGGACCCCGGCCGGGACCAGGCGCGCGGCGTCGGCGCGCACGTCGGCCAGCGACTTCGCGCAGCCGGGGCGGCCGATGCAGGCGGTGATCTCCAGCGCGGCGGGGTCGGTGCTCAGACCGGCCGCGTGCAGGCGCGCGGCCGCGTCCGGTGCGGCGTCCGGCAGCACGATCGACCGCCACGGTGTGACGACGGCGAGGTCGGCGAGGTCGGCGAGAATCCGCAGCTGCGCGGCCGTGAGCTGCCCGAACCGGGGCGCGACACCGACGCCGTGGTCGCCGAGCGGCCCGACGGTCGGGTCCACGCGCACCGGGCGCTCCACCGGCTCCGCCTCCGATCCCCGGGGCAGCAGCACGGTGGGATCAGGGAGCTCCGCGATCCGCCAAGCCGTCTCCCGCTGTGCGGCGAACTCACGCGCGACAGCCAGCAACGCGGCCACAGCTTCGTCACGCGGCACGGGCCAGCCGGTGTCCACGCCAGCGAGCAGCACCGTGCCCGCGTCGGACGTCACCGCGCGCCAGCACACATCGGCGCCTTCGCCCGCGACGTCACCCCGGCCGTCGTCGAACGCGAACAGGAACCGCCCCGGCAGCTCGGCCAGCTCCGGCTCGGCGCACAAGGCCACGTCCAGCTCCCCCGCCAGCCCGCGGACGTCGGCGGTCCCGCCGTGCACCCCGCTCAACGGCGAGGCCAGCACGTTGCGCACCCGCTCGTGCGTCGGCGAAGGCAACAACCCGGCAGCCATGAGCCTCGACGCGAGACCGGGCCGTGCCACCCCACGCAGCTGGACGTTGCCCCGCGAGGTGAGGTGCACGTCGCCGTCACCGAGGTCTTCGGCGCAGGAAGCCAGCACCCGCAACCGCTCCGCGGAGACGACCCCACCGGGCAGGCGCACGCGGGCGAGCGGTCCGTCCGCCGCGTCGTGCGTGGCGAAGACCCCGGGGCAGGCGTCGGCGCGTACGCGGGCAGGGCTGGACATGCCGCTCACTGTAGCTGGCTGCGGATTAAGCAGACTTGCGATCGTATGTAGTAGGTGTGCTACATTTCGTCGCACACAAACGATGGGGGTGGATTCGGTTTGAGGAATCCAGAGGAAGTCGTGCTGCGGGTCGAGGACCTGCGCATGAGATACGGCACCAACGACGTACTCCACGGCGTCGACTTCAAGGCCTACCGCGGCGAAGTGCTCTGCCTGCTCGGGCCCAACGGCGCCGGCAAGACGACCACGATCGAGATCCTCGAGGGTTTCCGGATGCGCTCGGCGGGCGACGTCGAGGTACTCGGCACCGATCCCGCGCGCGGCGGTGAGGACTGGCGGGCACGGCTGGGGGTCGTGCTCCAGTCCTGGCGTGACCACGGGAAATGGCGCGTGCGCGAGCTGCTGGCGCACCTCGGCGAGTACTACGCGCCGTACTCGACCGACACGATCCGCCGCCCGTGGGACACCCGCGAGCTGATCGACGCCGTCGGGCTCACCCCGCACGCGGACAAGAAGATCCGGCAGCTCTCCGGCGGGCAGCGGCGCCGCCTCGACGTCGCGATCGGCATCGTCGGCCGGCCCGAGCTGCTCTTCCTCGACGAACCGACGGCGGGCTTCGACCCCGAGGCACGGCGCGAGTTCCACGACCTCGTGCACCGGCTGACCGACGACGAGGACACCACGATCCTGCTCACCACCCACGACCTCGACGAGGCCGAGAAGCTGGCCGACCGGATCCTCATCCTCAACGGCGGCCGGATCGTCGCCGACGGTTCCGCCGACGAGCTCAGCCGCCGGATCTCCGGCGAGGCCGAGGTGCGCTGGTCCGTCGACGGGCAGCACTTCGTGCACTCCACCACGGAGGCCACGAAGTACGTGTTCGAACTCTTCAAGCAGCACGGCGAAGCCGTGGCCGACCTGGAGGTCCGCCGCGCGTCCCTCGAGGACACCTACATGACCCTGGTGCACCGCGCCGAGGCCGGACTCGTGGGAGCGGGTGTGTGATGACTGCGATGACCACGCCGATGGCGTTCGCCGCGGCCGCGAAGCGAAGGGCCCTGCGCAGTGGGTTGCGCCGCGGGCTGACCGAGTTCCGCCAGCAGTGGACCAACCGAGACGACGTGCTCGGCCAGGTGGTCTGGCTGGTCCTGATCCTGACCACGCTGTTCTTCATGCGCAACGCGCACCTGCCCGGCACGTCGTTCTCACTGGGCACCGCGACCGTGCCGAGCGTGCTCGGCGCCGGGATAGTGTTCAACGGCCTTTCGGGCGCGGCCGGCCAGCTCGTGATCGACCGCGAGGACGGCACGCTGCTGCGCGCCAAGGCCACGCCCAACGGCATGCTCGGCTACCTGCTCGGCAAGATCGTGTCGCTCTCGCTCATGCAGGTGGCCGGCCTGGTCGTGGTGCTGGTGCCGTGCCTGTTCCTGTTCTCCGGGCTGGCCGCGGACGGCGTGTGGTCGTGGCTCAACCTGCTCTGGGTCCTGGTGCTCGGGCTGCTGGCCACGCTGCCACTGGGCGCCGCGATCGGCTCCCTCATCCGCGACCCTCGGGCGATGGCCCTGGTCATGCTGCCGGTCACGGGCCTGACCGCGATCTCCGGCATCTTCTACCCGATCACGGCCCTGCCGGTCTGGGTGCAGGGCATCGCCCAGGTGTTCCCGATGTACTGGCTCGGCCTCGGCATGCGCTCGGCGCTGCTGCCGGACTCGGCCGTGGTGGTGGAGATCGGGCAGTCGTGGCGGCCCTGGTGGACCCTCGGCGTGCTGGTCGTGTGGGCCGTGATCGGATTGGCGCTGGCCCCGGTACTGCTTCGGCGCATGGCGCGGCGGGAATCCGGGTCGTCGGTGGCC
The DNA here is from genome assembly GCF_040654155.1 of Amycolatopsis sp. NPDC050768. Classification (NCBI taxonomy): domain Bacteria; kingdom Bacillati; phylum Actinomycetota; class Actinomycetes; order Pseudonocardiales; family Pseudonocardiaceae; genus Amycolatopsis; species Amycolatopsis sp. NPDC050768. Next base: position 167,965 of record NZ_JBFAHL010000016.1, read on the forward strand.
GAACGACGGGAGAGGGCACTGCAGCGTGTGTGATCCGCGGTGAGCGAGAACGTCTACAACCGCATCGCGGTGCTGCGCGCCGAGCGCGGGATCTCGCGCCGGCAGCTGGCCGACGCGCTCGGCGTGCACTACCAGACGATCGGGTACCTGGAACGCGGCGAGTACAGCCCGAGCCTCTACCTGGCCCTGCGGATCGCGGAGTTCTTCGAGGTGGCCGTGGAGGTGCTCTTCTCCACCGAGCCGTTCCCGCGGATCGGCGACCGGTCGGCGTAGAACGGATGGGGTGACCGCCCATCTGCACGCCGCCGAGGACTTCATCGACCACCTCTCGCCGGAGGCCAACCGCTACAAGGCCTCCGGCGAGCCCGACGTCGTGAGCTGGACGCGGCCGCAGCGCAACCACACGCAGTGCGCCTCGTTCCAGACCCAGCTGCTCAAGCACGTCTACGACTGGGCCGACGACGAGTTCTTCACCACCCATTTCCGCTCGGTGAGCCCGCCTTCACGCACATACCGGTGGGTCTTCGAACAGCGGCAAGTGCCGCACTTCGCACGCGTGGACACCGTCGCCGACCTGCGTCCCGGTGATCTCGTGGTGATCGACTACGGGCACCGCCGGCCGACGAACACCGGGCACATCGCGCTGGTGCGGGGCACGCCCGTCGTGGACGAGGCCAAGTCGTACGTCGTGCCCGTGGCCGATTGCACCGCCGACCCGCACGGCACATCGCCGGACTTCCCCGACAGCCGCTCCCCCGCGGGGCAGGGCGCCGGTTACGGGCACCTGGTCGTACACGCGTCGCCGGATACAGGCGGGTTCGCGGGTTACGCGTGGAGCGTCACGGCCCAGCGGTCCCACCCCGTGGCCGAGCGGCCGATCGTGGCCGTGCGCGTGGTCTGAGACGTCACCTTGACGCGGGCTCGCACGCCCGTGAGAGTGAGTGGCGAACCACGCGTCGGCAGGTGGAGGAACCCGGTGAGAGTCCGGGACGGTCCCGCCACTGTGACCCGGAGTGATCCGGGGAGCCAGGAACTCCCGCCGGCGCGACCGACGACCCGGGGCGCGGACACCCCGAGTGAGGAACGCCGTGATCCTGTTGCTGTCCACGTCGGACACCGATCTGCTCAGTGCCCGGGCCAGCGAGGGCGAGTTCCGGCTCGCGAACCCCGCGCGGCTCGACGTCGCGGACCTGCCGGGGCTGCTGGACGGCGCGCCGATCGTCGTGGTCCGGATCCTGGGCACGCCGCGGTCGTGGCAGGAGGGCCTGGACACGCTGCGCGCGTCGGGCTCGCACGTGGTGGTGCTGGGCGGTGAGCAGACGCCGGACGCGGAGCTGATGAAGCTCTCCACCGTGCCGGCGGGCATCGCGGCCGAGGCGCACGCCTACCTCGCGCAGGGCGGGCCGGAGAACCTCACGCAGCTGCACCGGTTCCTGTCCGACACGCTGCTGCTGACCGGCGACGGTTTCGAGCCGCCCGCGCAGCTGCCGTCGTGGGGGGTGCTGGAGCGCGCTTCTTCGGGTCCGGCGGACGGTCCGGTCGTCGGGATCCTCTACTACCGCGCGCACCACCTGTCCGGGAACACCGGGTTCGTCCACGCACTGGCCGACGCGATCGAGGCCGCGGGCGGGCGCGCGCTGCCGATCCACTGCGCGTCGCTGCGCAACCGCGAGCCGGAGATGATGGCCGAGCTGGGCCGTGCCGACGCGCTGCTGGTCACAGTGCTGGCGGCGGGCGGCACGCGGCCCTCGGGGGCCGGCGCGGGTGGCGACGACGAGGCGTGGGACGTCGCGGAGATGGCGGGGCTCGACATCCCGATCCTGCAGGCGCTGTGCCTCACCAGCGACCGCGCGACGTGGTCGGCGAGCGACGAGGGCCTGTCGCCGCTGGACGCCGGCAACCAGATGGCCGTGCCGGAGTTCGACGGCCGGCTGATCACGGTGCCGTTCTCGTTCAAGGAGTTCGACGAAGACGGCCTGCCGCGCTATGTCGCCGACGCCGAGCGCGCTTCGCGGGTGGCCGGGATCGCCCTGGCGCACGCGCGGCTGCGGCACACGCCTCCCGCGTCCCGGCGCATCGCGCTGATGCTCTCGGCGTACCCGACGAAGCACTCGCGGGTGGGCAACGCCGTGGGGCTGGACACGCCGGCGTCGGCGATCAAGCTGCTGCGGCTCATGCGTTCGGAGGGTTACGACCTGGGCGCCGACGCGTTCCCCGGCGTCGAGCCGACGGGCACCGACCAGCCGGACGGCGACGCGTTGATCCACGCGCTGATCGCCGCGGGCGGGCAGGACCCGGAGTGGCTGACGGAGGAACAGCTCTCGGGCAACCCGATCCGGGTCCCCGCGGCGCGGTACCGCTCGTGGTTCGCCGAGTTGCCCGCAGAGCTGCGTGAGGCGATGGAGGAGCACTGGGGTCCCGCGCCGGGCTCTCTGTATGTCGACACATCGGCAAATCCCGAGGGCGACATCGTGCTGGCGTCGCTCCAGTCGGGCAACGTCGTGATCATGATCCAGCCGCCGCGCGGGTTCGGCGAGAACCCCGTGGCGATTTACCACAACCCGGACCTGCCGCCGAGCCACCACTACCTCGCCGCGTACCGCTGGCTGGAGGAGGAGTTCGGCGCGCACGCCGTGGTGCACCTGGGCAAACACGGTTCGCTGGAGTGGCTGCCGGGCAAGACGGCGGGCCTGTCGGCGTCCTGCGCGCCCGACGCCGTTCTGGGCAACCTGCCGCTGATCTACCCGTTCCTCATCAACGACCCGGGCGAGGGCGCGCAGGCGAAACGGCGGGCACACGCCACGATCGTCGACCACCTGATCCCGCCGATGGCGCGCGCCGAGTCCTACGGCGACCTCGCGCGGCTCGAGCAGCTGATGGACGAGCACGCGAACATCGCCGCGATGGACCCGGCCAAGCTGCCGGCCATCCGCGCCCAGATCTGGACGCTCATCCAGGCGGCGAAGCTCGACCACGACCTGGGCGTCGCCGAGCGCCCGCACGACGTGGAGTTCGACGACTTCCTGCTGCACATCGACGGCTGGCTCTGCGAGGTGAAGGACGCGCAGATCCGCGACGGCCTGCACATACTCGGCGAGGCCCCCGTCGGCGAGGCGCGCGTGAACCTCGTGCTGGCGATGCTGCGGGCCCAGCAGATGTGGGGCGGCAAGCAGGGGGCGGTGCCGGGGCTGCGTTCGGCGTTGGGGCTGAAGGAGAACTCCGACGCCCCGCTGTCCGAAGTGGACGCGATCGAGACCACGGCGCGGTCGCTGGTGGTGGCGATGGAAACGCGTTCGTGGGCTGCGTCGGCCGTGCCCGCCGTGGTCTCCGAAGTTCTGGGCACTGCGGACGCGGAAGTCTCGCGGGTGCTGACGTTCGCGGCTTCCGAGATCGTCCCCCGGCTGGCGGGTACCTCGGGCGAGATCTCCGCGGTGCTGCACGCTCTCGACGGCGGTTACATCCCGGCCGGGCCGAGTGGTTCGCCGTTGCGCGGCTTGGTGAACGTGCTGCCGACCGGGCGGAACTTCTACACCGTCGACCCGAAGGCCATCCCGAGCCGCCTGGCGTGGGAGACCGGCCAGGCACTGGCCGACTCGCTGTTGCGCCGCTACCGCGACGACACCGGCTCGTGGCCGACGTCGGTGGGGCTCTCGGTCTGGGGCACCTCGGCGATGCGCACCTCCGGCGACGACGCCGCGGAAGTGCTGGCGCTGCTGGGCGTGCAGCCGGTGTGGGACGAGGCTTCGCGGCGCGTCACCGGCCTGGAGGCCATTCCGCTGGCCGAGCTGGGCCGCCCGCGCATCGACGTCACGGTGCGCATCAGCGGCTTCTTCCGCGACGCTTTCCCCCACGTGATCACTTTGCTGGACGACGCCGTCCGACTGGTGGCAGCTTTGGACGAGCCTGCTTCGGAGAACTTCGTCCGCGCCCACGTCTCCGCGGACTTGGCCACGCACGGCGATGCTCGCCGCGCGACCACCCGCATCTTCGGCTCGAAACCCGGCGCCTACGGTGCCGGCCTGCTGCCCCTGATGGACTCCGGCAACTGGCGCGACGACAAGGACCTGGCCGAGGTCTACGCCGTCTGGGGCGGCTTCGCCTACGGCCGCGACCTCGACGGCCGCCCCGCGCGCGAAGACATGGAGCAGTCCTACCGGCGCATCGTCGTGGCCGCCAAGAACACCGACACGCGCGAACACGACATCGCCGACTCCGACGACTACTTCCAGTACCACGGCGGCATGATCGCCACCGTTCGCGCGCTGACGGGCTCCGCGCCCGCGTCGTACATCGGCGACAGCACCACCCCGGACGCCGTCCGCACCCGCACCCTGGGCGAAGAAACGGCGCGCGTGTTCCGCGCCCGCGTGGTCAACCCGCGCTGGCTCTCGGCCATGCGCCGCCACGGCTACAAGGGCGCCTTCGAACTCGCCGCCACGGTCGATTACCTCTTCGGCTTCGACGCCACCGCCGGCGTCGTGGGCGACTGGATGTACGAAAAGCTGTCCGAGTCGTACGTGCTGGACGCCGAAAACCAGGACTTCCTGCGCCAGGCCAACCCGTGGGCCCTGCGCGGCATCATCGAGCGCCTCACCGAAGCCGCCGACCGCGGCCTCTGGTCCGACCCGGACCCCGACCTGATGGCCCAACTGCGCGACGTCTACCTCACCCTCGAAGGCGACCTCGAAGGCGAGTGACCACCCCTACCCCTACCCCGGCTCTGACGGCGCGGCCCTCACCTACCGCTCCATCGGCTCCGGCCGCCCCCTGATCCTCCTCCACGGCTTCACGGCACGCGGCACCCAGTGGCTCGCCTCCGGCCCCGCGGCACACCTCGCCTCCACCGGCCACCACGTCATCCTCCCCCCTTGGCGGCGATCCTCAGGACCTGCTCCACATCCTGGATACCCACGTCCCGACTTCCCCCACCGACTTGGAACACATCCCACGCCGACCCTGGTCACCGTCGGCGCTGACGACCCGCACCGCACCTCCGCCGAACAACTCGCCGCCACCATGCCCCGCGCCGAGTTCCGCGAAGTCCCGTGCAACCACTTCACCGCCCTTTGCGCCGCGAAGTTCGCCGCCGCGATCACGTCATTCCTGGCCCGGCCTATCACCTAGTTCGCGCATCCTCCGCCTGGCCCCAGACCGTGTCCCGTCGTGGCCTCACCTAGTTGCTGGCAGTTCGCGCTTCGCGTTGCCCGCAACCGAGCCACGCACTCCGCCTTTCCCAGTCCGCCTTGGCGTTCGCGACCTGCTCGCCGGACCGAGCGCGTGCGTTGCAGTTTCCGGCCGGGCGAGCACCTCGATCGCACCCCGCGTGGCCAAGGCGCTCACCCCGGCGGAACGGGGCTGTCCGCAGTGGACCAGCGGGGCGGTTGGTCCGCGTCCGGTCGGGGGCGGCGCGTTGGGCCGCCAGGGTGAACACCGGAGGCCGATACCGGCATTTCGCCCGTAGCGGCCCGCCGATCGTCGGGTGGTGGGTTGACTTCGTATTGGTCTAGTCCAATGCTGTAGCGCACCCCGCTCGTCAGCTGGAGGACAGATGCAACGAAGCAGACTGGCCGCCGTCGGGCTCGCCGCCGCCGCCGTGCTCGGGACAGCCGCGACCCTGGCCGCCACGGCCGACGCCCAGCCCGCGGCCGCCGCGGCCCTGAGCAACAACTGGTACGCCTCGGCGCCGTACCTCATGCCCGTGAGCAACAACCCGCCCGACCCGGTCACGGTGATGAATGCGACTGGGCAGAAAGCGTTCCAGCTGGCCTTCATCCTCGCCCCCGACGGTGGCGGCTGCAGCCCGACGTGGGACGGCAAGTCGGCGGTCTCGTCGGACACCGCGGTCGCCGGAGTCGTGAACCGCATCCGCGGCAACGGCGGCGACGTCTCGGTGTCCGTCGGCGGATACGGCGGCACGAAGCTGGGCCAGACGTGCGGCACCGTCGACGCGACCGCCGGCGCCTACCAACAGGTGGTGACGAAGTACGGCCTCAAGGCCATCGACTTCGACCTGGAAGAACCCGAGTACGAGAACACCGCGGCGATCGCCAACGAGCTCGGCGCCGCGAAGAAGCTGCACGCCGACAACCCGGGCCTGTTCGTGTCCGTCACGATGCCCGGCACCTCGGCCGGCACGGGCTGGTTCGGCACCCAGCTGCTCGACCAGGCCAAGTCCATCGGCTTCACACCCAACAACTTCTCGATCATGCCCTTCGACGGCGGCTTCAACGGCTCCTCGGCGCAAGTGTCCGCGCTCGAGAACTTCCACGGCCTGCTGGAAAGCCACCTCGGCTGGGACAGCGCCACCGCGTACTCGCACGAGGGCTTCTCCGGCATGAACGGCCGCTCCGACAACGCGGAGATCTTCACCCTCGCCGACTTCCAGACCGTCTACGACTACGCGACCAGCCACCACCTCGGCCGCTTCACGTACTGGGCCGTCAACCGCGACCGCCCCTGCACCACCACGACCGACAACGCCGTGTGCTCCAACGTCACCCAGAACGACTGGGACTTCACCAAGTTCACCACCCGCTTCGCCGGCGCGACGCCACCCCAGACCGGCCCGCCGACGACCCCGCCCACCAACCCGCCGGGCACCTGCACCGCACCTGAGTGGCAGAAGGCGTCGGTCTACGTCGGCGGCAACTCCGTCTCCCACAACGCCCACAAGTGGACCGCCAAGTGGTGGACCCAGGGCGAAGAACCCGGCGCAGGCGGCCCCGACGGCGTCTGGTCGGACAACGGCCCCTGCTGATCGCTTTCCCGGTCCCCCGCTGCCGGGTGGTCCACGGTGAATCCACTGTGGACCACCCGGTGTTCCACGTTCGGCGGCAGGCTCAGGGGCGGATGCCGGGCAGGTGGGTGTTGGCGCTGCGGACCTCGGAGGCCAGCGCGGGCACCTCGACGACCTTGCGGCCCGCCGCGGCGAGGAGTTCGACGCCCTCGGCTTCGACGAACAGGGACGGCTCGCGCCAGGCGATGACGACGCGCGGGATGGGCGTTTCGAGGATCAGCTGCGTGCAGCTCTTCGGGTGGGAAGCGCGGGAGCTGCACGGTTCGAGCGAGCTGTACATGGTCGCGGTGGCCAGGCGGGGGTCGTCCGCGCGGAGCTTGGCCAGGGCGGCTTCCTCGGCGTGGTTGTGCGGCTCGCCCTCGCCGGAGTGGCCGGTGGCGAGCACGGTGCCGTCGGGCGCGGCGATGACGGCGCCGACGCGGAACGTCGAGCTGGGCGGGCATTCGTCCGCCAGCGCGATCGCCTGGCGCAGGCGCAGGACGTCGATCGGGGTGGGCTCGGCGGCCGCGCGGTAGTGGAGCACGGCGACGTTGCCGAGCTGGCGCAGTTCGGCCAGCTCCAGCGGACGCGGGAATGCGCCGGGGCCGAGAAAGCGCGGCGCGCGCGGGTCGCCGACCACCAGGGGCGCGATGGCGAGGCGCAGCTCGTCGGCGAGGCCGGCTTCGAGGAACTGCGTGTGGACGGCGCCGCCACCCTCCACGAGGAGCCGGCGGACGCCGCGTTCGCCGAGGTCGTCGAGGATGCGCTCGAGCCGGGGCGGGGTGCCGGCGTCGATGATCGTGGCGACGTCGCGCAGGCCGTCGACCGCGACCGGCGGCGCGTAGACGAGCTTCGGCGCTTCGCCGACCGTGAAGAAGCGCGACGCCGGATCGAGCTTGCCGGTGCTCGTCACCGTCACCTTGATCGGCTGCTCCGGCCGCCCTGCCGCGACTCGCTCGCTTCGCAGCTCCGCCGAACGCACGAGCAGCCGCGGGTTGTCCGCGCGCACCGTGTTGGCGCCGACGAGGATCGCGTCGGCGTCGGCACGCAGGCGGTCGACCTCGGCGAAATCGTCCTCATTGGACAGGATCAGCCGGGTGGTGCTCGCGTCGTCGAGATAGCCGTCCAGCGACTGGGCGGCGGAGAGTACGACGTGGGGACGCCTGCTCATGCGGGTTGGACCGCGTACTGGCGCACATACAGGTCGGTGTAGGTCACCGGCCCGCGCGGCCCCGGCACGCGGTCGAGGTTGATCCCGGTCTCGGGCACGGCCAGCAGCTTGAAGCCGTCGAGCAGCCGCGTCGGCGCGTTCCAGAAGACGCCCGTGCCGGTGTAGCCGTCGAAGAACGCGCCCGCCGCCGCTTCGTCCTCGGTGGCGATGCCCGCCGCGAGGCCCGACGTCCGCTCGTTCGCGATCTCCACAGCCTCGTCGAGCCCGCTCACGCGCTCGACCGTGACGGTCGCCTCGCGGTCGGAGTCCAGCGCCCACTCGTAGCCGATGGCGTGCTCGTGCGGCGCCAGCGACGGCGTGACCCCGCGCTCGGCCAGCGCGGCGGTGATCGACGGCCACACGGCGTCGTGCACGTCGTCGTGGACGAGCAGCAGGTTGAGCCGGTTGCACACGCCGAGCCGGTCGAGGCTCGCGGACACGAGGTCGCGCACCTTGCCGGCGTCGGCCGCCGCGTCGACGTACAGCACGCCGCCGCCGTCCGCGTGTGCCAGCGTGCGCACGCCGTGCACGGCCGCCTCGGTGGCCAGCGCGCGCGTGCTGTCGCCGCTGCCGCGCAGGATCACCAGCGGCACCAGCCCCGGTAGGCGCACCAGCGCCGACGCGGCCTCCCGCTCGACGCGCGGCACCAGCTGCACCACGTCCGGGTCGATCCCGGCCTCAGCCAGCGCCGGCGCGATCACCGTGTCACGCAGCCGCTGGGCCGAGCCCAGCGCCGCCGACCCGGTGCGCAGCACCCCGGCGTTGCGCGACTTCACCAGCTGCGACGCCACGTCGACCGTCACGTTCGGCCGCGCCTCGTAGTTCGCGCCGATGACGCCCACGGGACGGCGCCGCTCGATCAGCCGCAGCCCACCGTCCAATGTGGACACCTCGACGGACCGCTCCTGGTGCGGCGCGCCGGCCAGCAGCCGTAACTGCTCGGCCATGCCGTCGAGGCGCTCGGGCGTGATGGTGAGCCGGTCGAGCAGACCCGCGCTCATCCCGTCCTCGCGCGCCTTGGCGACGTCGGCCCGGTTGGCGTCGAGCACCTCCTCGCGGTGCGTCTGCAGGCGCTCGGCCATGCCTCGCAGCGCCGCGTCCACGGCCTCCTCGGTGGCCTTGGCCAGCGACGGCGCGGCCAGCTTCGCCGCTCGCGCGCACTCCTCGACGGCCTTCGCGACCTCGTCCATCGTCGTCTCCCTCCGCGCGTTCGGCAGAGGACCAGTTTGCCGCACCGCCCACATCCGGGGACGACTGGCTCAACCCTCGGGACGCACCCTCAAGCGACGACCGGCTCCAGCAGCCACAGCGCACCGGCCAGCAGACAGCTCACCGTGAGCACCACGAACACCAGCACCCACAGCACGGCGGGCACCGCGGTCAGGCGGCTGAGCTGGTCGGCGTCGGAGTCGCGCGCCTGGCCGCGATGGCGCTTGACCTGCAGCTCCACCACCGGCCGGACGCCCCCGAACAGCAGGAACCACGTCAGCAGGTACGCGAACGGCGCCTGCACCACCGGCGGCGCGACCAGCGCCACGAGCCCCAGCACGACCGCGCTCGCAACCACGGTGAACACGCCGTACGCGTTGCGCACCATGATCAGCACACCCAGCAGCAGCAACGCCACCAGCACCAGCACGGCCGTGATCAGGTCCTGCCCGACCAGGCTCGCGAACAGCAAGCCCAGCACCGACGGCGCGACGTACCCGGCCAGCGCCGTGAACGCCATGCCCGGCCCCTCCGGCTTGCCGCGCGACACGGTGACGCCCGAGGTGTCCGAGTGCAGCTTGATCGAGCGCAACCGCCGCCCGACCAGCACCGCGGCCAGCGCGTGGCCCGCCTCGTGCACGATGGTCACCACGTTGCGCGCGAACCGCCACGGCGTGCCGCCCACCAGCACCACCAGCAACGCGACACCACCGGTGACCAGCGTGATCGCCACCGGGGTGTTCGCCTGCGTGAGCGCCGCCTCGACGGCCCCGGGCGCGCCGGCCGCACGCTCCCACCCACCAGCCACGGCTTGGCTGGTGACCACGGACGAGACGTCGAGCACACGCGAAATCACGCGCACACCTCACCACAAGCGACATCTGGCCACTGTTAGTGCCCGTTGCGGGATGGGCCGACTGAGGTCGGTATGGGGTGGGTCACGTCATGGGATCTCCCTTCTTCGTCTTCGACATTTGTTGGCCGGGGCGCAGGCCTCTTCGGCGCCGCTGACCACCTCCTTCACTTGTCTGCCCGCTCCTCGGCCAGGACCAAGGCTCCGGCTCGGGCTGCGCCGCCCACCGCCCACCACCGCCACCGCCCCCGGCACCGGCACCGGCACCGGCACCGGACGCGAGCAGGCTGGGCCCGCAGAACGCGCCCGTAAGCAATCCCTGCGCCCGCACGCCTTCCCGTCCCCGTCTCAGCGCGCGCCGCTGGACCGCAACCAACTGACCCCGGCCGACTGCGAGCAGCCAGGCCACCGCCGACCGCCGCCGGCCCGGCACCGGTCGCGAGGCAGACTGGGCCCGCAGAACGCGCCCGTGGGCAATTCATGCGCCCGCCCGCAAGCCTTCCTCTCCCCGACCCACTCTCCGACTCAGCGCCCGCACGCCTTCCTGTCCACGACCCAGCGCGCGCCGTCGGACCCCAACCGACTGACACCCCGGCCGACTGCGAGGAGCCAGGCCACCGCCGAGGCCGGCTCGGCAGTCACTGCCCAGAAGGACGGCACCGCCGCGGCCGGAGCGGCGCGTCCACGCGAGCCATTTCGCGAGCCGCAGTCAGCCGGGCGCGCACGGGCGCCGGCGCCCGTGCGGACGTCAACGTGCGGCCGAGCCCGTAACCACCTCCTCAGCCGAGGAAGCCGCGTCGGGGTCTGGCGGGACGGCGTCGAGGGTGGCCCGGAACAGCAAGGCGATCCAGCTGCGGTAGGGGCGCCAGTCGTCGGCCAGGGGGATCAGTTCGGAGGCCGGGGTGGTGGCCGGGAGGCCGTACTCGTCTCGCATGGCTTCGTGGAGGCGGCCGTCGGCGCGGGGGAAGAGGTCGGGGTGCCCCGCGCCGCGCAGGAGGATTTGTTCGGCGGAGAAGGCGCCGATGCCGGGGATGGCGCGCAGGTGCGCGAGGGCGTCGGGGATGGGGAGCGCGCGCAGCTCGGCAGGGTCGAGCCGGCCGTCGGCGGTGGCTTGGGCGACGGAGCGCAGGCGGGCGACGCGGAAGTCGGCCAAGCCGTCCTCCGAGGCGAGCTCGGCCAGGACCGCGGGCGCGGGGAACGAGACCACTTGGTATTCGCCGACGTCGATGATGGCGCCGTGGCGTTCGGCGAGCACGCGGCGGCGCCGGATGGCCGTGGTGAAGCGCATGCCTTGGGAGAGCACGGACCAGCAGGCGGCTTCGTAGGGCGAGGAGAACAGCACGGGGCGCAAACCCGGATGGGCAGCGCGCAAGCGGGCGGCGACGGAGTCGCGCAGGTCGATGTCGGGCAGTCCGGAGGCGTCGACGTCGAGGGAGAGCATGCGGCTCACCTGGCCCATCACGCGCGCCGCCAGGTCGACCGGCGCGGAGACCTCCACCTCCACCGTGCCGGGCGATCTCTGGCGGATCGCGGCTCCGGCGTGGGTCCAGACGCCGTCCACGGGAAAGGCCAACCGCAGCACACCCGGCTCCGAGGCGGCGTCGGGCCGGGCGGCAGGGCCGAAGCCGGCCAGGTAGTGGCTCGCGGCGCACAGGTCGAACGGTCCGCGCACGGCGATCTCGCCGGTCGGCACGTCGATGGGCAGCAGGATCGGTGCGGTCATCGGGGTGTCCCTCCTCTGCGGCCTCCGGGGGTCGGAGAACCGTGGAAGCGACGTTAGGAAGAGGGGCCGACAATCCGGGGCCTCGAACGCCTGATCGGCGAGATCTTCACTCGATCGTGGAAAACCAGGCTTTGGCATACTGCCGGTATCCGAACCGGAAGGGAGCGAAACCGGTGGTAGAGCACCCAAAAGCCCAGGACCGTCTCGCCGATCTGCTCGACGCTCCGGCCAAGACCACGGACGCGGGCTACCTCGACGTCCTCGGCGACGCGCCCCAAGCCGGGCCCACCACGGGAATCACCCAGCGCGTGATGCGCACGACGCTGCTCCCCCAGGTCTACGAACGCTACTGGCGCCCCGCGTTCGGCCGGCTGTTCAAGGGCCCGTTCGGCCCCAGCATGGCCGGCGAAGTCCGCCTCGCCACGGAACTCCTCGCGCTCGAACCCGGTCGGATCGCGCTCGACGTCGCCTGCGGCACCGGCCGGTTCACCCGAGCTTTCGGGGCAGCCGTGGGAAAAGAGGGCCTCGCCGTCGGCCTCGACGGTGCGCCCTCGATGCTCACCCGCGCCGTCACCGAGACCGACGAAGACGGAGTCGCCTACCTCCGCGCCGACGCCGTCGAACCGCCGTTCACACCCTCCACAGTGGACGCCATCTGCTGCTTCGCCGCCCTGCACATGTTCGCCGAGCCCGAACGCGCGCTGGACTCGTTCGCGCGGATCCTGCGCCCCGGCGGCCGCGTCGTGCTGCTCACGAGCGCGCGCCGCGACTGGCAACCCGCGCGAGTCGTCGACACGGCGGGCGGGATCCTCAGCGGGCAGCGAATGTTCGACCGCGGCGAGATCGCCGCCGCCTTGCGCGCCCGGGGTCTCCGCATCGTCGCCGAGCGGTTCGCGGGCGTCACCCAGATCGTCGCCGGCGAGCTGCCCGAGGCGGACTGATCCACTTTGTCGGTGCCCGGGGATAGCATCCCCGCATGACCGACGCCGCTCCCGTCCCGCCCGACGACTCCCACCTGCGCGCCCTGATCGAAGCCACGGCCGAAGCCGTCGCGGCCGCCGAACCCCTCGGCTCCGACCACACCGGAGCCGAGTCCGGGGTGCGCGCGGCCGTGGCACAAGAAGTGCGGGCTCGCGCCGACGAACTCGTTGCGCTGAGCCAAGACCTGCACGCCCACCCGGAAGAGGGCTTCACCGAGCACCGCTCCGTCGGTGCGCTGGCGGAGCTCCTGCGCGCCCACGGCCACGAGGTCACGGTCGGCCTCGGCGGCCTCGACACCGCCCTGCGCGCGAGCACCCCGGACAACGGCGGCCCGCACATCGCCGTGCTGTCGGAGTACGACGCGCTGCCCGGGCTCGGGCACGCGTGCGGGCACAACGTCATCTGCACCGCCGGCGCCGGCGGGTTCCTGGGCGCCGCGGCCGTGGCCGAGCAGGTCGGCGGACGCGTGTCCCTCGTCGGCACGCCGGCCGAGGAAGGCGGTGGCGGCAAGGAGACGCTCGCGCGCGCCGGGGTGTTCGACGACGTCGACGCCGTGATCATGCTCCACCCGTTCAGCCACGACATCGCGCTGCACCCGTTCCTCGGCCGGCGGCAGCTGGAGATGGTGTTCCACGGCGTCGGGGCCCACGCGTCGGCGCAGCCGTTCATGGGGCGCAACGCGCTCGACGCCGCGGTCGCGGCCTACCAGGGCGTGTCGATGCTGCGCCAGCAACTGCCTTCGACCGACCGCGTGCACGGCGTCTTCACCGACGGCGGCGCCCGGCCCAACGTGATCCCCGAACGCGCTGCGCTCCTGTTCTACCTCCGCTCGGCCGACCCCGAGACGTTGCGCGACCTCGCGAAGCGGATGACCGCGATCGCCCACGGCGCCGCCGAAATGACGGGCTGCGGCGTGGAGCTCACGTGGGATTCGCAGCCGGCGTACCTGCCGATCCGCTTCAACACCACGTTCGCCGGGCGCTGGTCGGCGAACCAGGCCGACACGGGCCGCAAGCCGCTGCCGCCGGGGATCGTGCCCGAGTTCCTCACAGGGTCCACCGATCTGGGCAATTTGTCCTACCGGATGCCCGCGCTGCACCCGATGATCGCCGTCTCCGGACCGACGGTTGCCTTGCACACCAAGGAGTTCGCCGAAGCCGCCGGCTCGCCCGCGGGCGACAAGGCCGTGGTCGACGGCGCGCTCGGCCTCGCCCTCACCGCCGCCGACTACCTCGCCGACGCGACGCTGCGCCAAGCCGTGCACGACGAGTTCGAAGCCTCGGGAGGTGCGCTCGACGTCCCGAAGTTCTTCGACTGAAAGCCACCGAACCAGGCTGAGGAACGCCTGAGGATTCTCAGCTGATTCTTCTCAGCAAAGCCGAAGGGATTTCCACAGGGTTCTCACAACCACCGCCGCGAATCTGGTGTCATGACCGAGAACGAGAGTCGGCCCGGCCCCGCCTCACCCGGTGGGCACCAGCCGCACCAGACCCACCCGATCGCTGCTCAGCAGAACGCCCAGCAGCACACCCAGCCGCAGTACGGCCCGTACGCCCAGCACGGGCAGTACCGCCACCAGCAGCAGGCCGCGCCGAACCCGCTCTTCACGCAGCAGCCGCAGGCTCAGCCGGCCACGCAGCCGAAGCGACGGGGCGGCAAGCTCGCCGCCGTCGTCGGGGCGACCGCGCTCGCCGCGGCGCTCGTCGGCGGTGGCGCCGGTGCGGCGATCGTCGGGCTGACCACCACGTCGGTGGCCTCGCCCGCGTCGTCCTCCGCGGTCGCCGGGCAGACGGTCAGCAACACGACCTCCACCGGCGACGTCAGCACGGTCGCGGCGAAGGTCCTGCCGAGCGTCGTGCAGGTCAACGTCGACACCGGCCAGGGCGAGGCCATCGGCTCGGGCGTCATCCTGAGCTCCGACGGCCGGATCCTCACCAACGCCCACGTGGTCGACGGCGCGGTCGGCGACGTCACGATCACGACGTCCGACGGCAAGCAGTACCAGGCCGGCGTGGTCGGCGCCGACACCAAGGGCGACATCGCGGTGCTGCAGGCCAAGGGCGCCAGCGGCCTCACCGCCGCCACCCTCGGCGACTCGAGCAAGCTCGTGGTCGGCCAGGAAGTGATCGCCATCGGCTCGCCGGGCGGGCTGCAGAACACCGTGACCACCGGCATCGTCAGCGCGCTGAACCGGCCGCTGTCCGACGTCGGCGGGGGCGAGCAGCAGCAGTCGCCGTTCAGCCGCACGTCGAACCAGGCGGACAACGGCCCCAGCTACACCGCGATCCAGACCGACGCCTCGATCAACCAGGGCAACTCCGGCGGCGCGCTCGTCGACGCCCAGGGCCAGGTCATCGGTATCAACTCCGCCCTCTACAACCCGTCGGCCTCGGCCAACGGCTCCGCGGGCAGCGTCGGGATCGGCTTCGCGATCCCGGTCAACGACGCCAAGACGATCGTGGATCAGATCGTCAACGGCTGACGCAGTCGCGGACGGACCGCGGTCGGGGCGGCCCGTCCGACTTTCCTCGCTCGAATCGGGGTAGTGGGGAAAAAACGGTGAAAGCCGCTCTCCCAGGGTTTCGGGGCCCTGAGAGAGCGGCTTTCACGCTGCCGGGAGCTCGTAGGTCAGCGTGAACGTGTGGTTGCCGGCCTCGTCCTGCGTGATGGCGGCGGAGCCGGAGATGCCCGTCAGCTCTCCCGATCCGGAGCCCGCGAGGATCAGCAGCGACAAGCCCTCGTCGCCCGCCGTGTGCCGCAGCACGAACGAACCCTTGCGCCCGTCGACGGACACCGCCAGGCGCTCGAAGGCGACGTACGCGCGCGAAGTGGCATTCGAGGCCGTCAGCATCTCGACGGTGCTGGTGCCCTCGACCGCACCCGTGAAGGTTTTGGCGATGGCCACACGGGCGAACTCGGTGCCACCCGTCTCGTCCTGGGCCTGCGGCTCCCACTTGTCGAGCTCGAACGTGGCGGTCGCGGTGCTGGTCATGGCTGGTCCTTCCGATCGTGAGCCCTCAGCCTGCCCGCCATACCTGCCAATTTGTGTCAGGTATTTTCATCGCCGGCGGTTGCCGAACAGCCCCCGCGTGATCTCCCGCCCCAGCGCGGACGCGGCCGAGCGCATGAAGGACTTCACCGCCGGGTTGCTCATCGCCTGCGAGATCAGCCCGGGGTCCTCCTTCTCGGCCTTCCCAGCAGGAGCCGGTGCAGGGGCCTCGGCAGCAGGCGGCGCGTCCGCCGGCGCCGCGACCCGAGCCGCCAGCTTCTCGTACGCCGACTCGCGGTCGATCGTCTCCGAGTACTTCGCGTGCAGGTCCGACGACGCGACCGCCGCGGCCACCGCCTCGTCCCCGACCGAGCCCATCTTCGACCGCGGCGCCCGCAGCCGCGTCCACGCGACCGGCGTCGGCGCGCCCCGCTCGGACAGCACCGTGACGACCGCCTCGCCGATGCCGAGTGACGTCAGCGCCGTCTCGAGGTCGTAGTGCGGTGTCTTCGGGTACGTCTTCACCGTCCTGGCCAGGGCTTTCTGGTCGTCCGGCGTGAACGCCCGCAGCGCGTGCTGCACCCGCGCGCCCAGCTGCGACAGCACCGCGTTGGGGATGTCCGTGGGCAGCTGCGTGCAGAAGAACACGCCGACGCCCTTCGACCGGATCAGTTTCACCGTCTGCTCGATGCGCTCCAGGAACGCCTTCGACGCGTCGTTGAACAACAGGTGCGCCTCGTCGAAGAAGAACACCAGCTTCGGCTTGTCGAGGTCACCCTCCTCGGGCAGCTCCTCGAACAGCTCGGCCAGCAGCCACATCAGGAACGTCGAGAACAACGCCGGCTTCGACTGCAGGTCGTCCAGCTCCAGCAGCGTCACCACACCTTTGCCATCGACCTCGCGCATGAGGTCGTGGACGTCGAGCTCGGGCTCGCCGAAGAAGTCCTCGCCGCCCTGGGCCTCCAGATTGGACAGTGCGCGCAGGATCACCCCGGCCGTCGCCGAGGAGACGCCGCCGATGCCCTTGAGGTCGGCCTTGCCCTCGTCGCTGGTCAGGTGCGTGATCACCGACCGCAGGTCCTTCGTGTCGAGCAGCGCCAGTCCTCGCTGGTCGGCCCAGTGGAAGATCAGGCCGAGAGTCGACTCCTGCGTCTCGTTCAGGCCCAGCACCTTGGACAGCAGCACCGGGCCGAAGCTCGTGATCGTGGCCCGGATCGGCGAGCCCTTCCCACCGGTACCCAGCGACAGGAACTGCACCGGGCACGCGGCGGGCGCCCAGTCGTCACCCAGCTCCTGCGCGCGTTTCGTGAGCTTGTCGTTCGCCTCACCCGCCGCCGACAGCCCCGAAAGGTCGCCCTTCACGTCGGCCAGCACCACCGGCACGCCGGCGGCGGAGAGCTGCTCCGAGATCAGCTGCAACGTCTTCGTCTTGCCGGTGCCGGTCGCACCCGCCACCAGACCGTGGCGGTTCAGCGTGGCCAGCGGCAGCCGCACGGCCGCGGCCGCCTCGGTCCGCCCGTCGATCACCACGGCGCCCAGCTCCACCGCGTCGCCCTCACTCACGTAACCCTGCGCGATCTCCGCCGCAGGCGCCGACCCCTGCTCGGCCACTGGCCGCACCCCGTTCCGAGTCCGAAATCACACTCTTTCACCTGGCTGCCCGAGCGTAACGCGCCGAATGCGCAGGTAACCCGGCTGACATCCCCGTGTCGGGTTAGGGTTGTCCGGGTGACCGACCACCTAGTCTGGATCGACTGCGAGATGACGGGGCTCGACCTCGGCAAAGACGCGTTGATCGAAATAGCCGCCCTCGTGACCGACGCCGACCTCAACGTCCTCGGCGAGGGAGTCGACATCGTCATCCACACCGACGACACCACGCTCGACGGCATGCCGCAGGTGGTCCACGACATGCACGCCAAGTCCGGGCTCACCGAAGAGGTCCGCGCCTCCGCGGTGACGCTCGCCGAAGCCGAGCAGCGCGTGCTCGACTACATCCGCGAGCACGTCCCCGACCCCGGCACAGCCCCGCTGGCAGGCAACTCCATCGCCACCGACCGCGGCTTCATCTCCCGCGACATGCCGGCGCTCGACAGCCACCTGCATTACCGCATGGTCGACGTGTCGTCGGTCAAGGAACTCGTCCGGCGCTGGTACCCGCGGATCTACTACGCGAAGCCCGAGAAGGGCCTCGCCCACCGCGCGCTCGCCGACATCAAGGAATCCATCGGCGAACTCGACTACTACCGCAACGTCGCCTTCGTCCCCCAACCCGGGCCGACCAGCGAACAAGCCAAAGCCGCGGCCGCCGAAGTGCAGGAACGCCACCAAAGCTGACCCGGTGAAAACCCGTCGCGAGGGCACGCTACGATATTCCGTAGCAAGGTGATCGCGACGATCCCTCGCAGATGGTGGGCGTAGCTCAGCTGGTAGAGCACCTGGTTGTGGTCCAGGAGGTCGCGGGTTCGAAACCCGTCGCTCACCCCATTACCCCAGTTTGGTCGGTCCCTGGTGGGACCTTTCCCGAACTGGGGTTTCGCCTTTTCCTGGGGGTCGGACCCCCAGACCCCCGCCGGGGGATGCCCCCGGACCCCCATCAGGTGTGGTCGCCCCGGATCCCCGTCCTGCCGGGTTGCCCGGACCCCTGACCCGTGCGGTGGCCGTGGTGTGTGGGGTGGTGACGAATCCGTGGTCGGGTGCGGTGGGTGGTGGGGTCCTTTGTGGAGGGTTAGGAGTGGAGGAGGGCGTCGCGGAGGGTGGTTAGGAGGGCGATCAGGAGGGCGGTTGGGGGGCGGCGAGTGGGGCGGGTGTCGGCGCCGCGGCCCAGGCGCGCGAGTTGTTGTTGGTGCCAGGAGGAGTTGAGCAGGTCGTCGAGGAGTTTGTGACCGACTTTGGGGGTGGGGGCGGCGCTGTGGGTGGCGGGGTTGGTCAGGACACGGTGGGGGAACGTCGGGTCGTGGGTGATGGGGCGGGCCAGGCCCACGAGGTCGACGGAGCCGGAGGTGACGGCCTCGGCCATGGCGGCGTGGGAGCGGAAGCCGCCGGTGAGCATGAGGGGGACCGTGAGCTCGCGGGCGAAGTGGTCGGCGAAGTCGTGGAAGTAGGCCTCGCGGGCGCGGGTTGAGGCGCGTTCGGGCGTGCCGTCGACGACAGCGACGCTTTCGTAGGTGCCACCGGAGACTTCGAGCAGGTCGACGCCTTCCTGTTCCAGGGCCTTGGCGACCACGAGGGCGTCTTCGGGGGCGAAGCCGCCGCGTTGGAAGTCGGCGGAGTTGAGTTTGACCGACAGGATGAACGACGGCGGCGCGCCGGCGCGGATGGCGCGGACGACGTCCAGAAGGAAGCGCATCCGGTTCTCCAGCGGGCCGCCCCAGCGGTCGTCACGGCGGTTGACGAGCGGGGACAGGAACTGGTTGAGCAGGTAGCCGTGCGCGGCGTGCAACTGGACCCCGGCGAAGCCCGCTTCGGCCGCGACCTGGGCTGCGGTCGCGAAGCGCTGGACAAGTGCGACGACTTCCACGTCCGAGAGCGCTCGCGGTCGCCGGAACAGCCACTTGCCCAGGTCCAGGGGCACGGCTGACGGGGCGACGACGTCTTGCTTCCGCCCGGCGAGTTTGAGGCCGCGCATCGACTGCCGGCCGGCGTGCGAGAGCTGCAAGAGCAACTTCGCCTCGGTGCCGACGGTCGCGGCGGCCCATCGGCGCAGCTCGGGCAAGTGGCGGGCGTCTTCGATCACGACATTGCGCTGAGCCTCCAGCGCCGATCCGTCGACCATGACGTTTCCGCTGATCAGCAGGCCGGCACCGGAGTGCGCGAGCCGCCGGTAGGCCTCCGTGAGCTGCCGCGTCGGTGCGCCGCGCCGGTCGGCCAGGTGCTCACTGGTCGCGGCCTTCGCGAGCCGATTGGCCAGGACGGCGCCGTTGGGCAGCGTGAGCGGGGTGGCGAGGATGGTCTCCTGTACGTCGTACATGACACCAGAGTGACCTGTACGACGTACAGTTGTCAACGGCCGGTTCACCACCTTGGCGGCCCCACAACGGCCCCCGACCTGTCAGACTGACCTCGAACGCGCAGCTAGGAGCCCTCCAGCCGCCGCGGCGACCACCCGCGCGCGGTTAACGTGACCCCCCTGAAACGCGGCTTGAACAGCCTGCTAATCTTTTCCACGTCGCCGAGGGAAACCAAAGCGGCGGGCAGCACCAAGCGCCATTAGCTCAATTGGCAGAGCAGCTGGCTCTTAACCAGCGGGTTCGGGGTTCGAGTCCCTGATGGCGCACCCTCATTCCCCAGGTTCGGATCGCTTCCGGCCTGGGGATTTGTGTTATGTGGAAGCGTTTCTTCCGCTTGATCACTGTCCACAATGGTCGGTGCGGTGCCCGAGCTGTCGCGTTGCCGTCCGCGGGATGATTTTGGCTGTGGCCTCGGCGGCCGCGAGTGCGACTTCGGGCAACACGGTCGTGTAGGCGTCGGCGGTCACCGTGATCGACGAATGCCTCAGCATGTTCTGCACGACCTTCATATCCGCCCCCGCCTCCAGCGCCAAGCTCGCCGCCGTGTGGCGCAGGTCATGCAGCCGGATCGGCGGCAACCCAGCCTGGCGGGTGAGTTCCTGGAACCGGGCAGTCACGTCCGCCGGGTGCAACGGGCTGCCATCAGGCTGGGTGAACAGCAGTCCGCTCTCGACCCAGGCGGCGCCGAGCCGGGCCCGCGCCTCATCCTGGCTGGCGAGGTGCGCCTTGAGCACGATGACAGTGCCGGCGTCCAATGCGACGAGGCCTTCAGACGAGGTGGTCTTGGGACCCGACTCCCCGGTCTCCCAGCCGTACTGCACGATCTGATTCGCCCCTCAAGATCGCCGCATCCAAATACGTGTCCGTACGTCGCTGCCCACACGGCTCACCACGCCGAAGCCCCACGTGCGCGATCACATGAAACAACGCATACAGCCGGTCATTGACCGCGTGATCCAAAAACCGGCCCGCCTGCCGCGGGGTCCACACCATCACCGGCGACGGGACCTCCCCAGTCTGCCGCCACCACGCCACCCGCTCCTCGGTCCACACCTTCGCCTTCGGACGAACCGCCGGCGGCAACTCCACCAACGACGCCACATTCACCACCAGCAAGCCCTCCTTGACCACCGGGCTCAACATCGCCCGCAACGTCTCCCGAATCCGCCGAACCGACGTCGGACCAACCGGCCGCTGCCACTTCACCACCGCGATCTTCCGCGAGTCGCCGCTGGCGCGGTACTCGGCGATCAGGTCGTTGTGCTCAACGATCGCGTCAAACATCCCATCCAAGTGCGCCACGCTCAGCTTGTCCCGCCGGATGTGCGCCAGATGCGGCCGGAAGTAGAGGCGTACTTGTGACTCATAGGAGCGGTAGGTGTTGCGGCTGCCGGTCTTCCTTTTCTTCGCCAGGAACACGGTGAACACCTCGCCCAAGAACGGATGTTCCAGTACCTCGGCACCCACACGCACCAGCCGGCGCAGATCCTCGATTTCCGGGAGCTTCTGCTGGGCCGTGATCGCCGCGGCGATCAGGTCGCCGATCTTGCGGAGCATGCATGTCCGTGTCGTCGTCGTCCCCGGCGATGGCCAGCAAGTCACCGACGTGATCCGGTTCGTCCTGGGCCTTTGTCGCGGTCGGGAATCCACCACGCCGCCTCGGCCGGCGACGCCCGGCACGGTCGGCTGGCAACTCGATGCGGTAGCACCACTGGCCGCGCCTGCTCTGGTCCGGTCTCGGGCACTCCTTGCCCAGGCTTCGACCGCTTTTATCCTTGCAGGAGCAGCGTTTGTACACCGATCCCTCTGCCATCTTCTGCACCCGCCCTTCGGTTGGTTGAATCAGCGGGTTGCCGCGATACTCGCGCTACAGACGGTCCTCGGGGAAGCCCGAGCCCACCCACGTTCACCCAATGGGTGGATCTATACCGAGAACCCGCAGCACCCCGACGACCGGAACGCGGTACTCCCCACCGACCAGCAACAACGGACACGGGAAACCATCCTCACGCGCCAACGCGTACGCCGTCGTCCGCCCAATCCGCAAAACCTGCGCCGCCGTAATCAAGTCCACTACTGCGGGCAACGCAGCCACGTCGGCCACCGTCATCACATCCGCCACGGATTCCCCGGGCTTCACGCGGCGGCCCCGATATCAGCGAGTCGGCGGTGTGCCATCGCCTGGCAGGCCGGGCAAGGTCGATGCCGACGAACGAACACCCCTGCTCCAGCGCAGCAACGCCCGTGGTCCCGCTGCCGCAGAACGGATCGAGCACGACATCGCCACCCGGACAACCCAGACGGACACAACGCCGGGCGATCTCCAACGTCCCCGCCGCCGGATGCCCAGTGCGGGAACGACCCGCCGACACCTGCCACAGATCCGTCCCATCCTCAGCCGCCGAGCCACAGGACCAGAACTGGTGCGTTCCCGACTGCGCCAGCAAGAACACCATCTCGTAGCGCTGGGCAAGCCGATCGCGCACACTCTCCGGCCGCGCATTCGGCTTCTCCCACACCACCGCGCTCCGCAAGAACCAACCGCGCTCCTGCAAGGAAACACCACCCGCCAGGGCACCCCGACGAGATCCTTGCTTCGATGAGCCGAATGCGGTGGCCGATGTACCCCGTAGCCAGTCGCAGTCGAGCCCGAGCCGGCGCATCGCGATCCGGTGGTAGGCGGGGTTGGTGTCGATGCCGATGTAGTGCCGGCCGAGTGCGCGGGCGGTGACTCCGGTGGTGCCACCGCCGCTGAACGGGTCGAAGACGTGGCCGCCGGGTGGAGATCCGGCCGCGATGCAACGGCCTGGGATCTCCGGCGGTGAGGGAGCCTGATGCCCGGCTCGTGTGCGGTCGGGTGGGATGGTCCACACGTTGCCCGGATTACGGCACCGCTGGCTATAGCCTGGTGTCCACGGCCAAGGTCGAGGTGCGGTGTTGTGTGTGCCGCCGCGGTGGGCACGGCGGCGCAGGGCATGGTCGTCGGTGTGCGATTGTCGGATCGCGTCAAGGTCGAAGAAGTAGTCGGGCTGGGTGACGAACAGGAAGACCATCTCGTGGCGGGTGGCGAGACGGTCCTGGATGGGAGTGGGCGTGGTGTGGGGCTTGTGCCAGACGATCGCCGAGCGCAAGAGCCACCCGTCGTCCTGCATCGCCAACGCCGGCCGCCACGGCATACCGAGCAGATTCTTGTGCAGCACATCCGCACGCGGCCGGTAACGCGGCTGCCCGAACTCGCCGGGCGCAACGCACCAGTAGCCATCGGAATTGGTGGAGTAGCTGTCACCAAGGTTGATCCACACCGTGGCCCGCGCAGTAAGCACCCTCCGGGCCGCGGAGAACAACGCACGAAGATTCTCGATGTAATCGTCCGCACTCGGCTCCAGCCCAATCTGCGGTTTCTCGCGCCACGCCCCGCAGTCTCGGCATCGCCACCGCCGGCACCGCGGTCACCGCGTGAGGCACCGGCATCAGCTGGGCGGTGCCGGCAGCCAGGACGGCCGCCTGTTCTGCTGTCCGGTCAGGCCGAGGCGGCGCAGACCGATGTCGTGGAGGTCGGGGTTGAGGTCGATGCCAATGTAGGAGCGGCCAGGCTGTTGCGCGGCCAAGAGGTCGCAGGCCGGACGGTTTGTCCGGGAGTCGGGTATGACGCGGCCGGCCGGAGGTCAGGCCGCGCGGCACAACCTGCGCATACCCGGGTTATCCGGCATCAAACTCGCCGGATATGCCCACCGAGCGGCAGGGCTCGCTGCCTTGGGCGGCGACGCTTTGCTGAATGCCGGATCACGGCAAATAACACCTGAATCGACGAATTCAGCGTAGCCCTGTTCGACCGCCTTGGGACCTCTCCTTCTCGTGTTCGGCGAAGGCGCACATCGGGTACCTCCCCCGGATGACCGAGTCCGAAGGCACGGGAGGCCGGTCCGGGGACTTCCATCGTGTCCGGCGCGGACGGTAAGCCGCCCGGAATATGCCCGGACGACCACGCCAGTGAAAGGTCGGATGCACCATGAACAGCGATGAGCCCCCCGCACAGCATGGTGTGCGCAGCGCTGAGGAGGTCCGTGCGGCGGTGCCTTACGGGTTGCGGGTCGGGGCCGCCGTCTTCGGCCGCCTGCTGGTCGTCGCCGGTGGCTTGGCACTGATCGGGTACGTGGCGGTGAAATTGGCCGCGGTGCTGGTACCGGTCGCGGTGGCGCTGCTGCTCGCCGCGCTGCTCGCCCCTACGGTCTCCTGGCTGGCCCGGAAGAAGGTACCTCGCGGGCTGGCCACCGCTGTGGTGCTGGTCGGCGGATTGGCCGTGGTGGGCGGCGTCGTCACCTTCGTGGTCATCACCGTCACGGCGGGCATGCCAGAGCTGATCGCCCAGATCGCGCGCACCGTGGACGAGCTGCGCACCTGGTTACGCACCGGACCGTTGCACCTGAGCCAGGGCCAGATCGACAGCATGCTCGCCCAGCTGACCACCACACTGAGCGAGAACCAATCGGCCATCGCCTCCGGCGCGCTGTCCACCGCCGTCACGGTCGGAGAGTTGGTCACCGAGTTCCTGCTGATGGTGTTCTGCCTGATCTTCTTCCTCGCCCAAGGCGGGAAGATCTGGACGTTCCTGCTCGGCGCCGTCCCCGTTCGGGTGCGGCATCGGGTGGGCCTGGCCGGGCACGCCGGGTTCACCACCCTGGCCGGCTACATTCGCGGCACCGCGGCCGTGGCGGTCGTGGACGCCGTCGGCGTCGGCGTCGGCCTGCTCATTGTCGGCGTGCCGCTGGCCGCTCCGCTGGCCGCGTTGGTGTTCCTCGGCGCGTTCATCCCGGTGGTCGGGTCTGTGGTCGCCGGCGCAGTCGCGGTGCTCGTGGCACTGGTGACCGGCGGGCTCGTGCCGGCCATCATCGTGCTCGCCATCGTGATCGGTGTGATGCAGCTGGAAAGCCATGTGCTGCAACCGTTCCTCCTCGGCCGCGTCGTACGCCTGCACCCCCTGGCCGTCGTGCTCGCCCTGGCCGCCGGGCTCGTCACCGCCGGCATCATCGGCGCCTTGCTCGCCGTCCCACTGCTCGCCGTG
The DNA here is from genome assembly GCF_040654155.1 of Amycolatopsis sp. NPDC050768. Classification (NCBI taxonomy): domain Bacteria; kingdom Bacillati; phylum Actinomycetota; class Actinomycetes; order Pseudonocardiales; family Pseudonocardiaceae; genus Amycolatopsis; species Amycolatopsis sp. NPDC050768. Next base: position 192,777 of record NZ_JBFAHL010000016.1, read on the forward strand.
CTCAGCTCCGCCCTGCGCACCCTCGCCGCCCCGCCGCCGCAACCCGATGCCCCGACTGCGGCGACCGACAGCACTGGTCCAGAGGACTCTTCGGGGCGGCAGACCGCGGCGTAGCGGAGGCCAGGTCGCACCGGTCCACTGCTCGGACCCGCCAACACGATGTCCTTCGCACCAACCCGGCATCCGGCAGCTCTTCCCGGCCGCCGGGCGGGCCGGCCGTTCCGCCCCGACCACCTGTCCGCACTCCTCAACGACGTCGGGATCCGGCCGCAGCCGCCCTCGGCGCCGCCATCCGGCAGCAACTCCTGGAGATGCCCGCACCGTCGTCCCGGATGCTTTCGGCTACCACGACAAAACCACCGCCCGACTCCTGAAAGAGACCGGCAGGACCTGGGGTCGATACGCCCCGGAAGCCACGGAAAGTCACTTCCAGGCTCAGCGACCCCGTCAACACCCGACAGTTGAATACGAGCCCCAACCAGTACCACGGCCGACCCAGCAGCAGTGACACCGACCCAGGCCGCAGCGGATCGCCTGCTCGACCGTGATGTCCCGTGGTCTACGCCGTACGGCTCGACCGGGTCCAGGGGCGGCTGGGCAAGGGACCGGCCGGGTGCGTGGTGCGATTGGGCGGCGTGTACCAGGAACGGATGGCGGCCTCGCCACTCAACGACAACGACGTCGCCTGGCCGGCACGAGACGACGTCGATCGGTGCCCACTGGTGGCGGCGAGAATCCCGCCCCTCCATCTCCGCGCGCAGACCGGTCGCTTGCAAAGCACGCGGTGCCTGCAGCCTGGCTGGGGGCCGGCCCCGATTCTTCCGGCGAAGCCATGGCCTGAGCTGCGTGCGCGCCGGTCGCGTGGTGGGGCACGGCGAACGTGGGATCTGTCGTGCCGCTGGCCTGTCACGGATCACCAGCGACACGTTCGGCTCGAGCGGCGGTGGCGGGAAGGTTGCTGACCGGTAACCGGGGTCCTTTCTGATGCACCGGCTTTTGCGGCTGGGTACGGTGCGCGAGGATTGCGGGGATGTCCGCGGTGCCCTCGGCCACTGCTCGGGCGAGATCGGAGAGACGCTCGTTGTGGGAGCGGGCATAGCCGCGCAGAGCGGTGAACGCCGTTTCCATGTCGAGGCCCTCGCCGCGGGTGGAGAGCACGCCTTTGGCCTGTTCGATGATGACCCTGCTGTTGAGCGCGGTCTGCAGCTGTTCGGAGAGCAGGTCCGCGCTCTCGATCGCCCGCTGTTGCAGCATGCCGATGGTGGCGACGTCGGCGAGTGCCTGCCCGAGCCGGGCGCTGGTGTCGTCGACTCCGTTTCGGTCGGCCTTGAGCAAGGTGAGCACGCCGATGACCTGGCGGCGCAGCCGCATGGGAACCGCTTGGACGGCGTGGAATCCGCAGTCACGGGCGGCGGCGGCGAAGCGCGGCCAGCGGGTGGCGTCGGCGGTGAGGTCTGCGCTGGCGATCGGAATTCCGCTGCGAACGCAGTCGATGCAGGGCCCGTCCTCGGTCTGGACAGCGAACACCTCCAGCACCTGCGCGCGCTCCGAGGATGCCGCTGCCGTGCGCAGTCCACCGTGTCCGTCGAGCAGGATCACCCCGGCTGCAGACACTTCGAGAAGCTCGACGCACTGATCGCACAGCATGTGCAGGAATTCCAGCGCGTCGAACTCGTCGACAAGGGTGTCGGCCAGCGCCACGAACGTGTCGGCCAAACGCTGTTCACGGCCGTGGCCCCCGGCTGCGCCCGGAATGGTGCGGACGGTGTGGGGTTGTTCGGACATGCTGGTCACTCTCCTGTCTCGAGTCGAAGGCGGTAGCTGATGATCTGGTGGGACACCTGGTCGAGGGGTGTCTGGTGGGAGTAGGCGTGGGCGCGGATGAGCAAAAGCGCGTCGCGCATTGTCACGTTCAACTGCGCGGTGACGACTCCGGTGGCTTGGTGGACCACGGCGTGGATATCGGAGAGCCAGCCGATGTCCATCGGGTCCGGGCTGCGCAGATCGTCGAGGACTGTGTGCGTGGCGATGTCGGCCAGTGCCAGCGCGTCCCGCAGCTCGGTCCGGTTCAGGGAGCCCGCGGTGGTGCGGTACAGGTCGAGCGTCCCGAGCCGGACCGCGCCGATGTGCAGCGGGAACGAGAACACCGCGGCCACGCCGGCAGCTCGGGCTCCGGGGGTGAATCCGGGCCAGCGGGCCTCCGCAGTTGCCAGATCGGCGACCAGGGTGGGGCCGCCGCGTTCGTGCGCCGCCGGCCCGGGGCCTTCGCCGACCGTGCGCTGCAGGTCGTCGAGGACCAGGCTGGTCGCGTCGGTCGCGCACGCCAATGCCTGCGCAGTGCCATCGTCGCCGCCTTGAACAGTCATCGCGGCGCCAGTGACCGCGCACAAGTCGACGCAGAGGCCGGACACCCGCCGCAGCAGGGCCGCCGGGTCGCTATGGTCGGCGCGGAGCAGGGCCAGCAGCTCGACGTATCGTTCGGTACTCATGGCGCGGGCAGGCTGTCAGCGCTCGGCCGTGCTGCCCGGCGATCGGTTTCGGACAGCCCGCCCCACACGCCGTAGACCTCCTGGGTCACCAGCGCGTGCGCGCGGCACTGCGCCAGCACCGGGCAGCTGTGGCAGATCTGCTTGGCCCGGGCCACCCGCTCGGCTTTGACGCGGCCACGTTCGCCGTCGGGGTGGAAGAACAGGGCGCTGTCAAGCCCGCGGCAGGCGCCTCGCAGCTGCCAGTCCCAGCTGTCCACCACGGCGGTGCCACGTCGCCAGCCGTGAGTCACGCGGAGCCACCCACGGCGCTCCTGGCGCGCAGCGGCGCGCTGACCCGGTGCAGGTGCTGCAGGACGTGGCCGTAGGACCGCAGGAGGCCGCACTGGGTGTACTCGATGCTGTGCTGGGCGCAGAATTGCTGGACCAAGCGCTGAGCGGCCCGCAGGTTGGTGCGGGGCATGCTCGGGAACAGGTGGTGTTCCACCTGGTAATTCAGCCCGCCGAGCACGAAGTCGACCATCGCACCGCCCCGGACGTTGCGGCTGCTGAGTACCTGCTTGCGCAGGAAGTCCGGGCTGGCGCCCTCGGTGTAGGTGGGCATGCCCTTGTGCCCGGGCGCGAAGGAACAGCCCATGTACACCCCCCACAGCCCTTGGTGCACGGCGATGAACGCCAACGCCACCGGCGGGGACAGAACGAGGAATATCGCGGCCAGGTACACAGCCGTGTGCAGCACCAACAGCGTTGCCTCCAGCTTGCGGGCCTTGACTTTGCCCCGCCCGACGGTGGCGATGCTGGCCCAGTGCAGGTTGAGTCCTTCGAGCAGCAGCAACGGGAGGAACAGGAACGCCTGGTACTTGGCGGTGAAGCGGACGAACCACTTCCGGTCGCGGGACTGGCCGGAGGTGAACGCCAGCATGGGGATGTCGAGGTCGGGGTCGTCCTCTTCGTGGTTCGGGCTGGTGTGATGACGGTTGTGCTTGTCGATCCACCAGCCGTAGCTGATGCCGACGAGTCCGGCGTGGACGTAGCCGACGGTGTTGTTGGCCTGCCGGGAGCGGAAGATCTGCCGGTGGCCGGCGTCGTGGCCGATGAAGGCAAGCTGGGTGGACATCACCGCGAAAAACCCGGCCGTGACCAGCTGCCACCACGTGTCGCCCAGCACAGCGAAAGCGGCACACCCACCGGCGAAGGCCAGGAGTGTCAGGCTGATCTTGACGGCGTAGTACCCGCGGCGCCGTCCCAGCAGGCCGGCGCGTGCCACGATCCGCTGCAAGTCGGAGAAGCCGGCTTCGGCGGGGGCCACGTGTTTCAAGGAACCGTCGGGGCCACCGACGGCGGGGCCGGGCGAAATCGGTCGGGACGTGGTCATCACAGATCCTCTGTGGACAGTTTCGGACTGGATCAGTCCTGCGTGCGCCGGGGTCCCGGGCGTGGCTGTATTCCAGCCTCTGGATGCGAGTGCTCGTTGCGAGCGTTCAATCGATCATAGGCGCTCTGGGTGCAGACTGCGGGCTCACCGCGTTGCCGGGGCGTCCTGGCGTGAAAAATCGACGGACAGGTAGTAGCCCAGCCCGGTGATCCGCAACGGCCGCAGCACCCGATGAGAACCGGCCACCATCTTGCCGGCCACTACCGATCCTCACCGTGCGGATCAGGATCGCGGTGCGCAGGTCAGGAACGCGACACGGCCGCAACTGGGCGGGTGCCGGTGAAGCCGCCTTCGGATTCCCAGCGGTAGACATCGTTTTCGGCCGGCAGGTGAGTGACGCCGGCTCCTTCGAGGATCTGTTCCGGGCGTGTCGCGTTGTTCTGATCCGAGGCTGCCGACAGCGCGCGTTCAGCGATGGCAGGCGTCGTTTGCGGTGGTATGACGAGCAGGGTGAGCCGCTGCATCAAGCTGCCGGTCACGTGCACAACGTGCGGATCTTGCGAGCGGAACCCTTCCAGGCGCACAACCCGGCCCCGGTGGACCAGCTTGGCTCCGGCGGCCGTCCACGCCTGCGAGGCGAACGCCACGCGCCACACCGGCCCGATCCGGTCGGCGAGCGCAGCGGCGAGTCCTGGCACCTCGGCTGCCAGATCGCCGGAGGGCGGCCACCAGGCGCCGTCGACGAAGCCGGCGACGGAGAGCCGGGGCTTGAGCTGCACCCTGGGGCGGTCAGGCGTGGCGGGACCACGACCGTGCGGACTGTCGACCATGAAAACTCCGATCCCGATCAGGAAGGCCGGTGAGGTAACGGTGGGCGACACGGCTGGACCGGAGTGCGAATTGCTCCCGGTCCCCTCGAGACTCCCGGTCGGGCGGGGTTCATGCCGGGCCGGTGACGCCGCTGGCGGTCAGGATCAGCTGGGCGGAATCGGTGGTGTCCGGGGCGGAGGTCACGCTCAGCGCGCGTTCCGCTGCGACCGGGTCGGCTTCCGGGGGGATCACCAGCAGGGTCAGGTGATGGATGCGTGGTCCGATCACCACGATGGTGTGCTGCTGGAGGCCGGAGAAACTCGCCAGCCGCACCAGATCGGGTCCGTGGGCGAGCCGGTCCGGTGCGAGGTCCCATGCAGCCGGGTTGAAGCCGATGCGGTCCACGCTTCCGAATTCTGCGGTGAGCGAGGCGACGAGGGCGCTGAATTCAGTGACCGGATCCCTTGACCGTGGCCACCAGGCGCCGTCGAAACAGCCTTTTGTGGCTCCCGGTTCCTTCAGCTGCAGCCTATGCCCGATGGCGAAAGAGTTGATCACGGTTGCCGAGGCACCGTTGCCTGGTACGAACTTCATCGTCGCGCTCCTATCCGGCCCGCATCGTGCGGTGGTGATTGCCGTGGTTGCTGCGCGGCGGTGCCGGTGCGCGCCGTTCTCGGCCGACGGAGTCGGACTTCGATTCGCTCAGGCCGATGTGTTCAGCCTACGCCGAATCACAGGCTCTGCTGTCACCGTTCACAAGTGGAGCGGGTGCGCGGAAGGGCACAGTCAGCGGCGGCGCTGCCGCCGCGTGCGCGCTTGTGGCTGGCGCGGATGCGTTGCCGCGCGTTCGCCGGGCCGAGCGGCCGGGGGCCGGAACAAGCTGCCATAACGGGTTTCCTGCGGCTCGACGAGGGCGCCGGACCGACGCTCTTCTGCCACGGGGTGGCTGAAGAGTGGCTTTCCCAAGGGTGAGGTACTGATGGTTTTCCTTTCGAGACAACGTGATCGATGTCCGCCACCGAGTATCGGGAGCGGGCCACGTCGCACCATCGCCGTAACCCTTTTGGGCGCTGTCGGCTGGCACCGCGGACGCGGTCGGAGCCGGAGCGGCTCGACGGCCTTCAGGCCGATGGGTGACGATGGTGTGTCGTGGGCCCGGCTACATGCCGTGCTCCCGTCCTCGGCCGGAACCGACCGGAGGAGGGCCGAGGACGGCGCGGGCTCGATCGCCCACACACGAGATGCTCTCGGACACCACCCACACTACACCGACGAGCGGCCGAACGCGCTGTGGAGTGCTGCCCCTGCGACGAGGGCTCCGTGCGACGGCCGGACACCCGTTGCAGGACAACGGGACCGAACCCGGGGAGTAGCCTGGCAGCACCGGAGGCGAAGCAATGTCCGGCCGTTCGCCGGGCCCACCTCTGGCGCGCGAACGATCCCCGGCCCGGTCACGGGCCGGAGACAGGAGCGCCGGGATGGTGGTCTCGGTTCAGCTGGAAACGACGACCGAAGGTGAGCAGCTTTCCGCGCCCCGCCTGCGGATGAAGCAGGCCGGCGCCGAACGCGGCCACGTCGATGGCGGCTGGTGGCCGCGCGCGACGGATCTGGTGGCGGAGCTGCCGTCATTGGCGAATGCGCTTGAGCAGTGGGTGGGACCGGTCACGCGCGTGTCCTACCACCTGGACACCTGGGGGCTGGTCACCCGGAAGGTACGCGTCGGCGACCGCATGGTGCGGCTCGAGGGCTTCCGCTTCACGGACCCCCACACGATCACCGTGATCGGTTCGGACTCCCGGGGGACGATCCTGCTGGTCGTGCCACCGGGGACCGACAGGGAAGCAGCTCGCGCGGCGCTGCGGTCGGCTGCCGGTGAGGAGTCCACCGCCGCCGCCGCGGAAATCCTCTCCGGCAAAGAGTTTTCCCCGCGACCCTGAGCGACCGCAGGGCCGGTCCGGTGTCTCGGGTGGACGGTTCGGCCCACCAGCGGCCACCGGACTCCGCCCGATCAGCGCCACGCCGAGCGGCTGATGACCGGAGAACCGCTGGCGGCGGTTCGTGGACGCTGACCTCGCGGCACAGCGTGGTCCGGCCGGGTGTGCTGTCGTGACCTTCCGGTACCTGGCCACGTGTAGTGTCAGTGGTGTCCGGAAGCATCCCGCGCGATGGCAGTAGAGCACGCGCCGTCCCCGGCTCGTAGCACGCCTGGCGATGATCAGCGCCCAAGGCGAGTCGCTGGCCGCAGCAGCTGGGCGAGGCATCGGACACGATGATGACGCACGCGCTTGCGTTGCTCTGCAATCTGCAGAGCTCGCGTTGCTCTGCAATCTGCAGAGCTCGTGGAGCTCGGCGTGGACAAGAACACCACCGTGGTGTTCCCCGCCCCGCTGATGAGCACCATCGGTGAGCTGGGCGCTTTCCTCGCCCGCGAGAACGCGGCCGCGAACACCCCGCCGCCGCCGTTCGTCGCGCCGGTCGTGACGTCGAACGGAGCCGAGGCGGCCGACCAGTGAGGAGCACGAATTGATCACCGAACTCGCCCCATTGCCGCCGACGGGCGTGCGGACGGACGTTGGCGGCTGCCCTGTCTGTCCACATGAGACAGACAGCCACGACACGATCGCGAGCCGCTTCTGCGCGGCGACGGCGGCAGGTGGGCTCCACCGTGGCTGCGCCTGCCCTGCAAGAAGCCCGGAAACCGAGGAAGAGGAAGAGATCATGACCAGTGAGGTGGTCTTCGTGTCGCGGTACGACCAGCGGGTCGTACTGGTACGCGATGTGCTGAAAGCAGATACGGGCCTGACCGAAGCGGCGTGCCAAGCGCTTGCGGTGCGGCTACTGCACCTCATCGACGAGGCACCCGAGAAAGTGCGGCGGTAGGAGTTCGCCTTGCCGGTCCGGAAGGCGGCACAGGATGGGGCGGAGGTTTCCACCGAGCTGTTCGTTCCCGTCGGCTACTGGATCGCGGCCCGGGTGTCCACCAGCCCTGGCTCGTGGCAAACATCGTCAGCCACGGGCCGTGAGCCGAATGCCGTGGGGCATGGCGGAGAGCATGGTTGCCGCGGCGGGGACGTGGTGGAGGCGCCGGGGCGCAATCGACCAGGCAAGGGCAAGGAGCAGGACGGCTTGCCAGCCGGCGCACCACCGGACCCGGTGCCTGACCAAATCCCCCGTTCTCCCGAATTCGCATCCATGGGGACCAGTGTCGGTGACCGGGCACCATTTCCCGCATTCAGAACCCGCGACGGGAGAACCCCGCAGGGGACCCGCTAAGCCCGCCGTATCAGCTCGCCATGAAGTCCGCACGAAATCCGCCGACGCCGGGATACCGCCGAGTAGAGGAAAAGGTCGAGCCCGGCATCACTCGACACCATCCGACACGTCGCTCTTAACCAGCGGGTTCGGGGTTCGAGTCCCTGATGGCGCACATTCCTGAATCGAGGGCGGCGGCCGCGGGCGGTGGTGTGGACGGATGCCCGGGTGGCGCATTGGCGGGCCGCCGGTGAACGTCCGCCGGTGGCGGTGTGGACGGCGCAGCAAACGGCCGAGTTCCTCGACCACGCGCGGCCGCATCCGCTTTATGAGTTGTACCTGTCGATCGCCCTGCTCGGTCTGCGTCGTGCTGAGGCGGCGGGGCTTCGGTGGTGTGATCTTGATTTTGGATGTGGGGACCGTGCAGGTGTCGCATCAGGTGCAGGACCGAAGTTTGGTGTGCGCACCCGTGCGGGTCAGCCGTCCGGATTCGTCTTTTCTCGGCCGGGCGGACTACCGTTCAGCCCTGGCTATCTGACGTTGGCAGGGTGTGGCATGCCGGACCCGAAGGCTGAGCCGATGGTGATGTCCAGCGAGGAACAGCGAGTTTTGCTGGGACGTGTTACGTGCCGTCGCCGAGACCGGTGGGGTGATCGGGATGTCCGCGCCGCCGCACACCACCTTGTCGCATAGCCATCTCCTGCACGACATCCATTCGGGCAAGGACCATTTCCGGTACTGCGCAGACCTGGTCGGCATCGAGCACGTCGCGGTCGGGCCCGACACCCGCTACGGCGACCACGTCGGCCTGCACACCGTGTTCGGGCATCTGCTCGGCAAGACGACAGGAGGCGGACCGCCCCGTGAGAAAGTGCCCCATGTGGACGGATTGGAGAACCCGACGGAGAACTTCGGCAACATCTGTGGGGAGCTGGTCCGAGACGGGCTCTCCGACAGCGAGATCGCGCCGTGCTGGGCGGCAACATCCTGCGGGTGCTGAAGGAAGTCCGGGCATGACCGCTGCGCCCGGCCGGATCGCCGGGCGCAGTCCTGCCTGCGTTACCCGCAGACAGCGCCCTGGGAGGCCGAGCCGACGAGCCTGGAGTACTTGGCCAGCACGCCGCGAGTGTAGCGGGCCGGCAGTGGCGTCCAGCCCGCCCGGCGGGCCGCCAGCTCGGCGGCATCCACGCCGAGGTCCAGCATGCCGGTCGCGACGTTGAGGCTGACGGGATCGCCATCGCGGACGAAGGCGATCGGCCCGCCGTCGGCTGCCTCCGGGGCGACATGGCCGACGCACAGGCCCGTCGTGCCGCCGGAGAAACGGCCGTCGGTGAGCAGCAGGACGTCCTTGCCGAGCCCCGCGCCCTTGATCGCCGCGGTGATGGCGAGCATCTCCCGCATCCCCGGCCCGCCCTTGGGGCCCTCGTAGCGGATCACCACGACGTCGCCCGCGATGATCGTGCCGTCCTCCAGCGCGTCCATCGCGGCGCGTTCGCGATCGAACACCCTGGTGGTGCCGGTGAATACGTCCGAGTCGAAACCGGCGGACTTCACGACCGCGCCGTCCGGCGCCAGGGAACCACGCAGGATCGTGATGCCGCCGGTCGGGTGGATCGGCGAGGCCATCGCGCGCAGCACCGTGCCGTCCGGGTCCGGCGGCGCGATCTCGGCCAGGTTCTCGGAGACCGTACGCCCGGTCACGGTCACGCAATCGCCGTGCAGAAGATCCGCTTCCAGCAACGCTTTCATCACCACGGGCACGCCGCCGATGCGGTCGACGTCGGTCATCACATGCCGTCCGAACGGTTTCACGTCGGCCAGGTGCGGCACCCGCGCACCGATCCGCGTGAAGTCGTCCAGGCTGAGCGGTACCTCCGCCTCGTGCGCGATGGCGAGCAGGTGCAGGACCGCGTTGGTGGAGCCGCCGAACGCCATCACCACGGCGATCGCGTTCTCGAACGCCTCCAGGGTCATGATCTGCCGAGCGGTGATCCCCTTGCGCAGCATCTCGACCACCGCCTGACCGGACCGCCGCGCGAACCCGTCACGCCGCCGGTCCGTCGCCGGCGGAGCCGCGCTGCCGGGCAGCGACATACCCAGTGCCTCGGCCGCACTGGCCATCGTGTTCGCCGTGTACATCCCGCCACACGCGCCTTCGCCGGGGCAGATAGCGCGCTCGATCAGTCCGACGTCCGCGCGGCTCATCAGGCCCCTGGCGCAGGCACCGACTGCCTCGAACGCGTCGATGATCGTGACTTCGCGCTCGCCGCCGTCCGACAGCGTGACCCGCCCGGGCAGGATCGAACCGGCGTAGAGGAACACGCTGGCGAGGTCGAGCCGGGCGGCCGCCATCAGCATTCCCGGCAGCGACTTGTCACAGCCGGCCAGCAGCACTGAGCCGTCCAGCCGCTCGGCCTGCATCACGGTCTCCACACTGTCCGCGATCACCTCACGCGACACCAGAGAGAAGTGCATGCCCTCGTGGCCCATCGAGATACCGTCGGACACCGAGATCGTGCCGAACTCCAGCGGGTAGCCACCCGCGGCGTGCACGCCGTCCTTGCTCGCCTTCGCCAGCCGGTCCAGTGACAGGTTGCACGGCGTGATCTCGTTCCACGAAGAAGCGACACCGATCTGGGGCTTCACCCAGTCGTCGTCACCCATACCCACGGCCCGCAGCATCCCGCGCGCGGCGGTGCGCTCCAGGCCGTCCGTGACGTCGCGACTGCGCGGCTTGATGTCCGGAGTCTCGTCCATGAACGGAGCCTACCGCTCCACCACGCCACGAGGAGCACCAAAAGAGCTGTCACGGATGGCGAAGCTGGGTGCCAGGTTCGGGACCGTGTAGCTCAACGTCAGGCCGGCCCACATGTCCGCGACGGCTGGCACCACGGGCAGGCCCAGTGCCCGGTAGGGACGAGTGGTCAGCCGGACGGCCGCTCCGGCGGGGGCGGCGAGGCCGAGCAACAGCAAAGCCCCGACCGCCTGCGCGGCTTCAGCGGTGCAAGCGCCGACGAGGGCGAGAAAACCGAACCCGATCAGCCGCACCGGCAGGCCGCGGGCAGCGGCGACGTCCGGGTCCAGGGTCGCGAACAGCAGCGGCCGCGCGAGCAGCTGCATCAGCAGGCACAGCACGGCACCGATGACCGCGGCAAGAACGGCGTTACCGGAACTGATGCCGAAGATCGATCCGAACAGGACGTTCACCCCGGCGGGCGCCGTTGCCGGTGCTGCGGTTGGTGGTGTCCACGGTGAGGAAGAAGACGCCGAGTCCCAGGATCCAGGCGAAGATGTTGCCGATCACGACGTCGTCCGGGTGTCCCCTGCGAGTCCCTGATGGCGCACCCTCACCCCCCAGGTTCGGATCACTTCCGACCTGGGGATTTGTGTTATGTGGACGCATTTCTTCCGATTACTCACCGTCCACAATGGTCGGTGGCGTGCCCGATTCGTGCGCGAGCTGTCGCGTTGCCGACCGTGGGATGATCTTGGCGGTGGCCTCGGCAGCAGCGAGGGCGACTTCAGGCAGCACGGTCGTGTAGGTATCCATGGTCACCGTGATCGACGAATGCCGAAGCATGTTCTGCACAACCTTCATCGGAAAACGTGAATACTAGTGGCCTACAACGTAGCACCTACACTTATCCACCCCTTTAATGTGACTCCAAATGTCCGGCTCCCATGCCCCTGATCCCGCCTCGTGCGAACATCCTTACGTTCAGTCCCGGATCACACTCAGTTTGCGTCCCGGGCATGTCCGAGGGTTTCCCATGTCCGAGTTCCCGTTCCGCATCGACCCCGTCGGTTGCTCATGCCAGCACTGCCAAGGAGGATGGCGCAGCAGCCCTTTCAATCCCGTCGGCGGCCCCATGCAGTTCCAGTAACTGCTGCACGAAGGGGTCCGCGACGCCACCCGATGACGACACTGGTGGATCGCACGACCGGACAGCCGGCCTCCGCACTGAGGTGCGGGACGTCGGCGGCGGCGCGGGCGCCACCGATGCCGTGTTCTGCGAACTCCGCCAGTTTCCAGGAGCTGCCGGCGTTTGGTCCGAGGTGCCGCGACAGTCACCGGGATTTCGTTCACCCCGTCCGCGGATCGACACCAGGACGGGGTGTCCCGGCGCCCGCGGGCGGGTGGGCCACGGTGAGGGCTCCGGCGATGCTCGTCGCGAGCACGCGGTGGTCGATGTCCTCGATGCGGGCGCAGGCGGTGAGGGCCATCGCGCGGTCGAGCTCCGAGGTCAGTATCTGCAGCACCCGCTCCACGCCCGCTTGCCCGCCGGCCGCGAGCCCGTACAAGTAGGGCCGGCCGATCAGCACCGCGCGGGCGCCGGTGGCCAGGGCGGCGAGCACGTCGGTGCCCCGTCGCACGCCGCCGTCCAGGAACACCTCGGCGTGGCCCGCGACTTCGGCGACGACGCCTGCGAGGGCTTCGATGGTGGCGGGCGCACGGTCGAGCTGGCGGCCGCCGTGGTTGGACACCACGATGCCGTCGGCGCCGTGGTCGAGCAGCACGCGGCAGTCGGCCGGGCGAAGCACGCCCTTGACCACGAGCGGGCCGGACCACCACGCGCGCAGGTCGGCGAGGTCCCGCGCGGTCACCGGGTAGAGGCTGCGCAGCATGTCTCGCTGCATCGCGTGCGGCGCGACCCGGCCGTGGCGCGAGCCGCGCCGCCGCAGGTGACCGCGCGCGATGTCCACCGCCCAGCTCGGGCGCGTGGCGCAGTGCAGCGCCATCCGGGGCCCGAATCGCATCGGCACGGTGAATCCGTTGCGGCGGTCCCGTTCGCGGTTGCCGAACACCGCACTGTCCACAGTGACCACCAGAGCCCGGTACCCGGCCGCCGCGACGCGGTCCAGCAGCGCGCGCACCGCGGCGCGGTCCGGCCAGAGGTAGAGCTGGTACCACCGCGGGCCAGGGGCCGCGGCGGCGACCTGCTCAAGGGTGAAGCTGCCCACCATGCCCTGGACGTAGACGGTGTCGCGGGCAGCGGCCGCACGGGCGACGGCCATCTCGGCGTCGCCGTGCAGCACCCGTGCCGCGCCGGTCGGTGCGAGCAGGATCGGCGACGCCAGCCGGTCGCCGAAGATCCGCACCGCGGTATCGAGTTCGCCGGGCATGGCCAGGGCCGAGGGCAGCAGCCGCGTGGCACGGAACGCTTCGACGTTGCGCCGCAGCGTCACCTCGTCTTCGGCGCCGCCCTCGACCAGGTCGAACACCGGGCGAGGGACCCGGCGGCGTGCGCGCTCGCGCAGTTCGGCGATGTTGCCGGCGCGGTTCACCCCTCGCCTCGCGCGTACCGCGCCAGCAGGTCGGCCGCCGCCTCGATCGCCCGCGCCTTCCCCTGCCGCGTCGCGCCCGCGATGTGCGGCGAAAGGAAGCACCCCGGGGCCGTCCACAGTGGATGATCCGGCGGCAGTGGCTCGGGGTCGGTGACGTCCAGCACCGCCAGCAGCCGCCCGGCGAGGACCTCGGCGGTCAGCGCCGCCGTGTCGACCACCGTGCCGCGCGCGGCGTTCACCAGCACGGCCCCGTCCGGCATCCGGGCCAGCAATCCCGCCCCCACCAGGCCCGCGGTGCCGGCGGTCGCCGGCACGAGCAGGACCACCGCGTCGGCCTCGGCCACGAGGTCGTCGAGCTCGGTCACCGGGTGCACCCCGGCGCGACCGGTGCGCGCGACCACGGTGACCGATGCCCCGAGGCCGGCGAGCTTGTCGCGGGCGCAGCGGCCGATCGACCCGGCACCGACGAGCACCACCCGGGCCCCGGCCAGCTCCGCGCTCACCGTACGGCGCCATCGCCGCTGACACTGCTCGCGCACGGCGAGCAGCAGCCCGCTGGCCAGCCCGAGCAACGTCGCGGCGACCCACTCGGCCACCGCGTTGTCGCGCGCACCGGCGGGCCGGCTCAACCGCACCCGGTCCGGCAGGTACGGCTCGAGCCACTCGGCACCGGCGATCAGCGTCTGCACGACCCGCAGCGCGGGCAGCTCGCCGAGCACGGGGAGCAGGTCGGTGCGCTGGTGCTCCAGCACGAGGAACTCGACGTCCCACAACGCCCGCACCGCTGCCGGTCCCCCGGACGAGGGGAGCGGGACGACGCAGACCCGCCCCGGCGCGGCGGCGCGCAGCGCGGGCAGTGCCTCGTCCGGTCCGGAAACCACGACCTGACTCGTCATCAGCCCAGCTCGGCCAGCCGCTTGTCGAACTTGTGCAGCTCCTCGACGCCGTCGTCCCCGATGATCACGTTGTCGCACACCCAGTGGCAGAAGCCGTCGAGCACGTAGCGCGGGTGGCAGGCGAGGTTCATACCCGCGGCCAGCACCATCGGCTCTTCGGCCCGGATCAGCGGGCGCTCGACGAGATCGGTGCCCTGGCCGTGGCAGTGCAGCCGCAGCTCCTCCGGCCGCCCGTTGTCGCACAGGAACTCGTTGTACTCCGCCCAGATGTCGGCGGGCGCTGCGCCTGGACGCAGCAGGCCGTAGCAGAACCGCTGCGCCCGCAGGCAGAACTCGTACTCCTCGGCGATCCGGTCCGGGACCCGGCCGACGACGCCGGAGCGGCCGATCTCGGTGTACATCCCGCCAGGGCCGTTCACCTCCACCATGAGGTGGAACGCATCGCCCTCGCGGATCACCCGGTGCTGGCTGTGCGGGTGCGCGATCCGGCCGGGCTCGCCGAGTGGTGTCGAGACGCACCAGTAGATGCCTTGCTCACTGCCCAGCGACTGCGCCGTGTGCTGCGCGATGGCGGCCACGTCGCTGTCGCGCATCCCCGGTGCCACCGCCTCGAACGCCGCCGCGATCGCCGCGTCCTGCAGCTTCGCGGTGGCGCGCACCAGGTCCAGCTCCTCTTCGGACTTGAGCGCACGGACGGTGTCGACGATGTCGGCGGCTTCGGTGAACGTCGCCGCGTGCAGCTCACGCTGCAGGTACTCGCCGAAGGCCATCGGGATCGTGCCGGTGCCGACCCATCCGATCCGGCGGGTGGCGAACGGCCGCAGCGCGTCGAGCGCGAGCTCCGCAGCGTCGTAGCGGGTGTAGGACACCGAGCTCATGTACGGGCTCGCCAGCGCCCGGCCGACGCCGCGCAGCACCGGGTCGTGGACGGGATCGACCACCAGATCCTCGCCGCGCGCGCCGTGCCGGATGATCGTCATCGGCTCCTCGCGGGGGAACACGACGGTGACCGGGTAGCCGTTGGTCGCCGGGATGTCGGTGAGGTAGCGGATGTAGCCGCCGACGTAGTCGTTGTTCGTCTGCGCCACCAGCACGTCGATCCCGCAGGCGGCCATACCCTCGCGGATCGCGCGCCACCGCCGCTGCAGCTCGGCGGTGCTCACCGGGTGGTTCAGCCGTTCGGACAGCTCGGTTCCGGTCATCGGGCAGCTCCCGTCTTCGCGCCGCTGATCAGGGTGAGCACCTCGGTGCGCAGCTCGGTGAACCGCGGCAGGGCCTTGGTCGTCACCTGGCTGCGCGGCCGGGGCAGGTCGACGTCGAGCGTCCGCAGCACCGTGGTCGGGCGTCCGGACATCACGATCACCCGGTCACCGAGGTACACGGCTTCGTCGATGTCGTGGGTGACCAGCACGATCGTCAGCCCGGCGTCGTGGCGCACCCGCAGCACCAGGTCCTCCAGGTCCGCGCGCGTCTGGGCGTCCACCGACGCGAACGGCTCGTCCATGATGAGGAACTCGGGCCGGTAGGCGATGGCCCGCGCGATCGCGACCCGCTGCTGCATCCCGCCGGAGAGCTGCCACGGGTAGCTGTCGTCGAACCCATCGAGGCCCACCTCCTCCAGCGCCTTGCGCACCGCGGCCCGGCGCGCCGCTCGGTCGCGGATCTTGTTCTTCAACGGGATCGCGACGTTGCGGGCGACCTTCGACCAGGGCATCAGCGATCGGCTGTAGTCCTGGAAGACGCACGCGACCTCCGGCGGCGGGCTCTCGATCACCTTGCCCGTCTCGGTGAGCACGACCTTGCCCCCGGACGAGGGCAGCAGGCCGGACAGGCAGCGCAGCAAGGTGGTCTTACCGGCACCGGACGGGCCGACGATCGTGACGAACTCGCCGGCGTTCACGGTGAACGAGATGTCGCGCAGCACCTCCAGCTCGCTGCCGGCGGAGCGGTAGGACTTCCTCAGGTGTTCCACGGTCAGCATGTCAGCTCTCCCGATCCTTGGTGTACCAGCGCAGCAGCCGGCGTTCGACCAGCACGAAGGCGCCGTTGAAGAGCACGCCGAGGATCCCCAGCAGGAGCATGCCCGCCCACATCTGGGACACCTCGAAGCTCTGCTGCGCCTGCAACGTGACGAACCCGATCCCGTTGGTCGCCGCCACGAGCTCGGTCACCACCATCATCACGAACGCCACGGTCAGGGCGATGCGCATCCCGGCGAGGATGTTCGGCGCGGCGGCGGGCAGCTGCACGTGCAGCACCCGCTGCGCCCGGGTCAGCCGGTAGGACCGCGCGGCATCCTCGAGCTCCCGATCGACTGCCCGCACCCCGTCGATGGTGTTGAGCAGCACGGGAAAGACCGTGACGAACGCGGTGAGCACGATCTTCGGCAGGTCACCGATCCCGAGCAGCACGATGCTCACCGGCACCAGTGCGGTGGCGGGCAAGGCCCGGCAGAACTGCAGCGCCGGGTCGAACGCCCGGTGCAGCAGTGGCAACCGTCCGAAGAGGACACCGAGCGCTATGCCGATCACCACGGCGACGCAGTAGCCCAGCAGCATTCGGCCGACGCTCGGCAGCACGTCGGAGGCGAACCGGCTGAACAGCCACAACTGCTGGAACGACACCAGGATCGAGCGCAGCGAAGGCCAGAACGGCGAGGTGTTGCCGAGCGAGGCGAACCACCAGGTCAGCAGTGCCGCGACCGGGACGATGAGCGAGACGAGCCACGCCGTGAACCGGTGTCCGGCCCGGCGCGGGCGCACCATCGAAGTCATCTGGCCTCCTCACGGTAGGAGATGTGCCAGCCCAGCACACGACGCTCGATCGCGAGCAGTCCGACGTTGGCCAGGACACCGAGCACACCGACGACGAACACCAGCGCGTACATGCTCGGGTAGACCGCGTTGGAGGCGTAGACGGCGATATCGGCACCGATCCCCCGCACTGACGCGATGATCTCGACCGCCACCACCACGACCAGCACGTGCGACGCAGCGAGCCGCACCCCGGTGGCCACGAACGGCGCCACGGCGGGCAGCACCACGTGCCCGAGCCGTTGGTGGGCTCGCAGCCCGAACACGCGGGCGCTGTCGCGCAGCACGTCGTTGATGCCGCTGACCCCGTAGAAGGTCTGGAAGAGCATCGGCCACAGCGCGCCGACCATGCCGAGCAAAGTGGACACCCGGGGGGTGGCACCGAGCAACAGCAGCATCAGCGGCAGGAACACCACTGCCGGCACGAAACGCAGGAAGTCGAGCGGGTAGTGCACGAGCCGGTACAGCAGCGGCACGGTGCCGAGCGCGACGCCGAGGACCAGGCCGGCGACCACACCGCCGGCCAGGCCGACGGCGACCTGCTCCAGGGTCGCCATCAGGGCGTGGACGAACCCCGCGGTGGGAGCCAATTCGACGAGCGCCGCCCCGATCGCGCTGATCGACGGCACCTCCGGCGGCAGCCAGCCGGCGCGGGCGATCAGTTCCCACAGCACGAGGATGCCGAGGGTGGTCAGCCACGGGAGGCCGCGCAGCAGCCACGGCCGGGAAGCCCGGCGGGCGGGGGCGGCCGCCGGCGTCGGTGCGTCGAATCCGGCGGGCGCGGGGGCCAGGCCGGTGGGGGTCGGCTGGGTGCTCACGGCACTACGTACGTTCCGTACGCGGGCGCGACCGAGACCACCCCGTACTTGACTGTGAACGCCGCTTCCTTCTCGATCACCTGGCGGCTGACGTCCGCGGTGTAGAGCGGTAACGGAGCCTGTGCGACGAGAGCGGGATCGGCCTTCGTCTGCTTCACGATGGCCTTGCGGGTCTCGTCGGGATGTGCGTTGGCGTACTCACTGGACTCTCGCACCGCCTTGCGCCACCTTTCCACGATGCCGGGATGCTGGTCGATGAAGGACTTGGCCATGAAGAACACCGTGTTGTCGGCGTCCGGATCGGCGAACGCGACGGCCGGCGAGTCACCGATGTCCCGAAAGCCCTTCTTCCGCAACGCCGTCGCGTACGGCTGGGCGGTGCTGATCGCGTCGACCTTGCCCTGCTCGAGGGCGGTGATCTGGTCGGGGAACGTGAGCTGTACCAAGTGGACGGACGACGCGTCGCCGCCGTCCTTCTCGATCGCCTCGCGGATCCAGAACTCCCAGCAGCACTTCAGGGAGTTCACGGCGACCGTCTTGCCCGCAAGGTCCTTGAAGGACCGGATCGAGCTGCCGCCCGCCACCATGGTCTGGTACTGCGCCCCGGCCGCGGCGGGACGGTCGGCGACCGCGCCCGACACGATCTGCACCGGGATGTGCGAGGCCGCCGCGATCACGACCGGCGAGATGCCGCCGAGCGCCACCTGCTGCTGGCCGTTGATGACCTGGGTGATCGCTCCGGCGCCGGTGGCCGCGCGGCCGATGGTGAGGTCGATCCCGTTCTGCGCGAAGAACCCGTGCTGCTCTCCCACCAGGATCGCGGTGGACGACTGCGACGCCGCGACCCCCGCCGTGATCGGGATCAGGCCGCCGGTCGACCCGCCACCGAGCGTGTTGGTCGCGCTCAGCGCCCCGCACGCCGACAGCAGGAACATGGCCCCGGTGAGCACCAGGCACGCGAGTTTGCGTCGATACTTCACGGTTGGCTCCGTTTCGCCGGTGAAACGAATCAAAGTCCTTGCGGGGCCGCGGAAATCGCCCGTCCGGGAGAAGAATTGTGCCCGTATCGTACGCCGTGCTCGCGCGCACGAACACAGTTTTTCGTTGTTATTACTGGGAAATACGCGCCGTGTCCGCTTCGGACACCCGCGGTAGCAGTGCGAGTGCGTTGTCCCGGTTGACGGCGGCGCGCTGCGTTTCGGACAGCGGATACGCGTCCAGCTGCGCGGTGAAGTACTGGGAATTGTCGCCGCGGGCATAGGGCCAGTCGCTGCCGTAGAGCACGCGGTCCGGCGCGGCGAACGCGAGCAGGCTCGGCAGGGTGTCCGCGTTGGCGGACAACGCCGTGTCGAAGTAGAACGTGCGCAGGTCGCGCAGGAAGTTCTCGCGCGTGACGACGTGCCCCGCCGCGCCTTCGGTGAGACTGGCCATGCGGTGTGCCGCGTACGGTACGAACCCGCCGGCGTGCGAGAGGATCATCCGCATCCGGGTCGACCGGGCCACCACGCCGTGGCGCACCAGGTTGAGGGCCGCGCGGGTGGTGTCGAGCAAGAAGTCGGCGGCGAAGGGCGGCACGCCCGGCACCGCGGGTCCGGGCGGCGCGGTCGGATGGACGAACACCACCGCCGCCCGCCGGTCCAATTCGGCCATCAGCGGGTCGAACGCCGGGTCGCCGAGGTACACGCCGTCCACATTGGCCAGCAGGATCACGCCGTCGGCGTGCAGCTCGTCGAAGGCGTAGGCCACCTCGGCGAGCGAACCGTCCACATCGGGCAGTGGTACCGAGGCGAAGAACCCGAAGCGACCGGGGTGGTCGCGGACCAGCCCGGCGGAGAACTCGTTGACCTGCCGTGCCAGTTTCCGCGTGTCGGCGGCGCTGCCGCCCAGGTGCACGCCGGGACGCCCGACGGAGACGACGGCCGTCGCAATGGCGAGCTCGTCGAGCAGCTCGAGCGCGGCGGCCGGGCTCCACGCCGGCGTGGCCTGCCCGCCGAAGTAGCCGCTCGTGCGCAGCGCGTCCGCCCAGACAGGGGGGACGATGTGGTGGTGGGTGTCGATCCGGCCGGTGGTCATGTCAGCACTTTCCCTTCCGTGCTTTTCCCTTCCCCGGCCGGGGCGCCGAGCCTGCCTCGGGCCCGGGTGAACCCGCGGGGGTTGTTCCAACCGAGGACGCCGGTCACGCGGCCGCCCGCCGCGTGGGCGGCCACGAACTTGCCATCGGCCACCGAGCCGTCGACGACCGTCAGCTCACCATCGGCGAAGGTGCCGGCGGCCTGGATCCGGATGTCGCCGGCGTCGGTCCAGAAGAAATGCGACGGCGCGAACGGCTCGTCGTGCCCGAGCAGGTTCAGCGCGGCGCGCCGGCCTTGCTCGGTGGCGTTCATCCGGTGTTCGAACCGGCGGTGGGTACCGGTCGCCGGATCGGGGTTGGCCGCGACGTCGCCGGCCACGTAGACGCCGTCGGCGGCTCGGCAGAACGCGTCGCAGCGCACGCCACCGCGCAGGTCCAGCCCGGAGCCGGCAAGCCACTCCGTGGCCGGTTCGGCGCCGACGGCCGCGACCACGATGTCGGCCGCGAGCGTCGTGCCATCGTCCAGCCGCACCAATCCGGCGTCCGCGGTCGTGACCCCGACGCCCATCCGGAACTCCACGCCGCGTTCTTCACCCGCCGCCCGCACAAGCTCGCCCAATGCCGGCCCGAATTGCCGGATCATGGGACTGGGCAACGGATCGACGACGGTGACGGTCGAGCCGAGCGACCGCGCGGCCGCCGCGATCTCGACGCCGAGGAACCCCGCGCCGACCACGACGGTGCGCCGCGCCGAGCGCAGCCGTTCCCGCAGCACCACCGCGTCCTCGACCGTGCGCAGGTAACACACGCCCTCGGCGCCGGGCAGCCGCCGCGGCCGCACGCCGGTGGCGATCACGAGCGCGTCGAACGCGACTGCCGTCCCATCGTCGAGCCGGACGCGGCGGCCGGGCAGGTCCAGCCCGGTTGCCTGCCGGCCGAACCGGGTGTCCAGCCCGAGCTCGGTGTAGCTGCCGGGCGGGCGCAGTGCGAGCCGGTCCGGCTCCCAGGAACCGAGCAGCACCTGCTTCGACAACGGCGGCCGGTCGTACGGGGCGTGGGGCTCCGCGCCGATCAGGGTCAGCCGGCCGTCGAAACCGTGCTCCCGCACCGTCTCCACCGCAGTGAGCCCCGCCGCGCCCGCACCCACGACCACCACCGCTCTCATGTCCGCGCTCACCCGCCCGACGTGGTCAGGCGGATCGCCCGCGCGGGACAGATCCGTTCGGCGCTGCGGACGGCGTCCTCTTCGGACGAAGGCACGTCGTTCACGCGGAGCACGACGATCCCGTCGTCCTCACGCTGGTCGAACACCGCGTCGGACAACAGCACGCACTGCCCCGACGCGATGCACTTGTCGGCTTCCACTTCGACCTTCATGCATTGGCTCCGTTACCACTCGACGGGCATCGCGAAGAGCCCGTAGAACACGTTCTTCGTCTTGAACGGCAGTTCGCTCACCGGCGCCGCGAGCCGCAGATCCGGCAGGCGCCGCAGCAGCGTGGGGTACACCACTTGCAGCTCGACGCGCGCCAGCGGCTGCCCGAGGCACTGGTGGACCCCGTAGCCGAAGGTGAGGTGGTGCCGCGCGGACCGGGACAGGTCCAGCTCGTCGGGGTTGTCGCCGAACGCCTCCGGGTCGCGGTTGGCCGAGTCGTTGGCCGCCACCACGCCCTCGCCCTTGCGGATCAGCGTGCCCGCGACCTCGACGTCCTCGAGCGCGACGCGCCGCCGGCCGTAGTGCGTGATCGTCAGGTAGCGCAGCAACTCCTCGACCGCGTTCGCCACCACTGCCGGCGAAGTGTCGGCCTTCAACGCGGCGAGCTGGGCGGGGTTCTGAAGCAGCGCCAACGTCCCGAGCGCGATCATGTTGGCGGTCGTCTCGTGCCCGGCGCGCAGCAGCAGGTTGAGCATGTTGATCAACTCGTCGCGGCTCAGGCCGCCCGCGCGCTCGATTTCGAGCAGGTGGCTGATCACGTCCGGTGCGGGCTCGGCGGCCTTGCGCTCGACCAGGCCACCGAGGTACTCGCGGATCGTGGCGAACGCCTCCAACGCCTCGTCCGCACCGGTCTCACCGGAGATGAGCAACCCACTCTGCCGCTGGAAGAACTCGTGATCTTCGTACGGAACACCGAGCAGTTCGGAGATCACCGACGAGGTGACCGGCAGTGCGAATCCGGTGACCAGGTCGGCGGGCTGTGGGCCGGCCGTGAACTCGTCGAGCAGCTCGTCGACGTGCCGCTGGATGCGCGGGCGCAGCGCCTCGACCCGCTTGATCATGAAGTCCCGGGTGAGCATCCGGCGGTGCCTGGCGTGCTCGGGGTCGTCCATGTTCAAGAACGTGGGGTGCTTCTGGCGAGTCACGGAAACGCCCGCGCTGTGGCTGGGGAAGCCCGGGTTGGTCATGTCCGCGCTGAACCGCGGGTCGGCCAGCACCTCGCGGACGTCGTCGAAGCGGGTGACCAGCCAGGCGATCTTGCCGTCCCACAACCGCACGCGGGAGATCGGCTCGTCCGCGCGCAGGTCGCGGAACTCGGCGGGCGGGTCGAACGGACAGCCTGGCGGACGGGACATCGGGTAGTCGGGGATCGGCTGCCCGGAAATCTCTGTGGTAGTGATGGTGCACCTCCGACTTGGCTTGAGCGGCCGGGAAAGCGGGATCAGTTCGCCGTGCGAGCGCGGACGGGGGTGAGCTCGGCCGGCGGCACCGGGCCCGCCCCCGCACCCAGGGTCGGGCAGGTGACGGCACTGGCCGCGCTGACGCCGACGGTCAGCTCGCCGACCCGCGTCACGGCCGCGGTCACCGAATCGCCGTCGTTGATGGCCCCGACGCCGGCCGGCGTGCCGGTGCTGATGACGTCACCAGGATGGAGTGTCATCACCGACGAGACGTACTCGATGAGCGCGGGCACGTCCCAGATGAGGTCGCGGACGTCGGCGTCCTGGCGCAGGGTGCCGTTCACCGAGCAGGTCAGCCGGAGTGTCTCGAGTGGACCGACCTCGTCCGGCGTCACCAGCCAGGGCCCCATCGGCGTGAAGGTGTCGAACGACTTGCGGGTGGAGCGGTCCTCCCCGCCGCGCATGGTGATGTCGAGCAGGCACGTGTAGCCGAACACATGCGACAGTGCGTCGGCCGCGGGCACCCCGCGGGCCGTGCGGCCGATCACCACGGCCAGCTCACCCTCCTGGTCGAACCGGCGGTCGGTGTAGGGCAGGCGGACCACGTCGCCGGCACCGATCAGCGACGAGGGCGCCTTGAGGAACACGCCGAGCGAGCCGACGTGCACGCTCTGGCTCATCTCGGCCTGGTGGTCCACGTAGTTCACCGGCGCGGCCACGATCTTGGTCGGATCCGGCACCGGCGGCAGCACGCGGACCTCGTCGAGCGGGACGCCGGGACCGTCGGCGAGCGGGACCTCCCCCGCGGGAGACCCGGACGCCGCGATGAGGCGCCGCATCGGGCTGAGCCCGGCCGGCCCGGCGGCGCGTTCCGGTGAGACCTCGCGCACCACGCCGTCGGCGACGACGCCGACCCGGTCGAGGCCGTCGCGGCCGCGGTAACTGAGCAACTTCATTGTCGGCTCCTCGGTGTCGTGCCGATCAGGACGAAAGGACGGCGGATTCCGCCGCGTACAACCAGTCCAGCTCGCTGTAGTCGTCCGGCCGCCGGGAGCGCATGTACCGGTCGCGCAGCGCGAGTGTGACCGGGTCGCCGGTGTGCCAGACCTGGCCCCACAGCCGCGCCCGCGTCTGGCACAGGCCGGCGCGGGGGACTCGGACGGTGTCGTAGGACTTCACGGCTTTCCCGATGTCGGTGCCGCTCCCGCGGACCGCTTCGCCGAGCGCCAGCGCGTCCTCGAGCGCCTGGCACGCCCCCTGGCCGAGGTACTGCAGCATCGGATGCGCCGCGTCGCCGAGGAGCACCGCCCGGCCGTGCACCCACGTGGGCAGCGGGTCCCGGTCGTAGATCGGCCAGCAGCGGCCGGTCTCGATGCGCGAGACGTGCCGCTGCACCTCCTCGCACGCTTCGCCGAACCGGCCGAACAGCTCCTCGACCGGGCCTACCTGCTCATCGCCGCGGCCGAAGCTGTCACTGCGGAACACCGCGACCTGGTTGTACAGCTCGCCGCGGCGCACCGGGTACTGGATGAGGTGCAGCCCGGGCCCTACCCACAGCACCACGTCGTCGTTGCTGACCTCGGTCCTCACCTCGCTCATGGGCAGCGCGCCGCGGTAGGCGACGAATCCGCTCGGCACCGGCTGGTCGACGGAGACCAGCTTGCGCACCACGGAGTGCAGCCCATCGGCGCCGACGAGCAGCTCGGCGCGGTACGTGGCGCCGTCCTCGCAGCGCACGCCGGCGCTGTCCTCGTCGGCCCACGCCTCGGCGACGACCCGGTTGTTCTCCAGCCGCACCAACGGTTCCGCCCGGCAGGCTTCGACCAGAATGGACAGCAGATCACTGCGGTGCACCACCACGTAGGGGTAGCCGTAGCGCTCCCGGAAGGCACCGCCGAGATCGAGTGTGGTGAGCGGGTCGGCGGTGATCGCGTGCCGCATCACGCCGTGCCGCGGCAACACCGCGACGTCGAGCAGCTCGGTGAGCAGGCCGAGCCGGTCGAGCATCCGGATCGCGTTCGGGCCGAACTGCAGGCCGGCGCCGATCTCGGTGAACTCGGCCGCGCGTTCGAGCAGGTGGACCTCGCGCCCGGCGCGGGCCACGGACAGCGCCGCGGCAAGCCCGCCGATACCGCCACCGACGATCAACGTGGGCAGTGGTGTCGTCACCATGCGCTCAGCACTCCCGTTCGCGGTAGAGGCCCAGCGCTTCCAGCACGGGTGCGTCACTGACGCTGAACACGTCCAGGTGCTCCTCGGCGGCAAGGCCGTAGGGAGCCCACGACGGCACAGCGAAGACGTCACCCGGTGCGAGCGCGAAGCGCTGGTCACCGATCAGCACCTCGCCGGTGCCGGCCAGCACGGCCCCCACCCGGGACCCTGCCTGGCGGGTTGTGCGGCTGCGGCTGCCGGCGCGCACGCGGCGCATCTCGCAGCGCATGGTGGGCATGACGTCGGCGCCGGTCTGCGGATTGGTGTAGCGGATCTGCGCCTCGCTCGCGCCGGTGGCGGCCAGCTGCGCCGCGAGCGCCCGGTCGGTGTCGGCGCGCCGGTACACCAGCAGCGGCGAGTGCGCCGCCTCGTGCCGGGCCTTGCCGAGCCCGCCGGGCAGGAGGCCGGGACCAGCGCCCCAGAGCCGTTCGGCGGCCGAAGCCGGCTCACTGCTCAAGCCACCCTGCGCGTCGGCGCCCTCCTCGAAGAACACCGCGTCGAGCGCGGCGACGACCGGCAAGTCGAGCACGTCCAGCCACATCATCGGCTCGGCGCCGGGGTTGTGGTGCTCGTGGAAGGTCATGCTCGGGGTGAGCACGAGGTCGCCGGTCGCCATGCGCAACGGGTCGCCGTCGACAAGCGTCCAGGCACCCTCGCCGGCGAGGACGAACCGCAGCGCCGCCGGGGTGTGCCGGTGCGCGGGCGCGCGCTCCCCCGCACCCAGGTACTGCATCCCGGCCCACATGGTGGAGGTCGCGTACGGCGCACCGCCGAGACCGGGATT
This sequence comes from Amycolatopsis sp. NPDC050768, assembly GCF_040654155.1. NCBI lineage: Bacteria > Bacillati > Actinomycetota > Actinomycetes > Pseudonocardiales > Pseudonocardiaceae > Amycolatopsis > Amycolatopsis sp. NPDC050768. The sequence continues at coordinate 218,195 of NZ_JBFAHL010000016.1, forward strand.
CGCGCAGGCCAGCACCCGGCGATCGCCGCCCCGGTCGATGCCGACCAGTTCGCCACTGCGAGCCGCGAGCCCGCTGAGCGCTTCGGCCCGCCACCGGTACGGGACGGTCCGGGGCACCGGCTCCGGCGTCAGCAGGCCGGAGAGCTTCCACAACGGCTGGAGATCGGCTGCCGCTACGTCGCCGTACAGCTCGTCCAGCCGGCTGTCCTGATCCGTGAAGCGAGATGTCGCCATGGGGGTTTCCCTCCGCATGCCACGAGACAAGCTGAATTAGTACGTGTACGTACTATGCAACGGGACGCTAGACGCTGATTTCCTGACAGTCAAGGGCTTCGCGGCGCAACCACGGCGTCGATCAAGCCAAGATAGTACGGACACGGCCGATCTCGGTCCGCTACAGTGAACCGGTCAAGAAGGGGACTCTCGTGCGAAACACCGCCATCGGCAGCAGCCCACCTCCCCAGGCACCGGGACCGGTCACCCTCGTGCTGCCACCCGACACGACGGCCGGGCACCTCATCCGCCGCGCCCAGCAGGCGCACACGGCGCTGTGGTCAGCCGAGGTCGGCACCGAAGTCACCGGCCCGCAGTACGCGATCCTGAGCGCGCTGAGCCGCCGGTCTGGGGTCGACCAGGTCACCGCGGGCCGCGCGGCGTCACTGGACAAGTCGACGACGGCCGACATCGTCGACCGGCTGCGGCGCAAGGACTGGATCCAGCGTGACCGCGACACCGGCGACGGCCGCCGGTACCTGCTTTCGCTGACCCCCTCGGCCAAGGCGATGCTGCCCGACCTCACCGCCCGGGTGGAGACGGTGCAGGACCGGCTGCTGCACCCGCTGGGACCTAACCTGCGGCGCAGCTTCGGCAGGCTGCTGGGCCAAGTGGCCTACCAGGGGCCGGTGCCCACTGGAGGCAAGGACGAGGACAAGGACATCGAGGTGCTGCGGCTCAGCTCGACGCCCGGCCACCTCATCCGGCGGGCCGAGCAAGTGCACGGCGCACTCTGGACCCGGCACGTCGGCACCCAGCTCACGCCATCGCAGTACGCGCTGCTGTGCAGCCTCGTCTGGCGCCCGGCGATCGACCAGACCGCGGCCGGCGAGATGGCGTCGCTCGACAAGTCCAGTGCCGCGGACATCGTGGCGCGACTGCGGCGGCGAGGCTGGCTGCTCGACACCCGGGACGAGACCGACCGGCGGCGCAAGCTCCTGGTGCTCACCGACCTCGCGCGCGACACGCTCGCCGAGGTGACGCCCGCGGTGCAGACCGTTCAGCGCGACCTGGTGGCACCGCTGTCTCCCGCCGAACAGGACAAGCTGATCAGCCTGCTGCGGCGCGTCGCGTACCAATGACCGTCCGGTGAAGACTGTCGCCGCATCAGGTGACCGAGTCGGAACGCGAGGTGGTCCGTGTACGCGCCGCGCACGTGCGCGAGGTCCTGACCGAGTCGTCATCGTCCCAACTATCGGCAACGGATTCTCGACGCGATCAACACTGCCCGCCTGCGATGCTCCACTTTCCCTTGTGGCACTGAATGTCTCGTCCTTGTGACGCAATGCCTGCCCGCGAGACACTTGGAATGTCGACCGGGAAGATCGCAGAAATGTAGTCCTGACAGGGTTCGTCGAACTCGGCGATTCAGATCAGATCCTTTTGCGGCCGATGGACGGAGGGGCCTTGTCCTCCAGCAGAGCCCGGGTGCCGTCGTGTCCAGGACTCCGGGAGGCGGCGATGAATGCGTGAAGAAACGCAAAGCCAATTGCCAATCCGACCCCATGGGCCACCACAAACCTGGCTGATGTGACAGCAAGACCGCCGAGGAAGAGTTCAAGACGCTGTGCGACCTTTTCGGACCGCCGAAAGTGAGCCCCCGAAACGTGGGTGGTCACCTGAGCCGATGGCCGGGCCCTACCGCGGGATGGCGGCGTGGTCCAGGTCAAGGATTACGGGCGCGTGGTCGGTGCACTGGCCGACCGCGGCGTGGTCGACGACGTGGACGCTGCGCACGGCGGCGTCGGGCGCGTGGTGGGTGGCGTACCAGCGGTCGATGCGGCGGGGCGGGTGGTGATCGGCCGGGTGGAACCCGGTGGTGGCGGCCCAGGGGGCGCCGGTGATCCGGGCGCAGTCGCGCATCCGGCCCAGGTGCTCGAGCCGGATCGCGACGCGGCGGTCGAGGTGTCCGTGCTCGTCGAACTGGTAGGCGTGGTCGGGGTGCCAGGGCTGGTGCAGGTAGGGGTCGTGATCGTAGAAGTGGCTGTCGCCGTCGACGGTCGGGACCGTGGTGGCGCCGACGCCGTTGAAGCCCCCGCCGATGAACCCGGGCACGTCGTCGCGGTGCATGGCACGCAGGATCTGCGCGGCGTCCGACCATCCCCAGGCCTGGTCGAACCGGGACAGTTGAACGGACCCGACGCGCAGTCGTGGGCCGCCGAGGTCGAAGACGCAGGTGACCATCGAGTGCCACATCCCGGCGTCGGCGCGCTCGAACCGGCCGATGGTGCCGGGCACGGGGGTGACTCCGTCGCGCCAGAGCAGCGCGGTGTGGTGGATGTCGCCGCCCAGGGCGAGCATCGGCTCGCCGCGGTGTTTCCACTGCCGGTCCACGGCCTTGGCCAGTCGTCGCAGCCGCGTCGTCGCCAGGTCCCGCTTGTCGGGGTCGCGGGGGCCGGGTTCGCGGGCGACGATCTCCTGCACCGCCAGCACATCCGCGTCGAGCCCACGCACTAGCGCCTCCAGGCGCGCGAACCGTTCCTCCGCGGCCGGGCTGTCGCCGTCGTAGAGGTTGAACGCGTTCACCGACACCAGCCGCACCGCGACCTCCGAGTTCGTTCCGTCCAGCACCGACCGGCCCAACCGATGGCGCGGGGCCGACGGCGACACCGTAGCGCGGTGATCACCGCGCCGGCCCGGTGCCGAGAGCCGGGCCTGCCAGGATGAGGTGATGATTCAGGACAGGCCGTCGTGGAGGGACGCGACTTAAAGGACTACACCGCTGCCAACGACCCGAACCACATGCTCCGCCGGCCCAACGGCTACACATCCAAAGACGCGTTCGCCGACAGCCGGATCCCTGTCGACCAACTGCAGGGATCCGAGGCCGACGCGATCGAGCGCGGCGGCAGCATCGAGGTGTTCACCGACGAGGACAGCGCGAAGACCCGGATGGACTACATCCAAGCGATCGGGAAGGGCCTGCCCGCTGCGGCCGAGTATGACTTCCTCGCCGGCCCCATGCCAGTCGCGAGTTCTCCGGCGACTCTGTTCAGCGGTCCCTCGATGGCACCAGGCCCGGCGCCACCAGATCATGCCGCGGGACGTCGAATCGGGTGGAGAGTGCTCGAAGGCCTTCGAGCAGCTCGACGCACGCCAGGCCACAGCCGAGGCCGCTCCGTCGAACGAGCCGTTCGTGACGGTCGCCAGCTGCATGGGCAGGCTCGCCTTCAGCGGTGACTCCTTCGGATCGACGCTGCCGAGCCGTCGAACTCATCGTCAACCACGGGGCGGGCGCGTCATCCCGGACCATCGGGATGGGAGAGGTCGTAGGCGCGGGAGACCTTCTGGGGGACCACCATCCGCCACGCGTCCACGACGAACTCGCGGGCCTCGGTCGGGTCCAGCGGAGCGAGCTCGGCGTGGACCCAGTTGAACCGCATGTCCGACTCCGACGGCAGCCCGAACTTCTCCGGCTCGCCGGCGATGAGCGCGGCGCGCTCCTCTTTCGGGAACGCGAACCCCATCACTGTCTCGTCGAGGGAGAACGCGACATAGACGATCTGCTTGACCCGGAACTTCAACCGGCCGCGCACGTAGACCGGATAGGAGCGCTCGAGCTCCGAGCCCAGGGCGCGAACGTCCTCGATTACCGCCATGACGCACCTCCTCACCCGAGGACTAAGGCTGCCACGTCGCGCCCAGCGCGCGCGGGATGCCGGTTGTCCTGGGTCGTTCCCGTCACCAGGGTGCCCTCGATCGGCAGATGCAGCCAGCCGGCCGCGCGCTCGGGGGTCGGTGTGGTCCATCTCCTCCAGCTCCCCAATCAGGCGCTCACCAAGCCGCCGGCGGAACCCTCGGTCTCGACACGGGCCGGATAGTCGGGATCCTCGAGGGCGATGTCGCCGGCGAAGTAGAGGCAGCAGCGGAAGTCGTCGTTCGCGACGAGCTCGTCGAGCCGGTCGAAGAGGCCGAGCAGTTCGCACTGCGACAGTGCGGCAACGGCGGCGTTGCCCGGCCGCGCGTGCGCTTGTTCTTGACCTGGGATGTCGAACGGCGTCTCGAAATGGTTTCGAGCAACCAGTTCCCCGGCCCGCGCGCGCGAACCATCCACAGTGATCGCCCAAGGGATTAGTGCGAGATCAGATACGCGGACTTACCGGTCGCATTGGCGTATCGCCTCGGGACAGATCGCGACGCGCGCCCCCAGCCGGTTCGCCAACCTGCACCATCTTGACCCTACTCCGTGGTCGCCGGTACCTCGGTGGACGAGCGGCGAGGTTTCGACCGCGACCGGGCTGCGAAAAGACGAATCCGAAGATCATCAAGAGGTCGACAAACGCGGTGCCGATGCACACACCGAAGTCGATCTCATCGGGTCGATGCAGGTCCACCGCCGCCGCCGGGTCGGCGACCACCTCGACAGCCGAACCGGACAGTTGGACCGCAGAGCAGTTCACGCCGCCGTCCAAGTACACGAAGAACGCAATGGTCGTCGTCACGCCGGACGGGCAGCGTGGCGTCGTCGCCGTCGACGGCGACAAGCCCTTAGTTGTGCTGGCGGTCGCGCGAGCGGTAGCGGTGTTCCCTGTCGACTGATGGCGACGACGCACGCGTGGTCGACGCGGTGAAGCTGGTGTTGGCCACGGCGGTGGCACGAGAGCGCCAGCTCGAGCGTGTCCATGTAGTGACTGACAGTGGTGCCACTCCGACCGCTCAATGATCGGCATGACCGCCATTGTCTCGATCCACATCGATGACTGCATCCATCGATTCGGACCGATACTCTCCGAAACGAAGCAGGGGCCGACCCGCGTGACGGACTGGCAGACGGTAAGAATGAGAGCGTGCCGGAAGAAGTCGAGGTCAGCGCCGGGCGCACCCGCAACAGACGCGGCGAAGGCGACCGGCTGCGCAGGGAGATCCTCGACGCGGCCAGCCGGCTGCTGTCCGAGCTCGGCGGCGAAGACGGGCTCACGATCCGCGGCGTCGCCCGCGCGGTCGGCATCGCGCCCGCGAGCATCTACCAGCACTTCACGGACCGCTCCGCGCTCGTCGCGGGCCTGCTCGACTACGAGTTCGCCCGGCTACGCGCCGCGATGGAAGCGGCCGAAGCGAGCGAGGACCCGGACGACGTCGTCGGCCGCGTGCGGGCGCTGCTCCACGCCTACTGCCGGTTCGCCATGGAGAACCCGGGGCACCACCGGCTGATGATGGCCAACGGGGTCACCCGGCCCGGGCCCGAGGTGCGCCCGCAAGGGCCGCTGCCGGCCATCGTCGATCTGGTCATCACCGGCTTCGCTCGCTGCGACGCCGGCGGCTTCCCGCTGCGGGTACCCGCCGAGCGGGCCGGCGTGATCGCGTTCGTCGGCGCGCACGGTCGAGTCGCGCTGTTCCACAATTCGCCGGAGCGTGCGAACGCGGCCACGATGGAGCCGTTCGTCGACGAGGTCGTTTCGCTCGTCTTTGCTTGACCCACGGGCGTTTTCTCCCGTTTGCCCCCGACTGTTCTCGGCCGTCCCGGTGATCTTGTGCACGAGGGTGGCCAACTTCCCACCAGGTTGCTTACTCTGTGCTCAGTCCTTATCCGAACAATCGTTCGGTTACCCTGCGTAGGAGGTATGAGATGTCGGAGGCTCTGTCCGACGCGCCCCAATACCCGATGTCGCGCGGCCGCTGTCCGTTCGACCCGCCGCCGGAACTCGATCGGCGACTGCATGACGAGCCGGTGTCCCACGTCAAGATCTGGGACGGCAGCGAACCCTGGCTGTTCACACGCTACGAAGACGTCCGGGCAATGCTCGCCGACTCGCGGGTCAGTGCCGACACCGATGTACCCGGCTATCCGCAGCAGTCCCCGGGTATCGCCGCCAGGAGCAAGCGCGCCAAGGTGTTTTTCAGCATGGACGATCCCGGACACGCCGCCCAACGGCGCCTGTTCACCGCCGACTTCATGGTGAAGAAGGTGGAGCGCCTGCGGCCACGGATCCAGAAGATCGTCGACGAGCTGATCGACGACTTGCTGGCCGGCCCGAAGCCCGTGGACCTGGTGCAGGCCTTCGCCCTGCCCCTGCCTTCGCTGGTGATCTGCGAGCTGCTCGGTGTGCCGTACTCCGACCGCGCGTTTTTCCACCGCGTCAGCAAGATCCTGATCTCGAAGGCATCGTCGCCGGATGAACAAATGTCGGGAACGGAAGAGCTGCTGGCCTACCTGCGCGGGCTGGTGAAGGAGAAGCAGGCCGAGCCGGGCGACGACGTGCTCAGCCGGCTCGCCGTGGAGCAGGTGACCACCGGGAAGATGACCGCGGACGAAGTCGCGATGATGGGCCAGCTGCTGCTCGTGGCCGGCCACGAGACCACGGCCAACATGATCGCGCTCGGTACCACGGCACTGCTGGAACACCCGGATCAGCTCGACCTCGTGCGAGACGGCGACCCGGCGCTGGTGGCCAACGCCGTGGAGGAACTGCTGCGCTACCTCTCGATCGTCCACACGGGACGCCGACGGGTGGCGCTGGAGGACATGGAGCTCGCCGGGCAGACGATTCGCAAGGGCGACGGGTTGATCGGCGCGTCGGACGTCGCGAACCGCGACGCCGAGGCGTTCCCGGAGCCCGACAAGCTCGATGTCACGCGCAAGGCTCGCCACCACGTGGCGTTCGGCTACGGCGTGCACCAGTGTCTCGGGCAGCCGCTGGCTCGAGTCGAGCTACAGGTGGTCTACAGCACGCTCTACCGGCGGATCCCGACGCTCAAGCTCGCAGCGCCATTGGAGGAGCTGGACTTCAAGCACGACATGGTCGTCTACGGGCTGCACTCACTGCCCGTGACATGGTGACTGTTCCCGAAAGGACGCAACAGATGAAGGTGGTCATCGACCAGGCCCGGTGCGTCGGAGCGGGCCAGTGCGTGCTCGCGGCGCCGGAGGTGTTCGACCAGCGCGAGGACGACGGCATCGTGGTGCTGCTGGACGAGAACCCGCCCGAACAGCTGCACAACCAGGTCCGCGAGGCGGCGCAGATCTGCCCCGCACTGGCGATCGAACTGGAGAGCTGAGGGTTTCCGGTTGTCCACTGTGGAACAGGTCGCGCGCCACACGGTGGTGTGACGCCCGACCGGATGTCCGGGGGGCCAGCCGCCCGTGCTAGATCCGCCTGAGGCTCATGGACAGGTCGGCTCGCGCGCCGAACGGGGTGGTGGTCGTTGTCGTGACTGGTCTTCGCTTCATCCGCGGTGTCGGCACGGTCCGGCGCGGACTGGTTCGAGGACGACTGTCCAGAGTGGACTGGTGCGTCGGGTGTGGAGCAGGCGGTGGAGCACAGCCCCGAACACGGCGCCCAGGACCGGGGCGATCAGGTAGATCCACAGATCGCCGAGGTGTCCGCTGAGGATGGCCGGCCCGAGCTGGCGGGCCGGGTTGAGCGAACCACCGCTGCGCGGCCCGAGGAGTGCGATCACCAGGCCGACCGACAGCCCGATGACGTACGGAATCAGGCGGGCGTGACCGGAGAAGCTTCCAACCACGAGCATCAAGAGGGCCATGAAGCCCGCTTCCGCGAGGAAGACGGAAGCGGGCTGCCAGCCGGGCGCGGGGCTGATCGCGGCAATCGCGATCTGCGGGTGGGTGACCACCTGCCCCCACGCCAGCCGCCCGAGGGCGGCGCCCGCCACCGAACCCGTGAGCTGGGCGAGCACATACGGCGCGACGCGACGCCCCGGGAAGTCGTTCATCAGCCACAGTGCGACCGTCACGGCGGGGTTCATGTGTCCCCCGCTGCGCCTGCCGAGCGGGCTCAGCATGAGTCCGATGAGCATCGCCCCGCTGAGTACCCCGATCACGGCCAGCGCGCGGGGCAAGTTGGCGATGTAAAGCGTGCCTCCCGGATCACGCAGCCACCGGACCTCGGTCACCGTGAGGAACAGCAACACGGTGGTGAGCACGAATTCGTCGGCGGCGTATGCGAAGGACAACCGGCGTAGCAGGACAGGAGCGGTATTCACGATGGCCTCCGAGGGTCGCGTGCCGGGAACCGGGAATTTCCCGGCACCGTGGCCGCTGATCAGCCGCGCAGTCCTACGGCGAGTTCGCCGGCGCCCGCAGCGGGTACACGCAGTCCGCACCGGGGCGGTGCGGTCGTTTTCGCGTCAGGCGTTCGGCGTGTAGTGGCCGGGCACCATGCGAGTCGACACGCCGAAGCGGTTGAACGCGTTGATGGTGGTGATGGCCGCGATGAGGTGGGCGAGTTCGGTTTCGTCGAACTCCTTCGCCGCCTTCGCGTACACGTCGTTCGGGACGAATCCGTCGGTGATCACGGTGATCGCCTCGGTGAGTTCGATCGCCGCGATTTCCCGTGCGGTGTAGAAGTGCCGCGATTCCGCCCACGCGTCCAGTTGCAGGATCCGTTCCGCGGATTCACCAGTGGCCAGGGCGTCCTTGCTGTGCATGTCGAGGCAGAAAGCGCAGTGGTTGAGCTGCGACGCGCGGATCTTGACCAGGTTGACCAGGTCGGGGTCGAGGTTCTTCTTCGCCGCGGTGTCCAGGCGCAGCATCGCCTTGAACACGTCTGGGGCCAGCTTCATCCAGTCGAGGCGTGGAGCGTGCTCCGGGAGGCGTATGTGATTCGTCGTCATGACAGCCACGCTACGGGCCACAATCCCGCACACCTGGTCCATTTCCCGGCCGGGGCGGTGGGCCACTCACGGCCGCGTCCGGTATGAGCCAGTGCACAGTGGACATGCCACCGGCTGCCCTTACAGTGGGAAGACCGAGGCCCGCCGACCGAAACAGGCCGCGCCCGAATTCAGCACCGACTCCAAGAAGGAATCACGGGATGAACCAGACGTACCCCGTGCTGCTCGATTTCGCCGTGAGTGGCACCGGCACCCTCCTCGTCGCCCTGCACGTACCCGGTGAAAACCGTCGATCGTGGGACCGGCTCAGGCTCGAGAGCCACTTTCGCGTGATCCACGTCGATCTGCCACGGCCGGCTGCCCACGACGTCCTCACCCTCGCAGACGACTTGCACGCCGTCGTCGAGGCGGTCGCGCCGGGGCATCGGCCGCGGCTGGTAGGGCAGTCGATCGGCGCGGTGGTCGCCGCCGCGTACGCCGCTGCCCACCCCGCAGGCGAAGTGGCCAACCTGGACCAGCTGCTCGAACTGTCCGTTGTGGACTTCCGGCGGTGGGTCGCACGCAGCACCTCCACACCGGCATGGCTCGTCGCCCTGGACATCGACGGGACCCTGCTGCGCGAAGACGGGTCCGTGAGCGACGCGGTGCTCACGCAGGTCCACCGGCTCGATGCCGCCGGGCACCATGTGGTGCTCACCACCGGCCGCTCCGCAGCGACCACCGTCCCGCTGCTCGACCGTCTCGGCATCACCCCGCAGTTCCTGGTGTGCGCCAACGGAGCGGTGACCCTACACCGGGATCTGGACGTCCCAGGCGGCTACCGGCGCGGCCGGGTGGAGTCCTTCGACCCGGCCGACGTGCTCCGGTCGATCCGCGCACATCTGCCCGACGCCCGCTTCGCCGCCGAGGACAACCACGGTCGTTACCGCCTCACGGAACCCTTCCCGTTCGGCACGACCGGATTCGACGACGAGCCGGTACAGGTGGCGTTCGAGGACCTTTTGGGCCATCCCGCGACCCGCGTCGTCGCGTTCGCGCCCGGCCACGACATGACCGATTTCCTTTCCGTGGTGGGGAAAATGAGCCTGCGGCGGGTGAGTTTCGCCGTCGGCTGCACACCGTGGCTCGACCTCGCCGCCGAGGGCGTCAACAAGGCCAGGGCGGCTGAAGGCGTACGCGCCGAGCTCGGCGTCCCCCGCGAGCGGGTCCTGGCCGTCGGCGACGGCCACAACGACCTCGAACTGCTCGCCTGGGCGGCCGAGCGCGGTCGCGGCGTCGCGATGGGACAGTCGCCCGCCGAGCTGATCGCGGCCGCCGGCGAACTGACCGGAACCGTCCACGAAGACGGGCTCGCCCAGGTCCTCGCCACGCTGTAGCTCAGCGAGGCAGCACCTGGCACAGCGCGGCGAGCGCGCCCGCCCACGCACTGTCGGACGGGGTGGCGTAGCCCACGACGAGCCCGTCATCGCGCGGCACCGGTCGCTCCCCCGCATCGTCCGGATGGGACTCCCGCACTGACGGGTGCGCGAAGTCCCCCAGCCCGTCGAGAGCGACACCCACCCGGGCACCCGCGGCGATCACCGACCGCTCGGTGCCCGGCGGGAGGTCGAGCACCGCGTGAAGACCCGCCGCGATCCCCGACACGCGAATCCCTGGCGCCTGCTCCGCGACCGCCGCGACCAGCTGGTCACGGCGGCGCCGGTAGCGCAGCCGCATCGCCCGCACGTGCCGGTCGTAGTCGCCGGACGTGAGGAACTCGGCGAGCGTCAGCTGGTCGAAGGACCCGGGTGCCCAGTCCACGTGGCCCTTGGCGGCGATCACGCCCTGCGTCACCGACCGGGGTAGCATCATCCACCCGATGCGCAGCCCGGGCGCGAGCGATTTGCTCGCGGTGCCGAAATAGACGACCCGATCGGGGTCAAGGCCTTGCAGCGCACCAATGGGCTGGCGGTCGTACCGGAACTCGCCGTCGTAGTCGTCCTCGAGCACCAAACCCCCGGTCGCCCGCGCCCAGTCGATGACGGCGGCCCGGCGGTCCGGACGCAACGCACCGCCGGTCGGGTACTGGTGCGCTGGCGTGAGCAGGACCGCACCCGCGTCGAGGGAGGCGAGTTCCTCGATCCGCGTGCCGTCCTCGTCGAGGGGCAGAGCCGGCGTCTGCAGGCCGGTTTCGGTGAGCAGGTCGTAGTACTGGGGCACGCCGTAGGTCTCGACGGCGACGGTCCGCACGCTGCGCGCCTTCAGCACGCTGCCGATCAGGCGCAGCCCATGGACGAACCCCGCGCAGATCACGATGCGCTCGGGCGACGCGTAAACGCCGCGGGCGCGCGCGAGGTAGTCGGCGAGCGCCGTGCGGAGTTCGACGCGGCCGCGCGGGTCGCCGTAGCCGAGAGCTTCGTGCGGCGCGGCCATGATCGCGCGCCGGGACGCCGCCAGCCACTGCGCGCGCGGGAAACTCGCCAGGTCCGGGTTGCCGGGCAGCAGGCTGAACCGCGTGTCCGACGTGCGAATCGGCGTCGGCCGGCGGAGCGCGACGCGGTCCGAGCCGGGCGTCGGCGCACGACGGGGCTCCGCCCGGCGGGCGACGCGCGTGCCCGAACCCTGCCGCGCGGTGAGCCAGCCTTCGGCCACGAGCTCGGCGTACGCGTCGGCCACGGTGTTGCGCGCGATCGACAGATCAGCCGCCAGCGTCCGCGACGACGGCAACTGCGCGCCGGGCACGAGGCGGCCCGTGCGGACGGCCTCGCGCAGGGCGTCCATGAGCGAAGTGCGCACGCCGTGGCGACCGCGAAGGTCCAGGTGATCCAGGTACAGATCAGCGCCGAGACCCTCGGCGGACCGCTTTTCCTCCGGCGAATTGGCCCGTGTTCCCGACATGTAAATGGACCATACTCCTGATCCATTTTGACCTAGCGTGAGAACTGAGCCTGTCGCACCGATCGCGAATCCGGTTGCAATTCACCACCGCTCGCCAATCGCCCCGATCCGCTCAGCCCGAGTCGCACCCAGCCCCAAGGAAGAGCCATGAGTTCACTCGACGTCCGGGAAACGCCCGGCGAACCACCGCCCGGCATCAGCACCAAGTTCGCGGTCCTGCTGGCCGTTGTCTGCGGGATCGCAGTCGCCAACATCTACTACGCCCAGCCGTTGCTGGAGGAGATCGGGAACGACCTCGGGGTCGGGCCGGCCGGGCTGGGGTTCGTGTCGACCGTGACCCAGATCGGCTACTTCGCCGGACTGATCTTCATCGTGCCGCTCGGCGACCTGCTCAACCGGCGGGTCCTCATTCCGATCGGGTCGGTGATCGCGGCGGTGGCCCTGGTCGCCGTGGCCGTCTCACCGGGGCCGGTGACGTTCTTCATCGCCAGCGGTGTCGTCGGACTGGCGACCGTGGTGCAGCAGGTCATCATCGCCTACTCGGCCGTGCTGAGCAGCCCTGAATCGCGGGGCCGGGTCCTCGGCATCGTGACCAGCGGCGTCGTCATCGGCATCCTGCTCGCGCGAACCGTGGCGGGCCTGCTCGCCGACGCATTCGGCTGGCGCTCGGTCTTCGTCGTCTCCGCCCTGCTGATGCTCGGAGTGGCCCTCGTCCTCGGTGTCAAGTTGCCGCCGGAGCTGCCGGACCGACCGTCGGTCTCGTACCGCAAGCTGATCACGTCGATCGTCACGCTGACCGCGCGCGAACGCGTGTTCCGCGTGCGCAGCCTCATCACGCTGTTCAT